>CAZGHT010000016.1:67163-77628 GCA_964525535.1 uncultured Rhodothermaceae bacterium
TGTCGTTTGGATCAGGGTGTTTGGGCGGTTCGATCACAGGGAGTGTACGCCGTGTGTACCGGTAAGCCGGCGGAACCCAGTGACGGACTCATCGAACGCGTATCATTTGTCCGGCGTCCAGGTACGTGTTTGTTTTCAACCGGTACATATACATCCCGCTCGGAACGGACCGGCCGGCATCGTCGTGGCCGTCCCAGACGACGGTGAACGTGCCTGGTAGCTGGGTGTCGTCGACGAGTGAACGAACTTCACGGCCGAGCGCATCATAAACGACGAGCGATACGTGCGATCTTTGATCGAGCTGGTATTGTATCGTAGTTGTCAGGCGGAACGGATTCGGGAAATTTTGAGCCAGTGAAGGCGTCGCCGGCGCGATGGGGAGGTCCTCCAGCTCGCCAGCGATGAACGCTGGCGGCCCGACGATAAGCCTGAAACGCCTGAGATCGACAGATGCATCCCAGTCGATCGTTATGCGATCGGGCGATACGAGGTGGCCTACCTTCAGATCCCGGTCGATGAGAGCGACGTCAAACCCGTCGGGCAACTGGTCGAACCCGGCGAACGAAAGAAAGACCGGGTGATCGTAGAGGCGCTCGCTGGCGAAAGACCGGGAGAGAGTGACGGTCCAGGAGGCTCCCTGGGCCGACAGGGGTTTGAAGTCCAGCGCGTGGGGCACATGTTCTCCTTCGATCGAGAGGCGGACGTGGTCCCCGAAGGGGGGGGCTTCGATGATATCCATCGGGTCGGCGCCTTCGCGTGCGTTCGGATGAAAACCCACCCAGTTTTGGGAATCGCGGAGGTCGGTATTCTGCACAGAAGCGATCAGTTGCAGGCGTACGCCCTGGCGGTCCTCATTCTTTTCGGCGGTGTTTTGATCCGCCGACGTACTGGCCGGTGTGTTCGGGATCTGAATCGCCGCGGCTTCTTGCGATTGGTTATAGATGAAGTAGCCCTCCCAGGGATCGAGGGTAGGAATCGATGCCGGGTCCTGGATCATCTCGATGCCGTCGTAATAGGCAATCGCCGCGACGTCGTCGACGTTCAATACCGGATCGGCGCTTACGGGAAATCCGAACGGGTTGGCGACCTGATTCCAGCCGGGCTGAAGGGCGATAGAAAACGGCGTCGAGGTATTGACCGACGTTGCATTCAGGACATCGAACGGGTCGCCGCTGTCCGTGATCAGGAAAAACGCGGCGCCCGGCTCGAAGTCGACGTCGATGTTGGGAAATTCTTGATAGGCCGTCCCGGTCCAACGAAGAAGACGCCAGTTGACGCCGCCGTAGGGTCCATATTCATCCAGAACAGCGGCGATTTCGGGATCGCGGAGCGTAAAGGGTGCGGACACCATTTTGTACCTCCGCGGGATCAATTCGACCTGCGAAGTGGCCCGAGAGGTGAACACGGACAGCGAGATGGGGCGTGTGCTGGGAGCTCGATCGGGGAACGTTCCGTCGGGTCCTTCGACGTAATAGGCGATCCCATCCTCGGTAACTTCGATGGCCGGGATGGTCACCATCCCACCGTTGAAAGGAATCGGGGTGAATTGCGTCTCAGAGGCCGATCGGTGATAGAGCGTTCCGGAGATCGGGGCTTGTCCGGCTGTGGAGCGGACGGAGAGGGGGAGATCCTGGCCGGCGACCGGCCTGCGAAGTGCCACTTCGAGGGAAACGTCGTAAAGGGCCTGTCCGATGGCAAAGACGGTCCCGGGAAGGGTCTCGGTACCGCTGGCAGCGATATACACGATGTTGCCCGGGCCAATGGAGGGAGACGCCCATACAGGATCTCCGGCCTCGAAGGACCATCGCAGAGAAGCCTGGGCCCCCAGGTCTTCGAGTACATACAGCGAACCGTCCAGAGACGTGATGTAAATCCATCCGTTGCCGTCAATCGCCGGCGAGGCGGTGATCGCATCGTCCGCGCTGAAGGTCCATTTCAGCGTACCGGACTGGCTGTTAATGGCGTACAACGTGCCGTTGAACGAACCGATGTAAAGCGTACCATTGGGACTTATCGCCGGGGAAGAGACCATCGATCCGTCCGTCTCGAACGGCTGCGGCCAGGCCAGCGAACCGTTCTGCCCGTTGATAGCGTACACCCGGTTCCCTACCGTGCCAAAATATACCGTCCCATTCTGACCGACGGCAGGGGAGGATACGATCTCGCTTTCGACGAAGGCGCCTCCGGGGAGTTGGGCGCCCGTGGCGGCGTCGAGCGCATACAGTACGTTTTCGGTCGAGCCTGCGAACAGCGTGCTGCCGTCCGCGCTCAGCGCGGGCGTCGAGAAAAATTCTCCGAGCAGAGAGACGCTCCAGCGCAGGGTGCCGTCGGGATTCAAGGCATACACGGATCCCGATCGGGATCCCACGTACACGGTTCCGTCAGGGCCGATCGTGGGCGAGGAGAATACCTCTTCGCCGGTGTCGAAAGACCACAGGATGGCGCCATTAGCGCTCACGGCGTACACCATGCCATCCAGGGAGCCGACGAAGATCGTTCCGTTGTCAGAAACGGCGGGCGTTGATACAATACCCTGTATGTCCACGCCGTCGATTTCTACCGCTTCGCTGAGGGTGACGGACCAGCGTAGCGAGCCGTCCAGATTCAAGGCCAGAAGCTGATCGTCGGAGGTAACGTAAAGGGCATTGCCGGTAAGCGTTGGCGACGAATACGTAAATCCGGCGGTGTTGAATCGCCAGGCCAGGTCCGGCAGCAAGGGCCCATTAAGAGGCGAAACTCCTGTATTCGAGGCATTCTGCCTGAACATTTGCCAGGGATCGGCGCTTTGTCCGAGCACAGGCCGGATCAGCAAGAACCAGAATACCAGGGAGCCCAGGAGAAATGCAAACAAAGAAGAATTCCTAGAAGACATGAAATGAGTCATATACGTTTTCTCAAAACATCTATCCATAAATCATCGCACGCTTTGGAGGCTGCGGTTTTGTCTTTTAGATCTCTCGCCTTGGAGCCGATTATATAAAAGACGATCAGACAAGGGAAAGAGAAGCCTGCGCGACGCCTGATTCGTAATAGTATAGGACTTTACGAACAGAACTAACATAGCCAGTAAACCCATGGAAGAAAAGATTATTCGATTCTTGAAGGATGCCGGATACGAAAATACGTCAGGCGAACCCGCCGCCATGCAACTCATTCGGTATTTCGAAGATACTTACGGCGTATCCCTGATGGCTCTTCTGGAACGCGAGTGGATGGAAGATCAACTCAACAAAGATAGTGCGCACTACGATTTCAAAACGCTCAGGGACGTGCTCGACCCGCAGTATGTAGAGGACTTCGACGACACGATCGCTCGGATTGGGACCTACGACGCCTGAGGAGGATCGTGAAATCATCCCCTTTTTTTTGCCCTGACCGCATTATCCGAGTGGTCGGGCGAGTGTGACGAGACTCGGGCACGTCCAGCGCCGAAAGAAACACGTTCTTTGATCGTCACGCTCAACCCTTTAGCGGTCCTCTTGCCTTTTCGCTCATGTCTCTTTGTGCTTTCGAGAGGTGCTTGATACGTTCAGGGTTACACTTCTACTGCATACTCTCGCTGTATGGGCAGGAGGACCGCTAAAGGGTTGACGACATTTGAGCCAACCGCACACGAACAATGCGCCAAATAGCCTGCGCCTCCACAGGCCCCACCCGTACTTTTTTTCGAATACCCCCGTACTTTCTCGGATAATTCCGCACGAGTTCCTCGCGCCAGCTGTCCCCCATCTCCCGCGCTCAGGGTACAAAGTCGTCGCCCTCTTTTCAGCGTGTGTGCGCCCCTAGCCCGTAGGTCACCCCATGCTACGCAGAATACACTTCTCGCTTATCGTTTTGCTCTGGTTGTGTACTCCATGCCCATCGTCACAAGGAGCACGCCTGGACGTAGAGCGGCGACAGCCGTCAACGACCGACCTCCAGCAGGGAGAGCCGGCCGTTGAAAACCGCCTTCCTGACGGATTTTTCCTTGAAGCCCTTCATCCCGCCGGCTCGCTCGATGAAATCACGGCCCTCGCCTTCGGCCCCCGAGGATGGATCTTCGAAGGTACGAAGGACGGGAGAATCTGGGTTTGGACATCGGGTATGGTGCGTCCCCGCCTGGTTCTGGATCTTTCTGAAGAAGTATACCAGTACGGGGTACACGGCCTGCAAAGCCTTGAGGTCCACCCGGATCCGGAAGAGAAGCCGTACCTCTATCTCCTGTACAGCGTCTCCGATGTAGACGACGAACGCTCCGGCGGAGCATTTGGGCGCGTGACGCGCTACACGTTCGATCCTGTGAGCATGGACGTGCTTCCAGGGAGCCGCAAGGTGTTCATCGGCGACCGCTTTGAGACCGGAATTCCAGCGTGTACTTCTACGTACCGCACAGGCGTTATCCGCACCGATCCAGCGGCTGCGCTTCTGGTCGCAACCAGCGATGGCGCCGATCGAGGCGAGCCGGACAGGGGCGGGCTGCAGCCCGAATGTTTTGGAAGCGGAAAGTTCAGCCGCGACGAAGATATCGGTGCGTTCAGGGCGCAGTCGCCGGGCAGCCTGGCCGGAAAACTGTTGCGTCTGGATCCGGAGACGGGACGAGGCCTCCCGGACAACCCGTTTTACGCCGGGGATGGGTCTGATCCGGCGTCTATGATCTGGGCGGCCGGGCTGAGAGAGCCCGTCGATATCGTGGCCACGGATCTCCCGCTCGAGCCCTTCTTCGTCGTTGACAGGGGAAAGGCTCAGGTCGAAGAGTTGAATCGGATCGAAGGCGCCACTAACAACTTCGGATGGCCGTGCAACGACGGATTTGACCCCCTGGATGCTTTTGCAGGCCATGCTCTGGCGCAGGACTTCTGCCCCACAACGTCACAGTTCTCCCCGCCGGCCTTGTGGTGGCATCACCAGAACCCGGCCTTTTCGAACCCGGCCGGCCTCGGAGCGAATCGCCTCGCGGGCGCCGCGTATTACGCCGGCGCTCGTTATCCGGACTTTTACGAGAAACGCCTTTTTCTGGCGGACGATATCCGTGGGTGGATGGCGACCGTCCGCCTCGGAGAACAGGGCGAGGCCGCGGATCAGCAGCTCTTCTCGGTAAACCCCGGCGCGGTCGCCGAACTCCGGTACAACCCGCACGACCAGTACATCTATTTCATAGATCGACGCACCGACCTCGTTCATCGGCTTCGTCATCGCTCGGAGGCCGGCCTGAACGTGACGGCGCCTGCTCCGTCCTCCCTGCCGGCGGCCGGCCAGGGGCTGTACGGCACGTATTTCGACGAGGCCGACTTTTCCGGGGACCGGGTGACCCGCATTGACCCGGCCCTGGATTACGATTCCTTCCAGGCTCCGGAGTTCGACGTCTACAATGCAGTCCGGTGGGAAGCGCTTCTGGCGCCAGAACACGACGGCCTTCACGTAATTTACCTGACCTCGAAGGGCAGCAGCCGGCTGTGGATCGATGGCGCTCTGGTGATCGACAATACCCTGGAGAACCCGGCCGGCGAAACCGCGACGCCCGGGGAGGGCGACCCCGAGCGGTCTGCTCAGGCGGTCGTACTCCTCGAAGCCGGCGAGACGTACCTGGTCCGAATCGTCCATTATGCCCGAGACGATGCTGTGAAAGCCGGCCTTGAATGGAGCTCGGCACGTCACTCCAGGCAGGTCATCCCTCCCGAACACCTCCTGCACACCTATCGCGAACGGATTAACCTGTGCAGAACGGCGCAGGCTCGCATTACCCTGTCGTCGACGCTCAGCTCCTTTGCCGCCGCGGGGAATGCCTGCGACGGAGACACTAACGGGGATTTCTTCGAAGGTTCTGTGGCGGTCTCTCAACACGAAAACGATCCGCACCTCGACGTTGACCTCGGAGATGTCCGCGATGTCGGTGAGGTACGGTTGTGGGAGCGAACGGATTGCTGCGCAGCTTCGCTGGAAGGGGCTTTCGTCTTCGTCTCTGAAACTCCGTTTACTGCTCGCGACCTGACCGTGTTGAGTCAGCCCGGTGTGAGTGCGTATGTGCTCAAAGAGGCGATCAATGCGCAATACAGGGTTCCCGTCGACCGGCCAGCCCGGTATGTACGCGTTCAACGCGGCGGGCTGAATACCCTCTTTGTCGCTGAGGTCGAAATAGCAGCCGGGATCGGGAACGAGCAGGGGGCGCCCCCCGTGGAGGGGCTCGTCGCCTGGTGGCCCTTCGACGAAGGCGCGGCGGATCGACGCGGCAGCCACGACGGCCTGCTGAAAAACGGAGCCGAAACGCTGTTCGATGCTCAGCGGCGGCGGGTGCTCGAGCTCGACGGAGCGGACGACCGGGTCGAAGTACCCCATCACGATCGCCTCAACGGGACACACGAACTGACTTATGCGTTCTGGATCAAGGCCGACCAGTGGGGCGATCGAGATGTCCTGTTCTCGAAATCGATGGGTCAGGCCGGTCAGATGCAGCTCTACACCGATGGCGGTCAACTGGTCGGAGAAGCGCACACGACCCGGGAGGTGCAGACGGTTATCGCTGATCTGCCCGAGCCCGGCGTATGGACCCACATAAGCCTCGTATTCACGGGCAACCGGCTGCGCCTGTATCTGAACGGCGCCCTGAATGACGAGCAATCCTTTGACTACGTGAGTCTGAAACTCAACACCTCCAGCGTCCATATGGGAGGCGCCGGGAGCGACGGCGGCCACATGCGAGGAAGGCTGGACGATGCGGTCCTCTACACCGCCATACTCGACGCTCCTTCGATCGGCCGGCTGATGGACGCGGCTATCGGCGTGTCTGCTGAGCGCGAAAGCGTGCCGGACGGACCGCAGCCTTCGGTCTCGTTGAACGACGCTTTCCCCAATCCGTTTTCGAGGCAGGCTACCATCCAGTATTCGGTCAAGTCGCCCGGCAGCATCGACCTGCGGGTGTACGATGCCATCGGACGCCACGTACGCACGCTCGAACGAGGTGTGAAAAATGCCGGAACGTACTCGATCGATTGGGACGGCGCCGACAACAATGGCCGGTCGCTCAGTGCCGGCGTGTACATCGTCGTTCTGAGGACAGGGGGAACCGTGCTGTCCTCGACCCTCATGAGACTCTGATTCACACCGAAATGGAGCATGGCTCGTTCATTCCTGCATATTATTTTCGCTTTTTGTTGTAGTTCCATGGCGCCCTCCGGGTTATATGCCCAGGCCTCCGGGCCGGAGAGGAGTCCGTTCAGCTCAGGAGCGATGGCTCCAGCTGTGTTTGCTCCAACCCTGCATGCGGGCGCCGAGAAAAACGTCGGGGATGGATGGAGAACCGTAACGTTGCCTTCGTACTATCGCGACATGGTCGTCATTGCCGTGCCGGTGTATGACGAAGACGACGACCCGGCCGTCGTGCGAATCCGCAACGCCAGCGGGAATACGTTTGAGCTTCGCGTCCAGAATCCGTCGGGCGAGTCGCTTTCAGGGTACGACGTGAATTACCTCGTCGTCGAGGCCGGCGTATATTCAGCGCAGGAGGACGGCATTAAGATGGAAGCCGTCAAGCGGAACGTAGCATCCACGAACCACAGCGGGGACTGGTCCGGCGAACGCATCGAGTATCGACAGAATTACACCAATCCGGTCGTCCTCGGGCAGGTCATGAGTTATGAGGACAAAGACTGGTCCGTGTTCTGGTCGCGAGGAGGGCTGACGAGTATCGCGCCGGGCGACATAGGTTATCTCGGAAAACACGTGGGCGAGGACAACGATCAAAAGCGAGGCGCGGAGACCGTCGGGTATCTGGTGATCGAAGCCGGCCAGGGAAGGGTGCCGGGGTACGACTTCCAGGCGTTCGTAGGGGATGACATCGTGGAGGGGATGGAAAACGACCCGCCTTACTGGTATGGTCACAACTTGAGCGGCTTCGATGTTGCCATACTTTCCGGGGCGGGCGTCGACGGCGTAAACGGGGGGTGGCCGGTTCTGTGGGAGGGTGCGGTGTCGTCACAGGCCCTTGGGATGGCTATCGACGAAGATCAGATTGGAGATTCGGAGCGGGTTCACATCACAGAGCAAGTGGCTACGCTCCTCCTTCGCGAAATCGAGCTTCCGGCTCCCGAGTTGATTTCATTTTTCCCGTCTTCGGGGCCCGAGGGAACGCGCGTGCAGGTGCAGGGAGCCTATCTGGATCAGGCGACCGGCGTCGCTCTCAACGGCGCTCCGGCGAATTTTGACGTCGTGTCGGCGGGTGAGCTGGCATTTACGGTGCCGGCCGGGGCTACCAGCGGTCCGATTCGCATCGTGACGCCCGGAGGGGAAGCCGTGAGCCAGGCGTCGTTCGACGTGATTCAGCCGGCCGTGCTTTCTTCGATGAGCCCCACGCGAGGCGAGGCGGGCTCCGTCGTTCGGTTGTCTGGCGCCGGGCTCGACCGGGTTCAGGCGGTGCTCTTCGAAGAGGGCGAGCCGGCTGAGTTCGTCATAGTCTCTGAGGCCGAACTGGCTATCGACGTGCCGGACGGAGCGCGTTCCGGCTTCCTGAGCCTGCTCATCATGGATGGGGAGCCCCTGGTGAGTCCGGAACCCTTCATCGTCACTTTCGCCGGAGCGGCTTCCGGCATGAATCTGTGCCGGCTGACCGCCGCCGAGACGTCGCAGTCTTCCCTGGCACTGCCTTTTGCAGTCTCCCGGAAAGCATGCGACGGCATCCGGGAGGGATCGGCAGAGAACCAGTCCTTTGCCGCTACGAACGTCGAACCGGCGGCCTGGTGGGAGGCCGACCTGGGCGCTGTGTACGACATCGACCGCATCGAAATCTGGAACCGAACAGACTGTTGCAATGACCAGTTTCAGAATGTAGTGGCTTTTGTTTCTGAGGGTCCCTTTGTGTCAAAATCGGTGGATCTGACCCTGGCCGACCCGTCGGTAAGCGCCTATCTGGTGCCCGGAGTCGATGACGTATTCAGGATCGACGTAGGGAGACCGGGCCGGCATGTTCGGCTTCAGCATCTTGCTGAAGGGGCCTTGAACCCTTCAGAGGTAGAAATCGTCGCCGCCGACGGCCGCATCATCAACGTGCGCCGGGAGGAAGAGGCGCCGCATCAGGGCCGCGATGTGCTGGAAACAGCGTTCCCCTCTCCGGCGACCTACGCAACCACCATTCCCTTCCGGCTCTCCTCGAGCGGCGCCGTTCGCCTGGTCGTCTACGATGTGCTGGGACGCGAGGTGCGGGTCCTGCTGGATGCCCACCGGGCTGCCGGCGCCCATCACGTGGTCTTCGATACGTCCGACGTGCCGGCCGGGGTGTACCTGTACCGGTTGACAACCGCTGAGGTGGACGTCACCCGGTCCATGTCGGTCCGGTGAAGGCCCGTTCCAATGTTAAAGTTTACCTAACAGCATTTCCCGTATTTTTGACGATCTTTTCGATGCAGTTGATTTACGCACCACTCTCTTTCTATATACCCATCTATTGACATCATGATTGTTTCCGGAGACGAACGTATGCGCGCTGACAAGGAGGCCTTGCAGGCCAAGAAGGCCATTATCTTTGACATGGACGGAGTCATCATCGACTCCGAGCCGCTCCATGAGAAGGCGAGCCAGACGGTGTTCGCCGACTTCGATGTCCTGCTGGACGATTCCGTCTTCGCCCCGTTCAGAGGGAAAACCGATCGCGATATCATCGAACACCTGATCGAAAAGCACCAGATCGTTCACGTTACGGTAGAAGACCTGCTGGGACGAAAACGAGATGCGTATGCGGAATTGATCGACGAGCTGCAGCCGATACCGGGGGTAATGTCGTTCATCCACTATGCGGCGGTGTATTACCGGCTCGCATTGACCACGTCGGCGTCTCGGCGGAACAAAGAGCTGGCCTTTCAGAAGTTCAATCTCCACTCCTTCTTCGAAGCGGTCGTTACCTCGAACGACATCTCCAACCCTAAGCCGCACCCCGAGCCGTACCTCCTCACGGTGGAAAAGCTGGAGCTTACGCCGGAGGCCTGCCTGGTGATCGAAGATTCCACCAATGGCGTACGGTCTGCAGCGGCCGCCGGGTGTATGGTTGCCGGGGTGACCACCTCTTTCGACGAGCCGGCTCTGCGCGACGCCGGCGCCCATCTCGTCATCGAGACCTTCGATCAGCTCCAGGCCCTTCTCGACTGAAAAAGTGGAGGCACACGGAGGTAGAATGCCCTGTACTTCGTACCCGGTAATGCGATTCAGGCGTTGAAATCTCAGCATTCGGCCGTACAACGAGCCATCCCCGGCCCCGATCGGGGCTCCAGTTAAGACCAGGGATCGCACCAGCCCTTGAACAGGGCAGAGACCGGGAAGTACCCCCTCTTTATGATTGCGGGCACCTGCCCGGCCTGTCCCTTAGATGGATCCTGGATCGGAGTCCAGGAAGACATGAAGAAAGGCATTGCAACCCCTCATTCGCATCAGTACATTGTCGAGTCACTAAGTGATGTTATGCAGGTTGTGCACAGCACCCTGCTTTGCCGGCTTTGAAGGACTG
>CAZGHT010000017.1:0-74983 GCA_964525535.1 uncultured Rhodothermaceae bacterium
TTTCAAAGCCGTACGGGCAAAACGATTACGCACAGATGCGTAACATCCGTCATTAAGATAAAGTACGCGCGTTTCATACGTCCCGAGAAGAGCAAGGCCCTGTGGCCTCTGTAATATTTTGCCTTGTATGCCAGCCAGGAGATCCCATCTGATTTTCGACATGAAACACACCATCCCCCTGCTCCTTCTTTTTGCCTGCCACAGTCCAGCCCTGGGGCAGGCCGGCTCTATCAATGCACGAGTAGATAGCCTGATGAGCCTGATGACCCTGGACGAAAAACTGGGGCAGTTGAACCTGCCGGTCGCCGGGCAAATCGTGACCGGGGAAGCCGGCAGCTCCGACATTGCTCAGAAAATAATAGAAGGTAAGGTCGGTGGCCTGTTTAACGTAAAGTCGGTCGATAAAATCGGAGAATTACAAGAGATAGCGCTCGAGGAAAGCCGGCTAGGAATTCCTCTGCTGTTCGGCATGGATGTCATTCACGGGTACGAAACGGCATTTCCGCTGCCAATAGGGCTTGCTTCTTCGTGGGATATGGACGCGGTGGAAACGTCGGCTCGCATCGCGGCGCAGGAAGCCACGGCGGACGGTATAACCTGGACCTTTTCGCCGATGACTGATCTTTCCAGAGATCCTCGCTGGGGCCGTGTATCCGAAGGTCCCGGGGAGGACCCGTTTTTGGGCAGCACCTTCGCACAGGCAATGGTACGAGGCTACCAGGGAAACGACCTCTCGCAAAACAACACCCTGCTGGCTACCGTCAAACATTTTGCCCTCTACGGCGCACCGGAAGGCGGACGAGATTACAACACGGTAGATATGAGCCGGATTCGGATGTTCAACGAATATTTCCCGCCCTACAAAGCAGCCGTAGATGCAGGCGTAGGAAGCGTCATGACAGCCTTCAATGAAGTAGACGGCATTCCTGCATCGGGCAATAGATGGCTGCTTACCGATGTGTTGCGGTCCCGATGGGGGTTCGATGGCTTCGTCGTCTCCGACTACACAGCGATCAATGAGATGATCGCCCACGGCGTGGGAGATCTGCAAACGGTTTCGGCCATGGCGCTGAACGCCGGCGTGGACATGGATATGGTAGGAGAAGGCCTGCTCACGACGCTGAAACAATCCCTCGATGAGGGAACAGTAACCATGGCAGATATCGACAGAGCCGTCAAGAGAATCTTATCGGCCAAATTCGAGCTGGGCCTGTTCGATAACCCCTACCAGTATCTCGACGAAGAGCGATCGGAAAGAGATGTGTTCTCCAGCGAGCACCGAGAGATCGCCCGTACTATTGCGGCGCAATCCATGGTGTTGCTGGAAAACTCGGACAACATCCTGCCGCTAGAGAAGGCCGGCGCCATCGCGTTGATCGGGCCGCTGGCCGATGCCACCGTAAATATGACGGGCACCTGGAGCGTAGCAGCCATCCATTCAAACGCCACGTCACTGCGAGCAGGTCTTGCATCGCTAAACGATGTGGAGGTCCTCTACGCCAAGGGCTCGAACCTGACGTACGACGCAGACCTAGAAAGCCGATCCACCCTGTTTGGCAAATCGCTGGGCAGAGACGAGCGCTCCCCGGAGACGATGTTAAACGAAGCCTTGCAGGTGGCAGAACAGGCTGACGTGGTTGTCGCAGCCCTGGGTGAAGCCGCTGAGATGAGCGGCGAGTCCAGCAGCCGCACGAATATCGAAATCCCCCGGGCACAAAAGGATTTGCTGGCAGCTCTATTAGGGACGAACAAGCCTGTCGTGCTGGTGTTATTCACCGGACGCCCCCTCGTATTGACGGAAGAGAAGGAAAACGTCTCTGCCATACTCAATGTCTGGTTTCCGGGCAGCGAAGCCGGCCACGCCATTGCCGACGTCTTGTTCGGCGAAGTCAACCCTTCGGGAAAACTGCCGATGACCTTTCCCCGCAGCGTCGGACAAATTCCGATCTACTACAACCACAAAAATACGGGCCGGCCGCTGGGAAATACCGAAGGCCGGTTTGAGAAATTCCGTTCCAACTACCTGGATGAAAGAAACGAACCGCTTTATCCCTTCGGATACGGATTGAGCTATACGACGTTCGACTATTCGGAGGTCATGGTGAGCCAGGCTGAGTTGGCCGGCACGGACACCTTACGTGCCTCCGTTATGCTTGAAAATACGGGCCCTTACGACGGCGCCGAGGTCGTACAATTGTATATCAGGGACAAAGTAGGAAGCATTACCCGTCCCGTAAAAGAGCTGAAAGGATTTCAAAAGGTCCACCTGGAGGCAGGCGAGCGCCGAGAAGTGACCTTTACGGTCACAACGGATCTTCTGAAATTCTACAATTACGATCTCGTATACGACTGGGAGCCGGGTGAATTCGAAATCATGATCGGCACGAATGCGTCCGAGCTGAGTAGTGTAACCGTGTTCTGGAATAAATAAACCCGCATATTTATATTCCCAAGGCCGTGCAGGCTCATGCGATCACCTTCGGTATCCGCTGCGGGATTCATTACCAATAGTGCCTCCTTATCGACACCCTGTATCGTTCTCTTCACATAAACGGCATAATGCTTTATCTTTGGAGTTAGTCTTTGGAGTTACGCCGTTCCACCACCACTCTTGAGGAAGACCCATGCTCCTGATCCTGGCGATAGGATTGTTGCTCTTTCCCCCAATAGCAGCATCCGCACAGACGGCTCCCATTCAAAGCGTATCGGATGTCCGCTTTAAACGACACGATATGTCAAATGGATTATCCTTCAACGGTGTGACGACCATTGCTCAGGATTCCGTAGGCTTTTTATGGATCGGTACTCGGAAAGGTCTTAACCGCTACGACGGCTACACGTTCACCCACTACTGGCACGACCCGGAAGACTCTACGTCCCTTTCAGGTAACGAAGCGCACTACGTATACGTGGATACACGGGGTGTGGTATGGGTAGCCGGCCCTACAGGGCTCAACCGATACGATAGAGAGCGAGATGCGTTCACCCGATTTCAACCCGATCCCGACGATCCATCAAGCCTATCTCATAGACGCCTCTGCTGCGTCCTTGAAGACCGTGAAGGCATCTTGTGGGTTGGATCCAACGATGGATTGAATCGATTCGACCGTGAAACCGAAACCTTCACGCATTTCAAGCACGACCCAAATGACCCGAATAGTCTTAGTTCAGGACCTGTAAGTGGGATCTACGAGGACCGATCGGGCACACTCTGGATCGGAACGCTGGAACGCTACGGGGGCACCGGAGGACTTAATCGATTCGATCGCCAAACCGAAACCTTCGAGCGATATGTTCACGATCCCAACAACGAACATACGCTCATAGACAACAGCATACGGTCGATCTACGAGGATTCCTATGGGACCTTCTGGGTCGGCGCTATGGGAGAGGATGCGCTTCATACGATGCATCGTAAAACCGGCGCCTTTACCCGCCTGACATACGACCCTACAAACCCCATCGGCATCAGCCAGCCTCGCCTGCGCAATGAAGTCTTTCATACCCGGCTGGCGTACTACGTCGGTGTCTGGGCTATTCTCGAAGACAAAGAAGGAAGACTCTGGTTCGGAGCCCATCAAGGTGGGGTCGACCGGTACGACCCTCGTAGTGGAGAAGTTCGGCATTATGAGTACGAAGCCAATCAGCCTCAAAGCCTGGGCAACAACTGGCCCTGGACGTTTTACGAAGACCACTCCGGAGCCATGTGGGTTGCTGATGATGCGAGCGCCTCACTGGCCATGCCCGTGTTGTTCCAGAAATACCAGGACGTGTATTCAGAGGATGGCAATAATATCTTGTGTATCCTGGAGGATCGAACGGGTGCCGTGTGGGCAGGTACCACGGGGGGCATCAGAAAAGTACACCGCGGATCGGCCTCCTTCATTCCGTCCGATCTCAATGATGAGGTCTTGTCCAGCAAACCCATCCATGCTCTGCTCGAAGACCGCGAAGGATCGATCTGGTTGGGAACGGACGAAGGCCTGGCCAGGTGGGCGCCAGATACCCGGGAATTAACCTGGTATCGACCCCTTGCCGAGAATCCCCGGAGCATCCATGACGGAGGCGTTCATGCTTTGTTCGAGGACGATTCCGGCAGAATCTGGGCGGGTGGAAAACAAGGCGTCATCAGCCTATTAACGCCCCGCGACAATAGCTTCACCCATCTGTTTGTCGAAGAAAACGCAGTAGGCGACAACATGACGTCCTTTTATGAGGATCGCTCTGGACAACTCTGGTTCATGTCTGCCAACGGAATCCGCACGATTGACCAGGCCTCCGGCACGGTAGGCCCCGATTTGAAGGGATTCAACCACAACAGCTTCATCTTCGAAGACCGTTCAGGGACGCTCTTGCTCGGCAGTTTATCCTATGGTCTTCATATATGGAACCGTGAGACAGAACTATTTGAGGAATTCCGAACTCCTTCGGGATTGGTGGTCAGTGGAGCGTTAGGGATACTGGAAGACGATCACGGGTACCTGTGGATCAGCGACAAACCTGGGTTGGTCCGGTATAATCCTGCCGAACAAACCATCACCTATTTCAAAGATGTAGATGGCTTACCCCCGGTAGGGTTCAACAGAAACAGCGCCCATAAAGGCCACAGCGGCACCCTGTACTTCGGGGGTCCTACCGGGCTGTTTGCCTTTGACCCCGGCGCGTTCGCAGCACAATCTCCCCCGCCGAAAATGGCCCTGACGGAATTGAGGCTGTCCAACACACCGGTTGCCCTCGGCGACGATTCCCCCCTCAAGAGACACATCTCGGTCGCTCGCTCATTGACGCTCAAACACGACCAAAATGACATCGGCCTCTCGTTCGCTGCATTCGACTTCCGCCGGCCTGAGGACAACCTCTTCCGGTATAAACTCGAAGGCTACGACGAAGACTGGCAGGGGCCTACGACCGATCACCGGGTCAATTACACTAACCTGGATCCAGGCAGGTACACGTTTCGCGTACGGGCCGCCAACTCGGACGGGGTGTGGAACGAGAATGGGGTGTCATTCCATATCCGGATCGCCCTACCCTGGTGGCAGACGGTATGGGCCTATTCTCTTTATGCCTTCGGCCTGGTCGGCCTGGTTTTTGGCGTTGATCGATATCAGCGCAGCCGGCTCATCGCCAAAGAGCGTCTCCGTGCCGAACAGGAGAAAGCCCGGGCCATCGCTTCGACGAACAGTGAACTCCAACGCGCCCTCAAGCACCTCACCGAAACCCAGGACCAGCTCATCCATACCGAGAAGATGGCCTCGCTCGGGCAGCTCACCGCCGGCGTTGCGCACGAAATCAAAAACCCGCTCAACTTCGTCAACAATTTCGCCGCCCTCTGCGCCAATCAGACCGAGGACATCGAAGAGGTCCTCCGAAAACACCAGAACAAACTGCCTGCCGGGGAGGCCCACGAGCTCAAATCGCTCCTGGACGACCTGAAAGTCAACGCCCAGAAGATCGCCGAACACGGCGGTCGTGCCGACGGCATCATCCGATCGATGCTCGAACATTCCCGCGCCGAGCCGGGTGAGCGCCGGCCCGTCGATCTCAACAAGCTCCTCGACGAATTCGTCAACCTGGCCTATCACGGCTTCCGTGCCCGCTCTAACGGCAGCGCCGAGGCCATCCGCGTGATTCGAGCGTACGACGAGGCCCTGCCCAAAATCGAGGTCGTTCCTCAAGAGATGGGCAGGGTGTTCATCAACATCCTGGACAATGCGTTTTACGCCGTCCAACAGTCTCTGACAAAAGCCCGGATCGACCGCCGGGGGTATCAGCCTTCGATCACCGTTTCGACAGAACACCGGGAAGGGCTCATAGACATCCGTATCGAAGACAACGGCATAGGCATTCAAAAAGACATTCAAGACAGGATCTTCGAGCCCTTTTTCACCACCAAACCCACGGGCAGCGGTACGGGATTGGGGCTGAGCCTGAGCTACGATATCGTGACCAAGGGACATGGGGGCACGCTGGTGGTCGAAAGCGAAGAAGGCGAGGGCGCCAGGTTCATCATCCAGCTTCCTACTCGTAAGGATTCGCATACATAGATATTATGTAGGGAAGACGTCCCTCCATTCTGATCCCCCTTCCGCCAATCCGGGGTTAGTAGTTAAAGAACCTTTATCGACACACGATACCTGGCACCCATCGCCGGGTCAAAGAGATTACCGGACCCATGACTCGACTCGTCCTACCCCTGATTCTAAGTTGCGTGTTGGCTCCTTCCGGCCGCGTCGTACACGCACAGGAGAACCACACCTATCGCATCGACTACTTTGACGCTTCGGATGGCCTGCCCGCCGATCTCGTATACTCCATACAGGAGGACTCCCTGGGTTTTCTATGGGTAGGTACGCGCAATGGCCTGGCTCGCTTTGACGGATACGAATTCGAAACCTTCAGCCCACGACCCGATGACTCAACGAGCATAACGGGCAAAATCATAGAAACGATTCACGTCGATGCGCGCGGCCGTGTATGGGCGGGCGGAGCATCCGCACAAACCCATGGCGTCAGTTATTATGACACGAGCACGGAGCAATTCGTCCGATTCCAGCATGACCCCTACGACCCCAATAGTTTGCTGGATAACGAAGTCATGATCATAGAGTCGTCGCCTTCAGACCCCGATATCATCTGGATCGGGTCCCGAGACTGGCCGCTGGGCCAGACCAGCGGCATCAGTCGATTGAATATGTCAACCCACACGTTTACCCATTTTACAACAAAGCAGGGGCTGAGCGACAACCAGATCCGCGACATACTCGCCACTCGTGATGGCGCCGTATGGGCCATGGACGTTTTTGGCCAGCTCAATCGATTCGACCCCGAATCTCAGCATTTCATCCCTTTTCACCCGGGAACTGCGTTTTCGGCGTCCCATCGAGGCCGCCTGTACGAGGATTCTTCGGGCACCTTGTGGATCGCTGCACCTGGCGGGCTGGGCTCGTTCGACCCTGATTCTGAAACCTTTCATCTGGTGGAATCGCTCTCCGAACACGACGAACCAGGCGTTATGCTCGAAGATCGAAAAGGCATCTACTGGGTGGGCGGTCGAAATGGCCTTTCCCTGTTTGATCCCGTTACGAAAACGTTTACCCCATTCAAGCACCAGCTCCCCGAATGGACCCATGTTAATGCACTCCTTCTTGACAGAAACGGCATTTTATGGGCCGGTGGCAGCAGCGGTCTCATGAAAATAGAACGACGCTCCAATCCATTCGCGGTGTACACTTCCGATCCTTTTGATCTGAGTGAACTGGGATATATACGTCACATGCTGGAGTACTCGAAGAACACCATCTGGTTAAGCACCGGCAATTCACTCCATGCTTTTGATCGAGAAAAGAGGCGGATAAAAAGTTATAGCGCGAATGAAATGCAAATCTCAAATCGGACGATCGACTATACAGGAGGCATCGGTCGTTTGTTTAAGGACAACCACGGCATGGTATGGACCGGCAGCAACTGCATAGAACCCAAACTGTACGAGATCGATCTTTCTGGCCCAGTCATCACACGCAGCTACGAATATCATTCGGATGACCCAAACACAATCCTCGCAGGATGCCTCAATATGCCTGTCCAGAGTACGGAAGGCGACCTGTTGATCCCCCAATGGGGATCCGGCGGGATGACGAGGTTTAACCCGGATAACGGTCTGACAAAGCGGTACACCCCGGAAACGCACGGTTTAGTCAGCGATCGCGCCCTGAGGATTTATGAAGCCCCCTCTGAGCCGGGCATCGCCTGGGTAGGCACCGAACATGGGCTGAGTCGCGTAGATCTGAATTCGGATGAAGTGGCCAATTACCCGGACGTTCGGCTCTTCCGTTCGATGATGATGCACGAAGATCGAGCCGGCCGGTTCTGGATTGCTACGGCAAACCAGGGGGTGCACCTCTTCGACCGAGAAGCGGGCGACATCCTGAAAACCTATACGATGGAAGAGGGTCTGGCCAACGACCAGGTATTCTCCATCTATGAGGATAACCAGGGTTACCTCTGGCTGGGCACCGCCAACGGGTTATCCCGCTTTGACCCCGACAGGGAGACCTTCACGAATTTTTACGAGGAGGATGGGCTACCGGGCAACCTGTTCTACGAAAGCCAGCATTTCCAGAGCGAGAGCGGCGAGCTCTTCTACTCAGCCTCAGGAAAGCTGGTATCCTTTCTCCCTGAAGACGTTTTTATTGAACCCGTGCAACCCGTTACACGCATCAAAGGATTGCGCATCAACGAGCTCCCGGTTGTAGTCGATGAGGACTCACCACTGCAAACTTCCATGTTATTTACCGAGCATATTGACCTGACCCACGACCAGGATGACGTCACCTTTGAATTTGTTGGCCTTCAGCTCATCGACCCCTCTCAAACCCGTTATCGTTACCAGCTAGCCGGCTACGACGAAGATTGGATCTACGCCGGCACCCAGCGCAACGCACGCTACACCAACCTGCCTTCCGGCACGTATACGTTCCGCGTGGCCTCCAGGAACGGAAGCAGCGACTGGGACGAAACGTCCGTGAGATTGACCATCCAGCCACCGTGGTGGAACACGGTATGGGCGTATCTGAGCTACGGGCTGGTGTTTGCTTTTGGTATATTGGGAGTAGATCGAATGCAGCGCCGCCGGCTCATCGCGAAGGAACGCCTCCGTGCCGAACGCGAAAAGGCAGCGGCTATCGAACATACCAATTACGAATTACAGAACACCCTCGAACACCTGAAAGAGACCCAGGCTCAGTTGATTCACTCGGAAAAGATGGCCTCGCTGGGCCAGTTGACCGCCGGCATCGCGCATGAAATCAAAAACCCGCTCAACTTCGTCAATAACTTCTCCCGGCTCTCGGTCAGCGCCGCTGAAGAGCTTCTCGCCTTAAAAGAGAAACGTCGAGACCTGAACGACGAAGACGTCGATGAACTCATACACACGTTGAAGTTAAATGCCGAAAAAGTCGTTCTTCACGGCGATCGCGCCGACGGCATCATCCGATCGATGCTCGAGCACTCCCGGAGCGAACCCGGAGAACGCCGGGGCGTGAACTTCAACCAGCTGATCGATGAATACATCAACCTGGCGTTCCACAGCTGGAGAGCGGCCAATCAAAACGGGGCGCCCCAATCCAACCCCGTTCCTACCATCACACGGCAGTATCACGATTCGGTCGGCGACGTGTCGGTGATTCCGCAGGAAATCGGCCGTGTGCTCATCAACCTGCTGGACAATTCCTTCTATGCGGTAAGTGCGGAGTATGAGGTTCGGAGTTCGGAATTCGGCGTTCGGCGTGCAGGAGAGGAAGAGATACTCCCCATACGCCGAGATGGCTTTGCACCTGAAGTGATCGTAACCACCAAGCGGATGAACAACGTGGTCGAAGTCCGCATTACCGACAACGGACCGGGCATCCCGTGCGAGGTACAACAGCGGATCTTCGAGCCCTTCTTTACGACTAAACCTACGGGACAGGGTACCGGGCTGGGGCTGTCCCTCAGCCACGACATTGTCGTCAAAGGGCACGGAGGCACACTGACCGTCGAGAGCGCGCCCGGAGAAGGAACTACGTTTGTCCTCCGAATACCGGGATAGGAAGAGAACAGGTCTGTAGGCTCACAGGGCAATTCATCATACCCTACTAACATTTCTCTAAAATAACCGTAACGCATGCATGGATAGGTATTGAAAATCAGTGTCTATCGGCACGTTCCGGCACCGGTCTGAACGGATGTGCTTCACTCCCCTTCACGAGCCTCATTCATAATACGACTGCCATGAGATTTCTTGTTACTCTCCTGTTACTTGCGTTCTGCACTGCCCCTGCGGCTGCTCAGGATACAAATCCTGTCGCCTCACCCCAATCTGGCGACAGTCCTATCGACATCCCATACGAAAAATTCGTACTGGACAACGGCCTTACCGTCGTCGTACACGAGGACCGCAAGGCGCCCATCGTCGCCGTAAACCTGTGGTACCACGTCGGATCGAAAAACGAAAAACCGGGCAAGACGGGATTCGCTCATCTATTCGAACACCTGATGTTTAATGGCTCGGAGAATTTCGACGACGACTATTTCCAGGCCCTGGAACGTGTAGGAGCCACGGACCTGAATGGCACGACCAATAACGATCGCACCAATTATTTCCAGAACGTGCCGGTCAATGCCCTCGATCTCGCGTTATGGATGGAATCGGATCGCATGGGCCACCTGCTGGGCGCCATCGACCAGGAAAAACTGGACGAACAGCGTGGCGTGGTCCAGAACGAGAAGCGACAGGGCGAGAATCAACCGTACGGGAAAGTCTGGGGCACCATTGCAGAAAATACCTATCCCGAAGGCCATCCCTACTCGTGGTCGGTCATCGGGTCGATGGAGGACCTCAACGCAGCCGAGCTGGACGACGTATACGAGTGGTTCCGTACCTATTATGGCCCGAACAATGCAACGCTGGTCATCGCCGGCGACATCGATGCGGCTACCGCTAGAGAAAAAGTGGAAAAATACTTCGCTGATATCGAGCCTGGCCCTCCGGTTGCCAAACATGAGGTCTGGATCGCGAAGCAGACGGGAGAGAAGAGGATGACGATGCAGGACCGAGTACCTCAGGCTCGGGTCTATAAAGTGTGGAATATACCCGAGCTCGGCAACATCGAGCTGACCCATCTGGACCTCGTGTCCGACGTTCTCGCCCGCGGGAAATCTTCCAGGCTCTACGAACGGCTGGTATACAACGACCAGATTGCGACGAGCGTATCGGCGTCCTATAGCGGAGGCGAAATTGGAAGCCAGTTTGTCATCAATGCGACGGTTAAACCCGGGGTACCGTTGTCCGAAGCGGAAGCGGCGATCGACGAGGAGTTGACCCGCTTGTTGGAGGACGGCATCGAAGAGCGGGAGTTGCAACGCGTCAAAACACAGTTTATAGCGAGTTTCATACGCGGCGCGGAACGCATTGGCGGTTTTGGCGGCAAGTCGGACATCCTCGCTCAAAACGAGGTATACGCAGATACACCAGACTACTACAAAGTCACCCTGGAGCGCGTCCAAAATGCAACAACCGAAGATCTCCAGAAAGCTGCCAGAAAGTGGCTGTCTGACGGCGTTTTCGTGCTCGAAGTCCACCCCTTCCCCGAACTGGCCTCGGCTGCTGAGTCCGCGGACCGATCGGGATTACCGCCTGTCGCTGCCCCTCCTGATGCCGCCTTCCCCGCTCTGGAGCGAGCTACGTTGAGCAACGGGATGGAGGTCATCCTCGCCCAGCGGGACGCGGTACCCATCGTTGATTTTCGACTGCTGTTCGACGCGGGGTACGCCTCCGATCAATTCGCTCAGCCGGGCACGGCAAACCTGGCCATGAGCATGCTGGACGAGGGCACGACGTCGCGGAGCTCCCTCGAAATAAGCGAAGAACTCGCCATGCTCGGCGCGACGCTCGGCAGCTTCTCCAACCTGGATATATCCTCTGTGCAGATGTCGGCGCTAAAAGCCGAGCTGGAACCGTCTCTGGAACTCTTTGCAGACGTAGTCTTGAATCCGTCATTCCCCGAACAGGACTTCGAGCGCCTCAAGCAACAAACTATGATCGGCATCCAGCGCGAAAAGGTTACACCCGTCCAGATGGCGCTCCGGGTATTTCCCGGATTGTTGTACGGCGAGGATCACGCCTACGGCTTGCCGCTCACAGGATCCGGTACGGAGGCTTCTGTGAGTGCGCTGTCGCGAGACGATCTCATGGCCTTTCACGAGACGTGGTTCAAACCGAACAACGCAACGCTCGTGGTAGTCGGCGACGTATCCATGGACGAGCTCAAGCCAAAACTCGAAGGGCTGTTCCAGTCCTGGAAAGGAGGAGAGGTACCGAAAAAGGCCATCGACAATGTCGCACATAAGCCGGCCTCGACCGTATATCTCATGGACCGTCCGGGGTCCGAGCAATCCATTATCTTCGCCGGCCACGTGGCTCCTCCCAAAGCCAACCCCGACGAGATCGCCATCGAAACGATGAACACGATCCTCGGCGGCTCCTTCACGTCTCGGGTGAACATGAACCTCCGGGAGGACAAGGGATGGGCCTACGGGGCCTTCACGCTGATGGTCGATGCTCAGGGGCAGCGTCCCTTCATCGCGTATGCACCGGTGCAGACCGACAAAACGAAAGAGTCCATGCAGGAAATACAGAACGAACTGCTCGGCATTCTCGAGAGCAACCCTGTCACTCCCGATGAAGTCGACAAGGCGCAGAAAAACCAGACCCTGACGCTCGCCGGCCAATGGGAGACCAACAACGCTGTTCTGAACTCGATCGTAGAAATGGTTCGTTTTGGGTTGCCGCACGATCATTTCGCTACCTATACTGACAGAGTCCGGTCTCTGAATCCTTCCATGGTGAATGAAGCAGCCAGTGAGGTTCTTCGCCCCAACAACCTCGTCTGGGTTGTCGTGGGAGATCGCTCGAAGATCGAAGCCGGCATTCGGGAGTTGGGATTCGGAGAGATTACGCTACTGGATGGGGATGGCGAGGTCCTCGAAGAAGAGATGGAATGACCTGTTATGAATAATGCGCTTATCCGAGAGAGGTATTCGGACAGGCGTTTACGTCTGTAGCAGAAACGGGGAACGGCCGCTTCCGATATAGAGGCTCGCTCCCCGTTTTCTGTTTACGACCCTCTTGTTAACGATGTAAAACCTGGGGGGCGATGTAACATGTACCCATCCAAATCGTACTGAAACCAGTTACGCGGGCGAAAGGCCCAGTGGGAACTCACCACGCCCGACATCAAGCCACCCCCTTCAAATCGACATTCACTGGTATGTTACGTTCATCTATTCTTTTCCTGATCGCAGTCTTTTTATTCATGGTCCCCTCTGCCAACGCCCAGGAAGCTCAGCGAATTACCTTCGACGACGCCGTTCGCATCGCGATGCAGCAGAACGTCGCTCTGCGCAGGGCGCGCAACTTCGTAGAACAGCAGAGCACGATCGTGACCGACCGGAGAATGGCCTTTTCCCCCAATCTGTCCTTCAGTGCGGGTGCGGGGCAAAACTTCGGCCGGCAGTTCATCCAGAGCGAAAGCCGGGTTGTCCAGGAAACCAATGAGTCGTTCCGCTCGAATATCTCTTCGAACGTGACCGTGTTCAGCGGGTTCAGGAATATGTCGCTGCTCAGCAGCGCTCGCCTCGACCTGGAAGCGGAAAACCTGGAGTACGAACGTCAGGAACAGACGGTCATTTTCAACGTGATGTCGCAATACCTGACCCTCATCGAACGGGCCGAACAAATCAGCATCCAGCAGGAGAACCTGGAAGCGCAACGCCAGCAACTGGTCCAGATCGAAGAATTCGTCAATGTCGGCTCCCGCCCCATCTCGGAGCTGTACCAGCAGCAGGCAGCGACGGCCAACGCAGAATTGACGCTGCTCGAGGCGGAGCGCCTTTATCAGCTGGCCGAAGCTGCCCTCATTCAGACGCTGCAGCTCGACCCGTTCGGTGCGTACGAATTCACGATTCCCGATATCTCGAATCAGGAATTGGAACTCACCGGATACGACATCCGAACTATGCTCGAGACGGCCTTCGGCTCTCGGTCCGACCTGAAGGCTCAGGAATCTCGAATCGCCGCTGCACAGGACGATATACGGGCGACACGCGCGTCCTATTTCCCCCAGATCAACTTTAGCTTCGGATACGGCTCTAGCTGGAACAGTGCGATCCAGGACGTTCTACGCGATGCCAACGGCAACATCGTGCTCACGCCCGAAGGGGACCCCATCCTATCCAGCGTGTCCTTCGCCGATCAGCTCGACCGCAACCGGGGCGGCAACATCGGGCTCAACCTCTCCGTGCCGATCTTCGACCGCCTGACCACGAGAAACCAGTCACAACGCGCTCAGATACAGTACGACAACGCCAGGCTGGACCTGGAAAACTTGCAGCAGAACATCGCGTTGCAGGTGCGGCAGTCTTATCTGGATTACCTGACGGCGGAGAAAAGCCTGGACGTGACCGAAATCCAGTTGACGTCAGCCCAGCAGGCGCTCACGGCCGAAGAGGAGCGGTATAACGTGGGAGCCGCTACGCTCGTCGAACTTTCACAGGCCCGCGCCAATTTCGTGCAGGCACAAAGCGATCAAAACCAGGCGCGTTTCGATTTTATTTTCCAGAAAAAGCTGATCGATTATTATCTTGGCAGACTCGATACCTCCGAGCAGCTATTCGAATAATCGTTCGAAGGTACGTCAGGGGGTATTTTGCCCGAGCTTTTGATCACCGCCACCACCCTTCATGGAAAAGAAAAAAAAGAAGTCTAACGTAACTCGTATTGTTCTCATTCTGATCGCCGTTTTCGTTGTCCTGGTCGGCCTGGCTGCCGCCTTGAGAGCAGCCGGCGTATTCGGATCGCGGGAAGAAGGCGAAGCCGTGGAAGTGGCTGATGCTGAAATCCGCAACATTACACAAACAGTAACCGCCTCCGGTAAAATCCAGCCCGAAGTAGAAGTCAAAATCAGTCCTGATGTGCCAGGAGAGATCATCGCCCTCCCCGTTCACGAAGGAGATCGCGTCGATCAGGGAGCTCTGCTCGTCCGGATTCGGCCGGACAACTACCTGGCCGAGGTCGAACGCAACGAAGCCAGTGTGTTGCAATCGAAAGCGGTCTTGGCCCAGCGTAGAGCGGACGTCCTGAATGCCGAACTGGAACTCAACCGCCAGAAAGACCTGTTCGAAAAACAGGCCATTTCGGAAAGCGAATACCAGCGTGCAAAAACCCAGTACGATGTGGCTGTCGCCGCCTACGAAGCTGCTGATTACGCCGTTCAGAGCGCCGATGCGCAACTCAAAGATGCGCGCGAACAACTGGCGAAAACGTCTATCTATTCGCCGATGTCCGGTACGATCAGCATCCTGAACGTCGAGCTTGGAGAACGGGTGGTCGGCACCAGTCAGATGGAGGGAACAGAGATGATGCGTGTCGCCAAGCTCGACCAGATGGAAATCGAAGTCGACGTGAACGAAAATGACGTCGTGAACATTACCGTTCTGGACTCTGCAATCATCGAAATTGATGCGTATCCGGAAAGACAATTCAATGGATCCGTCACCGAAATAGCCAATTCGGCGCGGGTGACCGCTCAGGGAACCCAGGAGCAGGTGACCAACTTTCCGGTGAAAATTCGGATCACGAATCCGCACAATATTGCTCCGAGTGCCTCCAACGTCGGGCAACTCGACGTATCCTCGGAAGAGATACCACTCCCGGAGGTGGAGATTCCGAATTTCCGCCCCGGCATGAGCGGCACCGTAGACATCTATACGAAGACGGTACACGATGCGGTCGTCGTCCCGATACAGTCTGTGACGGTGAGAGATTTCAACGAAATCGATCGCGATGACGCCCGGGGAGATGCGGCTCCTGAGGACGACTCCGCCGATGCAGGCAACGACGAGGGCAGGAGTAGTGAGGATGAAGCCGGTGAAAACGGTGAAGGCGACGGCAACCGGGACGAAGCCGGCGACGCGGAAAGCCAGCCGGTAGATATGTTTGCGGAAGATTTACGGAAAGTCGTTTTCGTATTCGATGAAAACAAAGCTCGGATGGTGGAAGTCACTACGGGTATATCCGACGACACGCACATCGAAATCAAGTCCGGGCTTGCTGGAGATGAGCGGGTGATCATAGGGCCCTATAGGGTTGTCAGCCGTACCCTCGAGCCCGGCGACGCGGTTCGCATCGAAGAAAGAGGACCTCGAGGGGGTCCGTCATTCACTCGTAACAACTAAAGATCTGCGACACACTATGAATACGGGTCAATCGCTCATTGAGCTTCTCGATATCACCAAAGTATATCAGATGGGCAGCCAGAAGGTGCATGCCCTCGCGGGGGTAACCCTTCGAGTGCAGTCCAACGAATATGTGGCTATCATGGGGCCGTCCGGGTCGGGCAAGTCGACCATGATGAACATCATAGGGTGCCTGGACACGCCAACCAGCGGCGAGTACATACTGAACGGCCAGAATGTGAGCGAAATGTCCGATAACGAGCTCGCAGACATACGCAATCGCGAGATCGGTTTTGTATTTCAGACCTTCAACCTGCTTCCGCGGGTGAACTGCCTGCAGAACGTCGAACTGCCTCTCGTGTATTCCGGCCTACGCAGAAGCGTACGGCGCGAACAGGCTTCGGCTGCGTTACACAGCGTGGGCCTCGGAGACCGCATGGACCACAAGCCGAATGAACTGTCCGGCGGCCAGCGGCAACGCGTTGCCGTCGCCCGGGCGCTCGTCAATAATCCCTCCATCATCATGGCTGACGAGCCGACGGGCAACCTGGATACCAAAACGGGTGAAGAGATCATGCACCTGTTCGAGCATTTGTACCGACAGGGGAACACGTTACTCGTCGTGACGCACGAAGAGGAAATAGCTCAACACGCCCGCCGCATCATCAGATTGAGAGATGGACTGATCGAAAGCGACGTCCGCGTGGATCACCCTACGCTAGCCGCACAAGAGCTTGCCGAAGCCTGATCGGGCAGGCCTCTACCCGCCGGTTTATGCGAAACTCTGGTACTCTGGCAATTCTCGACAACGGCCGGCGGAGGAATCTCGTAGATCGAGGCGCGCAACGAACAGTACGGAATGGATAACGGCCTTCTTACGCTTTCTTATAACGTACAAGGCAACTTTTCTACCGTCCGTTCGAATTGAGCGGATGCATCGATCTGACGTAACACGACAGCCTGGAAAGGCGTCGATGGCTGATCGTTGCCGCGACAATCGTCGCCGGGATATCCCATCGCATAGTTGACCACCAGCTCTCCCTGAACCAGTTCTACGGATTGAATCTGTATGGCGACGCCCCGTATCGGAACGGGAACCGCCACGAGTACAACCATCAATTGTGAAAAATCGATTTCACGAAACGGAAGGACCGTTTCCATGTATTGCTGATAGCTGTCCCACATTTCCTGATCTTTGATCACTATCTGGGTCGTATCTGCAAAGGTAGAGGAGGCCCCCTGACCGATGTAGTCGAAATAAATGGCCTCGGTCTCCTCGATATCGGTGTCCAGGTCCGGCTGGGAGCCTCCACAGCCGGCCAGGTGAACGCCGCCGATGACAAAGGGCGTTATCAGCAAAACTTTCAGCAATGAAACGTGTACCAGATAATGTGTGCAATACATGTGTTTCTTGTCTATTAGGAGCCGCCTATCCTTACTCACTGAACGATGAAGATGCATGACGGATCGATTTGTTGCCCCAGTACGATTGCTGTTTTGAGAATGGAATGGAAGATCGCATAATTATTCGGGGGGCCCGGGAGCACAACCTGAGAAACATTGATCTCGATATCCCCCGCCACAAGCTCGTCGTCATAACAGGGCTCTCTGGCTCGGGCAAGTCCAGCCTCGCCTTCGACACCATCTACGCGGAAGGGCAACGGCGCTACATGGAAAGCCTGAGCGCCTATGCGCGTCAATTTTTGGGCATGATGGAACGCCCTGACCTGGACTTCATCGATGGCCTCTCTCCGGTGATCGCCATCGAGCAGAAGACCGTGAGTCGAAATCCTCGCTCTACCGTCGGAACCGTGACGGAAATATATGACTTTCTACGACTATTGTACGCACGCGCTGGCATAGCCTACTCTTATATCTCCGGCGAACGAATGCGAAAACAATCCGATGACGAGATCATCGACCGGATCGTTCGGTTCGAACCCGGTACACGCATTCACCTGCTGGCGCCTGTCATCAAAGGCAGAAAAGGCCACTACCGCGAGTTGTTCGAACAAGTCGCCCGCCAGGGATATAATCGCGTGCGAACTGACGGGGAGATTCGTGAGATCGAAAAAGGAATGCAACTCGACCGGTACAAAACACACGACATCGAGGTAGTCGTCGACCGTCTCGTCATCAAAGACGACATTCGCCACCGGGTGAGTCAATCCGTCGAGGCCGCTCTCGAAATGGGGCAGGGATCCCTGGTCGCATCCGTCCAACAAGATGACGGTACCTGGAAGGATATGTTGTTCAGCCGGCATCTCTACGCGGAAATGGACGACATATCCTACGATGACCCCTCACCCAACACGTTTTCTTTCAACTCACCCTATGGGGCCTGCCCGACGTGCAACGGCATGGGAACCCGTAAAGAGCTGGACCGCTCGCTCATCATTCCCAATCCGGCCAAGACCATCGATGAGGGCGGGCTGGCTCCGCTTGGCAAACCGCGAGACATCTGGATATTCAGCCAGCTTCGAGCCGTAGCCAGAGTATACGACTTCAACTTCGAAACGCCGATTGAAGCGTTGAGCGATGATCAGTTGAAGGTAATCCTCGAGGGCGCCGGTGAAGAGCAATTTGACATCGTCTACCGGTACAAGAATCGGGAAGTCAAATACAAACATCGTTTCGGGGGTATACACCAGCACATCTGGCACACCTACGAGAACACGAGCTCGTCAGGATCCCGGAAATGGGCCGAGGCCTTCATGCGAACGATGCCTTGCAGTACGTGCGGCGGCCAGCGGCTAAAAAAAGAAAGCCTGTCCTTCAAAGTCGGCGGGTTGAACATCGCTGAACTCGTCGTAAAGGACCTTCATGCGCTGCGAGCGTTCTTTGAGGACCTCCGCATGACCGAACGCCAGTGGATTATCGCCCGGCCTATTGTAAAAGAGATCCGAGAGCGCCTCAATTTCCTCATCAACGTAGGAGTCGGGTATCTCAACCTGGACCGTAGCGCACGCACCCTCTCAGGCGGTGAGAGCCAGCGTATCAGGCTGGCTACTCAGATCGGCACCCAGCTCGTCGGCGTCCTGTACATCCTCGACGAACCCAGCATCGGCCTGCATCCCAGCGACAACGGCAAGCTCATCGGATCCTTGAAGCAGTTGCGGGACATGGGCAACTCTGTACTGGTCGTCGAACACGATCGTGAAATGATCGAGTCTGCTGACTTTGTGGTCGACCTCGGCCCTGGCGCCGGCGAGCACGGAGGCGAAGTGCTGGGAAATGCCCCTCCCTCCGAACTGCCATCGAGCAAGAACGGCTACCAGAGCCTTACAACTGCTTATTTGAGAGGAACCCGTGCCATCAAAGTGCCCGAGACGCGAAAATCGGGTAACGGACATTGCCTGACTCTGTACAATGCGCGCGGCCACAATCTGAAGGGCGACACCTTCACGTTGCCCCTGGCTACATTTACGTGTGTGACCGGCGTTTCCGGCTCGGGGAAGTCGTCGCTCATCAATCAGACCCTCTATCGCATCCTGGCCAACCACTTCTACAACGCGAAGGCCGTTCCACTCCCCTATGACTCCATCGAAGGCCTCGAGCACGTCGACAAAGTCATTGACATCGATCAGAGCCCGATCGGGCGTACCCCGCGGTCGAATCCGGCCACATATACCGGATTGTTTTCCCACATCCGTGACCTGTTCACCCTGCTCCCGGAGTCGAAGATACGAGGATACAAACCGGGGCGCTTCTCGTTCAACGTGAAAGGCGGCCGTTGCGAAGCCTGTAAAGGTGCCGGCATCGTCAAGCTGGAAATGAATTTCCTGCCTGACGTATACGTGGAATGCGAGACCTGTAAAGGCCGGCGCTACAACGCTGAAACCCTGGAAGTGCGCTACAAAGGAAAAACGATTTCCGATGTGCTGGACATGCCGGTTTCGGAAGCCCTCGACTTTTTCGAGAACGTGCCCCGGATCGAGCGTAAGCTCCGCACACTGAATTCGGTAGGGCTCGGCTACATCCGTCTCGGGCAACAGGCGACTACCCTGTCAGGCGGTGAGGCGCAGCGCGTTAAGCTCTCGAAAGAACTTTCGAGGCCGGGTACAGGCAAAACATTGTACATTCTCGACGAACCGACAACAGGGCTCCACTTCGAGGATATACGACATCTTCTACACGTACTTCAAGCCCTCGTGAGTAAAGGCAACACGGTTCTGGTCATCGAACATAACATGGACGTGGTCAAAGTAGCCGACTACGTTATCGACCTCGGCCCGACAGGGGGTAAGCAGGGAGGATATATCGTATGTGAGGGCCCCCCTGAGCACGTCGCGGCAGCAGATACGGCCACTTCTAAATACTTGAGCGAGGAACTGGCACGCACCGCTTCGCCTGACGATACCGATGAAGACCTTTACCTGAATCTTGGAGACCTGGAGTCGAACGACGAGGAAGACTCCGAAGGGGTCGATGAAGAATTCGATGACGAAGAGACCTTCGAAGAACAGATAGAAGGATAATCCTGCCTGCCTCGAAAATGGCGAGGAGTTCTCAAACGAATTAAATCCCATTGCGTATATTACCATCAATTTTTCCACCCACTCAAACTGATACACCACCAACATTATTCTCTTATGAGTGATGTATATAAGAAAGCGCGGTGGCTCCTTATCGGGACGTTCCTCGTTTTTGCAATACTCGTCGCCCCCCACGAAGGCGAATTCTGGCCCTTTAGCATCTATCCTATGTTTTCACAGGGAGGCCGGACGTGGTCCCGCGCCGTTGTGCGGGATGTAACTGCAGTCCCCGACAGCCTCTACTGGCATGAATTCAACGAGGACGATCTACCTGGTACGAGTTATCCCCTCGTCCCTGCCGGCATCAACCAGAACGACATCGCCAACTTTGTGGCCAAGTCGACGACGTGGAATCCAGGTCGCGTCGCAGCGATGCGAAAAATCTTCGGCGAGGCTACTCGGGACCAATCGCTCATGATCTTCCGCGTAGTCGGCAGTTTGAATCAGAACCGCATGGTAGATGTCGCCTACACCCCCTTCCTCGTCATGCATCCGGATACTGTGCTTTTCAACCCTAACCTGACCTACCCCTCCGATCAATAACCATGCGTTTCCTGAAACAGCTTTTTAATTTCGAACGAGAGGCAACCCGGGGAGAGCGTTTGTTCTTCAGAGGATTTGAGCTCTTCGTTATATACTGGACCCTTTATTTTGCCTGGAAATGGGGGCTTTACATCAGCAAGATCAGCGACGTCATCTTACCCCTCGGCATCGCCCAGTATGTGGACATTTCGTTCATGTTCCAGCCTCCGTTTCCACTCCTGAATGCCGGCTTGATCTCGGCGTTCGCACTGCTCGGGTTTTTTAATATCTCCCGCTTCGGATACCTTGGCGCATTGGTATTGATGCACCTGCAATACGTTTCTAGATTTTGCCTCGGTGAAATCTCGCACGGTTCTAATATCATCGGATTTTGTTTGATGGGCCTTGCCTTGAGCCCCATCGTCTTCTCCAAACGAGACTACACCATCAAAGCAACCCTCGGCTTCTGTTATTTCTTCATCGGAATGGGCTACACTTCGGCGGCTATCTGCAAGCTGGTGGCTACCGGTCCGATGTGGGTCGATGGAAGCCATATGTGGATGTGGATTGCTGAGCGGACGGTCGATACCTTTTCGTTGACGGGTGCGATCGAATACAGCACAATCCAGTCTATGGCCCTGAACAGCAAAACGCTGGCAACGCTTATACTCACGTTCGGGCTGGTTACCGAATTATTCGGATTTCTATTCTGGTTTAACAAGACGCGGCCTTACATCGCAACCCTTTTATTTGCCATGCACATCGGCATTTTGTTATCGATGAAAATCAACTTCCCGGCGAATAACTACGTACTCATCGTGCTCGGTTATCCCTGGGCATCTCTCATCGACTACTTGCTCGATCGGTTGCGCTCTTCCCCGGGAAAAAACCTCATCCCCCGCTTTCAGAACTGGTAAATACAGCTGCTGAGCGGAGCCGAAAACCCTACATAAGGTCAGGTATCATGGACATTTGCGACAGGCAGGAGACTCCAACGCGTATCGTTCCTCCTTTTCTCAGCCATTCCCGGGGTGGTGATGAGCCGGCGGCTGGCGTCAGGCTCATTATGATCGCCCAGGATTTCCCACCGGCCGTAGGGGGTATACAAACCTATGCCGGCGAGATTGCTCATCGTTTTGCAGAGTGGTGCGAGGCAATCGTGGTAATCGCTCCCGATCACGACGACGCCCCCCGGTTCGACGCCACACTGCCCTTCGAAACGATTCGTATTCCTAAACCTGTCGATTATTTCCCGATCGCCGCTTTACCTGCCGTACTCAGGCTCATAAAACGGCGTGGTTTTACACACACTTTCGGGGCTCACTGGATTTCGGCTATCCCTGCGTACCTGGCCAAAAAACGGTTTCCTTCCATCCATACATCGATCGCAGCGCATGGGCGCGAACTGCTTCTGCACCCTTTCCCGCGCCCATTCCTCAGCAATTGGTATTCTTCTCTGCGTCAGGCGGTGCTCAGAAGAGCCGATCGACTCTTCCCCGTCAGCCGATATACAGCGTCGTTGTTGGAAGATCATGGCGTACATTCGAACCAAATCACGATTGTACCTAACGGAACGAATCCCTCGCATTTTTATCCGAGAGACGCTTCATCGCTCCGCAACGCGCTGGCGCCCAACGGGGAGCGCATACTCCTCACAGTCAGCAGGCTCGTCTTGCGCAAAGGCATCGACACGACGTTGCGTTCGGTGGCCCGGGTATTACAAAAATCGACCCATCTCGTATATGTGATCGTAGGTAGCGGCCCCGACCGGAATCGGCTCGAAGCCGTAGCCCGTGCCGAAGGGATAACTTCACACGTACGGTTCGTCGAACAGGTCGACTCAGAGCAACTCCCCCTTTATTACAATGCGGCCGACATATTCGTTATGCCATCCCGGAGCACTCCCCCTGACGTTGAGGGATACGGCATTGTTTTTCTCGAAGCTAATGCCTGCGAAAAACCGGTGATCGGCGCTCGATCCGGCGGCATCGAAGATGCCATCGTAGACGGGGAAACCGGTTTGCTCGTCGCCCCCGATAACGTAGAGGAACTCGCCCTCCACCTCGATTGGCTGTTGCACTCCCCGGACATCCGCGCCAAACTCGGAAAATCCGGCCGGAAACGAATCATCGACTCAAACAACTGGGACGTCATCGCCAGAACACTCTATGAAGCGCTCCCAATTGACGTACATGCTCGCGTGTCGGCGTAACGTCCGCTCTCCGTTGATACTCACTGGCGGCGTACTTCGACCTCGACCGGTACAGGTCCGGTGCGCTCGAAGTACAGCGTGATCGGAAATCGCATGCCCTCTTCGAGCGGTCGCTTCAACCCTAGCACCATCAGGTGATAGCCGCCCGGCTCGAATCGAAGCTCACTCTCCGGCAGAATATCGACCGATGTGTGATGGCGCATCCGCATCACGCCCATTGCATCCTCCTGGCTTCGATGGATTTCAATTCGTTCCGCCAGATCGGTACGACCTCCTGTCAACAGGTCTGCCTCATCTTCGTTATTCTGAAGGGTGAAGTACACGGCTGCAGGCGGAATGTAGGCGTCGGACGCAGAATGAGGCCCTGACCGCTCACCCGAGGAACCGCTCGGCCGGGACCACGCATCCTTGACCAACAGGTCTTCCGAAGCCTCCCCACATCCGATAACGCAACCTGCCAAAACGACCAGACCTGCCAGCCAGGCCAGCCCACCTACGGTCAAAATCGAATTCACAGGTTTCGAAACGTTGCGTAAATTATCCATCAATGTTAGCCAGGCGCTCCATGTCAGCAGCCATTTCTTCAGTCGTCAGCCTAAAAGACCAGACCAACCGCATCGCTCCCTGTTTGTCCAGAACGATCACAGACGAGGTATGATCGACCAGGTACTCTGATTCGGCCGTCTTTTGCACCTTCTCTCGGAAAACACCAAATCGGGCAGACACGGTGTCTAGTTGAGCTTCCGTACCGGTCAGCCCGATGAATGCTGAATTGAACGATCGGGCATATCGACCCACTCGTTCGGCGGTGTCTCGATCCGGGTCTACACTGATGAGCACAACGTTGGTTTCATCCCTGACGTCATCGGAAACCCTTTGCATTACGCGTGCCATCTGCGCCAGTGTCGTCGGACACACATCAGGGCAGTATGTATAGCCGAATACCAATATTGCATATTCCCCCTGAAACCCACGGATATCGACCTGTCCGTCCGTGCTCGCAAGCTCAAAAGGTTCGATGAGAGCAGGGGGATCGAGGTACGTGCCGTTAAACAGAGCCGGCGAATGGGTGACTGTCTGGTAAAAAAAAAGAAGACCTGATACCAGGGCAATAGCCAGAAGTAAAGCGCCAAATAGTACGTAACGCATATGCATTTCACGTGTTGACCCATGTTGCGTACCGGATGCTCCAGCATACACCCATAACCACTTACAAGGCTCGAATTGAACGTTTGAATTCTGCTGATCGAATGTAAGAGCCCGTAAAACAGCATGCTGTGCATCGTTCGCGCGACATCACTCGTTGATGTAGTTCGATTACCCCCGAACCACAACGAGGTTGCGACTTCAGCCCCCTATCGTCGACACTCGGGCGAAACGCGATTGCACCGGTCAGGACGCACGTGTCAGTACAATTCGCTAGCCCGGCATCGGAATCCCCCCTTCACACTTCAGCGAGCATTCATCCGAATAACAAGCGCGGATGCGCCAAAGGTGACACCGATACTGGGGAAAGATAAACGGACGATTAATTATTTCGGGCTTAAATTCGCCCACACTATCCGTCTTTCGTTCTATCGCATTGTACCCGGACTGTAACAAACCCTGACGCTGTCGCTACTCCCCATCCCCTTTTCCCTGTCCACGTTTCGAATCAAGTATCAAGAACCCATGCCAGCCGTTTCTACGATCCACCCTAGAGCTCGGGAAGAATTAACACAATTCGCGCTTCACAATCCAACTGTTTTAAACGCCGTACGTCATCTCATTCGGACCGCTTCCAGCGCATTAACCATCCCGGCAGTCTTCACAGCTATATTCGACAAAGAAGACCGGCTCACCGTTCAATCGTGGCATGGTTTCGACGCATCTGTATCTCCTTCGAGTCACTTCCTCCACGCTGAGGGTACCCGGGGAGATGGACCCCGAATTATCCCGGACGCCAGATGCGAGCCTTCCTTTTCGGGGGATGTATGGGTGGTAAATGGCGGCGTCCGTTTTTTCGCGTCTACACCGATCTTGACACCTCGAAATCAAAAGCTGGGAGTACTTTGCCTTGTGGACTGTGAGCCCCGGCAATTAACGAGAGAACAATTGCAGCTCTTTCAGGACTTCGAGAAAATCATCTCCGAGACGATTACACTGCGCTTCGATAATGCAGTAGCAAAAAAAGCATTCCGCCGGACCCAGGAAAAGTACGCATTATCGAGGAATCGACTGGACCGAATCGTGTCGAGTTTGCCCGTTCCGCTCTTCTCTGTCGATCGATTCGGGTACATCAAGACATGGAACCGCGCTTCTGTAGATACCTTCGGTTATACGCCTCAAGAAATCCTGGGGCGCTCGATTACGGAATGCCTCGCCCCGGGGCAAAGCCAGGCTCAAATCCAGCACCTCATCGATCGGGTATACAACCGCAGGCGTATACCAGGTGTCGACCTTATGCTGAAATCGAAACACGGCATTCATAGCATCATGGAGAGCCGAATTTTCCCGCATTTTGACGCCCAGGGAGAAGTAGAATCGTGCGTCTTCATTACAAAAAGTCGCTCTAAGATTGCCAAGACGGAAAAGGCGCTCAGCAGAACAAAGGCAGACTACCGCGAAATCGCCTCGGAAATCATGCAGCTCAAATCGGCTTTTCTGTCGAACATGAGCCACGAAATCAGGACTCCCCTCACCTCGATTATCGGGGTCGCCGACATTTTAGGCCACCAGACCGATGACACAAACCGGGAATTTGCCCACGTGATCGAAGAGAGCGCCCAGCAGCTCATGGATACCCTCGGGGCAGTGCTGGACCTTACGCAACTCGAAAATCACTCGCTGGAGCTCGACCCCGAGCCGCTAGAGCTCACGAACCACATCGATTCGGTCATGCGAGACTACAAGCCGCTGGCCGAGGAGAAAGGCATCCGCCTGACTCTCGACCGGGTTCCGGAGAAACGATGCATTGCCTACCTCGACCGCTCCGCCCATACCCGCATTGTACATAACCTCCTGGATAATGCCCTTAAATTCACCCGCAAGGGAGAAATTTCGGTATCCGTTCGATCTGCAGAAGCCTCTATCGAATTGAGCATCTCCGATACCGGGATAGGCATCAGTAAAGCTTTTTTACCACACATCTTCGACGAGTTCCTCCAGGAATCGTCCGGCATTTCGCGCTCCTACGAGGGGAGCGGCCTGGGTCTAGCGATAACCAAGCGGCTGGTCGAATTGATGAAAGGAACCATCGACGTGCAAAGCAAAAAGGGAGAAGGGTCAACGTTTACGATCGTTTATCCCAAATATGTACAGAAGGCCATGGCAGCCTGAGCGAGGGGGGATAGACGAACAACGAGCCCGATCAGCCACGATCGGCGGGGTTCGAAGCGGTTTTGAATCCATCCAGAACACGGCGGTCATTCGATGCGTTTGACACGGATACCCCTTGAACCAGGCATCGATTATGACACCGCCAATAATCCCCGACTACAACAAACCGGAACATCCCGGGATATGGATGAATTTTGACAACACCGTGTCCATCTATCACGTTGTCGCTGCTGAAGATACCTTCGACAAGGCGGCTCAGGACTTGTTCAATCTCATCAGGGAAACACAGTCCCGATATCCAGACTGGCCCCGCGTGTTGTATCTGGACGTTGAAGGGCATCTGGATCGGCTGGGGCGCCTGGAGGAAGACATGATCGAACTCCAGCAAGAATTCTTGATCGCGGCGCTGGGGAAGTTCTTGACCGCCCTCGATATGCCGCTCGTTTCCGTCGTGAATCCGGAAGCTCAAGACAATGCTGTACCGGATTCGCTGGCCATCAATTCCTGAAGCTCCTCAACCAGTACATCCATCTCTTCGTCCGGGAGCAGCATGAGTGGGGGCCTCATGAACCCCCATTCTTTTCGGTTTGTGCGCCTTGCCATCAGGCCTTTGAGTGCGGGTATCATGGAGTGGGCCTGTATCGTCTTCCTTGCACTGGACAGAGTGGTCTGCAAAACGGAACCATCTGAGCCTTCTTTCCAGGCTGTCCATACCTGATCCGCCAGCCGACAGGTGATATTCGCTGAGGCAGAGATACAACCGGCGCCTCCTTCCTCGAGCGTATCCAACAAAAACAACTCGCTGCCTGCAAAAACACGAAGCTCGGGGAACGAGTGAATCAGGTGGCTGATGTGGGTCCAGTTGCCGCTCGAATCCTTGATGCCCGCAATAGTCCCCGGGTATCGTTCCAGCAACTGCTCGATGACACCGTCCGTGTAGGACACCCCGGCCATCTTCGGAAAGTGATACAGATAGATATTCAGCTCCTCGAACCCAACATCCTGGATGACCGCTTCGCAGAATGCCAGCAGCCCTTCTTCCGAGACGTCCTTGTAATAGAAGGGTGGAAGAAGCAGGATATCGTGCACCCCTCGGCCAACGGCATGCCGTGTCAAGAGTATGGCATCGGGTAACGCGCAGCATCCGGTACCCACCATCAGTCTGTCGGGTAAAATACCGGCCCCGAGTGTGCGATCCAATACGTCAACGCGTTCCGAAACGCTGAGTGAATTGGCCTCCCCCGTAGTGCCTAAAAGTGCGATACCCGCACAGCCGTTCTCAATCAGCCACTGGCAATGGCGCGCAAGCCCCTCGAAGTTCACGCTCAGATCCGCGTGCATGGGTGTGAGAGCGGCGGCGTAAACACCACCTCGGTGTGCCGTATGTGTGTCAATCATCAAGCGTTTATGACAATTATGTGATAGTTCTTCCGCGGACCAGGATTATTCAGGGTGAATCTGAGAGTCGGCATACGTTTTGTCCGGCAAATATTGCCCTTCGCTCCAGGACGTAAGTCCCACCCGTACACGAAATGAGTGGGATTACGTGTAGTCAAAGAAAGTAAGAACAACGTATACGCGACATACAATGAAAACCGTACATTTTACTCTTAAATTCCCTTTGTTTGTGTTAGCACTGATAGGATTAATTCTGGCCGGATGCGACAGCAGCGATTCGGACGACGATACTCCCGAAGTCATTCCCTCCGAAGTGTTCACGCTGCCGGTGGATCTATTCGCTCCAGGAGCTAATAAAAGTGCTCAGCCGGGTATCCATTTTACGCAGGCGGCGTTCCGGGTCTGGCCCGTTTCCGCAATAGTGGCAGCCAATCTCATCATTCCTTCAGCAGCTACGGCGCAAGCACTCGACGCTGAACCGACGTTCGAAGCAGGCACCTGGACCTGGCAGGCCGAAACGGACCTGAACGGGCAGCCTCTGTCCTTTGCCCTGTCGGCGGAGCGCATCGACGACGAAACCGTGTGGAGCATGCGCGTTACCTTTTCCGACACCCAGAATAGCCTCGAGTTGACCGACTTCGAGCTTTTCACGGCAACGAGTTCGAACGATGGGCTGAACGGATCCTGGCAATTGTTCTACCCCACAACCGAAGGTTCTCAGAACGTAGTCAATGCAGATTATGTCATCTCGGGCGATGACGAGCGGATGGTAACGTTCAGCATTCCGTCCGGAGCCCTGAGCAATGCCGGCGATGCCGTCATTTATAGCGAGGACGAGGATGCTCGTACGTTTGAATGGCAGCAAATCTCTGCCGGCAACGTACACGTGGTTACCTGGAACAGCGTCACGAACGAGGGCTCCATTACTGCGACCAACTACAACGAAGGAGCACAGGGATGCTGGGATTCTTCACTCGAAGATACTCCCTGCACGGACTCGTGAAATCGCCTCACTCGTTCGAGTACTTCAGCGACAGCACCTGGAGGATACGATCCGTATCTTTCAGGTCGTTGTCGCATTTGCTTTCGAGAATCGATGCCCCTCCACATCTACCCCAGCAAAAAACAAACGAGTGCCGCAGCTGCCGAGAAAGGAGCCGCCGTGTTGCGCTCCATTCTCAATGAGCGAGACGAAGCCGGCCTGGTCGTGGCGACAGGCGCCTCGCAGTTTGACCTGTTCGATGCGCTCGTGTCGGAACCCGATGTGGAATGGCACCGGGTCGTAGGATTTCATCTCGATGAATACGTGGGTGTACCCATCACTCATCCGGCTTCCTTTCGCAATTACCTCTGGAGTCGATTCGTAAAACGCTTGCCTACCCCGATGAAAGGCTTTCATTTCATTCATGGGGACGATGACCCGGAGGCCGAAATAAACCGCTTGAATGCATTGATCGATCAATATACGATCCACCTGGGTTTCATCGGCATCGGGGAAAACGGGCATATCGCGTTCAACGATCCGCCGGCCGATTTCGAAACGACAGCCCCGTACCACCAGGTCACACTCGATGCAGCCTGCCGCAAGCAGCAGATGAATGAAGGATGGTTTCCTTCTCTGAACGAAGTGCCGCAACAGGCCATCTCGATGTCAATCCATCACATCACGAACATTCAGACCCTCATCTGTACCGTCCCAGAAACGCGTAAGGCGAGGGCTGTTCGATACGCTCTCGAAGGCCCCGTCACAGCGGACGTTCCCGCCTCCATATTACAGATGCACCCGAATTGCCATTTCTTCCTGGACGACGAGTCCGCTTCTCTTTTATCCCCCCGAGAGAACCTCGGCTAATTCCTGAAAAAGACGACGCCGCCTCCATCTCCGCCGCTGAAGACATCCAGGTCGCCGTCGGCATCGATATCGACAAAAACCGGATTGGACAGCGCCGGCAGGGGTAAATCAAACGACTCATCCAACACGAAACTCGGCGCCTGCGGCGTACCGTCATTTCTGTAGTACACGATGCCCGGCATCTCTTTACCGATAATCATATCGTAGTCTCCATCCTCGTCAAGATCGGCAAAGGTCGGTGCGCTGCGACGACCCACATCGATATCGAGGTATTCATCACTGACGAGGACAAAGTCGGGGTTGACTTCAGAGCCGTCGTTGCGGTAATAGTTGACAGTGCCGGAAGCTTCCCCGACAAACAGATCCAGGTCGCTGTCCGCGTCGATATCCACCAGCGCCGGCATGGTGTTGCTGCCTCTCGTGAGTTTGATATAGCTGGTATTTTCAGCAACGAACCGGGGCGCTCTGACCGTACCGGTATTTCTGTACAGCGCAATACCCTGATTCCAGGTCCCCACCAGCGCGTCGAGGTCGCCGTCGGCATCGAGGTCCGCGAAAACGGGCGCATAATGATAGGCCGGCTCGAAGTCGAACACCTCGCCTTGTTGAAAAGACGGCGCCATAGGCGTCCCTGTATTTTCGAAATAGTACGCGTTGCCCCGGTCGAAATCGTCCTGTTCGATTTTGTTCGACAACACCAGGTCGAAGTCGCCGTCGAGATCCAGGTCTGCAAATGCAGGGATGCTCTCTCTTCCGATGTCAATCGTTTCGAGAAAGCGCGTCGTTACGAGTTCGTACTGATCGGTCTCCGAACGTTCGAAGTAATAGAAATTATTTGCCGAGGTGAGGTTGGGATTAAACGCGCCCCCCAGCACGCCCACAAACATATCGAGATCGCCGTCCCCGTTCAAGTCCGAAAATGCGGGCGCGTTGTACCCGCTCGTACTGATAGGGGCTTGAACAGGAAACGGGATGGGATCGGACCTGAGGTTTGGCGAAGCACAGGTCCCCGTATTTTCGATCAGCAAAAGGCTGGGTTCGAAGAAGTCCCCCCAGAAGAGGTCCTGGTCTCCATCCTGATCGAAGTCGGCAAAGGCGATCGTATTCGCCCCGTGCAGCGACCCCCCGATCTGGCCGATGATCTCGATATCTTCGAATCGATTATTGACGAGCTGAAAGACCGGCGGGCCGTCCCGGACCGGCTCTACCAGTTCATACCTCATCAGAACCCCTTCTACCCGGCCGATAAACAGATCGATCAGGCCGTCGCAGTCTATGTCAGTCAGGTTCGGGATGTTCTGGCGATCCGAGAACAGGGGTTCTCCTTCAGCATTGATCAACGAATCGGCGAGCAGCGTGAAGGCCGGTTCTTCGGGCGTCCCGTCATTTCTGTAATACCGCACGTAGCTGAAGGGTTGTTCGGCGAGGATATCGAAGTCGCCATCGTCATCCATGTCGTGCAGGCGACTCCATTCACCGATCTCGATGCCGGCGAACCGGTCCGGGTCCCACACGAACCGGGAAGCGCCATCAGTGCGAACGTGCTCGAAGAACATAAACGATCCCGTATTCTCCTGCAAAAAAAGATCGTCGTCTCCATCCGCATCGATGTCGATAAACTGGGGACGGGGGACGTTCAAACCGCCCAAAAGGGGGAGATCGAGTACGTCTCCATCGGGGCTGTGCACAACGAAGGCATTAACTTCCTGTACGAAAGCAGGGGGGAATCCGGTGGAGGTTTCTCCCTCTTCGGTAGCGGATGCAGTTTTCGCAGACGTCGATTTCGAGGTAGAACATCCCGCCGTGGTCATCATGAGGGCCATCACGGAGATCACCATGGCGACAACCAGGGTAGCGTTTACCGGCGGAGACGTAAACCCGCTCGGTCGAATGAAACTGGACATAAACGAGGCTTGAAGGATCTATAAATAGAAGGTGATGGAGCACCGGCGGGCGTGATCCGCTAGTTCTTCGTAGTGGACGTGTTACCGGGAAAGGACGGTGAACCGACGCCAGTCGAATTAAACCCGAGTTCGAGGACTTTGACGATTTCTTGCTTCTCTGCATCGATGACCACGAGGGTGCCGGGTTGATCTTCCTTCTTTTCGGACGTCTGATGCATATCGTGCTCGCCAGCTTCATGGCCCTGACCGGCGCCCATGTTCATCTGCATGGGGCTGGACAGGTTGTTGTTAGAGACGAATACGTATCGTCCATCCGGAGACACCCCAATGCCGTGAGGCTGCGATAAACCCTCCCCTTCAATCACAGTGGCAACCTCGCGTTTGTCCATGTCGATCACCGTGACGGTATTCGCCATTTTGTTGCCGACGTAGAGATACCGCCCATCGGGTGTGAACGTAGGATGCCAGGGCGCCGCGTTGACGTCGATCGTCGTCTCGAGCTGGATATTTTCAGGATCTGAGGTGTCGAAAACGAGCACCTGGCCGGTGAGCTGCCCACCAACGGCCATCGTTCGTCCATCCGGAGAGAGCGCAAACTGGACAAACGTATGGGTTTCACCCGGCACATTTTCGAGGTGAATTTCACCCGACTCGATATTCATGCTCAAAAACTGATTCACCGAAAGGCTGGCGGTATACAGATAATCGCCCCGAGGATCTACGGCCAACGCATGGGGCCTGGGAAAGAATACGTCCATCTCTTCGAGTTCCATAGTGGCGCGTTCGACCATACCAATCCGTTGGGGCGGGTTGACGGCTTTCATCGAGCGACCCACGAACAGAAAGTCCCGCGAGGGGTGGAGAGCGAGCATCCCGGGCGTTTCGAAATCGGCCGAACCAACCAGGTTGTTTTCGCGATCCATCTTGAGGACTTTGCCGGCGCTGATCAGCGATACATACCAGAACGACCCGTCGGGTTCGACGGCCACGTGGTGCGGCTTCGAATTGGTGTCGAAACCGTAGGTCTTCAAATCCACAACATCAACGATGTCCAGGGTGATTGCATCTACCACAGTTACCGTTGCACTGGATTCGTTGCACACGTAGATGTAAGGCGCTTCCGGGTCGACGGATAAAACAGGGCCGGCGGCGCCAGACGCAGTGGAGGCGGGGCGCAATACAATCGCGGCGGTTACAATCAAGAGGCCGAGCAGGAGCCGGGCTATCGGTAAAGGCTTCATGATGAATGGTCCTTGATTCAGGTGAGTGGGTTCTCTAAATATCTACATCGCTCTTTCTGACGAGGAACAGGCCCTGGCCGATGCTCGAAACAGCGATCACGCCGCTTTCGAAGTACGGATAATTGCTCCAGGCTCCGTCAAATCCAGGACCGTCAGAACCGAACGGGGTGGTATCGAAATGGCCGACGGAAACCGGGTTTTCGACATCCGAGATGTCGAAAATGCGCAGCCCGGCATTGTAGTTGGCCTGATACATGAGGTTACCCCGGATATACAGATTATGGTCCGTGGAGGTCGTCTCCAGGAAAAACTCTTTGACGAGCTGGGGATCGTCGAGATCCTGTACGTCCCAGATCATGGTACGCGTATTCGACACGTTGCCGCTGGTTTCATCCAGTTCGTCATTCATGTAGAAGAATTTCTGGTCTTCTGTCAACCACCCCTGGTGGGCATAGGCTACATTGGGGTAGGCCGCACTGGACAAGGCGACGGGATTCTCTTTATCGGTGACGTCAGCGATACTCAGGGCCGTCTCGTTGGAGCCAAAGCAAATTTCTCTGCCTTGATGGTCTGTATCTGGCCCATTATAGATCACACACTGAGCGTCGTGGGTATAGCCCGTACCCGATCGCCCGGTTTCGGTATCGGCGAAACAGCCGGCGAACGTCGGGTTGACCGGATCCTGGATGTTGATCATGTGAAGCCCGCCGCCGCACGTCTGACCTCCTGAGTTGCTGCCCACGGCGAAGGCGTAGCCGGTGCTTTCGTTGATGACGATATTATGTACGCTGGCCAGCTCGTCGTACAGAGCGGTTTCTTCAAAAGCGACAGGTCCATCAGCGGCGTCGATGTCCCGCAGCTGGGTCAGGTCGAACACCTGCATGCCATGGTCGCCGGCGTTATCGGCTACCACGAAGGCGTGGTCTTTGTACACTTTGACGTCGCGCCAGGAATTGGGTACGGCCCCTTTGGTGAGCGGGAGGTTTCCGACGACGACCGGGTTGTACGGATCCGTAATTCTGACGAACGAGGTGCCGTTAGAGCGGGTAACGAGTGCATACTCATCGCCGGTTTCCGGATCGGTCCATCCCCAGATGTCGCTCAACTCCAGGCCACGGCCTGCTTCCAAGTCCTTGATCGGCACGAAGGAGAGAAGATCTACTTTTTCGCAACCAAACAGGGACGCCTTGCCCTCCTGGCACACCACCCGTTCGCCGAGGACGGGGTCCATACCCCCCGTTTCTTCGAGCAACAAGACCGCTGTTTCGCTCCAGGCGCCTTCGTCGTTTCTTTCGAACACGTGGGCCGTGCCCAGGTTATTGTCCGCATAAGGCGCGCCGATAAGGGCGAGGTCGCCGCTCGAGGCGATGCGGGCGCCGAAGCCGCTGCGCAATTTCTCTTCTCCGGCGTGCAATTTATTGACCCCAGACCAGGTGTTGGTCGAGAAATCGAAATCAAAGGTGTAGACCGCACCGACACCGTTAGAAGCGCCGATGGCTCCGACCCACAGGCTCTCGTCGTTCACGCCAAGGGAGTAGCCGAACTGAGTACCCTGCCCTCCGTCGAATGCAACCAGCTGGTTGGTTTCCTCCCATTGGCCCGACTCGCCGTCCCGCGAATAGATGTACACCTTGCCGGCTCCCCGGTTGTGGCTAAAAGCGCCGATGACGGCGAAATCTTCATATAGGAGGGCCGCATGCCCGAAGCGGCTGCCGGGATCGGCCTCATCGGCTACCATCCGGTCTTCTTGTTTCCACATGCCTGAGGCGCTGTCATAGCCGAATACGTAAGCGGAGCCGCCGAAGTCCTCCCGTTCATAAGCAGGAGCCCCCACGATCAACCGGTCTTCGAAAACAGACAAAGATACCCCGAACCAGTCGTCAGGCTCGAGCTCTTCAGGCTGGAGCATGCTATGCTCCCTCCAACCCTCTTCACCGTCGCGCTGAAAAACGTATACCACGCCCCTGTTCTCGTCTTTCGAGACCGTCGAAATGAAGGCAAAGTTGTCGTTCAAGGCAACAGCGCGGCCATAGCTATCGGCCACCTCTGCAGGAACCAGCTTGGCCTGTTCGATCCAGGTTCCGTCCGCGTTCTTCTGGAAAATGTAGGCCGCTCCGCTGGGACCATCCTGAAGAGTTGCCCCCACGAGCAGCGTCGAACCATTCAATGCCAGCGAGCGCCCGAATCGATTGTCCTCCACGCCATCGGAGGCGCTGATGCGAGCCGCTTCTTTCCAGGCGCCGCCCTCTTTGCGATACACATGAAGTTCGCCCGTAGCCGTAGTCTCATACGTTGAGCCGACGATAATTTCGTCTCCGCTTACGACGGCAGAACCGCCAAATAGGGTTTGGATCTCTTCGCTCGTTTCGGCATCAGACTGAATCAGGGTCTGGGCAGAAACGGGAGGAACAAAGGTGACGAAAAGAAAAGCGGTTAGATACGTGAATAGTTGCTGTTTCATGTTCTCCGGATTTTAGTCAACGTATAGACTTCGATATACGATCTGGATTGTGATGTTACGCGAACGGCGCCATGCAGGATATCGTTACTGAATACATTCTTCAATCACATTCTTCAGTCATTGTATGCACGAACGGCAGGACTCCCACGAAATACTACACGAAATTCCACTGGAGCAGTGTAACCTCTTCTTTCGGTGCACGGGATGGGTGACGCACACAACTAATGGTTAACGGGAATGTATAGTGATACACTGTACTTACGATACACGGTACGCTGCGAAAGATGGGTGGGGTCAGCCCAGTTGAATCCTGTAACGAGAAAACCGATAGAAAGATGCATACGTTTCAGGGCACGTAAAAAAGCCCTTCCCGGGATGAACCGTCAGAGAGGCGGCCACTCCGTGAGTTCAGTAGAGGGGTCCTATGTCGAACCTGTATCTCCACATTCCTTTTTGTAAACAGCGGTGTATATACTGCGATTTCTACTTTGTCACGACCCGTCGGTCGAGGCAGCCCTTTCTGGAGGCCCTGCAAGAAGAAATTCGGTATCGCGGGAGGCAGTACGGCGAGGCCGAGCCGGTTCAAACCATCTATTTCGGCGGCGGCACCCCCTCCCTGCTCTCCGTTGAGGAACTCCAGGTGCTCCTCGCCACAATAGAACACGCCTTCGATACTTCCGAGGTTCGGGAAGTCACATTGGAAGTCAATCCGGATGACATCGACGCGGAATACCTGAACGCGCTGCGAAACACCCGCATAAATCGCCTTTCCATCGGGGTACAGTCGTTCGTAGCGCGCGACTTACAATGGATGAATCGGGCTCATACGCCGGAACAGGCACGAGACGCCGTCAGATTAGCTCACGACACCGGATTTGAGAACTTCTCCGTAGACCTCATCTTTGGCATCCCTGGCCAATCGATTGAAGCCTGGACGGACAATCTGTCTGTTGCGATAGCGTTGCTCGCTCCCCACCTGTCGACGTACAGCCTGACCGTAGAACCGAGGACACCGCTGCATAAACGTGTTCAAAAAGGGCTCGAAACCCCGCAGCCCGAAGATCGGATGGAAACCCTGTACCGGAAGACGATGGAGGTCCTGTCCGGAAGCGGTTATGCACACTACGAGGTGTCCAGTTTTGCGCAACCCGGCCGTAGATCTGAACATAACCAGGCCTACTGGAAGCACCGCAATTATCTCGGGTTGGGGCCTTCGGCGCACTCCCTCTGGAAGCCTGAGAGCATGCCCCCTGTGCGTTGGGAAAATGTGCGCAGCCTGAAACGGTATGAAACATGGGCGTCGTCAGGCACCCCTCCTGTCGACTATGAAGAACCCCTTACCGACGAGCAGTTCGTGAATGAGCGCATCCTGCTCAGTCTTCGTACGCTCGATGGGCTCGATCTGTCTTCCGTGGAAAAGCTGCACGCCGGCTATCTCGTGGAGAAAAAGGACAAGCTGGATCGCCTTCAACACCTGAACCTGATACGGGTCACCGACGCTCGCACGGTTCAACTGACAGAGGAGGGCTTTCTCGTTTGCGACGCTATTACACAGGCGTTGATCGTGTAGAACAATCCTGCCCCTCCAAAAGGACCCCGAGAACAGGCCCTAGTCGAATTGATTAAAAAACGCCCAGATTCGCTCACATGCGTTGATGTCTTGAGATGTCCTCCCGATGCGATCGGAACGTACATGCTGGCGACCGCCGGGCCAGGTGTGTCCTCCCCCCTCGATGCGATATAACAGTACGGCTACGTCCTCCGGACAGCCGGCATACATAAACCGGGTCACGGTAGTTCGGTCCTCCGGATACAGGTCCGGCAGCAAATCCGTTTCCGCATGGGAAGGGCACCCGTTCATCCGCAGCCAGTGTGCGATCGTGGCCTCGGTAGACATCACCTCTCCCTCTTCTCGGCCATTATTGACGATGGCGCCACCCTCGTAGGGTAAAATCGGGTCGTTCGTGCCATTCATGAGAAGCAGACTCGTACGATTCATCCCGTGGCACATCGGCGCTACATCTACCGGCAGCGAGGCGGTCACTGCAGCGACGGCACGAATCAGATCGGGCATTTCGCAGGCCATACGCATGGCCATCATACCGCCGTTCGACATGCCTGCGATGAAGATGCGCTCCTCATCGATCAGGAATTGCTCCTGAAGGGACTCGATCAACGCGCGCAAAAAGCCGACATCGTCGATGCCGTTCTTGTGCGCAAAGGAGATAGGCGCCTGCCGGCCTTCGTTCCAGTTGCGTTTCATGCCGTCGGGGTACGCCACCAGAAATCCTTTTCGCAGGGCCAGTTTGTTAAACTGCCCCTGCGTGAGCTTCAGCATACTTTTGGAATTGCCTCCGCTCTCATGCAGGACGAGGACGAGCGGTCTCTTCCGGGGCAATGCGTCTTTCTCAGGGATGAACAGCGCATAGGTGCGCTCTTTCCCGTTGTGCTTCAAAGAGCCGTTGACACTGTTGCCGTCCGTCGTCGCCGATGCCGATAGAAAGATGGCAGCCAGCGAAATCAGCACCAGGGCCGCAGAAAGAATAAATAGCTTCAGGTTCAGGCTAAGGGACATCATGGATGAGATGCAGATCATGATTCAAGAATTGCGTCTCTGCACCTGGGGCAAGGATTATTCCCGGCACTTAGCCGCTTCTACTCGGCGTGAACGCCCGCCGGGGAAATCCCCGGAGCCTGATCGATAATCGCATCACATATCCTTCGATTCATACGAATCGGCGTGCATTCCGATACTTTTGAAGTGCCTTCGGATAATATCGAGGGACAGATAAGCTTCCCTGATCAGCTCCAGTGAGGCCAGCAACAGGAAAAAAATTCCGAGCCCTGTGAGTATAGTGACTCCCCAATACCCCCCGATATCCGTAACCTGCAGAAGCCCTCCCATCAATCCAGCGAGTGAGAAGATGCTCACACTGCTGTACAGGAAAACGAGGGCATTTCTGAACAGCCGGGATCTGCGATACAGCTGCCGGGCGATGTCCTCTGACTGCTCATCCTGGTGTTCCAGTATGTGGTGGATCTCCTCATGGACGCGAACATATCGGAGGGACGTAGACATAATGAGCAGCGCAACGCCCGGCAAAATGAGCAAGGGTGTCAACCAAACTTCTGGCGTATCCATAGGCTTAACCAGCGATGATGGCTTCTATACTGCTATACGAATTATACTGCTATACGAGGCGCGTAGAGCTCACGAAGCGTAAAAGAAACGGGTTGTAAGCCCGGGATCGGGCGCCGCAGTCCACAGGGAACCAGTATAGGCACATACCAGGGAACTCACAACACCCCAGATCAAAGGATCCAACCCGAAGAGGGCATAGGGGACCGGGGCGCCGGTCTGGATAAACCCGACGCCATACAACGCCAGATAGACGATAAACCCGCCCAGCATAGAGGCACAGGCACCTGCTGCATTGCACCGGGGCCAGTACATGCCGAGCACGACCGCGCCCAGAAAGGCGGAGGCCAGAGCGCCCCCACTGAACACGATGATGTATTGCAAAAATTGAGGCGGATAAGCCGCCCCCAAAGCAGCAACCGCACCCACGCCGACGGTACAGGCGTAACTGAGCCTTTTGATCGTTTTCTCTTCTGCGGACGGATGGATTTCCCGCTGATAAATATCCCGCACGAAAGACGATGAGATCATCAGCATGAAGCTGTCAACCGTCGACATGGCAGCAGCGAAAGGCGCCGCAATGATCAGCCCGGCCAGCCAGGCCATCCCGGCCGTCTCGGTCAAAAGGACCGCCATGATGGGCATAATCCGATCAGGGGTTTGATCCAGTCCGGGAGCCAGAATTCGAGCGCAGCAAAAAACGACGACGAGCGGCAGGTATATCATCGTGAAATACGTCGACAGCGCCGCAATGGCGCGTTTCAAGGTTCGCGTAGAGTCGAAAGCCATGAGGCGAACCATGTTTCCCGGCTGGCCCGTACCCGACAACGCCCAGAATACAAAAAAAGAAACGGCCAACCCGAGGGGTAAAAACCCGCCCGGTTCAGTCGCACTGGGACCGGGTGCAGTCACATACACACCGCGAGATGCATGCCCGTATGCATACGGTTCCAGTTCGACGATGCGGGGCCGCACCGAAGCCGGCAACTCTGGCGGGCGCCCCCCGGTGAAGGCGCTCAACAGGCGAGCCTTTTCGGCTGCTCCGACGATCTCGACGACGGCTATGCTCGCCGAAGACGGTATATCCGCAGGGGTGGCTGCGTCCGCCGCCGGTATAGTCGCCAGAACGATCGCCGGCTGATTGGTCCGGAAGAGCCTCGGGCCGGCGTCCGGCCCGTCTTCGTCGCCCTCGATGACGAACCAGCTATCCGCAGGAATCCGGATCGAAGCCCCTTCGACACCAGCCGGGGCTTCGAATACCACCCGTCCGAGTCGTGGAGGCACCATCTCCTTGAGCTCGTTGGTCGCTCGTTCCAGCCCGCCGACCTGGGACAAAGCCAGCCAGAGCATGACGGCCACCCCGAGGATCATCACGCCGCCCTGCAAGATATCCGTCCAGACGACGGCTTTGAATCCCCCGAAGGCGGTATAACAAATGACCAGCACCGAGAAGAGAAGCAGGCAGAGAAAATATTCGGGGCTTTCCCCTCCGGGGATCACGCCGCCCATCCAGGAGAGCGTGTACGCAGACGCGGCGTCGAAGGCCGGAATGCCTCCCAGCATCTGAACCATGATCAGCGAAGCCAGCTTGAACTGCGGAATCAGATACACCGTCAACAAAAGAGCCAGCAGGGCTGTGCTCAATATCGCAATGACCCGGCTGTCAAAACGCGCGCGCAACAATTCGGGTAGTGTGATCGCGCCGGTCTTCCGCGACAACCGGTTTAATCGTTTACCGAGTATACCCATCCCGCACAACGGAAAGATCATGTAACTCGCAATCCATAACGCGAGCACCCAACCATGAGTATAGATCAACGAAGGGAAGCCGGCAAACGAACCGGCAGACGCGCTCGTGGCGCCAAACGTAAGCGCCAGCCCGATCATACCCAGGCTTCGACTGCCCAGAAAATACTCGGCCAGGAAAGACTTCTGGCTGCCCAGGTAATGGGCCGCCCAGGCGATGCCGAACACGATGACCGTGTAGATTAAAAAGACGATCAGTGCCACGGGGGTCTCCCTTTATTCGTGTGATCCGTCATCCTTCATGTAACACAGCCCGAACCAGATGCTGTACGCGGTGGCGGCGCCCCAGGGTAGAAAGACGCCCCAGAAAACCCAGTCCGGGATGCCGAAGACGAGATTCATCGAATCGATGTCGACATCGTACCCGTACCATGCAGCATACCCGATCGTCCAAACCAAGAACAGGAACCAGGCTCCCAGGATATAGCCGGCTTCCTTTCGGGCGCGCAAGAAATGCGTTTTGTCTGGATTTTCAGGAGTATTCGCAGCCGACATTACTTCAACCCCAGAATCATCTCCACTTCGGTGCTCGCCCCCAACGGCAACTGCGCCATCCCCACGGCCGATCGAGCTCCAAGGCCTACCTCGCCGAAAACGTCCATGAGCAGTTTGGAGGCTCCATTTATGACCAGGTGCTGATCCGTGAAGTCGAGGTCGCTATTTACGTAGCCGGTCACGCGGACGACGCGTTCGATCTCGTCCAGAGAACCCAGCTCCTGTATGACGTACCTCAGGTTGTTTGCCGCGCAAAGGGCGGCTGCCTGCTGGGCCTGAACCAGCGATACCACCGAGGGCACCTTGCCTTTGCTGACGAGCTTTCCACGGGCTATGGGCACAGCCCCTGAAACGTACACCGTTTTGCCGTGAACCACGACAGGTGTGTATATGGCTCCGGCTCCCGGTACGTCTGCGACCGGATAGCCCAGCTCTTCAAGTTTCCTTTCTCGATCTCCCATACGATTTTTGATAGTTAAACCATTAAGTTTATGTGGATGCTGGAAGCGACGCTCCCAGCAATCGAAGCCAGTTCCCGGAGAATATACGGTCGATGTCTTCGTCCCTGTACCCGCGTTTCTCCAGAACACCCCCGAGTTTCTGCACATCGGCTATGGTGTTCAGGTCGTGAGGGGTCTGCTCATTCCCGAAGCCCCCGTCCAGATCGCTTCCGATCGCGGCATGCCGGGTATTGCCGGCAATCTGACAGACATGATCGATGTGATTCGCGACGGCTTCGAGCCCCACGACGTCTGTTTTCGTCTCTCCATGGATCCACCCGGGATAAAGCATCCAGGCATCCAATGCGGCGCCAATCACAGCCTCTTTTTCAATCAATATCCTGATTTGTTCGTCTGTAAGCTGCCGGTCACCGGGAACTAAGGCCCTGCAATTGTGATGGCTCGCGAGCATAGGCCCCTCGAAATAATCGAATGCCTGCGCCATACTTGCGTCGCAGAGGTGGGTGACGTCGAGCATCATTCCCACGGATTCCATGGCCCGCAGCAAGGCGAAGCCCGCTCGGTTAAAATGCCCGGATACACCGGTCCCATATGCATACTGGCTTCGCCCGTAATGGACCGGCCCCAGGGCTCTCAACCCCTCATCCCACCAGGCGTTCAGCTGTTCCGGTGCAAGAACGGGATCCGCTCCTTCCATGCTGATGATGACGCCGATTGGGCTCTCATCGCCCTGACCCGCCCAATGATCGGCCAGCTCTTCTCGGGTCTCAATGATCCGAATGACGCCTTGCCGTTCGAGCAGGCGGTAATACGCCAGTTGTCCCTGCGCAGCGGCGTACGCGATCGATGGGGCTCCGTAATCCAGATCCGGGCGCGCATATCCTTGCTCCGGCATAGAGACATCGGGGCCACTCCGAGCCAGCAAAGTAGCCAGGCATACCCTGACGCCGGCCTTCCTCAGCTCGGGAAAACTCGTTGTGCATCGGCTCCTACTCCGGTGGTCCCGCATAGTGCGTTCTCTGAAACGGAGTTCATCCACTTCGAGCGTCAAATCTCGGTCAAACGACAGAGCATTCCAGGCCAGATCGAGGTGGGCGTCAATTATCGGGCGAGCCGTCATAATCAGGAGGTCAAAAAATGGTGGGTAGGGTAGGCTTTTCAAGCACGAAACAGAAGGACAAACGGAGTGGTCTTCAGTGTTTGTTGTCTTCAGGGCGTACATCCTCAAAGTTTCCTGAGGAGCACGTGCTGGACCGCATGTTTTGCGCCTTTCTCGAGGATGAGATCTGCCCGTTTCCGAGTCGGTAGTATATTCTCATGGAGGTTTTTTTCGTTGATATCCTTCCAGATGGACCGGGCGAATGCGTCGGCTTCTTCGTAAGACATTCTCGAATAGCGATGAAAATAAGACGTACTGTCTCGAAAAGCAGTAGCTCTCAGGGTATGAAATCGGGTCAGAAACCAGCGTTCGATGATTTCGGTGGGTGCATCTACGTAGATCGAAAAGTCGAAAAAATCGGAGACGTATACCTGAGCCGGCTTGTCGGGCTCCAGCCTGGGGGTCTGGAGCACATTGACGCCTTCCAGGATGACGATATCGGGCTGGCGGACCACGTTGTACTCCCCGTCCAGAATGTCGTACGACAGGTGCGAATAAACGGGCGCTTTGACTTCCGGTTCGCCGGACTTCAGCGCCCCTACAAAATCGATGAGCCGCCTGATGTCATAACTTTCCGGGAACCCCTTTTTGTTCATGATGCCTTTTTCCTCCAGGACCGCGTTGGGGTATAGAAATCCGTCTGTTGTAATCAGAGCGACATCGGGATGGTGCGGCCACCGGGCGAGAAGGGTTTGTAAGATCCGCGCCGTCGTGCTCTTCCCTACCGCCACGCTCCCTGCAAGCCCGATGATGAAAGGCACCTTATATCCAGGCGCATCGAGGAAGATCGAGGTGGTTTTGTGCAAATCCTGAGAACCGGCTACGTACAGGTTCAACAAACGAGATAACGGTAGATAGATATCGGTGATCTCGTCCAACGATAACGATTCGTTGAGGCCTCGCAACTCGGGCAGTTCGTGCTCTGATAGTGTAAGGGGTGTCCCCTTTCGGAATGTTGCCCATTCGTTACGCTCAAAGCACAGGTAGGGAGAAAATCCGGGTTGCGCGCAGGGACGGGTATCAAGGTTTCGCGTCGTAGACAAAACTAAGCCGTGTCGGTAGATTTCAAAATTCCGGCCCGGTTGACCTCGCAGGGTGTCCCATAACAGGCCTGGCCGGGGCTGAACCAGTACCCAACATACCGCAAAACGTATACTTCTGCTGGCGTGAAACTCGGCGGCGGAACATCCGTACTTTCATTTAGACAAATTGCTAAATGTCGAAATGAATAAATTATTCAAAGCGCTAAACGATCCGACCCGCCGCAGCATCCTGGACATGCTGAAGGCGGAGGATTTAACCGCGGGTGAAATTGCGGAGGCCTTTAACATAAGCAAGCCGAGCATCTCCCACCATCTCGACCTGCTCAAGCGCGCCGGCCTGATTTCAGCAACGCGCGAGGGGCAGTTCATCCGCTACTCGCTCGACACCACCGTACTCGACGAAGCCTTGCAGTGGCTCATGGACCTTGTAAAACATAATGGTGCAACTAACTATGATGAGCTTGAAAAAAACGCTGGCCAATGACTGGCCGGTCATGATTGTCCTTCTGGTTCCTTTCATCCTGATCGCGCTCACATGGTCGAGCATTCCAGAAGTGATACCGACACATTGGAACATCCGGGGAGAGATAGACAACTGGGGCCCAAAGGGGTTTGTGATATTCCTGCTGCCCTTAGCCAGTCTGTTCATCTATCTGATCCTGGTAGCAGTGCCATACATCGACCCGAAACGGAAGGCCGAAAGCGAACAAAAAGCCATCCGGGCTTTCCGTTTCATCTTACCGCTCTTGCTCACGGGAATCTTCCTGGTCCTTCTCATGCAATGGGTAGGCATCGATATCCCCGTAGGTAAGGGCATTGGCCTGGCCGTTACCCTGATGTTCATCGCGTTAGGCAATTACCTGCAATCGCTCCGCCCCAATTATTTCATCGGACTGCGGACACCCTGGACGCTCGAAAATACAGAGATCTGGCGGAAGACGCACCGGTTTGGCGGTAAGTTATGGGTCGCGGGGGGTGTAACCATGCTCGTGATATGGTTTTTCGTCTCTCAAGAGACGTTCTTCTTCTACCTTATCGGAGGCGCCCTGGCTTTCGCCCTGACTCCTGCGGCCTACTCCTTTTATCTGTATGTGAAAGACCGGCAGTCGACCGACGAGAAAATGGCCTGACGTAGAATCAGGCCGGCGATTCACAGTACGGCCGCTGCGCTATACGCCTGTTGAAGCTCGCACCGTTTTTCGTACGTATTGCGGACGAGCCGAACGTCTTCCAGAAAGTGCGGCAGTTCGGAGAGCAACAGGGCCTGCGGCCCGTCGACGAGCGCCCGCTCCGGTTTCGGATGAAAATCGACGAGCACCATATTCGCGCCGGCAACGATCCCCTGCGCGGTCACATGAAACACGTCGAGCAGTCCGTCGTGCGCCCGCTCTCTGGAGCCTACCGAATGGGAGGGGTCGATGCAAACAGGCAACCGGGTCTGGCGGTGAATCACGGGAACGTGGGCAAAATCGACCATGTTGCGATGAGGGCTTGCAAAGGACGCCTTCATCCCACGCAGGCAGAATACGATATTCGAGTTGCCGGCTTCAGCGAGATACTCCGCCGCGTTGAGCGACTCGGACAGGGTAATCCCGAACCCACGCTTGAACAGCACCGGATACCTTTTCTGCCGGCCTACGGCTTTGAGGAGTTCGAAATTCTGGGTATTTCGCGTGCCGATCTGCAACATGACCCCGGTCGGACGCCCCGCCTCCTCGAGGCTGGCATCGATTTCTTCGATGTGACTCTCGTGGGTAACCTCCATGGCAATCACTTTGATGCCGTATGCGCCGGCCAGTTCGAAAACATAGGGGAGGCACTCCTTTCCGTGCCCCTGAAACGAGTACGGGCTCGTCCGGGGTTTGTAAGCCCCCATCCGGGTACATACCTGTCCATTCTCTTTCAGGGCCTTCATCATCATCTCGACGTGATCGCGCGTGTCAACGGCGCACAACCCGGCAAACACCTTCAGATTGTCCTGGCTGAACTCGACGCCGTTGTATTCGAATCCGATTTCGCGTTGCCCATCATTCTTGTGACGACCAATGATTCGGTACTCTTCCGATATACGGATCACCCGCTCGACGGCCGGCAACGCTAGAATGTCCTCTTTGCGCAGAGCGGCCGTATTGCCTAACAAATAGATCTCTGTCAGCAACTGCATCCGGCCGTGCACGAGATGGCGCCGCACCTCGATGTCCGGCAGGTTCTCCAGGTAGTGCCACGTCTGCAGGAAAGCCTCAGACTCTTCATCGGTGTTGGGGTGTAAAATGACAAGCATGAGGGTAGTCAATTTGAATGGTCAACGGAACGTCAATGCGATGATCCACGGAGTAAAGCGGGCCCCTCTAGACGCTCACAGGGTTGTACGCCGGCAGAAAGGGCTCGCCCGTGTACAGAGTATCGGCATTACCTGGCAGTCTTTGTGCAAATTATTACAGAAAATGTGGTTCCCTGCCCAGCCGGTGGCCCGAACACTCCTTTTGAAACGCAATGCGAGCAATTGCGTTAAGGGGTACGGGTTTTGACCGAGACGCCTACTTTTCCCTATATTCAAGCCCATTCATTCCAGGGCATCCCACCCGCAAGGCTTCATAGCGGATTCACGTGGAGGGCAGTGATGGATTGTTTCAGGGCAGATTGATATTGGCAGGGAGCCTTTGCATCAAAATACGTTATGTCGACATCTTCCGATCCAACTTCTCCCTCAGAATCCAGCGAACAGGATCGATCGCTGGTCCAGCAGGCATTGGAAGGCGATGAACAAGCGTACAAAGCCTTGATGGACAAGTATCGCAAGGCCCTGACGATACACGTCCAGCGTATTGTAACCCGGCAGGGAGAAGTCGACGATCTGGTTCAGGAAAGTTTCATCAAGGCTTTCTCCGCATTGAACTCCTATTCTGTCGACTACGCCTTTTCTACCTGGTTGTACAAGATCGCCACAAATCACGCGATCGACTATCTCCGCAAGAAGAAGCTGCAGACGTATTCGATTGACAAACCCCGTGAGACGAAAGACGGCGAACTGGAATTCGAACTTCCGGACATGACCTATCGCCCCGACCGTCACATTCTTGCGGATCAGCGCAAGCAACTCATTCAAGAAGCTATCGATGCGCTACCCCCTAAATACTACCGTGTCATAGTCATGCGCCACCAACAGGAATTGTCCTATGAGGAAATAGCTCGAGAGCTGGACTTACCTTTGGGGACAGTCAAGGCTCACATTTTTAGAGCTCGAGAACTACTGAACAAATACCTTCGTCACAAGCGCGGATCCTTCTAATCGAGAGAAGAATCGAACTATGATTGAACGTTACACCCTCCCCGAGATGGGCAGGCTCTGGAGTGAGGACGAGCAATTTCAGGCCTGGCTCGAAGTGGAGCTGGCGGCTTGCGCCGCCTGGTCAGAAATCGGCGTTATCCCTCAAAAGGACGTAGAGACGCTGTACGACGACGCCAGCTTCGACATCCATCGGATTCATGAGCTGGAGCGTACGACACGGCACGATGTCGTGGCTTTCACACGCGCTGTGAGTGAAACCCTGGGCGAGGAGAAAAAATGGATCCATTATGGATTGACCTCCTCGGACGTGGTCGACACGGCTCTCTGCTTTCGGCTGAAGAAGGCGAATGCTCTTATCCTGACCCAAATCGACCGCCTGATCGATGCGCTGGAACGCAAAGCCGAAGAGCACAAATACACCCTCATGATGGGCCGGACCCACGGCGTTCATGCGGAGCCGACGACGTTCGGCCTCAAAATGGCGCTCTACTTCGCCGAAATGCAGCGCAACAGGGATCGATTCACCGAGGCCGCCGAAGACATCCGGGTAGGCAAGTTCTCCGGGGCCGTCGGGACATTCGCCCATATCCCACCGGAAGTGGAACGGATCGCGTGTAAGATCCTGGGCCTCCAACCCGCCCCCATATCCACGCAAATCATACAACGAGATCGTCACGCAAACTACCTCAGTGTACTGGCCCTCATTGCTTCGAGCCTCGAACGGATGGCGACCGAGATTCGCGCGTTACAAAAAAGCGAGGTCCGGGAAGTCGAAGAAGCCTTTGCGAGCGGTCAGAAGGGATCGTCCTCCATGCCCCACAAGCGCAACCCCGTCGGCTCCGAAAACATCACGGGGTGCGCTCGATTGCTGCGGGGGTACATGGTTTCCGCCTTCGAAAACGTGGCCTTGTGGCACGAACGAGATATCTCTCACTCGTCCGTCGAACGCGTCATCATCCCCGATGCAACCACCCTCCTTCATTACGCCCTCAACCGCTTTGCAACCATTCTGGATAATCTGGTGGTGTACCAGGAGAACATGAAGCATAACATGGACCTGACGTATGGCCTGTACAACAGCCAGCGGCTGCTCATCAAGCTGATCGACAAGGGGTTGAGCCGAGAGGATGCGTACGATCTCGTACAGCCCCTGGCAATGAAGGCGTGGGCGGAACGCCGGCTGTTCAAAGATATCGTGCTTCAGCACGAAGGGATTACCCAATACCTTTCCCGAGCGGAAATCAATGATGTATTCGACCCGACGTACCATATCAAACGCGTCGATTACATCTTCGAACGGGTCGGAATAAGCCTGAAACAGCCCGAGGCCAAATAAAGCGGTTTGCCTGATTCCGGTATCATTTCTTTAATCTTTTTTTTACGTTGCTGTAATTATTCAGGCGCTCCCTCCTGCCTGAATAGGGCTTGCCCCGGCGCCACCACACACGCTGCCCTTCCAAGCCTTTAACCAAGAACTAAACGACAAAGGACTTATGAGACTTGCATCCTGTTATACAGCGGCCTTCACCGCGGTATTGCTCTGGTTAAGCACAGGCCTGACTGGCGTCATGGCACAACAAAATGCAACGATAACAGGGTTTATAACCGACGCTGAGAGCGAGGAGCCTCTCGTTGGCGCTACTGTTATCCTCTCACAGATCGGCCAGGCCGGCATCAGCGGCGGCGACGCCGCCTCCGCCGACGGGAGTTACCAGATCGTAGGCCTGACCCCGGGCACGTACACGCTTACGGTGCGGTACGTGGGGTATAACGAATCCCAGAGCCCGGTTACGCTCCAGGCCGGCCAGACGGCCACGGTCAACGTCGCGTTGACCCAGGGGGGCCTCGACCTGAATACGATCGTCATTTCTGCGTCCAGGCAGGCTGAAAAGGTCCTCGACGCCCCGGCCTCGATCTCAGTACTCGATGCGCAGGAAATCGAGCAGGATGTCGTGCAGTCGGCGGTTTCGATCCTCCGCAACACCACCGGGGTTGACGTCGCCCAGACGGGCGTGGACCGCAACGAAGTCGTCCTTCGCGGATTCAACAATGCTTTCTCCAGTTCTGCCTACATCCTGACCGACTATCGCCAGGCGGCCGTCCCCGCGCTCAACGTCAACCTCCACAGCATTATGCCCACGCTCCCGATCGACATCGAGCGCATCGAGGTCGTCCGCGGCCCCGGGTCCGCTCTGTACGGCCCCGGCGTCGATGAGGGCGTGATTCATTATATCAGCAAAGACCCCTTCAGTTACCCAGGAACCACCGTCTCGATCACGGGCGGCGAACGGTCGTTATTTGGCGGACAACTTCGCCACGCCGGCGTGATCAACGACCGGGTCGGGTACAAAGTCACCGGGTTTTATTCACAGGCGGACGACTGGGAGCTGGATCCGGGCAACCCCGAAGACCTCGAGCAGCTCAATATGGACAATCCTTCGTTCGGCCGCCAGCGGGACTACGACTTCAACAAATTCAACCTCAACGGCCTGCTGCAATTCCGGCTGGGCGACGGCGTCAGCCTCACCGGCACGGGCGGCTACTCTCAGCTCAATGCCGTCGTCCTCTCCGGCATCGGCGCCCTGCAGGCCGACGAGTTCAGCAACAGCTACGGACAACTGCGCCTGCAGGCCAACCGCTTCTTCGCTCAGGCCTACTTCAGTAAAAACGACGCCGGCAACTCACTCGTCTACGGATCGGCGCAGACCGTCGTCGACAAAGGATTCGAATACAACGCCCAGGCGCAGTACGACTTCGACCTCGCCGAAGAGCGCGTCCGCATCATTGTCGGCGGCGACGCCCAGTTTACCCGCCCCGATACGGAAGGCACCATTCTCGGCCGCAACGAAGACGACGACGACGTTTCGGAGATCGGGGGGTATGCCCAGTCGACGATCGCCCTCAGTCCCCAACTGGATCTCACTTTGGCCACGCGCGGCGACTGGAGCAACATCTTCGATTTTCAGATCTCCCCGCGCGCCGCGCTCGTGTTCAAGGTCGATCCCCGCAATACGCTGCGCGCTACGTACAACCGCTCCTTCGCCTCCCCGGGTACCAACTCCCTGTTCCTCGATATCCTCTCCCAGCAAACGCCCGTGTCGGCAGACCGCAACCTGTTGATCTACGGCCGGGGTGCTGCCGATGGATTCACCTTCGACGTATTCCGCGATACCGGCCTCGCACAGTCCCTGTTACCCATCAGTCCTCCGCTGCTCGGCGAACAGATCGACGTCAACCGCTTTCCCATCTTCCCGTTCTACGGTGCGGTGGCCGCCGGCGGGGGAGTTGACCTGCTCGCTAACGTCGAGGCCCCTCTCCCCGCTCCGCTCCCCGACCTGACGGACCAGCAACGCGGCTTACTCGCTCAGCTCTTCGGGTACACCGCCCAGAACGCCCTCCTCGCCAACCCTACGGTTGACGCCTACCAGAGCAGCTCCACCGAGTTCGGCTTTCCGGTCGACCGTGCGGTCGACCCCCGCGGTTTTACGTCGGTTGACGCACCGATCGACGTTCCCCCACTCGAACAGACGACCACCCAGACGATCGAAGTGGGATACAAAGGGTTGATCAACAACAATATCCTCTTTGCCATCGACGGCTACTGGACGAACAAAAAGGACTTCATCGGCCCGGTTCTGCTCGAATCACCCTTCGTATACATCAATCCGGGGGAGTTTGGCACGGATGTCGCTATGGGTTTAGGACAACTTTTCGTTACAACGGACGATCCTCAGGTACAGGGGCTCTTGCAAAATCTCGGCCTGTCCGGGTTGACACCGACCGACGTCGCCACGATTCTCGGTACCGTTGTTGCCGGGGGCACCATCACCGAAGGAGGATGGACCCGCTTCGCCGTCGTGGCGCCGGATCAGGAACTCCGCACGGAGGACCGGCAAACGACGGCCAACATCCCGGCGCTCGCGTCGTATCGAAATTTCGGCAATATCGATTACTGGGGCATCGACGCCTCGCTACAGGTGCTGGCAACAGACGAGATTACCCTGTTCGCGAACGTCTCATTTATTGACAGCAACGATTTCTTTGAAAAAGAAGATCTGGAAAGCAACGAGGTCGTACTCAAGCCGGCGCTCAATGCTCCGAAGTTCAAGGCTAAACTCGGGGGGTCTTACCGGTTACGCGGGGGCCTGTCCGTTAGCGCCTCAGCGCGTTACGTGGACGAGTTCCCTGTGAACTCGGGGCCCTTCAGAGGCCTGGTCGACAGCTATTTCCTCGTCGACCTCGGCGCTGGATACGACTTCCAGCAATCCGTACCCGGCCTTCGCCTCGACTTTTCCATACAAAATGTCGCCGATAACGAACATTACGAGTTCGTAGGCGCACCGCAGATTGGCCGCATGGGCCTGCTTCGACTGACCTATACCATCGAATAACCCTCGATGCGGACTGAGGCGCTGTTCTCAGGAGTCAGAAAGCACGATTCGGCCCCGGGCATCGATGCGCAACGTGTGAGTGCCCCCGGCGATATCTTGCTCTCTGACTCCTTTTTTTGTACTCATACATACGTACTCGCGTAGGTCGTTCAACTTGACTTACAACCGTCTTCTCAGTCTCATATATCTTTTCCACGGCAGTATGTTCAGCCCCTCCACACGCACTGGCTCCCTCCTTTTCAGCACATCTCGAGTGTTTCGCACCTGCTGCCGATCTGCCCTTGCGTTGCTCTTCTTCGGGCTCTGCAACTCGATCCCTGCCGGCGCCCAATCTCGATCTGTGGAGCTGAGCGGATTTGTAACGGATGCGCTCGATGGACTCCCCCTGCAGGGCGCCGCCGTATACCTCCGCCGGCCCGGCAGGCCCGGTATCGTCAAAGGGACGACCACCAACAGCGCCGGTCGCTACTCGATGAGACAGATCCTGCCCGGTGAGTATGTCGTCGTCGTCCGCTTCGTCGGTTACGACGAGGTCGAACTCTCGATCGACTTTTCGCCCGAACAAGACGCCACCCTCGACGTTTCCCTCGAACAAAGCCGCATCGATCTGAACACCATCGTCGTATCGGCCTCCAGGCAACAAGAAAAAGTACTCGACGCCGTTTCCGCGATCTCCGTACTCAGCGTCCGGGAGATCCAGCGAGAAACCACACCCTCTCCGTCCTCCGCCCTCCGCTATGTCAGCGGCGTCGACCATGCCCAGACCGGCATTGACCGCAGGGAAATTTCCCTGCGCGGGTTCAACAACTCCGTGACCGGCGAGACCTATGTCTTGACCGATCACCGCCTCTCCGCCATTCCCGGACTCGCCCTCAACGCGTACGGATTGATGCCGATACCTACACTGGACATAAGCCGCATCGAGGTCGTGCGGGGGCCCGGTTCGGCACTGTACGGGTCCGGCGTCGACCAGGGCCTCATCCACTTCATCACTAAAGATCCTTTCTCGTTCCCGGGGACGAGCGTCTCGACCGGCGGCGGCGAACGCGGCCTCTTCGAAACCGAATTCCGGCATGCCGGCGTCTACGACGAAAAACTCGGCTACAAACTCGTCGCCGAATATGCCAGCGGAGAAGACTGGGAACTCAGCCGGGACGATGCCGACGACCTCGACATTATTGCCCTCGACGGCGACTCGCTCCGCGACCCCGATTACTGGAAATACGGGGTCAACGGAACCCTCGAATACCGTTTCGACGACGACACCCGGCTGGCCGCCAGGGGCGGTTATCTGTCCCAGAAAATGACGCTGCTGACCGGTATTGGCGCTGCGCAGACCGATAATTTTTCATACACCTACGGACAGTTGCGTTTCTCCGACGGCCCCCTCTCGGCCCAGATCTATCTCAACCAGAACGACGGCGGCAGCTCCTTTTATTACAATCCCACCACGTTATCCGGTACGCGCTTCGGCATCGTCGACCGCACGATGCTCCTCAACGGGCAAGTCCAGTACAACTTCCGTCTGATGAACGGCCGGGAAGACCTGCTGATCGGGTCGGATTACAAACTCACGATGCCAAAGACGGAAGGCACCATTCACGGTAGAAACGAGTCGATCGACAAAGTCGAGGAAATCGGCATATACGCGCAATCCTCGACGATCCTGACGGACGATGTCAACCTCTCTGTCGCCCTCCGGGCAGATTATAACAACATCGCCCGTACGGTGCAGCTCTCGCCAAGAGCTGGCATCGTCTTCAAAATCACCCCTACCCATTCGTTCCGTTTCGCGATCAATCGTGCTTATGGCGCGCCCGTGTTGAGTCCTAATTTTCTCGACCTGCGAATCGCCGACGAAAACATCCGGGGACCGTTCATGCTGGGGCTTCAGGGGCGGGGATCGCACAAAGGATTCAGCTTCGAGCAGTTCCGAGAACAGCATACGATCCAATACCTGTTCCCCGATCTGGGCGACCTTCAGCGGCCTGAAACCCCTTCTTTATTCGGACAGATGTTGCCGCTGGACAGGCTCCCCATCCATCCGGTCTACGAAGCGTTCGCCGCCAACCTGAACGACGCATTGCAGGCGGGCGCCTTGTTGCCGGCGCCGTTCGACCGATTATCAACGGCCGAACGGGACGAGTTCGCTCAACTGGTAAACCAGCTTCTGCCTTTGATCCAGGGCAACACGCAGGGCGTTCTCGGTATCCCGGACGTCAATGAACAGGGGTACCGAGCAGTGAGCGGCCCGGTTGACATCGAACCGCTCAAACAGTCATTGACGAGCTCCATCGAAGTCGGATACAAGGGGGCTGTCGGAAGCAAAGTGGTTATCGCTGCCGACGTGTACTTTGCCCAGAAAAAAAACTTCGTCGGCCCGCTGGCCCTGGAAACGCCGTACGTATACCTTGCCAATCTAGAGGAGGACCTGACCAACATCCTGTCCCCCTTGATGGATGACTTCATCAACGCGGACCCCGAACTGGATGCGCTCCTCCAGGACCTCGACCTGGATGCCACGGAGACGTCCGTCTTTCTGGCCCGCCTGGCAGCACGGGGGCACGACAACCTCGAGGGCCTGGCCGGCACCCGTGTAGGCGTCGTCCAGTCCGACCAGCAAATCCTACCTGACGGCAGCCCGAGCACCTACGCCGGCGGCCTCCTGGCGTACCGCAATTTTGGGAATGTCACGCTCTGGGGCACCGACATCGCCGTGGATTATATAGCCTCAGATCAGGTGCGCATCAAGGCGAACCTTTCGTTCGTCAGCGACGATTTCTTCGACAGCAAAGAACTGGAAGCCGAAGGCAACGAGCTCGCCGTCGCCCTGAATGCCCCAACCCTCAAGATCGGAGCCGGTATGGAATACCAGTTTCCGTTCGGGCTCTCCCTGCGCGCTTCGGGGCGTGCCGTCAACGACTTCAACGTCATCTCAGGGCCATTCGTGGGTAAGGTTGAAAACTACGCCGTCCTCGACGCCGGCCTGGGCTATGACTTCGGCCGGCAGATCCCCGGCCTGCGCCTGGACATGACGGCGCAAAACCTCCTGACCTTCGTCGACGGCAAACACGTCAGCACGCACCGAGAATTTATCGGCGCCCCCCACATCGGCCGCATGATAATGGCTCGTATATTATTTACTTTCTAGGGATCGACGCATCCTGTATCTCTCAGAGCCGGCTTTCTCATGGTATTGCTCGCACCTTCTATTCTTTCCGCCGACTTCGCCCGCCTCGAAGCCCACGCCAGAGAGGCCCTCGATGCCGGCGCCGACTGGCTCCACATCGACGTCATGGACGGCCACTTCGTCCCCAATATCTCCATCGGCCCGCTGATCGTACAGGCGCTCAAGCCGCTGGCGGATGAATCCGGCGCCCTGCTCGACGTCCACCTGATGATCGAAAACCCGGAACAGTACGTACAGGCCTTCGTGGACGCCGGCGCTCACCGCCTGACGGTTCACGTCGAAACCTGTACCCACCTGCACCGCACCATCCAGCTCATTTCCGAAACCGGCATCCGGGCCGGTGTCACGTTGAACCCCGCAACCTCGCTCTCTACCCTCGACGAAATCCTCCCGTTCGTCGATCTCGTGCTGGTCATGTCGGTCAACCCCGGCTTCGGCGGACAGGCCTACATACCCTCCAGTACGCTGAAAATCAGGCGTCTTCGCCAGAAAGTCAGAGATATGGGCCTTTCCCCGTACATCCAGGTCGACGGCGGCATCAAAGCATCCAACGTCCGGGACGTGGTGCAGGCCGGCGCCAACGTGATCGTAGCCGGAAGCGCAATCTTCAAAGGACCGGATTCAGTCGCCCAGAATATCGAAGCGTTCAAGCAGGCACTCACCCTGACCGTCTGATCCCGTGTTATGCGTTCTCGGTACAACAGACAGGCACAGGGCCCGGCTCCCTCTCATGCTCACGGGCGGTTGCCTTTTCTCCTTCCCTTTCTTCTTGGGAGGATATCCCTGAAACAGCGGCATTATCCCGGCGTGCAGAGCGCTGGCTGAATCGAATAACGATCACCACGGCGGACAACAAAAAGACCGAAGCGATCAGAATACGCGGCGTCACGGGCTCATTCGCAAACGCCCACCCCAGGTACACCGCCACAACCGGATTTACGTATGCGTAGGTCGACACCCGGTCCGGTGTCGTGTTGCGCATCAACCAGATATAGGCGCTGAATGCCACGAAGGACCCGAATACGAGCAGATACACCCAGGCCAGTACAGACCGCGTCGAAAACATGTCTACCGAAAGCGTCATCTTTTCCCCCAGTATCATCCCGCTGATCAACAGCGCGGCGCCGCCCAGGGTCATCTGAAGGGCCGTCGACAAAAAGGGATCCGACGGGATTTCAGCGTCGCGCCCATACAGAGAACCAACCGACCAGCAAATGGCGCCCATCAAGATCGCGCAGATCGAAAAGAGCCCTTCTTCCATCGTACCCATGAAGGCGCTGGGATCTACCAGCAAAAAGACCCCGGTCATTCCGAGACCGAAGCCGGCGAAGAACAAATACGAGGGCTTAGCGCCTCCTTTCCACAACCAGTTGAGCATGACCATCCAGAGCGGAACCGTAGTGATGAGGAGAGCCGCCAGCCCCGACGGTACGTACTGCAGCCCGAGGGTGACGGCGCCGGTGCCGCCGCACAGCATCAAACCACCCGCCAGACCCGCATTACCCCATTGGATCAAGGGCGGCCGTCGAGCGCCGCGAAGAATGAGCCACGTATACATGAGCACGCCCGCAACGCCAAACCGAAATCCGAGCATCGTCAATGGAGGCATCGTCTCGATAGCTATCCGAATGGCGAGGTACGTGGATCCCCATACGAAATACACCGCGACAAAGGCGATGATGAGTGTGCCGGAACGAGGCAGGCGTGTCAAAGCCATGTTGCTCCTCTCTGGTTGGCGAATCGAGGTATCGCACCGACTCGCTCATGTTCATGGGTAATGGTTACGCGCTCGGACTGCATCCTTGAACAGCACCCCAACACAATGTCTTCACCTGATGTCTTTACACAGCATTTTTCCCAGGCGAAACCCCGTAATCTGCTCCTGGTATGATACCCTGCTATATAAGATCCATTTATTATTATAATAAGATCTATAACATTTATTAATACCCATGAACGACTTACCCATCGAGCAACTGCGCGGCCTGGTCACCCTGTCGGAGACTCGAAGCTTCACCCAGGCTGCCGAGCAGCTGTATAGAACCCAGCCGGCGTTGAGCTTGCAAATCAAGCGTCTCGAAGAGCGCCTCGGCACCCCTCTGGTTCATCGAAACGGGCGCTCGATTTCAATGACCGAAGCGGGCGAAGTGCTCGTGAACTACGCGCGCAAGATTCTGGAGCTCAACGAGGAAGCGCTGGCCAAGCTCAACCTGACCGAAACGGAGGGCAAAGTCCGAATCGGCGTATTGGAGGAGGTCGCGATCGGCCCCCTCGTCGACCTGTTGACCAAATTCGGTCGTTTATGCAGCAAGGTCGAGATCGAGCTGGAGGTGGCCACCAGCTGGGATTTGTCCCGGCAGATCGCCAGAAACGAGGTGTGCCTCGCTGTGGCCAACACCGAGTACGCCTCGGTGGACGTTGAGTCGCTCTGGCAAGAGCAGTACGTCTGGGCCTACAACCCGCACTACGACGTATTTTCAAAGGACTCCTTACCCATCGTCATGGAGCCGACGGGATATCCCTGTTCGATACGAGATCACGCGCTCGCCATCCTTCGAAACCTGAACAGGCCCTGGCATATTACATTCAGCAGCTACAGCCTGGTGGCGATAAGAGCCGCTGTACAGGCCGGGCTCGGGATAGGGTTGATCGCGGAAAGCGCTATGTCGCCCGAAATGGACGTGTTGAATACGGCCGGCGCGATCGAAGGGATACCTCCCGCCACCATCGGTTTATACAGGTCGAAAGAAGCCGGCTCGCTGGCGGTCGAAACTCTCTTCGACTTCCTCGTAGATCACCTGCAAACCCCACCGTTTAAAAAAGAAATCGAGCGCCAGATCCGAGGATAACACGAGATCGGACAGGAGGCCATGAACGATGTCATGAAAGGTGATATTATGAAAGGAAAGGTATGTATCGTAACGGGGGCCAACGCTGGAATCGGCCTCGAAACGGCCCGGGGCCTGGCCGAGCAGGAAGCGACGGTGGTCATGATCTGCCGCAGCGAAGAGCGTGGACGCAAAGCGCTGGAGGACATCACATCAACGTCGGGCAATCCTGACATCCATCTGATGCTGGCCGATCTCGCTTCTCAGAATCAGATTCGAGAGGTGGCCGGGCAGTTCCTGGAGCGATTCGACCGGCTCGACGTCCTGGTGAACAATGCGGGTGTATTTCTCCCCCGGCTCATTCTTACCGAAGACGGGTACGAATCCACCTTCGCCATCAATCACCTCGCCTATTTCCTGTTGACCCACCTGTTGCTCGATCTCCTGAAGGCGACCCCGTCCTCCCGCATCGTTAACGTGTCTTCCAATGCCCATCAATCCGGGTCGATCGATTTTGAGACCTTTGGAGACCACGCATCCTACAACGGATATAAAGCCTATGGCCAGTCCAAGATGGCAAACGTACTGTTCACCTATGAACTGGCTCGCCGGCTGGAGGGCAGCGACGTAACCTGCAACGCGCTGCATCCCGGCGTGGTATCTACCAACATCGCTGACCGTGGGACCAGCTTGTTCTCTGTATTCTTCAAACTGTTCTCGCCGTTTTTCCTCAAACCGAAGGCCGGGGCCGAAACGTCGCTGTATCTCGCCACCTCACCTGAAGTAGCCGGTGTGACCGGTGCATACTTCACCAAAAAGAAAGCCGTCTCCTCTTCAAAAGGCACGTATGACCGGGAACTGGCGAAGAAGCTCTGGGACCGCAGTGTCGAACTCACCGGCATAGGGTCCTCCCGGACGACACAGCCACACTGATGATCGCTCACTTATACGATCGTTCACCTACATGATCGCCCATATAGTACTTCCGATACCCGTCCAGAAATGGTTCGATTACGAGGTCCCAGAAGATCTCCAAACCGAATTACGCCCGGGATGCCGCGTCATCGTTCCTTTTGGCCGGCGTGTACAGACCGGCCTCGTAGTGGGTATTGACCACTCGCCCGGCGAAAATCATGAAGTGCAGCTAAAAACCATCCAGGATGTCATCGACGAGGAGCCCGCTCTGACCGGGGAATTGCTGGACCTCACCCGATGGATTTCGACCTATTACATGTGCGGATGGGGCGAAGTCATCCGCGCTGCGTTGCCATCGGGGACCGATTACCTCCAGCAATACCTCATCCGGTACGCCGGCCCTGAGCGTTTGCCCGACGACCTGTCTGCTTCGCAGGCGGCCCTGATCGAGCTCATCAGGATGCAGGACGCACCTACGCTCGAGGAGTTGCAAAAGAAGGACCGCTCGATAACGCTGGCCGCACTCCGCCGGCTGGAAAAATCGGAGCTCGTGACCATCGAGCCGGCGTTGAAGAAACCCCGGGTCAGAATCAAAAAGGAAAAGCACCTGCGGCTGGCAGATCCCATCGGGGACGAATCCACCCTGCAGCACCTCAAATCTACCCTGCCCGGCACAAAACAACGCGCGCTCGTGGATGCACTGTATCACATGCACCGCGAGGGGGAGGACGAACCGTCCCAGGCCGCCGTGCTGACCCGCTCGGGCGCCGGCTCGTCCACAGCCCGTAGCCTGGTAGACCGGGGTATTTTACGCCTCGTCGACAAAGAAGTGATGCGTACACCGCTGGGGGACCTCCCCCTGGATGCACGCCCTCCCCCGAACCACGCGCTCCACGCGGCGCAAGAAAAGGCGCTCCAGGCCATCGAGGGGGCTATCGAAGCCGGCCGCTTCGAGACGTTTTTACTCCACGGCATTACGGGAAGCGGCAAAACGGAGGTGTACATCCATGCGTTGAAACGCGTTACGGATGGCGGCAAGACGGGGATCATCCTCGTGCCCGAGATTGCGCTGACCCCCCAGACCGTCTCTCGCTTCCAGGCACACTTCGGCGACCGAATCGCGGTGCTGCATTCGCGAATGAGCCTCGGGGAGCGCTTCGATGCCTGGCGCCACCTTCGCAAAGGTCGGTATCCCATCGTTATCGGGCCGCGGTCGGCTATTCTGGCTCCCCTCTCCGATATCGGCCTGATCATCGTCGACGAAGAGCACGAGGGATCCTACAAACAGTTCGACCCGGCCCCGAGGTATCACGCGCGCGACGTGGCGGTCATGCGGGCTTCCATGAACCAGGCCGTGTGTATCCTCGGCTCAGCCACGCCGAGCCTGGAAAGTTATTACAACGCCACGCAGGCATCCAAGTACACGTACCTCAGCATGCCGGATCGCGTGCCGGTGCCGGGGACTGCCCCGGGAAAAAAAGAAATGGCGCAGCTACCGGTCGTGAAGACGATCGACCTCAGCCTGGAGAAGAAAAAACACCGCCTTCCGGGCATCCTGTCCGCCCCCCTGCGCCAGGCCCTTTCAGATCGGCTGCAACGGGAAGAGCAAGTCATTCTGCTCCAGAATCGTCGCGGATATTCGTCGATTCTCTTGTGCCAGAGTTGCGGGTGGACTCCCATGTGCTCAGATTGTGCCGTAACACTGACGTATCACAAGGTACAGCAGCAACTCCGGTGTCACTATTGCGGAAAAACCGAACAAATCACGCGGCGATGCCCGCAATGCGGAGGGGCCGACCTCGCACGTATCGGGGCAGGCACGCAACGCGTCGAAGAAGAACTGGATGCCTATTTTCCGGAGGCTCGGGTGCTCAGAATGGATCTCGATACCACGTCGGGGAAGAATGCGCACCACAAAATACTGGATCAATTCGGTCGCGGCGCTGCCGACGTGCTGCTGGGCACCCAGATGGTCGCCAAAGGCCTCGATTTCGCCCGCGTCACGCTGGTCGGCGTCATCAACGCAGACGTGGGGATGCTGCTTCCCGACTTCCGCGCCGAAGAACGAACCTTTCAGTTATTGACGCAGGTGGCCGGCCGGGCCGGCCGGGCCGGCTCGCCCGGTGAAGTCCTCCTCCAGACGCGAAATCCGAAACACGCCGTACTCCAGTTCGCCCTGCGTCACGACTATATCCAGTTTGCGCGATCCGCGCTTCGCGATCGAGAAGCGTTGATGTACCCGCCCTACGGCCGCATCGCCCGCATCGAATTCAAAGGGCCCGAAGACAGGGTCGTCGAACGGCTCAGCAAAACCTGGGCGCGCGTGTTGAAACCGCTCCCGGGTGTACAGGTGCTCGGGCCTCAGCCGGCCCTGATCAGCCGAATCCAGAAACAATATCGCCACCACGTCATCCTGAAGGCCCATCGCTCCGTTTCGTATCAGGCCCTGCGGGCCATGATCTCAGAAGCGACGAACCGCTCCCAGGGGTTTCCCCGGCACTACCGGATGGTCATAGACATAGATGCTATGTCGCTTCTCTGAGCCTCTACCTGCTGACAGGCTCGCGGCGTCCTGTGCTCGATGGCCTTTCCGATCTATCTCACAAGCTCCTATTGATCGTAATATCCTCGTACGGAGTAACCTCTTCGTAGGGAAAGTTTTTGTTCTGTGATTCATCCACTTTTTCTATGAGTTTCCTCCGTCTCCTCAGATACAGCCAGGATACGCCTATCAAAACCAGGATGGATACCAGGACGCCTGAGTTATTCCAGAGTAACCCGAGATCTATATTGAGCATAATGATCAATACGATCGTCAGGATCAGTAGGGGAATGAATACTATGCGTGCGAACGCAAATTTCCTGCCTGTACCCCTGTTTTGAAGGCCGCTGGGTCGAGCCTTCGATCGCTTACTCTCCTGCCGGGGGGTGGGTATCTCGACACGATCTGTTTCAACGACCTTCTGAAACGTCAACGGCTTCCACCATTCCTCTACCCCGTATACATACGCCAGCGCAATCCGTTGGACGATTTCACGAGTCGCCGCTTCCTCTTGAAGCCATTGCGTTCCGTCGTGGACCAGCAGCAGGTGAATTTCTCTGGCCCTGTCACAAACTACTTTAAGATAGGATTGAGCGTTGTGGGCCAGTTTTACGTATTTCTTATCCATCCCGTCCAATTCCTGGACCGCGTCTTTTACCTGATCGTCGGTAGGATCCTCCAGCCATTGACCGTTAGAATATTCGATAATCATGATCGGTGTGGGTTATGCGTTGCATGTAGTAACGCATAAACCTCATTTACGTTTACCCAGGTCAAGTAGTCCTTGTCTACCAGGGTGTGGATCGCATAGAGATTTGATCTTCTATGCGTCGTTCACTACGATAATAGTACGACAAAGAATCGGAACCATTCGCGCTGCGATCTGTTGTTGCCAGATGTTTGCAGTCGCTGGTTCTGCAACAACATGGGCAAGTCCCGTACGACCAGCTCCCTCTGAACCCCGTCAGGACCGGAAGGTAGCAGCGGTAGGAGGTTGTAGCGGTGCGATACGGTCAGCTTGCCCATCTTTTTTTGCCACCCTTGTTAGCCGTCTATCTTCCTGCCTGGTACGCCCTACATGCATAAACGGGTAAGCTGGGACGGGTCAGGCGCACAAACCGTCATTCGTTGTCTCATTCGTAGTCATGGATATCCTCGCTTACGCCCCCTGGGTGCTCGCTCTGGTCCAGAACGCCCAGCAACCTCCCGGCAACCCCTGGATCAGCCCCATCGCCATATTCTTAATTTTCATCGTCTTCTATTTTTTCATCATCCGCCCTCAGCAGCAGAGTCAGAAGAAAAAAGAGAAAGAAAAAGCGGCGATGATCGAGGCACTGAAGAAGGGAGATAAGATCATTACGATCGGGGGGCTGCACGGTACGGTTACTCAGATAGGCGACACCAGTGTCACGATGGATATCGATAAAACAGCGAGACTTCGAGTCGAAAAAAGCGCCATCGATCGCCTGGAATAGGCAGGCAGCGTACCATCTGGCCCTGCCGTAACGCTGAGAAAACACCGAGAAAACACCGAGGAAACACTGAAGCTCTTCGGTCATTCTGCTACTACCTGTTTCGTTATGCAGGATACTGGCATGTTTAACAGCTCTTGATGCCTCATGAGTGACGCTCGCATCAATCCCGACGACGAACTTCCCTTCGATTCCATTGACGATGCCATCGAAGCGATCAAAGTGGGCAGGCTGGTTATCGTCGTCGACGATGAAGACCGGGAAAATGAGGGAGACTTCATTTGCGCTGCCGAGACCATCACGCCGGAACTGGTCAACTTTATGGCGACGCAGGGGCGCGGGTTGATCTGCGTCCCGCTCACACGGGAACGCATGGTCGAGCTCGACCTCGACATGATGGTGAGCTCGAATACCGCCCTGCACGAAACGGGATTCACGGTTTCGGTCGATTACAAGATCGGCACCGAAACCGGCATTTCAGCGGCCGACCGGGCCAAAACCATCAAGGCCCTCGCCGACCCGGACGTACATCCCGGAGAATTTGCACGCCCCGGTCACGTTTTCCCCCTCCGCTCCATCAAAGGAGGTGTTTTGCGCAGAGCCGGTCATACGGAGGCCGCGACCGACCTGGCGCGCATGGCGGGATTCAAACCCGTTGGCGTGCTCGTCGAAATATTGAACGATGACGGCACCATGGCGCGCGTCCCGGAGTTGCTCGAGCTGGCCCGGCAGTACGACATGCGCATCATTACAATTAAAGACCTGATTGCGTATCGCATGATGCACGAAAAGCTCGTGCGCCAGGTCATCAGCGTAAAGATGCCTACGCGCTTCGGAGACTTCGTGATGTCCGCGTTCGAGGAGCGCCTTACCGGTGACGTACACCTCGCCCTGCAGAAGGGCTCATGGACAGAAGACGAACCCGTTCTCGTCCGGGTGCATTCCCAGTGCATCACGGGAGATATTTTCGGTTCGATGCGGTGCGACTGCGGCGACCAGCTGGCACGGGCCCTCTCTCAAATCGAAAAGGAGGGGCGTGGATGCCTGCTCTACATGAAACAGGAAGGCCGCGGCATCGGATTGCTGAACAAACTCAAAGCCTACAAGCTGCAAGAAGAAGGGATGGATACCGTGGAGGCCAACCTCGCGCTGGGATTCAAGATGGATCACCGGGATTACGGAATCGGGTGCCAGATCTTGAGAGAGATGAATATCCGGAAGTTGCGCCTGATGACGAACAATCCCACCAAGCGCGTCGGCCTATCGGGGTACGGCCTCGAAATCGTGGAGCAGGTGCCGATCGAGATCCCACCCAACAGTGTAAACGAGAAATACTTGCTTACCAAGCGAGATCGGATGGGGCATACCATATTGTCCAATCTGGACGAGCACGACCAGGAGGCTATGAAGTCGATTCTGCGCTAGCCGCGCACTTCAGGCGGCCCGGCTTCTGATGCTGCTGCGCCTGTAAATCCCTTCTTTATTCACGTGGCCAACGTAGCGACCGAGGATATTCACCTCCTCGAATACATCCGGGGTGATGTGGACGTCGGGATATTCGCTGTTGGCGGGCTCGAGCCGCAACCCGTCCACTTCCTGGTAAATTCGCTTCAGCGACGTTTCCCCGTTATACAGCACGGCGCCGATGCCGCCGTTGGGTATGTCGTCGTCGATGAGCAGCACGTAGTCGCCGTCCTCGATGTCAGCGCCGATCATGGATTGCCCGGAGACGCGAATGGCGAAGATGCGGTCCAGGTTGGGGAAGAGCGTTTCCAGCGTGATCGTCCCCAGGTTGGCCTCGACGGCCTCCTGCAATCCGCCCGCCGTAATGATGCCCGTAATCGGAATCCCGACAGGCTGCAAGCCGGCCAGGTTGTTCATCATCCCCGAGAGCTGGTACCCGTCATCGTCTTTGACGAGAAACCCCTTCTTATGCAGGGCCTGCAAGTTTTGCGTCACGCTGTTCGGCGAGCGGTAGTTGAATTCTTCGACGAGTTCGCGATAGGTCGGCCATACCCCGTTCTCTGCCACATAGTTCTTCAAGTAGGTCCAGAACGAATGCTGCTTGCTCGTAAGGTGTTTGCGACTCATGATGCTCTAACTATGACTTTGATCTATAGCCGATCGTGCAGCTACGTAGTGGTGTAGCACGCCCAGGTGTAGCAGCGTGCCTGTTTTTAGCACACCTGTACACACATGTTACACAAATATAACAACTTATTCAAGATTAGTTCCGATTTTTCAGGCATCCTTTTTCACGTCTTGCAGCTGGCCGATCACTCGACCGGTGCGCGTAGGCAGGGCCTCTTCCAGGTGAAACTGCAGATAGGCATCGATCAGAGACGATACTTCGTGGAGCACGGGCGGGTCCATCTGCATGCGCATCACGACGTCCAGGTCCGTGCGGGCGAGCACCGCGAAGGCTCGAAGGGCCGTTCTCGAGGCTTTTTTTAGATTTTTCCCCCGGTTGCCTCCCGGTATGGCGCCCTCTTTCGTTATGGCGCCGGTCTCGAGCGACAGATACCCCCATGCTCCCTCGATGCCCTCGATATCTTCGCGCCGGACGTAGGGGTCGAACCCGAGGATGCCGGCGAGTTTAAGCCTGAAGAAGGGCCACAGGTTGTCCATCCGGTGTTCAGCGCGGTCGAGGCCGTGTAGCGTATCCACCAGCAGCCGGAACACCTGCTCGTTTTCTTCCTCGACCTGCAAAAGCGCCTGGACGAGTTCCACCATGCGCACCCCCGCAGACAGCTTGTCGAGATCCTTTCCGATCCGGTTGAACAGGGTTACGTGCGAGGTTTCACCGAGCGTCTGTATTTCGCGAGAAGGCTTGTGGTATATCAGAGCCTGGATGTGCGCCATCGGTTGAAGCGTAGCGCCAAACTGGCTCTTCGCGCGCCGCGCCCCTTTCGCGAGAACGGCTACCTTGCCTTTTTCGCGCGTAAACAGCGTTACGATCTGGCTCGTCTCGCGGTAATCCATATTGCGCAAGACCACCGCCTCTGTTCGAAGGATCTGTCCCATATCGGTTTGGGGCTCGGGGTTCATTGTTCGGAGTTCATTGTTCGGGGTTTACAGTTCACAGTTCAGGGTTCGTAGTTCATAGTTCGGAGAACTCTGCACCCTGCACTACGAACTGTGAACTGTAAACTGTGAACTGTGAACTACGAACTGTAAACTGTGAACTGTAAACTGTGAACTAAAAAGGTATGAAACCCACCGCACAAGCGTCTAAATAATCGTCCAGGTAATAAAGTGATGTTACGCGAACTGTGCACAGCAGGCTTGTTTACGGGGCTTTGCATGTGTGCAAAGCCGCTCTGGCAGGACCTATGCGCATCCGGCGCGTAACATCTGTAATAAATAGACGCCGCCATGCGATTCAAGGAACGACTCGTTTACGAGCTATTTCGCCTCCAGCAGCGGGTGGGCATCACGCGTCGCGAAGCCCAGGCGCTCTGGGTGTTGCTGGGGCTCATTGTGCTCGGCGCCGCCATTCAACAGTACCAGAGGAACCATATCCTCTTCGAGCCCTCCGTCTACGATCGCACGGACAGCCTCTTCGCAGCCATCCAGTCGAGCCGGGATTCCACGGCTTCACACGCGCACTATTCAGATACCTTGCGGCGTGACGAAGACGCCGCCCTCCGGGCGATGCTGTCCTCGGGCGGAAAGATCAACATCAACCTCGCCTCCCGGGCCGACCTCGAGCGGCTGCCCCGCATCGGCCCCGCCATCGCACAGCGGATCATCGCGTATCGCGAGGCGAACGGCCCTTTCCCGACCATCGAAGCCATAGAGAGCGTCAAAGGGATCGGCCCCAAAACCTTCGAGCGCATAGCGCCCTCCATCACCGTCGAATGACCGGCTCGCAGGCCGCATGACCGGCGCCTGTAGCCGCGAAGCGGGTCAGGACGTCCCGTTCTCCTTCGATGCCCCCAGGCCCTCCTTCGTCCACTGTGCACTCGCCTTTTCCTCCTTCTTCAGGAACCGGTATACCGGCACCAGCAAGATCGCCGCCAGCGTGAAAAAGCCGACAAGAGTAGCCAGGATGATCAACCAATAGTTATAATTTGCCATTTAATCTTCAACAATTGCGTACGTTTTGATGGATTTAGTTGCTATGTTTATACGCTGAGCTTTAAACTTAGTAGTGGATACGGGCAGCAGAAGATCACAGCTCATGGCCTGTGCAGCATCCACATCTGTCGCTCAGCTCACAAAACGCGAATAGTGCAATGCCAGCCTCACGCATGCTGATTGTTGAGGACGACCCCCAGGTCGGCACTGATCTCGAAGCTTTTTTCGAGGATCAGGGCTATGAGGTACACTGGACGCGAGAGGGCGATCAAGCTATCAAACTCCTGACCGGCGCCCCGGGATTCGACATCGCCGTCCTCAACCTGGGTTTGCCGAAAATAAACGGCTTCGACGTCATCCGGGAAACCCGCAAGGCCGGCATCGAAACGCCCATCCTGATACTGAGCGGCCGCTCGTCCGAAAAGGACAAACTCAAGGGATTCGACCTCGGCGCTGACGATTACGTGACCAAGCCGTTCAGCGTCGACGAACTGGCGGCCCGCTGCCGCGTCATCCTGCGCCGCGGCCAGTCGTCCAACCACGAGGACTTGTTCGACAGCTACCACTTCGACGACGTGGAGATCAATTTCAGCAGCCACACCGCCCAAAAAAACGGGCACGAGCTCCAATTCACGGCCCTGGAATTCAGTATCTTGTACTACTTCATCCAACACCGCGGCCGCACCGTCAGCCGCCGGCAACTCCTTCGCGACGTCTGGGGTATCGAAGAAGACATCGCAACACGCACGATCGACCGTCATGTGGCATCCCTTCGCAAAAAAATCGAGAACGACGCTACATCGCCGCAGTACATCCAGACGGTCTACGGCATCGGGTACAAGTTTACGGGCTGACCGGCTGCTTACGCTCGGGCTCTGCCTCGTCGCCTCTATCGCCGGGCTGCACTGCAACCCCTTCGCCCCGGCCCTCGAAGAAGGCGACCCGTTCGGCACCCTCCTCGGCGACCCTACGACCATCGACGGCTTTTTCACCAACTTCGAAGCCGCCTACGAACTCCGAGACATCGCCCTCTACGAACCGCTGCTCGACTCCGCCTTCACGTTCACCTTTTACGACTTCGACATCCAGGTCGAAAAACAATGGGGCTTCGCGCAGGAGATCGAATCGACCCGCCGGCTGTTCCAGAACGCCGGCCTCATCCAACTGCAATGGAACCAGATCATCTCCCAGACCCTGTTCGAAGACGACCTGCAAGCCCGTATCTTGCGCTCCTTCAGCCTGACCATCAACCTCGAAGCCGGCGACGTCTTCCGCGGCGACGGCAACGTGAACTTTATCCTCACCCGCGAAGTGGAAGACAAACCCTGGAAACTCCTCCGCTGGCGCGACGAAAGCGTACTCTGAGCGCTGGGGAACGGGAAGACTAATCACTGACACCTGACGACTGACCCCTGACACCTGCATGCAACACGCCTTACAACACGCCTCGCACCAGTTCCCGCGATTCGTCGAAGAACTCATCGAATTGCTGAAGATCCCGTCCATCAGTACGGACTCCGCGTACGCCGGCGACGTGCGCCGCTGCGCGACGTGGCTGGCCGATCACATGAACGCGACGGGAATCCGGCGGGTCGAACTCATGGAGACCGACGGGCATCCGATCGTCTACGGGGAGCACGTGGTCGACCCGTCGCAACCCACGGTGCTGGTCTACGGGCATTACGACGTCCAGCCGCCGGATCCGCTCGACCTCTGGAACTCGCCCCCCTTCGAGCCGGTCATCGACGACGACGGCCGCCTCTTCGCCCGCGGCGCCAGCGACGACAAAGGCCAGATGTTCATGCACGTCAAGGCGATGGAGGCCTACCTGAAAACCGAGGGGCAGCCCCCGATCAACGTGAAGTTTTTAATCGAAGGCGAAGAGGAATCGGGCTCCAAACACCTGACGCCCTTCGTAGCGACGCACCGCGACCTGCTCGCGGCCGACGTCGTCATGATTTCCGACACGTCGATGTTCGCCCCCAATACACCGACGATCACCTACGGGCTACGGGGCCTCGCCTACGTCGAGGTCGAGCTGACCGGCCCCGATCGCGATTTACACTCCGGCATGTACGGCGGCGCGATCGAGAACCCGATCAACGTGCTCGCCCGCCTGATCGGCAACCTGCACGACGAAGACCACCGGGTGTCCCTGCCCGGCTTTTACGACAACGTCGTCGACCTCGTCGAAGAAGAACGGGAGACGTTCGCGTCGCTCCCGTTTGACGCCGGCGCCTGGATGAAAAGCGTGGGCGTCGAGGCCGTCCGTACGGAGACCGGCTACACACCGCTGGAAGGCATTGCCGCCCGCCCGACCCTGGACGTGAACGGCATCTGGGGCGGGTATCAGGGAGAAGGCGCCAAAACGGTGCTGCCCTCCCGGGCCGGGGCCAAAATCTCGATGCGCCTGGTACCCGACCAGACCCCCGGCGAGATCGTCGAGAAGATCCGGGCCTACTTCGAGGCGCATACGCCGGACACGATGAAGCTGAAGTTCAAGGACCTGCACGGCGGCAAGCCGGTCGTGGTCGACTATACCCACCCGGCCATGCAGGCGGCCTCGAAAGCGCTGAAGGACACGTATGGCACAGACCCCCATTTCACGCGGCACGGCGGGTCGATTCCGGTCGTGGCCGACTTTAAAGACCTCCTGGGGCTCGACAGCGTGCTGATGGGGTTCGGCCTCGACGACGATGCCATCCATTCTCCGAACGAAAGCTTCGGCCTGGACCGTTTCCGGCAGGGCATCATGTCAATCGTCCGTTTTATGTCGTATTATAGGCGCTAGCGTCCCAATCCAGCAGGAACGAAGGCACGCCCGTTCGCCAAGCGTAACAATTATATAACAGGGAGACTTTCGATATTCGACCGCTTTCCTGTAATATAGGTCTTTCCGTTCCCTGTATCGCAAGTTTCACTGACCCATCATCATCGTGAGCGTGGAAAATCCAAATCCATCTCAAACCGCTTCGGAAAGCTCCGTCAAAGAGCCCATCCCGATCGAAGAACTCGTTCCGAAGGACCCTTCGACGAGGAGTACTATTCTTCGCATCGTCTCGCTCATCCTCGTATTGCTTCTCTTCTTCGTGAGCCTCGAGCTCATGAGCAGCGCTTTTAAACTCATGGGGAGCGGTTTTGCCGAAAACCTGCTCCGCACGACAGCCAACCCGCTGATCGCCCTGCTCACCGGAATTCTGGCCACCTCGCTGGTGCAGAGCTCCTCGACGGTGACCACCCTCACCGTAGCGCTCGTAGCGAGCGGCGCCCTTCCCGTCGAAAAAGCCGTGCCCATCATCATGGGCGCGAACGTAGGCACCACGGTGACCAACACGATCGTGTCGATGGGGCACATCACACGCAAGGAGGAATTCACGCGGGCCATGGCCGGAGCCACCGTGCACGACTTTTTCAACATGTTCGCCGTCGTGCTCCTGTTTCCGCTCGAAGTGGGCTTCGGCATCATCTCCAAGTCGGCGGCCTACCTGACCTCGGGCATGGTCGGCGTCGGAGGCGCCGAGCTGCTGAGCCCGCTCAAGGCCGTGGTAAAACCCATCACCGAGTTTCTGATCTCCGTACTCGGCCAGATCGGGTGGCTGGTGCTCATCGTCGGTTTATTGATGCTGTTCCTGGCGCTGCGGTACCTGGTCGTGTTGTTGAAGACCATGATGCGGGGCAAGACGGAGAAGATCATCCACAAGTACATCTTCGGCGCTCCGCTGGCCGCCATGGCCTGCGGCGTCGTGCTGACGTTCCTGGTGCAGAGCTCGTCCGTAACCACGTCCATCATCGTCCCGCTGGTCGGCGCCGGCATCCTGACCGTTCGGCAGATCTTCCCCTACACCCTGGGCGCCAACATCGGCACCACGCTCACCGCGTTGCTGGCTGCGCTATCGCTCGCCTCGGACGACCCGACGTACGGCGTGTTTGGGATCACGATCGCCTTTGCGCACCTGCTGTTCAACATCTTCGGCATCGTCATCATCTACGGCATACCGCCGCTGCGCGAAGTGCCGTTGAAGATGGCCGACTGGATGGGCAAGCTGGCCGGCATCAACCGCGTTTACGCCTTCCTGTACCTGTTCAGCCTCTTCTTCCTCCTGCCCCTGGCGCTCGGGCTGTTGTTTTAGGGCTCGTCTTCCTGGCCTCCGAGCCAGGATCCATGTTCGTGGTGAGTCTGTTGACCGCCGCCCGGGTGCGGCATTCGATGCCTGAAGTTGTACCCTGTTGTTGCCGGCGTGTCATTGGATGCTTTACACGCCAGGCGACACCGTCCTTTCCCGGAACCTCTTCCCAGCGATTACGGTATCGTGCTATTCCTACATCGACACCGGCCTGGGTGGCGGAATTGGTAGACGCGCTAGACTCAAAATCTTGTGTCCGCAAGGACGTGCGGGTTCGACTCCCGCCCCAGGTACTATACGATACAGCTATCCCTATGCCGCCTACCTGCCCAGGCATCTGCACACACGCCTAAATCTCAGCACGTAAGCGTTTATTCCGGAATACGCACCCAAATCCTCAGCACCAGATACCATCTTTGATCTGAGATACTTTACACGCCGTAGAAAAGTCATTCGTTTATATGCATCTGCTAAGATTTCGGCATAGGAAAGACCGCTCTCTTTGGCTTCCTCAATGAGTGTTTTTTCCAGATCATCGCTGAGTTGGACAGTTACAGTGGTCATGGTTCTATCAGAGCTGTAAATGCACCTTTAAAGGTATCACATAGAACAACGAATTGTAAAGCATGGGGTTCTCATTTTACGAATGGTGAAACTAGTTCTCTGTATTGAAAGCTTCTCGAACTGTGTTTTTGCTGCTTCCGTGGGCGGTATGAGATGAGCTTGATGAGTATGTGTATTTTGTGACCGGTGTGTGCACGAATCCTCAGGGATACGTTGCCTTTTCCCCATGTCAGGTTGGAGGCCCGCAGGTCTCGAAATCTTGCATATCCTGATGAATTGAAGACAGTTGGCGATCACATTCGCAAACACAGGCTTGATCTCGGGCTCTTTCAGAAAGAGGTTGCTGAATTGATAGGTGGGGGGTGGGCATAATAGAATTTGAGTCAAACACCAAAGGTTAGTATTGATGTAGTGACGAAACTCATCGAATGACCTCCGGCGCTGACTCATGCCTTCTCTTATGCAGCCGCTGTTTCTGTTGTTGCAATCGTGCGATAACAAAAGTGGCGGCCCCCCTAAAAGAGGCCGACCCTGTCTTTACAGTTCTGTCTCTATGTTATTGTTCTTTATAACGATGGCTTTAAAAGGTATTCACTCTAACGGGGCAATCCCATTATCCTTACGCCGCGTTTCAATGCAGACGGCCTGCCTTTTCAAGGTCGACCAGGCGCCCATGGCAGGCTCCTCCCCAGGTTTCCGCCGTGGTGCACCAGCGTCCGCCCTGACGGGCGGTTCTGTTTCCCCTCCCTCTTCCCACGAGAGGGCCAGGGCCTGACCGGTAGCGACATTCCTCGCCGATTTCCCATTTGCAGGGTTGGGTGCTAATCTGACGGAGGGAGAGCAACCAAGCGAAAACCCCTGAAGTCGTACGGGTTGTCCGGGTCGTTCCAGTAGCGGCTCGCGCAACGCACGAGGTTATAGTAGCTGACAAACGAGCCGCCGCGGAGAACACGGGGACCTTCTTCGGAGGCCTCCTCAGCTTTCTTCACAGGCAGTGCTTCTCTTCCATCCTTCGCGTCATACGGGTACGCCGCATATTGACTACGCGTCCACTCCCATACATTGCCAGCCATATCGACACAGTCGTAAGGGGAATCCCCTTTTGGAGAAAAAGAACCCACCGGTGTGGTATCGCCTGAGCGTTTCCAGAATTTCCAGTTCCTTCCAAATCCCCAGTATGCATGAGAATTACAGAGACTCCGATCCCATTCATTGCCCCACGGATATCTGCGCTCATCGGTACCACGTGCTGCTTTTTCCCATTCAGGTTCACTGGGTAGGGCGAAACCGTAATGACTGGCATATGCCTGCGCATCGTACCAGGAAATGGTAACAGCAGGGTGGTCGTCTCTACGATTCCATTGATCAAGGAAACCGTCTGGCTCATAGCCAGACCCCTGCACAAACGCTCTATATTCCCGGACTGTCACAGGAGATTTTGCTATATAGAATGTGGATACATACACAGTATGGACAGGCTTTTCGTCCTCATTCTCGGTACTCCCCATCGTAAACTCTCCCTCCTCCACTTTTACGAAACCTAGCTCGTCGTACCTGCCCAGTTCACACCATGCCCAGGTAGCAGCCTGCCGGACAGCACCATTTGGATCTCTCCGGGCTTCCTCCAAAACCTCCCATGTGCTTGCATCGAGTTCACAGGACAGCCCGGATAGGGCCTGAGCGGCCAGTACCCTGGTATCAGCGCGATCCGCACCTTTTACTAACTCTACCAGAACGGAAGCAAAGCTATTTGCCTGCGTATCGCCGAGATCAGGGATAAATTCCACGATACGTCCTGCCTGTGCATCATTGCCCGCTCGTAATGCTTCCTGCATCCATGTCAATGCGCGATCTCTGCTGGCGGCCAGTAGAGATTCCATCAATCGCACAAAGGTACCCGCCTCGGTGTTTTCCTCCAGACGCAGGCACAACGCCTCAAGGATCGCGTGGCGGAGTTTCGGATCGATGTGGATATCTTCCGCCAGCGTCCAGCCGGCCATGATAATACTGTTGATATTCTCGCGTCCTGTATCATAGAGCGCCTTCACCAGGGTCTCAGTACGTTCGTCAGGAACCAGCGCAGCGGTGATGAGAATGATCTCCCGCCACGGTTCTTCGTCCACGTGTTTGAGCAGCACCTGATCTCTTTGCTGCTCCTCGATCACCTTGGCTGCCAGGTAATCGTGCAAGGCCCGATGGGCAAAGCCAAATCGCCCGATGGACTTCTCCTGTAGAATTCCCGATCGCTTTATAATATGATCGATAAGCGACTCGGCATCGATTGACGTATTCAACCGGGGAACGATCGGGGCAACCAGATCCTCAAGCCCGCTTCTGTCCATATCTAATACCTGTGCTTCGAGGTAATGAATGGCAATCGCCTTCATGACGCGCAACTTGTCGTCTAGGGAAGGGCTATCCGGAAGAGAAAGCTGCTTGTCTTTCCAGTCCCATTCGTCGAGCAAGATCTCCAGGCAACGTTGGTAAAGCCGCGTTCGACCGCTGGGCAGTCGCGCCTGATCGGAGTAGTAAACGAGAGTGATCAACGACAAAATGAGGGGAGTACGGGCAATGCGCAACAGGTCGTCTTTGTCCTGCAGTGCCACCCACAACCGCTCAGCCTGCTCGCGCGCTCTGACACTGGATTTTTTGAGGGTTTCCTCGCGCTCCCGTTCAGAGGGTCCAGGACCCAGTGCGTTCAAGGCCCGGGTTCGTAGCACTTCTCGGTACCATGCCGAAATAAATTTCCGGATGTCGGCAGGTTCGAACGGCTGCACCTCGAAGACCTGAAAATTGGGTAGCTGATTGTCCCACCCTGCGACACGGCACGTGACTACAAATCGATTGTCAGGATATTCATAGGTGATCCGCTGAATGGCGCGAACCACCTCATTATGTTGCCTGTGATCGAGTACTTCATCGAGCCCATCCAAAAGCAGAATGCATCTCCCGGCTTTCAGCAAACGTTCAAAAAACCGTACGGGGGTATCTGCATTGGCCAGGCTATCGGGGTTCTGCAGCAGATCCATCAGAGTCACGGGTTTACTGTTTCTAACCCTTCCCACATCGCGGAGCCTCACGAACAAGGGAACGGGATCACCCAGAGATTCAGCCAGAGGATGCTCGAGGTGCTTCGAAAAAATCAGCGTCAGGTAATCCATGAGGGTCGACTTCCCCGAACCGGGCTGTCCTAATACCACAATTTTGTTCTCTTTTCCAGCGAACAGTTGATACCAGTTGAAACGCCGTGCTTCCTCGTTAAAGCTCGCTCGCATCTGCAGCGACACATATACCTCCTTGAGGAGTGGCGGGTGTACCTTGTCTGTGAACCCGATGAGCTGTAGCCGCTGGTGATCCTGGGCCAGCGCTGCCAGATACTTCTTTTTGAACCTCCAGCCAAAACCCTGCAAACGGCGTTCAATGTGCTCCCCGATCTTCTTAAACAGTCCCTTGATGGGCTCGCTGAACACCAGCACTATTATTGCCGTTACAACTCCCGTGATCACCCCGACTAGAATCGTATCTCCATTCTCCGCCCAGAAATTGGTAGCCTGCGAGGAATCAGGGACTGCCTGAAGTAGGTACATCTTCATTGCTGTGATTATTTAAAGTCTACTGGTCGCGCGCCGTGCTTCTGATCATGACTGTGAGCTGAGTAGACATAGAGCTGAGGACTCACCGGATGGCGTTTCGTCGGGCGGTTGCGGAGAAAATAATATACATCTTCCAGCCCTAATTCAAACAGGATCGCCTTCTGCAGGCCGGTTGTATTGCCGTACCGGGAGTGGTTGAGCCAGCCCTGGATGGAGGCGACCAGCGTTTCCTCATCGGCGCCGGCGGCCAGCAGCTGCTTCAGCTTGCGGCGGTAGTGGACGCCCTTTCTCCTTTTGAGGCGGATCCGCTTCGGAAAGAAAACGAATCCAAGAAACGGAATCCCCTCCGTGACCGGTCCGGGATGAGCGCCCTGGTGAAGGGAGAGGTATCTCCGGTGGAGCCCCTCTGTGACGCGCTCCCGCCAGGCGTGCAATTCTTTCTTGCTATCGGAGAAGAGCAGCAGGTCGTCCACAAAGCGCACGTAGCCGCCGCAGCGCAACGTCCGCTTGATGAAGTGATCCACCGGGTTCATGTGTACATTCGCCCAGAACTGGCTCGTCAGGTTACCGATCGGTAAGCCTTTCGAGCGGGGACCGCTCGGGCCGTGGACTTCTTCGCCGCGACTCGTACATGTCGAACGAGGCGTCCAGCAGCCGCCGCGTGGCGCTGTGGCG
>CAZGHT010000018.1:0-58492 GCA_964525535.1 uncultured Rhodothermaceae bacterium
GACCTATGCCGGAGAACCGTGAGCTCTTCATGGCCGGTTGTCGATTGATTGGGACGGTTCCTCTTCAATCGGATCGGAGGAATATATATGCGCCTCATCGCCCCCCTCTTGATCATGTTCGAGCCCCCCTCCCGACATAATATCCATGAACCGAATGGCATAGAGAATAAAAGAGTACACAAATAATACGGTCGTAATCCACAGCGACAGGTAGAAGATCGGCCGGTCGGCTTCCAACAAGGCCCACAGTACGGTGAGCGACAACATGAACACCGCTACTTTGCCCCACCATATGCTCATCAGGACTACCTTGAACCGATGAGCCGCAACGGCTCCTCCAACGAGAATCAGCAGGTCTCTCACGACGACGACGAGCAAAAACCAGAGCGGCAATTGATCCCGCATGACGAGCGCCAGGACGACCGCAGAGGCAGCCAGCTTGTCCGCGAGGGGATCCAGGACCTTCCCCCATTCCGAAACGGAATTGAACCACCGGGCCAGCGCCCCATCCAACCAGTCTGAGGCGACGGCAATCCCCACCAGCGCCAGTATCTTCCAGATTGCCCCCTCATTCAGAATGAGGTATACGATAGGGGCTATGAGTAGAATCCGTGCTAAGCTGAGGACGTTAGGAATCGTCCAAAATCGTCCTACCATGATTGAGACCGCCAGGTTGACAACAATTTCGTAAGATACGCAAAATGAATAAACCCGCCACGTAGGCGCCTATCCTTTCACCGACCCCAGAGTGAGTCCCGATATCAAATAACGACTCAGCAGCAGAAAGATTAACACGACAGGAATAGAGACCAGCAAAGATCCCGCTGCGTAGAGCCCCCACTTTGTCGTCAATGTACTCTGGAACAACTTCAACCCGAGCGGAAGCGTGAACATGTCCGCATCCTGAAGGACGACATTGGCGACGACGTATTCATTCCAGGCCGTCATGAACGAAAACAGAGCCGTAATCACGAGGGCCGGGGCAGCCAGGGGAAACACCACTTTGTAAAACGTTTGCCACGGGGTGCAACCGTCAATGCGAGCTGCCTCTTCCATAGCAACGGGTATGGTATCGTAATACCCTTTCATCTGCCATACACAGAAGGGAAGCGCTGTAGCCGTATATATGATTATGATGCCCAGGAATGTATTGAGCAGTTGGAGTTGTATCATCATCACGTACAGGGGCAAAAGCAACATCGTCGCAGGAAACATCTGGGTAACCAGCAACCCACTGAGCATGGACTTGCGCCCCCGGAACTGGTACCTGGACAACGCATAACCCGCCGTCGATGCAAGCGAAACACCGGTTAAGGTCACGATGAGTGAAACGAAAGTGGAATTGAACAGCCACATCAAGAACTGCGTTTCGAAGATTAGCTCGCTGTAATTGGCGAGCGTTGCCCCTTCGGGAAGAAACGAGAGCGACGTGGATAACAACTGATCCCCCGGTCGCAGCGAAATCGTGATGATTCGCGTAACCGGAAAAACGGCCAGGAATGTAAAAAATGCCAGCACGACGTAGGTGGCTATCTTTCCGAACAGGTGTTTCATTTTCGTTTATCGTTGCCGGGACAGACTCCCTCCACGCCTCAACACGCCCTAATAAACCGTCTCCGTAGCCTGGGTCCGATTCAAAAAAATCTGCGTGAAGGTGAACAAAATCATGAAGATAATCATCGATAAGGCGGCGGCCCAACCGAACCGATACATGGAGAATGCCGCTTCGTACACAAAGGACACGAGGATATGCGTTTGATCGTTCGGCTCTCCTCCATTCGACACGAGCCACACCACGTTGATGTTGTTGAACGTCCAGACCATCCCGAGCGTGACAGCCGGGATCATGGCCGGCCTCAACAGGGGGGCTGTAATCGTCCAAAACTGCCGCCACGGGGACGCCCCGTCGACATCGGCTGCTTCGTACAACTCGCCGGGAATGGACTGCAAGGCGCCGAGGGCAACCACCATCATGAAGGGAAACCCGAGCCATACATTGGTCAGAATGGCGGCCAGGAAGGCCTCGAAAGGCGAGGTCAACCACTCGACCGCCGGCAGATTCATGTATTGCGTCAGGATCAGGTTCACAGCCCCGTATTCGTAGTTGAACATCCCTCGCCACGTCAGTGCCGTGATGTACTGCGGAAGGGCCCAGGGCAAAATGAGCAACACCCTCCAGGCTGATTTGCCGGCTACAAACTTCTGGTGGAGCAACACGGCGAGAAATACACCGATCGATACGTGGAAGACGATATTGACAAACGTCCATATCAGCGTCTTGAGAAGCACCTCCCAGAATCGAGGCTCCGTCAAAACGGCCCAGTACTGCTGCAAGCCGATAACGCGCCAGTCTCGAATATGATAAATGTTCATATTCGAGAGAGAAATGCGCACATTCTCGAAAAAAGGATAGGCCACCACGGCGAGCACCAGCAGCACCGTCGGCCCGATCAACATCAACAAGAACAAGCGATCCCTGGACTGTCCGGCCATAGTCTGTTACCTACAAAAACGTATCGGCGATTCGTTTTTCAACCTCTTCCTGCATCAGCCGTGCTCCTTCGGGCGCCGTTCTGGCTCCATTCATGATCAATTGATAAGGCCCCCGCATTCCGTCCCATATCTGCCTCATCTGCGGCGCCAACGGCATCGGCACACCCACCTCGACCTGATGGAGGGACGACCTGAGGATCGGATTCCCCTGAACGACAGAATCCTGACGCACGGAGGGAATCGTGGGGATGGATGAAATGGTGATCGCCATCGAAGCCTGCATCTCGGCATCGGTCAAATACTCGAGGACCTCCTTGAGGTAAGGCAATTTTTCCTCCTCAACATTGGCATTCACCGAATATCCCTTCGATGCGACTAATGGAGCTGCCCAGTTTCCGGTTTCCGACACTCGGGGGATGCGCGCCAGGCCGTAATCGATGCCGGCCTCTCCATATCCCGCCCAGGCCCAGGGACCATTAATGATCGCTGCGGCTCGCTGCTCCTTGAACAGGGTTTCGGCAATGTTGTAATCGCTCTCTCTCGGTATGACGCCGTAGGTGTCCCTTAAATCGAGAATGAACTGAATGGCACTGACCGTTTCCCGGGTGTCGAGCGTCGGATTACCCTCTTCGTCCATGACCCATCCTCCAAAACCCGTCAGGAATGGCATAAAAAAGAAAGGTTCCGTGTAATTCCAGGTTAACCCGTACCGGTCCGTTTTTCCGTCTCCGTCCAGGTCGACCGTCAAGTCCTTCAGGAGAGCAATCATCTCGTCGGTCGTTGTTGGCGGCTTCGGAATCAGTTTTTTGTTGTAGACGAACGTGAGGTGATTTCCCACCTGATCGGCCACCATCAGGGGGGCCCCGTTCCAGGACACGACTCCGTCGCTGCCGAACTGACTGAGGTATTCTGGCTCGAGCACCGTATCGATCGGACGTATCGTCTCAGTGAGAGCAAGCAATGAGAGGTTGTCGGCCGGTCCGTATATGAGGTCGGGGCCCTGGCCGCCCGCCGAAGCAACGATGTAGAGGTTTCTCAACTCTTCGGTCTCTTTGTACAAGACTTCGACTACACGATCTGTATGCGTTCGATTGTAGCTCTCAACGACTTTCTCGAAATAAGCGCGCTCTGCATCGTTCTTCTGGTGCCATATACGTATGCGAACACGATCATCCGAATGCCGGCATCCAGTCCCTCCCCACACAATCATTACGGCCCACAGGAGCACCATCCAACGCTTCCATGCCGGGGTAGCACTGAAAGTCGGAGGACCTTCGAGCACACCTGAGTGATCGTACTCCATCGAAACGGCCATGTATTTACCCGGATGAGCTTCAGTCAGAGACATAGATCACCCCCTCTCTAGCCGCCAAGAGTATCGCAGTCCTATCGAACGGCGTATCGAGCGGGCTCGTCGTATTAGAGATGGTGGAGTAGCGCACCGTGTAGGAATCCTCCGCGATCGACTGCACCTCAGAGAGATCCACGACAACATCGCTGACGCCCCGGTTGAGCCCGATGAGGACGCGTTCTCCCTCGTGTTCTCTGGTGAAAAAAAGCAGGTTTCTCGCATCGTCCGTAAAGACCGGTTCGAAGGCCCCATACCTGAGGGCATCGTTTTCGTGACGGAGGGCAATGATCGTCCGATAGAATGCATGGAGCGCTTCATCAAAGGCGACCGTGTCGGCCGGCCGAGGGCGGTCGTGCGGAGAAGCCGTTTGATCCTCGTACTCCAGGTCCTGCCAGACCATCGGCATCCGGTCGTCAGGATCGTCAGCGCCCCACATTCCCACCTCGGTTCCGTAATAAATCATAGGCGCTCCGGGAAACGTCATCTGGAACAGTGCCACGAGCTTCTGGATCGCCTGCTCATCCCCATTCGGTTTTCGCACAGCGTAGGAGGGGTACCAGCGGGGAGACACATTATGGTCGTAGTCGAACCGTTCAGGCTGATCGTACGTGGTTTTTGCATTCACGATCATCGACGCCAACCGGTCCGTATCGTGGGAGTCAACCAGATTGAGAAGCGCGAACTGCATCGAGCGTGGATAATCGGCGATGCGGGATTCGATCGCAGCCACAAATTCGGTAGGGGTGATGAGATTGTCGATCAAGAATCCCTTGACCGGAAAAGCAAAAGCGTGGTAGTTCATCGTCGCAGAGAATCCACCGCTGACCAGGAAAGAATGGGCCTCATCCCACACTTCCGATACGGTATAAGCGTTGCCATTCAGACTCCGGACATGCGCGTTCCAGTCGGCCCAGAAGCCAATGGGAACGTCCGGAGCGACGTCCAGTCGCCAACCATCGATGCCGTCGCTGGACTCCCCATCGCCGTTGGGGTCCATCCATTTTTCGGTGGCATCGAAAATGTACTGTTTGGGTCCGGGGTGCAAATCTTCACCGTCGGGCGTATCTGCGAAAAGGGGGAGTGTTTCAACCCCCCACCAGCCCTCGTAATCGAACTCGTCTTCGGGGGTGCCGGGGTCATCGAAGGACCGAATGATGTACCAGTCCTTGTACGGAGAATCTTCCTGATTGTCTACGATATCGGCAAACGCAAAAAAATCCCGACCGGTGTGATTCCAAACCCCATCGATCACAATTTTAATCCCCCTGGCGTGTGCTTCCCGGATCAGATCGAAGAATAATTGATCGGCAGCGGTCATATGCCAGGTAGAAGGGTCGCTGGTCTCTGAAGCCATCAGCTGAAAGTCGCCGGCTGGATCCGGACCGAAATAGGGATCGATGTGATGAAAGGTGTTTCCGTCGTATTTATGCAACGAGCGGGCATAAAAGACCGGGTTGAAATAGATCGCATTGATGCCGAGATCGTGGAGGTAGTCCAACCTGTCGATGACGCCCTGTAAATCCCCTCCATACCTGCGGTCGAATACGCCATTCTCGTAGAAGTCATCACCCAGTTGGACTTCCCAATCGGCTCGGGCGTACCAGTCCGCCGTCCAGGACGTTACCTGCCAGGATTCGGGGACGTTCTCGGGATACTCGAGCGAAGAGCGAGGAGGATCGTTGGTGGGATCGCCATTACGAAAACGGGTGGGAAAAATCTGGTAGAATACTGCATCGGCCACCCATTCCGGTTCAGACGGGGAATTCTCCGTGACAGGAGGAGGGGCTTCACAGGAAGAAAACGCGCATGCCGGGAGGAGCAGCCAGAATAAAACGTATAAGCGATCACGCATAAGACGAAAGTCCGATACTCAGGGATGAAGATGATAAAAAAACGCTTCCACATTTACAATGCTCCCACCGCACCAGGCGGTAGAGCCCCTGTCCGGAGATCTGCACGAAAAATACAACACAACAAGACGTAGTCCGCGACAGGAGCAACACCATGGCGCCAGCCGCACGAGGATCGGATCGGAGCTAACGAAGGGCGTTACGGGGCGGGACGGAGGGGCGTCCGCTCCCATTTTTCTTCTGTCTGGATTTGGAAAATACATATATTGAACATATATTATTCATTCCGACCTTGAACAATGTCAACCAGATATCATGGAATTCAAATCGAACCGACTGTCCGAGCATGAACGGACCCTGCTCCACATTCTAAAAGAACACGGTATTCAGGCGGCTTTTCCGCATACCTTTGATTTATGGGATTCTTTCTCCAAAGACATCCGCGATTTCTTCGACCGCCTCACCCAGGAGGGTTTGAACCGAATCCTCGATACGCTGAGTCAGAAGGGGTATCTCATCCGTGACAATGAAGGGTGGTATAAACTGCGGGGAGAAAGCGGGGTCACCGAAGTAGCCATTGTGGGTCGAATTACAGCCGGCCATTTGCGGGAAGCCATCAGTGACCCAATCGGTACTGTTCGGTTCTCGGGGACCCTGTATCAGCCCGAGCAGCTATTTGCATTTCAAGTAGAGGGGGATTCCATGGCAGGGGATCACATTGAGCACGGCGATTGCGTCATGCTTCGGCAGGTCGAGGTGCACAACGGGCAGATCGGGGCCGTGGTGGTCGATGGAGAAACCACCCTGAAACGGATTTACAAAGAGGCCTATGGCCTCCGTCTGGAGCCCAGCAATCCGGTGTATACGCCTATTTTCATTCCTTCAGATCGCATGATCGACTGTACGATTCTCGGCCGCCTGGAAGCCATCATCAGCCACCGATCGGGGGATGTGACCTGGTTCAATACCCGGAGCTCCACGACGGAACTGACGATGTATCTCAATTGACCCTGTATCTCACAACTAACCCCTACCGCGCACCAGGTTGTAGTCCCATTTACCCATAAAAGCACTCGAACCATGTCGTTTCTCACGAAGAACCGCGTTTCCTCTCCAAAAAAAGAACGGTCGTATTACCGACCCGGTGCGCATCAAAACGGCACGTCCTCCAATGGGCACGCTCAAGCTCACGGGGCCTCCAATGGGCAAACAGAACATACTCAACCCGGCCACGAAGTGAAGGATAAAGCTACGATCAAGAACAGAACGATCCTGTCTCGAAATCTACCGACGCTGGATCGCATCCACTTTTTGTTTCTCATGTATTCGGCTGCGCATAACCTGATCAATGCGTGGCACGCAGCGGAAAATGCCCTTTTTTTTGTCTTCGTTCTGGTAGGCATCCTGTCCGTCGAATTGATGCTTTATACGGTTTATAAACACTGGAAAGACGGCCGGCTCGTAGGACCCATGCTGAACGTCGGCATGTGGGCCGGCGCGATCGCCATGTTTTTCGCCACCGCCGGCATTCTCGCCCAGGCCCAGGCCGGCTCCACCAGCGAGTGGATCACCTTCTATTACCAGTGGATCCTGCCCACATCGGCTCCCATCATGTTCGTCTTTGCATTCTGGATTCAAAGCGTCGATCCCATCATGACTGCCGAGCGAGATCAGATCGCTCAGGACCACCTCGTTTCCGTCGAAGAACGTCGCGTCGAGATCGACCGTAGACGTCTCGACCTGCTCGAACGCCGAGACCTGCGTAAACTCGAATATCAAGTCAAGCGCCAGAAGTTACTGGCCCTGTGGAAAGAAACGATGTCGCGTCGGACAAAACGCATCCTCAAAAGAGACGTTCGCGTTCAAGTCCCCATCATGCTCGAACGGGTGGGGATCTCTACTGCTCGAAACCGGCCGGCCGTTCCTCCCGGCAACTTTGCCCAACTCTCGAGCGGCACCAACAAGCGGTGTCAAAATCCGGAATGCTCGAACCAGATCAAGGGAAAGCGCCGGAAATATTGCTCCGACTATTGCCAGGGAAGAGCCAGCCGGCTTCGCGCCAAAGCACGACGAGAAAGCAAGCAGGCCTAGGGCGTGTTCTGGGCGCCCTTTTCGCCCCGGGCTGTGTTACCGCAAATGATCGATTCCCCCCCGATCTCCGCGTTCTTATTGGTACGTATGAAATATATGATTGGTAGGTGTCAGCCTTCTGTCATACCTCGATTCCCCTTCCTCACTTTACGACCGTTATCAGTCTCGTATACGATTTGTCCTCTGCTTTCAGCCGTACCACGTACATGCCGCCAGGCAGCCCTTCAACATCGAATATTTCGACGTGCCTCCCTGCGCCTCGAATTTCGTTGTCGATTTGACTTTTCACCTTTCTACCCAGCAGGTCATACAGCTCCAGAGTCACCCTCGCTCTCTTCTTCAGGTCGAATGGAATCGATGTACTGGCTCGGAATGGATTCGGATAATTGGCGTGAAGTGCGGTTTCCAGCCTCGACCCGATCGAAGCATCTTCTATTTGCGTATTGATGCTCTCGAAAGGAAATGTGGGTAGATCTGGGATTTCGAATTTTACCACACCGTCCTGATTGGCCACCACGATGACCGTTTCATAAGCAGGAACGGTCATCGTGAACCCATCCAATTCGGCATCCACGTAAGTCGTGTCTGTAAACACGTCCGTATAGGCAACAGGCCCGTCTGTAGATAACTCCACGTGTGATGTCGGATCCAGCGTCACCTGCCGTTCCACACTGGCGAAATTGATGGCAACGATTACATTTTCATCCAGAAAGGGCCTCGAATATGCGTATACACCGAGTGATGTATGCAGTGTAACGAAATCCTGAGTCCCGAATGCCGGGAACCGGCTCCTGGCGTGTGCGAGGCGCTGGTGGAATCGGGCAAACTCCTGGTTACGTGCTGTATTCCATCGAACAGACACCCTTCGGCCGTCCCCTGCAACGTCGCCAAAATTCACCTCTTGCCCCTGATAGATCATAGGTATTCCCGGCGCCGTGAGTAGCATCCCGGTGAGTGGACGAATTCGTTCCGGGTTGGCGGAATACACCTTTGCAATTCGTTCTTCGTCATGGTTTTCCAGGAATCGAAAATAGCGTGCATTCGGGCCCGGCCAGAAGTTGTTATTACGAATTTTTGCATCGTAATTCTCGATGTCGGCATACGAGCCCCGGATGGCATCGAAATAAAATACCCAGTCATACCCGGCATCGATTCCGCCCACGACAGCCTGCCCGTTGTCGTTGTCGGTGTAATAGACCTCTGTCGACACCCCTGTACCGGCAATTTCCCCGAGAATCCAGCTGTCCGGTTTAATCCGCTTCATCATTTCGCGTACCGGCTCGCCGAATCGTTCAGGTCCGTATCGCCGCCACGGCCCCCAGTACACATCGAACCGCCATCCATCGATATCGAACTCGTGGATCCAGTGGGTCAGAATCTTCAAGAATTCAGCTTGCAGGTCGTCATCGTCCCAGTTCAAGTTTGCCAGATCGCCGAAACCGTCATATTTGCGGTAGAGATTCCCCTCCCCACCTACCTGCCAGATCTCATTTAGATTAGGCCCTCTGTTATCGAGCCCTCTGTTATGACCACTGGGTATTGTCTGGATGAATGAACCCGGGGGCGACATCGCCCCATTCTCCCGGAGTGCGTCCACCCAGGGATGCGCCGGCGACGCATGGTTGGGTGTGATATCCATGACAATACGAATCCCGAGATCGTGGGCTCTCTGGACCAGTTCTTTAAAATCCTCGTTTGTACCCAGCACGGGATCGACGTTGTAAAAGTCGATGATATTGTATCCCCCCGAGAGGGGAGTCATGGTCAAATTGTGCATCACCGGCATGAACCAGATCGTATTGAAACCCATACCTGCGATGTAATCGAGTTCGTCGGTGATTTCTTTGAGTTTATCGCCGGGGGCAGCCACGCTTCCGTTTGCCCGGGGTCCGAAGCTCAGCGGAAATATTTCATACACCACCGCGCGATCGACCCATTCCGGGGTTTCTTCGTATCGCATGCTTCGTACCGTTCCGGCATCATCCACGATCATCGCGACTCGTTGCCGATCCACTGCGCCCTCCTCTGTGGATGCCCTGAGGTCGAAATAATATTCGCCGGCTTCAGGGACAACACCAGACACACGGCCATCCCCTATCGAAAGAGAGGTCACTTCACTCGTACTCAACACGTCGTCAAAATCCCACACGACATCCAGTTCACCAGGAGCATTCTCCGCGGGCATCGCGCGAATCTCAAAGTTGAACTCGCTCCCCGTCACTTCGGGATCCACCAGGAACGCGTCAAGGGGATGTACAAGCCGAGAAACCCGGAGCGTATCGGAGGTAAACGATTGCCCATCGACGTCAGCCTCAAGGACAAAGGCATTAGGGCCGAGCACCAGTTCCTGGGTCACCTCAACCTGGCCGTTAACCACATCCACCGCTTCCATGAGTCCATCCATGCCCGTGATTGCGGCGGCAGTCAGGGTCGAATCGATCGTCCCGTCCTGGCGAGTGATCGTCGCACTGAGCCGTACGGAGCTGCGCACTGTTTCAAAATCCGAAGCCTGCCAGGTAATCGGAGACTGGATTTCGCCTACCTCCAGGGAGTCGCTCCGGCCGGCGGCATCTGTAAAAACAATCTTAAATTGAGCGCCTTTTTTGACGGGGCGATCCAGTTCGTACCTGAAGACTCCGTTAGACGCGTCGTAAAAGGGCAACCCATCCCGTTCGACGCCGTTGACCCAGAACCGAATAGACGTTACCGGTACCAGGCTCAACAGGCTGGCCGATACAGCCCCGACGAGGTCATTTGAAAGCGGTTCTCTCGCCGGCTGGAAGACCATTGGATCCCTGACCATCAGCACCGAGTTGTTGTTGTCGGAGGTGTTTACCCTCGAGTTCAACGGATCGGTGATCCATTGCCAGCTACTGCCGGCCTCGTTGAAATGCAGGTGGACCTTGTATTGATACGTCGTGCCTATATCGAGAGGGATCGTGTACAACCACTGCCCGATAGAATCCTGGAACGTCATCAACGACGGTGCATTCGCAGCTATCACCCCGTTGTTGTTCGGCCCCCAGTTATTGAATTCCCCCGGCAGGAAGGCCCGTATCACGGGCGAACCCGATTCGGCCGGTACATAGCGGAACGTCACATCCAGGTTCTGGCCGGCGGCCGGCATACTGCCCCCCACAGTAGCCAGCAGACTGGCTAGATATACCACGAAAAACTTGCTGAAAAGGCACATCCGACAGAGCCTCGTAACCCTCATGAATAGGCGCATTATTGAATCCGTATCATTGTCCCGACAAACATCTGATCACGCAGTTGCACTCGATAGAAATAGAGACCTGGGGACAGATCGTACGAGTGAAACCGAAAACTGTGGCGGCCGGCGGGGTAATATCCTGCTGCCAGCCTGTCAATCTCCCTGCCGAGCGCATCGAAGATGTCGAGCTGAACGAACTGCCCTCTCTCCAGCATGATCTCGATGGCCGTCTGTGAGGTGAACGGATTGGGATAGGCCGCGATGACACGAGTCTGTCCAGGACCCTCGCGGGGCTCATCTCGATCAACGCTCGAGAGTGCATTTTGAGCGACTCGATACCTGGCGTCGACTGCCACATCGGTGATGGTTTCGACCTGCCCAGGCATACCCCAGGTCACCTCCAACGTATCGATGGAAGCAGCCTCACCGAGGCCTATGTGGATGCGAGGGCTGACCTGAGAGACGAAACTGGCGCCTCCACTTACCGTCCGCATGAACTGCGAATCGCCGGCTTTCGCTCGAACGGTCGCCCCGATTGCGGTCTTATTCGCAGAGCCTCCGTGGAGGTTCAGCTGCACCCAATGACCGGCTTCCTCTGTTCTGTTCATCAAGAGTTTATTATCCCCCTCCTCGTCTGCAACGACCAGATCGACGAGGCCATCGTTATTAAAATCACCCACCGCCACCCCGTACGTATTGGTACTCAGAGCCACGCCGGCCTTCTGAGCGATATCAACAAACGTACCACCGCGATTCTCATAGAGGAAACTAAGCTGCCGGTCGAAACCGTACGTGTTGCCAATGAATAGATCCTCATCGCCGTCGTTGTCGAAGTCAGCAAATACAACGCCCCACGACATCCCGTTGCGCCAGGTTCCCGTCTCTTCGCTCACGTCTTCGAACACCCCGTCGCCCCGATTTCTGAAGAGATTCCCCCTCGATACATTCGTGATGTATACATCCATCCAGCCGTCATTATCGTAGTCTCCCCAGGCAACCCCCATGGCGCTCCGGGCCACTTCCAGCCCTGACGACGAGGTCATATCCATCATCGGCAGGAAACCGGGATTCCGATACAAGCGACTCTTGAGATTCCCATCGTGCACGGCGAACAGATCCAGGTCGTTGTCCCGGTCGTAATCGATCCAGGTTGCCTGCATAGCGATCGACCCGCCAATTCCCCCCGTTCCTGCACGGTCGGAAACATCCTCGAAAAATCGCACGCCATCGTAGACGTTTCTGTACAGCCGATCTCCGGAGTCTCTCGTAGCGATAAACAGATCGAGCCGGCCGTCGTTGTCATAGTCTCCAAAGGCCGCCGACCCTACAGAAGCATTCATATCGATCTCGACCCGGTCAGACACATCGACAAACCCCCCGCCGGCCGTGCCGAGAAAAAAGGCGGACGGGGAGGAGTCGTACCGAACGCCGACGAACAAGTCCAGATAGCCATCGTTGTTGACATCGCCCCAAAGAGGGTTCACGGCATTGCCCGGGACAGCCGCGCCGGCGGCGTCGGTGACGTCCTCGAAGGTTCCGTCTCCTCGATTACGAAATAATACAGACCGGCCTGCGTCCGCAGCGATATACAGATCGTCCCACCCATCCCGGTCGAAATCGGCCACTGCCATGCCATGGCTTCTTCCATCGGTGATCACACCGGCTCGTTCCGATACGTCCTCGAACTGGATCGACTGTGCGCGACCGATGGAAGGCCCGAGGCACAGAACGATCAACAACGATATTCGTACGGTCAGTACCATGGTGCGTCTTCGTTTTCTAACGGATTGACGGGTCGAACCTACTCCAGGGCAACCAGGCGATACCCATAGGCCGACAACTCGGAGTGAACGGGAAGCTCGATTTCTTGACCATTCAGCACGTCTTTTACCGGTCGACCGGTAAAAGGTGCTGGATAGGTGATCGACACTGGAACGGCGCTCGTATTTACCGCGACGAGCACCGTGTCACGCGCCGAGGACCGTCTGATCATCAAGACCTGGTCGGCCTCCGTATCCAGGAATTGAAGACGGCCCGAACGCAGCGCGTCACTGGAACGGCGAACCTCCAGCAACGACTTATACCGGGCACGTACGTCCGAACGTAGATCCCAGTTGTAGTCGGTTTTCTCGAAAAAGGAAACGTTGAAACCGGTGCCAATCTCCTGTCCATTGTACATGAGCGGCAAACCGGGCAATGTATACGCAACTACCGCAGCTGCAAAGGCCCCGTCCTGGCTGCCAAAAAGAACCGGCGGCGGTGCATCCCAGGCCGTTTCATCGTGGTTCGTGATAAATCGCAGCCGGTACGCCCCTTCAGGTAAGAGGAGCAGCTCTTCCTCAACGAGCTCAATGAGTTCAGACACCTCTCCCCCGTTAAAAACTTCTTTGAGCTTGCGATAAAAAGGCCATGCGTACGTTGCATCAAACCCAACGTCGTGAATCGCCGGATCGTCCCATTCCGCAAGCATAAAGATGGGTTTGATCGCCCGCAGATCCGGGATTGCTTCTTCCCAAAACGAGAACGGGACCATGCCAGCGACGTCGCACCGATATCCGTCAATGTCGTATTCCTCTACCCAATACCGGAGCACATTCATCATTTCAGCCCGCAGTTCGGGATTAGAATAATCGAGATCGGCCACGTCCGTCCACCCTATCGATTCGCCCTCGTCATTCAGCGGGTCTGTCGGCCGGCCGGCCGGTCCCTCGGTGTACCATTCCGGATGATCCTCGACCCAGCCGTGATCCCAGGACGTATGGTTCGCGACGAAATCGATGATGATGTACATCCCTTCGTCATGAACGGCTTTGACGAGCGCTTCGAAGTCCTGCTTCGTACCATAATCGGGGTTGACCTCGTAATGGTCGCGAATGGAATACGGCGATCCGAGCTCCCCCTTTCGACGTTCGACGCCGATGGGATGAATCGGCATCAGCCATATCGTATTGACGCCGAGATGTTTCAATTCGGACAGGCGGGGGATGATTGCCCGAAAGGTCCCCTCGTCCGTAAAGTCTGTGACGAAGAGCTCGTAAATGACGAGGTCTTTCACTGGAATAGAACCGTCTGACGGCATGCCAGGTGCTACAGAGCCGTTCGGCTTCTGTGGATCAACACACCCTGCTCCCGTGAGTACAGCGATACCAAACATGATGACAACAAGAGCATATTTTCTCATAGAGTGGAGGCATAACAACAGGAAACAACAGGAAAGGCGGGCCTGGTTGCAGCCCGCCTTTCCCAGCGTGTCGATCACGCCGATGTTTCGGTACCGCAGGTGATTATTTCAGCAGGACCATCTTTCTCGTGATCGTCGCGCTCGTCGACTCGAGGCGGTACACATAGATGCCGCTCGCCAGATCTTGCGCGTCGAAGGTAACCCGGTAGGAGCCGGCCGGCATCACACTGTCGAGCAGCGTGGAGACCAGACGTCCTGTGAGGTCATATACCTTGATCGAGATCTGCTCGGTATCCGTCAGACTGTACTCGATGTTGGTGACTGGATTAAACGGATTCGGGTAGTTCGCCTCGAGCGCGATCTTGGTCGGCAACTCGTCGCCGATACGTTCGATCGCGGTGGGAGCCGCCGGGTTCATTTCGAACGGCAGGGTGCCTTCCGGCTGATACGACTCTTCGGGGAACGTCCACTCCGCCGGCCACGATCCATCCTCATTCCGAACGATAAAGCGTAATCGGCGCCGGCCGATATCGCTCGTCGTACCCCCCATCTCCGGAGTAAAGGAATCGTTGCCTCCGTAGGTGTATTTGTACTGGATGGACCCGTAGGTAGGCCCATCGACGGTCAGTACCCCCGTGTACAGGCCATCCCCATCGTCGTCGGTCAATACGATCTTAGAGGGATCTGTCGTAAAGGATCGCTCTTCGTCGTTGAGGCGTTTGACGCCCTGAGTGAAGGCCCAGAGCGCATCCCCTTGCAATTCGACGGTGACCGTATCCACGGCGGGATCAAAGGGCGCCGCGTCATTCACTAGTGCAGAATCCATACGGACCTGGAACGTCACGTCGATGGAGGTCCCATCCGGAATGATGTTGCCGGGCAAAATGTCGTTGAAGAACTGGATGCCCAGATCCTGTTCGTTGGCGCCTTCGAAGGTGAACGAACGGTTGGCGCCTGTCGTCGAAAGGGGTTCCTCCCACCCGCTTGGCGGATCGTCGCCAAATTCAGAGACGAAGTTCTCGTTGTTGTGATTGATGAAGAACTTGTAGCCGAAATTGGAATTCGGGAAGGCCTCGACGGAAAAGGCGCCTTCGAAGAGGTCGGTACCGGGGACGCGAAGCAATTCGCAGATATCCGGATTGTCACAATTCCAGCCGTTGAATTCGCCGCGCACTTCCAGGGAATCGCCCCGGCCGCGATCATAGAGCCCGATCGTTTCAAGCGGCGACGTGTCGACCGTGAAGAGAAGCGTCGAGACCACAGGTTGTTCGCCCGATACGGGAGCGGAGCGATCGAAATATTTCCAGTACAGGGTCGAATCGTTCGATGGAATGGTGAAGGTCCGGTTGGGGTCGCCCTCCCAGCCGATGATCGTGTTGTCGTTATCGGCGTCGTAATCTTCGAAGACGAACTTATAGGGCTGCTCCGTGCCGGCCAGCGAGTCCGGATAATAGGCAACACCAGAGAACAGGTTATATCCGGGCATTGTGTTGTCGTCCCTCTCCGGCGCCAGCTCCAGGGTCAGGTCCCAGCTGAGCGGACCGGCCGCGCTGAAATCGTCGCCACGGACGCCGACCACGAGGCTGTCGCTTTCCCGGTCAAACCCGTTGTTGAAAGCAGACAACGTGTTGGCGTATACGCGGAACCAGACGGCGATCGTGTCTTCTTTTTCTTCATAGGGGCGCCACAGATACGGCTGGTCCCCGGCTTTGTTGAAGAAGTGCAATGCAAGCGTCGTATCCCCGATGCCGGCCGGAATCACGGCATTGTTTTCGGCGCCGTCACTGATGTTGTCTTCCCACCCGCCGATGCTGGCGGCGCTTTCTTCGGCCTGCACCGAGAAGAACTTGAAGCGCATCTCGGTCGTGTCGGGAATCTGGAAGGAAGTCGACCAGAAGTCGCCTCCGTCATTCATCGCCGTCAGGGTGGTACTGTCGTCCCAGGCGAGCATGTTGCCATCGGGAAGCTCCTGGCTGTCCGCGTCAACGAGAGCGCCGCGGATCTGGATGACGCTTTCCGTACTTGTCGTATCAGGCAGCGAGGCGGTGTTCAATTGCAGCGTAACGGTACGCTGCGCCATAGCCGTTGAACTGAAGCACCCTACCAGAAGTAGAATAGCCAGCCAGCGACTTAGCATGTTGGTAAAGGTTTGCATGTGTCGTGTTGTTTTGGTGTGTAAATACAGATGGGTTATTGAGAGGTGAGGTATTTGGTCGACGCACTAACTATAGCGGCACACCTCCCGGTGAGTGATTAAAAACCGAGTGCAACCGTAAATCGGTTGACTCCCGAGAAAAATTCTTGCTCTTCGTACGCATAATCCACAGCCAGATTGAGCGAACCGAACCCGTATCGCAGCCCTCCGCCGACCGTAAAGGAGCGCAGGGCGTCGTCGAGCAGCAACTCACTGTACCCGCCTCGGATCATCAGCAGTTCGCCGAAGAAAGCGAGTTCAGCCCCCAGGTTGATATATTGTTCGCTGTTGTTGGGATTGAGGGCATCGACGCCGAGCGTGACGCGCGTAAAGTCGTCCTGGTATACCTCGCCGGCCAGGCCGATGCGCATCGTGAGGGGAAGATCGAAGTCGTCCGTCCTCAGCAAGGCGCGATTGCTTTCGTTGTTGCCTTCGTTGCCGGGGTCGATATCGACCACCACGAGGAGGTCATCCCCGCCGAGACTCATTTTTGTGCCGAAGTTGGTGATCGACGCTCCGAGGCGGATCCCTTGAAACGGCGTCGTGAAGAGCGTGCCGATGTCAATCGCCACGCCGGTAGCCGTTGAATTCCAGATCCTTTCATTGATGGCTTTCACTGAAGCTCCAAGGGCAAAACGATCGGTCAGATTGCGTCCATACGAGAGGGCGAGAGCGTAAGACCCTGCGGAGAAGGATTCTCCGGTCCCATTCTGCATCTCCACCGTAGTCACGTCCATTTCGGGCGTCCGCATCGAGGTCAGGGCCAGCCCCACGGCGCCGCTGGCCACGGGCAACGTCACGGAGATGTAATTGAAGTCGAGCCCGACGAGCCATTCGGCGTATTCGAACGTGACCGCCCCCGTCGTCATATTCGAGAGGCCGGCCGGATTCCAGTAGATGGACGTCGCGTCGTCGACCGATGCCGTGATGGCATTACCCATGGCGGTTGCCCGAGCGCCTACGGGGATGGAGAGAAAATCGGCAGCCGTGGTGCCCCGCTTCGTCACTTCACGGGTCAGGCTGTCGAATTGGGCCTGGACCGGCAGCACCGCCATGCCCAGTACGAAAAGCGCCAGGAGTGAACCGTTTCGAAGTCGTGTAGATAGCCTTGTAATCATCATTTTGAATGCATCCATTGCGACGTTCAGCCCGTATTCATCGATACAGCAGGCGCTGCATGGTGAGGCACCTGTCGCATCAGGTCCGTATCCCATTACGAAATTATTTTATGATGGCAAAAGTCCCCTCTTTTTCCCCGATGCCTGGCGCTTCCACATGGTACAGATACACCCCGTAGGATACCGTGAGGTTGTCGTCGCTTTCCAGGTCCCACTCGAGGATACCCGTCAGCAGCTCATCGGGGCTGACCGTATCGTTCGACCCCATGTTGCGCTCTAGCGTACGCACCAGGCGACCGCCGACCGTGAAAATGCGAACCAGGCACTGGGGCGGAAGGTTGATGAACTGGATCACTCTCGGGCCACGTCCGGTCGTGAACGGGTTGAGCGGCTCGAAGCGGTTGGTCACGACGTACGGATTCGGCACAACGCGGATATTCTCCAGTTGATCGCGCGCGAGCGAGATATCGGTTTGCAAGGACTGCGTGGTGAATGTAAATTCATCGGTAGACAAGAACGGTTTCCTGAACCGGATATCGACGACATCTCCCTGGGTCGGATTCTCTCGATCCGAGAGCACGAAGTTCAGGCTGAACTGCCAGGTGACGATATCCTCTCCGCCTTCGTCCCCGACACGTGGTTCGATGACGATGATGCGGTCGCTCTCCGCCAGAGACGGGTCAGCACTGAACGTTGCCGGCGTCGTCGCCGACGGGCTCACGAAGTCGTCGCCGGTCAGATCCCAGAAGGCGTAATCCACCTCCTCACCGGTAGAAACGTTGAATACGCGCACGTTCGTGGGCCGTGCCGGCAGAAGCACCCGGCGACGTGCCTGGAACTCTACGGACTGCCCTTCGCCCTCGCCGACGATCTCGATCCGATAGTCAGCCGGATTGCGGAGCCCCGTGATGAAGCCGGCCGCCAGATACGGGTCCGCGGCGATCGGATAAATCTCGGGCCGATTCCAGGAGGTTTGCGATGAATTGAGGACGATGAAGGGCTCGGGAAAGAAGCTCAGGCGAAAACCGATCGGATCACCGGCATCGCTGAACACCGGAAACTGTTCCTCTTCCCGGAACGCCGTCGAGCGGTCGAGGAGCACCTCGCCCGTCGTGAGGCTGGTCAGGGTAAAACTTTTCGTGGTGAGTGTGTCGGGAGCGTTGGCGGCCCCGGCAATCAGGGTATCCTCGAACGTGACGCTGTACTGATGCCCTTCCGGCACGGCACGCCCATCGACAATGTCATACCCGATCCGGCTCGAGGTAAATCCCCGGGTACGCTGCAGGTCGACGATGTCCGCATCTTCGAGCCCGCCGGACGGGGCGCTGGGCACTACCTCGACCACATTAGGGCCGGTTTCGATGGAGCCGTCCGGCGCCCGGCGAATCCGTATCGGCGTTTCGGTAGGTGGGATGTTTTCCTCGGCCGCGCCGAAGTCGTATGCCGTAATGGCATAGAAGTATCGAATGCCGTTAGTGACGTCTTCGTCCACAAAGCGGTGCGTCAGCCCCGAGGCATCCTCGACGCCATCCTGCCGGTTGTCACCCAGATAAAACTTGACCCCGTTTACGTCGACGGGATGAAAGCCTTCGAAGGCGTTGATCTTGTCGAACTGGGCGATGGGCCGGCGCAGCAGACGGTTGCCGAAGCCGTCCGTGATCACCGTTGCGTCGAGGAACGCCGGGTCGGTGGACCGGTAGATCCGATAGCCTTCGAAGTCGAACGCATCGAGACCGAGCCCGTCGAGAAACTGATCGAACGACTCCTCGGCGTCGCTATCCCAGTACAGCGTTACCCTGCCGTTGCCCGGCACAGCCGTCAGAGTCGGGGTGATCGGCGCCTGGGCGAACTGGTAATCTTCCAGATAGGCCTGCAGCGCATTATCTCTCGAGTCGAGCACCTGCGCCTGGTCGAGGCCGATCTGAACCGATACGGAAATGCGCTCGGTCTGGCCGGCTTTCAGGGGAAACAAACTGCTCGAGATCACGAGGTCGCTTTCCCCGGGCTCCGGGATGTTGATGTCGATATCGCCCGGAATCATGTAGGTAAAGTACAGGAATCGGTCAGATTGGGTGTTGAAGTTCAAGAAAAAGGCCGGAATGATCTGAACGTTGGTGATGCCGATCTGATCGGACTCCGAGATGTCAGTGACGTCGAGGTTTCGTTCTCCGGGAAACGACGTGCCGGCGCCCGTCGTCGGGACGCCGTCGCCATCCCCGGCGTCGCCGTTGAACGGCACACCGTCAAGGCCGGAATCGTTCTGGAGCGGATTCCAGTCGCCGTCGTTGTCGATGCCGTCGGCGCGGCTCTCGTCGATCATCTCGTCGATGCCTTCGTCAATCCCTTCGTCGATCGCGCCATCGTCGTCGTTGTCGACGCCGTCCGCGTACGCCTTGCCGAGATCTTCCGGGCCCAGATCGTACAGCGTGATGTTCGTCCCGGGAACGTTAAATCGGCCATACGGGTCGCTGGCTGCGGCATCGATCATCACTTGCGTGACAACGGGCGAACCGGGTTCGGTCAGAAAGGGGTAGCCGGCCGTAGGTTGGAGATGAGAATCGTCGTTGTCGATCCCGTCTTTGAAGGAACGGCCCAGGTCGGTAGCGTCTACGGCAATGAGGTGCGTCTGCCCAATACCCGGGTTGGGGGGCCAGCGGAAGAACGCATCGGCAGTAGCCTGGTCGATCATTGCCTGCGTAACGGTCGGCCCGTTCTGCTCGCCGTCGCTGTCATTGTCGATAAAATCGGCGAACCCCACACCCGGGCTCTGAGCCTGCTCCCCGACGAACGGAACGTGCGTCAGGTTCTCGTCGACCAGCCCGTTGTTGTTGTCGTCGATGCCGTTGTTCGGGTTTTCGCCCGCCAAAAATTCAACGGGGACGATAGGCCCATTACATTCACCGACGTCGAGCGTACATTCATCTGCCGTGGACCCATCGGCGTCGTTGTCGATGCGGTCGGTGGCGTTGCCGGGGGTCTCCAGGAAGGCAAACGAAGCGACCCCCACCGGATCCGTGCCGAACGGCTCCGTCCCGATGCCGTCGGCATCGGTCATGAATGCCACGTCTTCGATCAGGTCAAAAAACGGAATATCGTCGGTCGAATCCCCGCCGACGAGGTCAGCCAGCCACAGGGTGAATCCGACGCGAGCGAGGTCTTTCGTGCCGTCGTTTTTGATCGCGTGGAGCAGAAAAATGACATCGTCGATCAGGATCTGGCTCCAGGCCAGGGTGCGCACCTCCGTGATGAGGCCCAGGCCCTTGCGGCTCAGATCGGTGGAATCGGGGAAATAGGTAGGATACCGGTCGTAGGTGTCGTCGCCCACCTTGTAGAAGAATTCTTGATCGGCGTTGAAGATGTCTCGACCGAAAAGGCCGTTCCAGGAGCCGGCCCACCCTGGATCGTCGGGATCGGTCAGCTTATCCGGCCAGAACGAAGGCCAGGAGTCGGGCTCGTCGGACTGCGCGACGCCAAATTCGGCGCCGGCCGGATTGACGTACCCCTCGATCGGCTCGAACGTCCAGGACTGGTTTTCATCATTGGGGTTGAACCTGAAATCAGCCACGTCCACTATCCAGAGATCGTTGCCGGCCGGGTCGGCCACCTGCGCCCCGACCCACAACTGGGACAGTGCTATATAGATGCGGTTGGTGTTTTTGGGCCACTCGTAGTTGAAGTCGCCGGCATTGCCGGACTGGCCTGTCTGCGCCCAGTTTGTAATCGTCGCCCGGATATTATTCCCGTCGATGACGTCATTACGGCGTTCGAAAGGATCGACGCGTTCGGAGCTTGGCACGTGATCGCGGTCAATCACCCCCTGCCCCAGCACGGGCCAGGCGAGTACCAGGCATAAACACACCAGCATGCCCGTACTCCGTACTCCGAACGCCGAACGGCGAATGCGAAAGGCTGCACGCATATGTTGAATCAGATCCATTATGTTTCAAAATCTAAAGTCTAAGCCCAGCTGAATGCGGCGCGGTTCTTTGTAGAAATCAGGATTCACGAAAATGCCGGGGTCTACGGCGCCCCGGCGGAAGGACTCGAGGGTGAGGTCGGGCTCGCCGGTGTCGGAGAAGACGGACTTCACGTTGCGCGTATCGAAGACGTTGAAGATATCGATGAAGACGCGCGGCCGGATCACACCCATTTCGAACTCTTTGCTCAGGCTCAAGTCGAACTCGAACGTCCCCGGAATACGGCGCGAGTTCTGGGCGAACTCCGGCTGCACATCGTTGCCGACCACGGCCGCCGAAGGAAACGACGGGGTATAGGGAAACCCGGATTCGAAGCGAAAGCGCAACGAAGCTCCAAATCCCTGATACCCTCCGTACACCGTGCCGGCCACCTTGTGGCGCTGATCCCAGTCCAGCGGCAACAGAGCCAGGGTCGGCTCGTTGTTGTTCTGCGTGGCAAAAAACTCGTCGGCGGGGTTTGAATTCGACCCTTCGACTACTTGAAACGTGTAGCTGGCATCCAGGCCGAAGTTGTCCCGGAAGGGCCGGGTGAACGTCAACGTGACCCCTCTCGTGTTTGCATAGTCCCGGTTGGTGTAAATCACGTAGTTCACCCCGGGAAGGTCTGTCGGAATGAGCACCGACGTCGATACCCAGTTTCTCACATCGCGGTAATAGGCGGTTGCGTTGACGACGTACTGGCCTCCGCCCAAGCCTTGCTTGAAGCCGATCTCGTACATGGTGGTCTTTTGCGCCTCCAGATCGGGATTGCCGAACGGACCGTAGGTGCCCGTCAAGGAAGGAATTTTGTAGGTGGAGCCGTCGAACAGGTTGTTCAGGGTGGGAATCTGGAAGAACAATCCGTACGAAAAGTGGATGACTCCTTCGGACGTGATCGGATAGGCGACGCCCAGGCGGGGCGAGACCTGTATTTTCGGGTCGGCATCGGTATACCAGTACGCCTCGCGATCCTGGACAGTCAACGCATTTTCGGGCGTCTCTTCATCGGGCGTAATGACACCGTTGCCGTCGAGGTCGCGGAACCGGTTGATTTTGGTCAACGGGTTAAAAATGTTGGGGTCGCCCGGATCGGCCGGCAGCTGCCCTCTGGAGTCGAAATAATCCAGGCGGATGCCGGCGTTGACGATGAAACTTTCGAATTCGATCTTGTCCTGGATATACCCGCTGATCGTGATCGGCTCGACGTCTTCGAAGGCATTAAACGCGGAGGAGGTGCGATCTGGGATACGAGGCACGAAGGGTTCGACGGCGTTGCCAGACTCGTCGATTTGGGGCAACAGGAAGAACGAGGTGAAATCCAGCAGATCCAGCCGGGCCAGGATGCCCCCCTTGACCAGATGATATTTACCGATCTGGCTGGAGAGGTCGAATTTGACCATGTAAGAACGCGTCGACCGGTCGAAGCGGCTCAGGTCGGTACCCCCCCGCAAGAAACGACCGCCGCCGGTTTCGACAGAATCCGGGGGGTTGAACAGGAAGTCGTTATACCGCGGGTCGTCGAATTCATCGAACAATTTGGATTCGGCCTTTCGAAAGAACGTGGCTACATTGAGGGTATAGAACGTCGTCGCGTTCAAGATGTGGCTGAACTTGAGCTTGGCGTCGTAGCCGTCGTCCGTAAAGGTGGGTATGCCGTTCGGATTCCAACGGTACCCGGTATACCGGCCGTTTCCGATGCCTAGATCGTCGTTCGTCGCGAACGAGCCGAGCCCGATGAGATTCAACGTCATGCTGCTGTTCAGTCTGAACTTGAGGTTTCCCTGCCAGCTCAACTTCTCGGACGAATTCATCGAAACCAGCTCTCCATTCCCGGCCGTGCCGTCGGGGTTGAAGTTGCGGGCGCCATAGAGCCAGCCATCGTTGCTGAAGTACCGGCCCAGCGCAAAAAGCGTGAGCCGTTCTCCGAGCAGGGGACCTTCGAGAGACACCTTCAGGTTTTGAAAGTGGGTAGGCTCGAAAGGGAGATACGAATACGGGTCTACGTCGGCGTACCGAACGCCCGTATCCGGGTCAGTCAATGCCTCGACATCGGTGCCCCGTAAGATGGATTCGCCCTCGTCTTCCGGGACGATGTAGGAGCCGATGAAGGCCTCCACCGAGCCGCCGAAACGATCGTTCCGACCTTCTTTGGTAACAACGTTGACCACACCCGACATGGCATTGCCATACTCGGCGTTGAACGTACCGGAGATGACCTGCAATTCTTGAATACCATCGTTCTCGAGCTCGACCGACTGGGACCCGTCGTAGGTATCCGACACCGGAACACCGTCCACCATGAACAACACTTCACTGCTGCGTCCCCCGCGGATATGCAGGCCCCCATTTCGCGTCGTAATACCGGCCTGGACGTCCAGGATCTGATCGAGCTCGTTCACCGGAAGCTGGTCGATCGTTTCCGCCGTGACCCGCGCTTCCGAGCTCGTAACGTCTTTTCTCACGGCAACCGCTTCGGCCGTGACGACCACTTCCTCTCCCACAATGATCTCCTCCCGAAGCAGAAAGTCGAGCGTCGTCGTGAGGTCTACGTTCACCACGACGCCCTCACGCCGCTCGGTCGCAAACCCGACAAAAGAGGCAATCACCGTGTACGTCCCCGGGCGGATGCCAATCATCACGAATTCTCCGTCAAGCCCCGTCGTAGCGCCCCGGGTCGTGCCTTCGATGAACACGTTAACCCCCGGCAGGGGCTCCCCGGTAGACGCGTCTGTTACACTCCCGCTGATCTTGCCCGTCTGTGCCGCACTGAACGAGACAGGCCCAAACAGAACGACCAGAAGGAGACCTCCCCATGCAAACCCTGCAAAATCCTGCATCGTTTTCACGGTGTGTATAAGATGACTCTGGCAAAGAGGGTGTAACTTCATCGGGTTAATCGTTATGAATCAGGAATGATTGGACGGGCAGAAGCATCCGTAGATGCCTTCAGGGGCAGCCCCATCAGCAACGCATCGTCAATCGTCACGGGTCGCACAGATCGCATCGAATCAATCCGCTCTTTCAGGTGTGCCCGGCTCTTCTTGAAATAGAGGCGCTTCTCGATCTCCGGCCGGGCTTCCTCGAAGGACTGCCTCTCGGCAGGTCTACGGTCTCCAACCTTTAAAATCACGTAATGGCCCTGCACCTCGATCGGGCCGAGCACGTCTCCCTCACGGGCCTCCATCACACGGCCGGCCATGACGCCCAGCTGCTCCGGGTTCAGGTACCCCAGATCTCCGCCGGCCCGGTCGGCCCCCGGACGTAATGAATACTCCTGCGCCAGTTCTTCGAACGAATGCTCGCCGAGCGCCGCCAGCACGTCCTCGGCGCGCTCTTTCGTTTCCACCAGAATCTCGCCCACCCGCACCCTCGGCTGGCCGGCGAACTCGTCCCGGTAGGCGTCGTAATAGGCCTTCAACGTATCTTCGGGTATGACGACGCGCTCCATGATCTCGGCCGTCGACTGACTCCAGATCCACCCTTCGACCGCCTTTTCTTTTTCGACCTCGAATGCCGGCAATCGATGGTATCCCCGCTCCACGGCACGACGGGCTATGTCCTCGCGTACGATCAATCCGTTGACGAACTCCACGAGGTGCTCTCGGGTCTGGACTCGCTCACGTTGCTCCGCCCGCGTGTCCCCCGCCGCTTCGACAAAATCCCGCACCGTCCACTCGAGGCGATGCCCTCCCAATTCGAACGAAACCAGCTCCTCGTCCCTCCAGTCGGTGGGCCCTTCGCCGCTCTCAAACGAGGGACGACCCTCGACGTGGGCAAACAATCGATCCAGAACAGGTTCGTTGTACACCGGCGCCAGAGCGTGTACGGCCTCTGCAACGTGGGCTTTGCGGGCGGCGACTTTTTTCCTGTACAGCACAAAATGCTCCATGCGATCCCGCTTTTCTGCATACTCGTACTCGGTGATCAGCGGCTTGACAAAGCGACCTTCCAGCTTGATGATCGAATACCCCTGCGCCGTTTTGACCGGTGCAGACACCTCACCCACCTCCATCCCGAAGGCCGCCTCTTCGAAATTCAGGTCCATGTCGTCGAGCGTGAACTCCCCGATATACCCTCCGCTATAGGCCAGCGCCGAGTCTGCAAATACGTCCCGGGCAAGGTCCTCGAACGGCTCGCCGTTCTGAAGCCGTTCGTACAGACGATCGGCCTGTTCCTTCGTTCGAGCATACAGATGGCGCGCCGTCAGCGTCGTCCGGGCACGCACGAACATGTCCTTCATCTCATCCTCGTCAACCCGAATGGTGTCGAAGATCGCTTTGCGCGTATACACGTCGACGAGCAGCTTTTTCTCAATCCGATCAACGGCTTCGCGGTACCGCACCTCTTCAGTGATGCCGCTGTTTACGGCGTCCTGAACGATCATCCTGGCTGCAATCTGGGATTCCAGGAATTGACGCCTGTAAGACGGGGTGTCCTGCAATCCGGTCTTGAGCAGGTAATCGATATACCCCTCCCGAAAGTCCTCGCTGTAGATCGGCTCGCCGTCGACCGTTGCAATCGGCTCTCCCTGAAGCTCACGTCGCTGCTCGGAATGGGCCTGCCCGCATCCTGCGAGCACGACGAACAGCAGGGCGCCGCTGACCAGAACGGTCGCCTGCGTGGTTCTTCGGATTGCCCATCGTGGGTGATATGTAAGACGATTACGCAATGCTGTGACTCGTCTGCCTCTCGATTAATGTCGGGGAAAATACGATATGGGATACAGGAACGGTGGGGTTCAATATCCGATTCAACAAACGGTCGATGGCGGCCTGACCCATTTCGTACATGGGTTGCCGGAGGGTCGTCAACCCGACGTAGCGACTGATCATGATGTCGTCGAAACCGACGAGCGCGATGTCGCCCGGCACATCGAGGCCATATTCTTCGACAGCGCGCTGCGCGCCGAGTGCCTGGATGTCCGACACTGCGAAAACGCTGTCGGGGGGCTCCTCGAGGTGCAGCAGCTGCTTCATCAAGGCATACCCGGCTTCTTCGGTATATCCGTGAAAATAGCTGTCGTTCGACGAAACGATGCGTTGTGGATCGATGGCTGCGCCGGTTTCCCGATGAGCTCGCCGGTAGCCGTCGGCGCGTTGTTGCGAAGGGATGGACTCCGGGTGGGCCAGGATGAGTCCTATCCGGCGATACCCTTGATCCAGCAGATGCCGTGTGGCGATATAGCCGCCCTCTTCGTTGTCGATAGACACCGAGTCGAAATGTTCATAACGCAGGTCGACCAGGACGACGGGTTGTCTGCTTTTATGAAGTCGTTCGAGCCGGTGCGCGTTCAGCGGCGAGGAGAAGAGCAACATGCCGGCGGCGCGTCCGCGATTTAATGCGTTGTCCAGCAAATCATCGACATCCTGAATACAGGGCGCCGAATACACCAGTAAGTCGAAGTCGCTTCCTGCGATACGGTCCTGCACGCCGTGAAGCACCTCTAGATAGAAGTAACTCGTCAGCATCGGGATTACGGCGGAGATCAGATGCGACTGGCGTTTGGCAAGGCTGCGCGCGGAAGCGTGGGGTTGATATCCCATCTCGCGGGCAATCGCGAAGATGCGGTCGCGCGTCAGGGCGGACACACGCGGGCTATCGTTGAACGCGCGTGAGACCGTAGCGATCGATACATTCGCGCGATCGGCTATGTCGTATATGGTGATGCCGCCCATCCCTGGCCGTGCCCCGTGCCTTCTTGTCGTTCCCTGGTGGTGGTGAGTTTCTGCCGCCTCGGTGTAAGCGCTTACGCATCCAATAAAAAAGAACAGGCCCTGGAGCCTGGAAGCGCTTACGTTAAGGAGGCGTTAAGAAATGAAATGTTCGACTAAAGGTCAAGTACGGGTATAGAGAAATGCCCAATGGGGACGTACACGTCGACGCACGAGCGCTCGACCGCGCAACGCGGTGCACATCGGCCGGCCGGGCAATCCGCACACATGCGTGTATCGGCAGGGCGGTCTAACCCGGTGCACGGCGTTCATGATGCGGTGTCTGCGACGGCCTCTTCCTCCAGCCGGGGCATTATCATGGGGATTTCCCCTTTGATGGTACCGGCTTTGGCCCATTGTTGAACCTTCGCGCGCAAGCTGGGTGATACTTCCTGCCCCCGGGCGATGAGAAGCCGGCCCGATTCCGTTTTGACATCCTCTGCGAACATCATACCCGCCCTCAACTGATGCAACTGCAGCATGCGTATCTCCGATTGATCTTCGGCGTCCTGCCGGGTCGCGATAAAGGCATTGAGCAGGTCCGGATCGTACCACCCCACTCGGGCCTTGAGGCTCTCGAGCGCCGATTGAGTATACCCGATTTGACTGACCAACCGGTCAAAATCCAGGACAATCTTGAGGATTCGAGCGCCCAGTGGGAGATCCTGCCTCGCTCTATTGTTCTTCCCTCCTTCCCCGTCAAATCGGGTGTTGATGTGTTCCAGGATCTCGCGCACCTTCTCAATCCTGGGGATATGAGCGAGAAGCGACAGGCTTATTTCGGGCAATTTCTCAGCCTGCCTTCTCTCTTCCTCCGTCAACGTCTCTCCTTGATACAGTTTGTCCACCAGTTCCTGAGGGAAAGAGACGCACCCTACCGGCCACAACATGGCCGCTACCTCAATATGCCAGGTCTCGTTTATCCCCAGGTGTTTTACCACGTCTAACGCCCATTGCTTCGTGCGGCTGGCCCGGCCGAATGCATCCGGATTCGAAAGCGATAACACGTCGATGAGAGCTTTGATACTCCCCCGGAGCGTTTGCTCGAGAAGGATACGCTGGTCCTGTATGAGCTGGTATTGAGCGATGGCATCGTCAAGACTTCGGGACAACAGGGGTATCGAACAGGGCTTGTGTAAAAACCGGTAGATATTGCCCTCATTAACCGCGTCGATGGTCTCCTGAAAGTCAGCCTGCCCGGTCAGAAGCAACCTCACCGTATCAGGAGCGATCTCGCGGGCTTTTTTCAAAAATTGCGCTCCGTTCATGTGCGGCATTTTCATGTCGGAAACCACGACGGAAAAAGGGCCTCGGCTCATCATGATATCGAGACCTTCTTTTCCGCTCAGCGCCGTTGAGACCCTGTACCTCTTTCGCAATTGTCTGCGAAGTCCATCTAATAAATTCTTCTCGTCGTCGACGAATAGTACCGCCGGTAAATCCGTATTCCCCATTTCATAAAACCTCCTGGATTAGTTCGACTTCCCTGGCGGCAATGCTTTCCCATGCCGGCAACTCCTCGAGGACGCCCAGCTCTTCCAGACATGCCTGATCTTTATCTCCGAAGAGCTGCTCATCGTTTTCGGTTTGGTCGGTCACCTTGTGAGCCAGCATATTGGCGATGTATACGACGCCGGGCAGCCCTAGCCGGCGATGCTCCAGCACACGCCGCGGCTCATGATGATGAGCGATGGCTTCGATTATGGGGTACGGAAGTCCCCATAAGCTCGGCAGGTAGGCTCCAATTTCCGCATGCGTGTACCTTCTGAGGACTTGCTCTGCGTGGTAAAACGACATCTGTTCAGCAGCCATGATTTCCAAAACTTCAGCAAAATAGTCAGGCTCCTGCGAAGCCAGTACGAGTTTGCCGACGTCGTGCAACAGTCCTGCCATAAATGCCTGGTTGCTGTACGCTCTCTCAGGGCAAATGCTGGAAGCAATTTTTGCCACGAGCAACCCGTGTCTCTGTTCTTCCTCGATCGAGTACGCTGATGATATCGACGTATACAGTTCTTTTTGAAATATCTCGACCGACAACACGATGGTCTCGAGGAGATTGACCCCGAGGTAGTTAACGGCGCTTCTGATATCGGAGACCTGCCTGGACGACCCGAAAAACCCCGAGTTGACCGTTCTGAGGATCTTACTGGCAATAGCCATATCCCGTTCGATGATCTCTGCGACTTCATCGATGCTGGCCTCTTCCCGGCGTAGCGCTGCCTCGAGCTGCGAATAGGTTTTGGGGACAGCAGGCAGCCCGTTCATCTCATCTATTTTTCTCTTCAATTGCTTATCCTGGAGCATAGACTGCAGTTCGACGGCCCGGTCTATGATCTCCTTGATGACCTCTGCCTCACAGGGTTTGTTGAGGAAATTATGTGCGATGGGGATTGTCCTCAATGCCACCTCGAGCTCGGTATGCCCCGTCAAAACGATTCGAATGGTCCCAGGGTGCTGTTCTTTTACTTTAGCCAGTAGCATCGCGCCGTCCATGCCGGGCATAAGCATATCCGAAACGATGATATCAGCCGGTTTCCTGGACAGGAGTTCCAGCGCCTCCTCGCCGGAGTTTACAAAGACCATATCCCACTCCTTTCGGTAGAGCCGTAAGGCTCGCTTGAGCCCCTGCAGAATCATCGGTTCATCATCAACGAAAACGATGCGTATCATCATTTTGCCTCTACATGATCTAACTGGGTTTGTTTTGGAATGCGGATGAAAAAGGTCGTACCGATCCCCGGCTCGGTCTCGAAGAAGATCTCTCCATTGTGTTTATCCACCACGACCGAATAGGCGATCGCCAATCCTTGTCCGGTTCCCTTCCCGATATCCTTGGTCGTGAAGAACGGTTCGAAGACGCGATCCTTGATGCGATCCGGAATACCGCCTCCCGTATCAGCGATGCGCACCTCGACCCACTGCTCCGCGTCGTGTGTGCTGATCGTGATGGACCCTTTTTCGTCGGTATGGGTCTGCAGTGTCCTGGTGATCGCGTGAGCGGCATTGACGATAATATTCAGGAAGACCTGATTTAGCTCTCCTGGCAAACACATGACTTCGGGCAAATCCGGAGTGAGGTCCAGACGGACATCGGCGACGTATTTCCACTCGTTGCGGGCAATGGTGACCGCACTTTCGAGCGATGAATTCAAATCGATGGATGTCTTCTCTTCGTTGCCAGGATGCGAGAATTCTTTCATGGCCTTAACGATCCTGGCCACGCGATTAATTCCTTCGATAGACTGTTCGATGGCTCTGGGTATTTCCTCGGCCAGGTATTCGAAATCGACTTCTTCTACTTTTTCTTCCACTTCTCCGACCCGGTCTTCCATTGATTCCGCCATATCTCCGGTGAGGACACTTTCCTTCATCGACCCGATCAGTGCCTCGAAGCAATCAAACAGCTCCTTGATGTCCTGAAATGCATCCTGGACGAAGCGGGTATTATCCCCCACGTATTGAATGGGGGTATTGATTTCGTGCGCCACGCCGGCCGCGAGCTCACCGATCGACTCCAGTTTCTGTGCCTGCATCAACTGTAGTTCGAGCGCTTTACGTTCCGTGATATCTTGAACGGCGCCAATGATACTTATCAGGTTTCCGTCTTGATCTACCGCGTGCTCAATATCAGACCAGACGGTTCGAACGGATCCGTCAGCCCGGACAAACCTGAACTCGAAAGGCATAGCGCCTTTCATCTGGGGATCTCGTAGAAAGGCCTTTGTGAGCAACTCTTCATCGTCCGGATGAGTGAATCTTGCAAAAGATTCAACATCAAAACCGTCTTCTCTGTCCTCGAGCCCTAATATGTTCAGCATGTGTTCTGAACAATAAATTCTATTGGTACTTGCCCTCCATTCCCACCGGCCCATGTTTGCCAGCTTGAACGTGGCATCGAGAAGCGTTTCTTGTGTAGCGGCTTTCTCCAGCTGTTTGACTTCCCAGGATACGTCCCTCGCTGTCGCGTACAACAGGCCAGATGCGCTGTCCGGCTGGCATTTCCAGGAGAGCCACTTGTACGTCCCATCCTTGCAACGATATCTATTCCTGAACTGGATGGTCCGCGCTCCTTCTGCCAGCCGGGAAACCTCTCTCAGGGTCCTGGGCTGGTCGTCCTCGTGAACGTAATCCAGAAAAGGCCGTGACAACAATTCCTCGAACGTGTAGCCCAATACTTCGCTGAATGCAGGGTTAATCATTTTGAAGTACGCATCGGTCCCTGCAATGCAGCACAGGTCGAGAGACATGTCGAAGAATTTCTTATATTCATGGTCCATCGTCGTACTCAAGAAATGGAGAACGGGATACGGTATACCATTAAGGATCGGCTGCTGTCCGGTTTTCGATAGTGGGGCATCTCCCCCTTTTCTGATATGAGCCATGAACGGGACACCGGAACCATCATCCAGGGAGGTACGACCGGGTATGTTTTCCTCCCCAATCGCCGTTTTGAGGCTCCCATCGCGCTGCGATTGAATGCCCCTTCTGCACGTTTGACTCGCCTTACTGGAACACTCCTTGCTACGAGTTTTTGTTAGCCTCTCTTTCTCTCCACCCATCTCAATGTGACCCCCATAACTGCCCAGATGAGATGGGCGCTCCCCCTTTCTATTCGTATATCGATTCTTTTATATCGATCCCCCTCGCGGCTTCAGGTTAACACAAACACGTAGGTGAAACTATGCGCGTACTGGTAAACGCATTTGTACTGCTCGTTACTTATGCAATCGCTTTACCCCCTCTCGTCACCGCCCAGATTCAGGGCGATGTAGAACTCGTCATCAAAGAAGGCATCGAAGCGTTTCGCAAACCGGGACTCATTCAGGAAAGGGCGGCGTGTGCGAATTGCCACGCGCCTGACGGCCTGGACCTCGCCTACATCGCCTTCAACGAAGAAACGATCCGGCGCCGTGCTGAGCCCCACGTAGGCAATGAGCTCACGGAAGACGACGTAGACAAAATCGTCGCGCTCGTCGACGCCTTGCGCCAGAAGTACAACATCACCGATCCGGTGGACCCGCTGGAATTTCGGCCTTTCCAACCCGGTGGAACACCCCTGGTCCCGGGAGGTACGGTCCAGGAAAAAGAACTGGCCTTCTACGATCAGCTCGTGCAGAAGAACTTCTTGTTTGCTGCCTCGGACATCCTCACGATGGAACAGGCCCTCGCGATGCGGGAAGAAATGCTGTCCGATAAGGCCGATGGCAGGCACCTCCAGATCGGGCTTGAACTCAATCGGTGGTCCGAGGACCCCCACCGCGGCGACCTGCACGCTACGATTGCCGACTGGTTGCCCGATCTGCCCCGGCTTCCGATCGACCCCACCGAATGGTATGCCTTGCAGGATGCCTACCTGGCCGATCCGACCGACGCACGCATTGTCGACATGGTCGAACGCATCGAGGACATGACGTTTCAGCATTTTTCGGGGTCGTCCAACGAATTGTTCGACGAGAAATTCCGCTCGGTGCTGTTTGCCCAGCACTTCTTCCGGAACGAGGTCGCCGGGGCTGCCAGTAGTGGACTGCCCTACGAGGAGCGTCCTTTTATGGCGTTCTACCCGGTTGCGCAGGCCGATGACGATACCTATCAGGACAACCCCTGGTGGAACGTGGGCGACTTCATGCGCCACACCGGGTTGGGAGAAGACACCCTTCCGGAAGAGCTGTATGAACGAATTGCGCCGGCTGAAAGCCGCAAAGCGCAGGCCCGGGGAGAAATGCCGAAGTTGCGCGTGCCCTGGTTCTATGTCGGGTGGACCTTCGATCAGGGCATGAAGAAAAGTGGAGGAGGCAGCTCTAAAAACAACCTGGAATATTTCTCCAAGTTTATCCACATCGATTTCGAAGAGGAAGAAAACTCCATAGGCTTCGCACTCCATCACCTCTACGTACTGACGCGTAAATTCGTGCTGGAGAACTACAGCCCTGATATCGTCAAAAGTGGTTATCAAGCCAATAAACCCATTAACACAAAAACACCCTTTTACCGCAAGAACACAGCGGAACTCGATCCGGCGTATTTCCAGCCGTATCAACGCATGATCGAAAATCACTTTCGATTCTGGCTCTTCATGATCTGGGATGATGTACAAAAGCGGGGGCTTCCGGACGAGATTCCCGGGGGTATGACGAAAGTCATAGAACGAGCCCGGGAGAGTTTCGAGGCGTTTCCCTCAGACAACTACGCGTTTAACAGACAGCTGGTCAATGCCACCGAAGCGATGCTCAACGGGGTGAACGTCGTCCTGCCGACCTCGACCGAAGAGGAGACGGGGCTGCCGGCTCAGTTCGCGCTGGAAGGCAACTATCCGAACCCGTTCAACCCGAGTACGACCGTCACGTATACCTTGGGCCACGCCGGCCCGGTCCACCTGGCCGTGTATGACCTTTCCGGTCGCGAAATCGACGTGCTGGTGGATCGCACGCAGCCTTCGGGCCGGTACCAGGTCCGTTTCGACGCCGAATCGCTCGCTAGCGGGGTGTATCTCTCTCGCCTCGTGGCAGGGGGAGAGATTCACCAGAGCAAAATGATCCTCGTGAAATAAGTGATGTTACGCGCCGGATGCGCGTAACATCTGCTCCTTACCTGTACAGGGCCACGATATCAGCATGGACTTCCTCAAAGGGCAGCCACTGATCGTTGGACAGGGTCGGGTCGTTTGAACGAACGATATTCAGGCTGATCTGGAGCTTCTTGAGCGCCGTGTCGAACTGGCTCTTGGTACACCCCAGCTCTTCCATGGCCCGCTTCCTGAGCTCACCGGTGAACATCGGCTCCATAAGAACCAACGCATATACGCCTCTAGCGAGAGGATCGAGCTCTGCAATCGGTCTGGCGTGTTTTGGGTAGTGCTCCGTGCGGAAATAGTCCATCTCCATCAGTACCGCGTCCCCTCCCGGCACTTTCCCATAAAAAAAATCGTCCGGATAGGTTTGGGGAATCTGCGTTTTCCAGGCCCATACCGCTTTGACCCTGGGGCTCCACCCGCCTTCGGGGGGCTTTTCTTCCGAGAGATCGGTGTTATCCCAGAGCGACGCATAGGGTGAGTTCTTACTGCCGAATACCGTACACACTTTATGCTCGAGGACGAATTCGCACGCTTCTTTAAAGGTATTAATCATAGGTCCTGTCTGCTGGTGCCAGCATGAATCCTCTCCTGAGATGACACAGGTCAGATTCGTACGAAAAGGGGGTCGTTGTATAACAGATGTTTCGCGAACTGTACAAGACAAATCGACACAACAACCGCTAAAGATATGTACAGGATATGCATAAAAGCGATCCCTTCGGTTGTTCTGCATTAAAAGACGTTATACTTTCATCTTTGACGCGTTCGTGATACTTCCTGCACCTTTAAACGAGAATCTCACCATGAATCCCGAACCCCTACTTACAAACTTCCAGGACGTGTTCAACCGCATCCAGGAGGGCGTCCTGGGGACGCTGCCGGACATTGCGGCCGCCGTCCTCCTGTTTTTGCTGGGCCTGGGCCTCGCTGTGTTGCTGCGAACCCTCATGCATCGAATATTACTCAATCCTGACCGTTTTCTCCCCGGTCGCCTGGTGCGGGGTGAGCTACGAAAGGTCTGGATCAACCCTTCGTTGGTGCGTATACTCAGCGGATTCGTCTACTGGATGGTTTTGTTCCTCTTTTTGACGGCCTCCACGGAGATCCTGGGGCTGCCGGTGGTAACGATCTGGCTCTCCGGCATTGCCAATTATCTCCCCCGGATACTCACCGCAGCGCTGATTGGCGTGGCCGGTTATGTGGGCGCCAACGTCCTTCAAACCGGCGTCGTTCGGGCTGCAAGCTCGCTCAACTTTGCGGCAACAGACACCCTCGGCAAATTCGTCCGATTCCTCGTGCTCACCCTTTCGTTGCTGATCGCCGTCGACTTAATCGGGATCGACATCTCTCTCCTGGTCAACATCATTTATCTCGTGATCGCGGCATTACTTTTTGCCGCTGCGCTTGCGTTTGGGCTGGGCGCCCGCTCCGTAGTCGCTAACATCCTGGCTTCCTACTACGTGCAGAAAACGTACGAGGTGGGCCAGCGGGTCAAGATCGATGCCATCGAAGGGCGCATTACACAAATTACACCGACGGCGTTGGTTCTCCAGACGGCAACGGAACAGGTTCTCGTACCTGCCGAACGCTTTAACGACGCCAATTCTACGCTCATCTTGGAGGACCGGTGATATGGACATCCAGCAACACGTCGCCAACACGTTTATGGCCTCACACCCGGAAGATGCAGCTCGCGTTCTCGAGCAGCTTTCCCCCGAAGCGACGGCCGCAGCGCTCGAACTATCGCCGCCCCCTCTGGCTGCCGGCGTTCTCGACCGGATGAGCCTGAATTATGCAGCCCGATGCCTCGATCATACCACGCCGGCTTTTGCCGCTCAGATGCTGGTCCACCTCTCTGCAGAAATCGCCGTACTCATGCTGCGGCGAATCGAAGAGGGCCGGCGCAATTCCATTCTCGCCGGTATGGCCTCGAAACACGGAGAAAAACTCAGGCGGAACCTCAAGTACCCGAGAGGCACAGCCGGCGCGCTCACCGACTTCGACGTTTTTGCCCTACTGGACGAAGTAACCGTTCAGGACGTTATCGAAGAAGCGCGTACAGGCGCTCAACGCGTAACCCGCTACCTGTATGCCATAAATCGCGACAAAAAGCTATCCGGGGTCTTGAATATGCGCGAATTGTTCCTCGCGCCTCCGAAGAAGCGCGTTTCTTCGATCATGAATACGCATGTAGAAAAACTTTTTGTGTATACCGACTTGCAATCCATCTCCTCCCATCCCGGCTGGACGCACTATTATGCCCTGCCCGTCGTCGAAGAGGATGACCTATTTCTGGGCGCACTCCGGTACAAAACGCTCCTGAGGCTACAGCTCGAAAAATCGAACCTCAGACCCTCGTCTCAGCTGAGCACGGCAGGGTCCGCACTGGGAGAGCTCTACCAGGTCGGCCTGTATGGCCTTCTCCAGAGTGCCGTCCCTCGAAGAGAGCCGGGCAAGAACCCCTAAACCGTAGTCCGCGATGAAAGCACCCTCAACCAAGGCCCAACGCACATTGATCCGGGGTTTCCTCGACTTGCACCCGAATGAATCGGCCCAATTGCTGGAGACCCTACCGCCGCCCGACGTACGCGCGTTGCTGGAATCGGAATCTCCCGCGCGCGCTGCAAAAATCTTGATGCGCATCAATCCTGATATAGCGACGGAAATCATTGAACAGATGGACGTCGAAGCGTTCAGCAGGCTGTTCGCTGCCCTGGAGCCGATGCCGGCCGCCGCTTTGCTGGCCCGCCTCGATGGCGAGAAGCTGGCGGCCTACCTGAAAGGCCTTTCGGAGGACGCGGCCCGGGAATACCGGGATCTGACGACCTATCCCCCGGGAACAGCCGGCAGCATCATGGATCCCCGCGTACTCGTGCTCCGACCTGACGAAACGGTGGCCGATGCGCTGAAACGGCTGCGCGCCATCAAAGACCGGCGTATTTACGACGTGTGCCTGATCGACGAAGAAGGCATTCTGGCCGGCGTGATTGCGCTGCAAGAACTCGCCATTGCCCAGCCGGATGCCCTGCTCAAGACACTCGTCAGAGATCACCCTGTCAGCGTCCAGGCGGTCTCCTTGCGCGAAGAGGTCGTACGCCTGCTCGAAAGCCTTCGGCTGTCTACCCTGCCTGTGGTCGACATCAACGGCCGATTGCTGGGGGTCATCCGGCACGACGCCCTGGTGCGGGCAGCCACCCAGGATGCCGTAGAGAACCTCCAGACCATGGTGGGCGCCGGACGCGAGGAGCGCGCCCTGTCCAGACCGTCCTTTGCCGTCAGGAAACGACTGCCCTGGCTCATCGTCAACCTGGGAACGGCCTTCCTGGCGTCCGCCGTCGTGGGCCTCTTCGAGGAAACGATCGCACAGATCACCTTGCTGGCCGTCTTTCTTCCGGTCGTAGCCGGCCAGTCCGGTAACACGGGGTCTCAGGCCCTCGCCGTAACGCTCAGGGGGCTTGCCTTACGCGAAATTCGGGTCCGCCAGTGGCCCCGTGTGGTGCTCAAAGAGCTCCTGGTCGGCCTGGGCAACGGCATCGCCATTGCCGCTCTCACCGCCGGCGTGGTCTATTTCTGGTCGGGCAATACGGGTATTGCGGGCGTCATCGGGGTCTCTATGGTGACCTCCATGGTCATGGCCGGGCTGGCCGGCGCGGTGATTCCCGTCTTGCTCACGTCCTTGAATCAAGACCCGGCGCAATCCTCGTCGATCGTCCTGACGACCGTCACGGACGTGGCCGGGTTCATGAGTTTTCTCGGCCTGGCCGCGTTATTTGCCCACCTGCTCATTTGATCATGAACCGCTCGCATCGGGAGTCGTTACGGGATCCGGGAACCTCTCGATCCCGTAACGGTGATCCTTGAGCCACGAAAGCACCGATTCGTCATACCCTTCCACGGGCTGCCTTATATTAGGGCGTGTGGACATTCAATTTGTCTGATCTACGGTTTATCTCCGTCATGCGAACAATATTGGTACTCCTCCTCTTGACCGGTTGCGCACAAGTAGAGTCAAAGAACGCCCCCGATACACACACCGTGTGGACCGTCGATCTTATCAGAACGTTGCCCGGACAACAAGCCCATTACCTTCGATCGATCGAAACGAACTGGGCCAACGCGAGAGGCATCGCTCGTCAACGCGGCGCCGTTTTATCCTATCGCGCCTTTGTCGCACCCCAGGACTCGGCTCGCGGATGGGATGTGATGCTGATGACCGAGTATGCGGATTCTACCGAGTGGGCCAACAGAGAGCCCACCTTTCAAGCCATCTTTGAATCGGATGAGTTCGTGTACGTGGAACCGGCAATGCCATCGGCAGACATGCGGGAGTTCTTCATTGGCGATGTAGCGATGCGTACCTTTGTGGACCAATAACTTCGATGCAACTGCACCGTGTCATGCGCGCAAAGCCGTGATCTCCTACCGGCATCAGACATCCAGGATCTCGGTGGCTTTCGGCTGGGCAAGGCCATATCCGTCGGCCGGGACGAAAATTGTTCTCTTCCGGCTGCCTCTCATCGCACTGGCTCCCCTGGGGTAGCGATCAACAACCTACCGGTAACCCACCTGCCCCTTCACGTCCGCGATGAGCTTCTCCGGATCGAAACCGATGCCGTTCTTGAAAACGATCTCGACGTCTCGAATCACCGAAGGCGCAGCGGATAGATGGCCATCGAGGACGACGAGATCCGCCACATACCCTTCAGCAATCCGGCCTGACTCATGACCTATTCCCAATACTTCGGCGCCGTTGGAGGTGGCGATCTGCATCGCTTCAGGCACCGAGAAGCCCGCTTCGACCAGCAGCTCGAATCCCCGCTGGTTGCCGTATCCGGGCAGCACGTGCCGGCCGGGGTCCGGCCCCATGACGAGCTTCCCCCCCGCCTGCACGAACATGCGTTCAAAAGCCATGAATTTGCCCAACAATGCCGGAGTCATTGTCGTATATCCGGCGCCTTTTGCCAGCCTGGTCTGGCGCATTTCGTAACGCGCTCGCCACTCAGGCGACAGCAAGGCCAACGTACGGGCATCCCCTTGAGGTCGATGGGGAAAATGCGACTCGATGATGGCTAACGTAGACGTCAAAGTAACCTCTTCGGTCACTAAAAGATCAACCAGCTCAGCGACACGCGGGTCGTCAAGGTCAAGCTCAGCCACCGTATGGCGCGTTGAAACACATCCACCTTCCGGTTTATCCACAACAAAGTCGGACGAAGCGATGAGCCCGTGTTCGATGCGGTCTATGCCTGACTGTGCCGCCCCCCGAAACGTGAGTGAACACAGGTGGCCGGTCACTTTCCGACCCAGCGCGTGCGCCTCTTCAATCACAGTCTCTGCGATGTCCGGTTCTACGTGCCGGTAGAGCTTGAACCACGTTGCGCCGGCCTGGGACCATGTACGCACAAATGCTCGAGTTTCTTCTACCGTGGCCGGCTTCGGCATCGGCCCATTGCCTCCCGGACCGGTTACGTACGGGGCCGTAGGGAAAATCGTAGGGCCGACCGTTTCACCGGCCTCAATGGCTTTTGCCAGCGCCAACTCGGCTTCGGGCTCGGCACTCCCTGCGGTCTGCACCGTCGTCACGCCCGAGGCCAACCAGAGACGCGATGCGGTGTAGCCCATAAACGTAATGCCGGGCATGTGCGTGTGGTCGTGCATGCCCACCAGGCCGGGGATGACCGTATGGCCCTCCAGATGTAGAACCGTGGCCTCCTCGGGAATGGCCATCGACCCCACGGGGCCTACACCGGAGATCACTCCCCGTTCGAAGAGTACGGTCTGATTGGTCGCCGGCAGTCCTCCCGTACCATCGATCACCATGACACCCACAAGGGCAATTGCAGGGGCATCATGCGCCAGATATCGTCGTACCGCATCCCGATCGGAAGCCTCCATGGGTTCTGCATCTTGCGCATCTGCTTTCTGAACCCAGGCCGCGCCAGCCAATGAGAAAATAGCAACTATAGCAAGACAACGCATCGTGTCGCTTGAATGGCCTGTATACCAGGTATGTGAGTTAATCCCTCCAGAGCGAACCATAAACCGGGGAATACAGAAAGCCTCGAGCTGAAATGAAATTTCGGTAGATGCGACTCAAAACGACATGGGCGCCTCTCCCGCGCCCTAATCGAGCTATCAGGAAAGACGCCCACCTGTGCGTTCAATTATCGATTACGCGTTCTTCTTTTCCTGGATATCGACGCGGATCTCTTGTGCCAGGGATTTGAGCTCCTGCATCCCCTTTCTTACCCGGGTGCCGGCTGCTTTATTCTCCTTCTGATAGAAGGCAGCGAAATCGTTCTCCAGACCTTCGACCAGACTCACCAATTTTGAATACGGATTAGACATGTTTTTCTGACTTGTTGTTATAAAAGATCGGGCAAAAGATAGAAAACTCCCCTTCTCTATACAATAGCAAGCCGCTAAATCCGGATTTCGTAGGCATTGTTTGCTTTTCTTTTATCTCACCATGGCGCCCTATTTCACGCCTGAGGGCGGTCGCCTTTTTAGCGTACAGTCTCACCCTGTACGGTATTTCAAAACGTGAGTACACCATATTGTTCGGCCTTCTCGCGCACGACCTCCAGTCATCCGGCAGCTTCCACCTCGAGCCCTATTCGCGCCAGTGCTCGCGCACTGTAAATGGCAGTCAAACATGCATCTCGACTTTCGCAAGGGCGAGTAGGCGGCCAGAGCGCAGCCGCTTCTTCCCATCGCGCTAACCGGTAGAGCCGACGCACCAGAAGGTATCGCAGATGATCGTCTTGCATCGATTTGGTGTATACGAGGCACAACTTCGGAGAATAAACGGAGTAGTCGCTCATCTTTTCGGATACAACACGAAATAGACCCTGTTTCTCCCCGCTGCCGATCATAATACGAATAGCCTGACTCAGCGACAACCTCGGCCGTCAGAGTACCAGGGCATGGTCGGAACTTGGATCACGTCAAACCGGCACCAACGCCAGGCACGCGCCCACAGGATCCTGAACAACTGCGGATGTATACTCCTCATTGCTCCCCCATGTCGTCTTGATGATCTCCCCTCCTTCCTCTCTTACCCGGCGGAGACTTTCGGCGAGGTCTCCAACGGGAAGGTAGATCATCCAGATGGGCGGTACGCCCAGGTTCACGCCACGCGCGTGACAGATTCCCGCCACCGGATTTCCATCAGCGCCTAACATGTTGAAGTCGGCATAGCGTTCGCCAGCGTCCTCCATCTCGACGGCCTGCACCGACCAGCCAACGACCTGTCGATAGAAGTCGCGGGTGGCCGATGCGTCAGGGACCGTCAGGTCGAGCCAAGAGATGCAACCTACATGCCCCGCAGCATCCTCAGTTGAGGGGATCGCCTCCGCAGAAACGACTGGGATAATCCCAAACGCCACCCCATTTGGATCGAGCAGCACGGCCCACTGGCTCTTACCATTGTTATCTTTGTCATGCATAAGCTCACTCCCTCCAAGATCGAGCGCATGCTCTACACTGGCTGCAACATCGGCGACCTGGATGTGCGGCATCCATTGGAGCGGAAGGTGGGCATACTCCGTGCTACGCGCACCTAATCCGATGATCGGCATGCCCCGATTGTTCATCAGATCCTCGCGCCAGAGCGGATTCTTGCCCGTGCTGAGTACACGTGAGTAGAAATGCATTTCACGTTCGTGTTCGGGAACGGCAATATCGGCGCTAAGGATTCCGCCGACACGTGAGATAAAGGGGTCAGTCATGGTTTACATTACGTTGGTTGGGGTGTGTTCGCAACACGTAAAGGTCATCTACATGCTCCTCGACAGCATAGGTCGATCCGTCAGAGATTTTAGCATTAGGCCAGTGGTAGCGTCTGCTGTAAGCAATCGTACGAAATTGACTGGCGAAAACTTCTTCTTGCAATCTCCAGGTCCGGACATCACTGGCTGACCCATGAACGAGCACAACGGTTTCGCCGCCCCCGAGATCATGTAGCTCCAGGGTCGTCCCATTAATTTCTATGGAGGCCATCAAATCGCTACTCGGCTACTATTATGGACCGCACCCACTGCTTCCCCATCTCTGTGGTTAGACGAATAAGGTACATTCCCGCCGACCATTCCCGGCTTTGCAACTCATACATACCTACCCCGAATTCTTGCACCGATATTTCCTCAGATTCCTCGCGAGATACCCCGCATCGCGTCTCGGAATGCGCCTTGATCTGGTCAACATCCATCAACAAAGCGCTGGCCGCCGCTAAATGTCCACACGCCCTAGACAACTATTCATGATTGCAAGGCAGCTAGCCTCTGAGTTGCTTCATCTACCCCTGCCTCTAATCCCAGCGATTGATATAATGTTTTCGTTTCACGCCAGGCAGTTATAGCTTCATCTGTTTTTTTTCGGTTTTCAAGAACAATAGCAAATCCTCGTAGCGCGTTCGCCAGATCACCAGCTTGCTGCACTGGACTTGCTTTGTACATCCCCATCGCCTTACGGTAGTTACTTTCTGATTCAGCAGCCAGGCCCAGATGACGCTGCAAGTCGGCCAGGTGTCTGGTCGAATGCGCGATCCGGTCTGGTTTGTTCGTTTTTTTGTAGTACGACAGAGATTTTTGACACAGCTCAAGGGCTTTTGTTAGATTTCCCTGGTCGTAATCGAGTTGCATGTATATGTGATAAATACGCCCCAGCGCATCATAATCGTCCGCTCCACAAAGACCGCGTGCCTCGATTAATAAGGCTTCTGCATCAGCATACTGCTCCCCCCTTCGTTTATTCCACGCTTGTTCTAACAGCTTTGCCACGTCTGAATTCATAGCCAAAGTCGATCAATGTTCTACGTTTTATCTCATTATAGCGTATAGGGGATGACAACCCTACTTCATTCGGTTTCTGTTGCTCTTCGTTTTCCGCCCCAAGAGCGGAAGCTCTACCGGGTCAACACCAGGGTAAGGTCACGCGCGTTCTGACCTTCACGCCCTATCAGTCGCTAGTCGGCCCGCTCAAGGACCATGCGGTAGTGGTCAAGGGCAAGAGAATCGAAGCAGATCCGATTGTACGGTATGCCAGAGACAAACGCCAGTCGGAAATCCCGACTCAGGACATACCAGGGGACGAGCGACAACTTGAACATCAACTTCTTGAAGCTCGGTGCAGCAAACCGTCTTCCCCACTGCCGGATCGTCTCGATATAGTCGAGGCGTCCGCTTTCTTTCCAGACGACCCGAAAATACGGGTGGGCGGTTCGCTCGATTTGCTCAGCCCCATATGGCAGCCAAGACCCTGGAAATTGCTTTTCCATGAGTCCGAGCGCCTGCTCGACTGACCCCCGCGGCGCATTCACGTCGATCTTTTCCGGCGAGATCATGTTGGGCCCATAGACCATCGTCTGCAAATAGAACCTTCCGCCTCGCGGGATCAGGTCGTACGCTACACGAAAGAGATCGTTGTAGATGGCATCTTGCTTGCCAGCTTCGAACGCCTCGCGAGAACAGAAATGTTCGAACGCACCCAGGCTGGTGATCGCGTCAAAGGACCCAAAGGTGTCGGCCCTGATCGTTCGGCAGTCCAGCACGTGCGCTTCCAGTCCATTGCGGGCGCACGCCGCCGCCTGGTCTTTCGACAGCGTCACACCGATGGCCTTGACGCCTCTACTCTTCAGTGATGCCAGTACCGGGCCCCATCCACATCCCATGTCGAGCACTCGCTGACCGGGTCGAAGGTGGAGTTGATCAAACAGAAATTCATGTTTGCGACGCTGTGCCTCCTCCAGGGTTAGCGAGAAATCTCCATCGTATTTCGCGCAGCTAAAATCCCCCGTCTCGCCCATGCTAAGCCGAAAGATCCGGTCGATGAGACCATAAGTGAAGTCCATTTCTCGTTGGGTCGCCATACGAAACTCCCATGTATTCTTGTGACGCGTACTTGCCCCATGCAGGCCATAACCCGCAGATGGCGTTATCATTGCGATGTAATCATTGCGATGTACTTTCTTTTTCACACCTCCGCCACATTCCATTCTCGCAGCCAAAATGATCAACCAAGCCCTGGCTACAATCTAAGCCGTCAGAGGGCATCGCGCGCCTGTAACTGCTGGCGAATCCCATTTTTTACGTAATGTCGTTCGTCCGCTGGAAACGTCCTTCAAACAGCCCTCCCAACCGATCCCCCCGGACGTGTCGCCCTCTGAAAATCCGCGTTGCCCTCTCCCGCGCCGCCTCGAAGCCTTCTAAAGTCGGCGAGAGGCCTTCGATAACGCTCGGACCACGCCGCAAGCGGTCCAGGGCCCTTCGCTCACTCAATCGCCCAGCAACCCTCAGCGAAACGGGGGACCCTCTCGATGGGTCTCCTTTGCCGCCTGAACCCCGGGCACAGGAAACAGGACAACCGCCGCTGGAATCTGCAGCTCCGTCACGAGCCCTGCGAAGAGATCCACCAGGTATTACCTCCGGGACCTTTAACGCCGCCGCGGCGATCTGGATCTTCGCCTTTTTGCTGCGGCTCCTGAACCGACGCGGCGCCCGCTGCCAGCGCCCGCTCATAGACGGCGTCGACGTCGCGGACGTACACGTGCAGGTGAGAGACGATCCCCGGCCAGTGTTCGCCGGCGTCGCCCATCATGATGACGCTGTCTTCTATCCGCACCTCGGCGTGCACGATCGAGCCGTCGGGATTGTCGTAGCGACGCAGCTCCGAGGCATCGAAGACCGCCTTTAGAAAGTCAATCACCTCCTGCGCGCCTTGCACGACCAGATACGGGGAAACGGTGCTGTAATCGGTGGGTTTGTAGGCCATATTCATGGTTGGTTCGTTCACCGGGGTTACTAAGTAATGGATGTCCCCAACCTAAGTAGCCCCTATGCCACCCTTATGACACCGGCCATAAACTCCCGTTACTGGATTACCTTGAGTTCCGGCCCCTCGAGCTCGGACGCCGCGCCGGCCTCTTCTCCGTCTTCGTCGTCCCAGTTCCGGATGGTCTCGATGACGGTCGACACGATCTCACCCTCGTCGATCGTCTTCACGATTTTCCCCTTTTTGAAGAGGTGGGCGCGGCCGCGGCCGCAGGCCACGCCGAGGTCGGCGCCGGCGGCTTCGCCAGGCCCGTTGACGGCGCACCCCATGAGAGCCACGTTCAGGTCTTTTTCAAAGTTCTGGGCCTTCACAGCCTCCTCGACCTCCTCGGCGATCTTGAAGAGGTCGACTTCGAGGCGCCCGCACGTGGGGCACGCGATGATGTTGACACCCGGCCGGCCCAGCCGGAGGGACTTCAGGATCTGGTGCCCGACTTCGACCTCTTTCACCGATTCGGTGGTCAGCGAGACCCGGATCGTGTCGCCGATGCCTTCGGCGAGCAGGGCCCCGATGCCGATCGAGCTCTTGATCGTGCCCGAGCTCAACGTACCGGACTCGGTTACGCCGAGATGGAGCGGGAAGTCGGTGCGATCGGCCAGCAGCTTGTAGGCCTGGATCATGAAATAGACGTCGGAATGTTTGACCGAGATGACGATATCCTCGAAGCCGTTCGCTGAGCAGATCTCGACATGGCGCATCGCGCTCTCGTAAAGGGCTTCCGGCTGCGGATAGCCGTACTTGTCGAGGATGTCGCGCTCGAGCGAGCCGGAGTTGACGCCGATGCGGATGGGGATGCCGGCTTCTTTGGCCGCCAGCAGCACCTCGCGCTCCCACTCCGGCTTCCCGATGTTGCCCGGGTTGATGCGCACCTTGGCGACGCCGGCTTCGACGGCCTTGAGCGCATACTGGTAGTTGAAGTGGATGTCGGCCACGATGGGTACGGACGCGCCTTCGACGATGGCAGCGAGGGCGTCGGCGTCTTCGGGCCGGGGGACGGCCACGCGCACGATGTCGGCGCCGGCCTGCGCCAGCGCCTCGATCTCAGCGAGGCAGACCTCGACGTCGTGCGTCTTCGATACGGTCATGGACTGGACCGATATCGGCGCGCCGCCGCCGATTTGTACCGATCCGACGTGTACGGCCCGTGAATAGCGACGAGGTCTTTCCATGATCTATATGGGGTAGTGTTCGTTCAGATACTATTGTATGCCTCATACCCGAATTCGGGGATCAAGTTCTACCGGTGATACACGCTTCACCGGCCCGATGACCGCCCTGCTACTCCTCTCGGAGGATGCCCTGGTCGTCCAGGATTTTGCGCAGGGGTTTCTCGACCTGACCGCGGACAGCCTGGCCCTGAATGTTCTCCGTCAGGTATTCGTACGCCCGGGGGTCTTTTTTCCTCAGGTTGTCGATTTCGCTGGTGATGATTTTGACCATCCGGCGGTGCCGGCGATTTTTCCAGAAATACCACACCAGCCCGATGAGCAGGGCCAGCACTCCCCCGGCCACCAGGATCACCGTGATCGCATTCTGCCGGACCCAGTCGATGATGCCTTCGGACTCGGTGCGGGCGTGGTCGATGTCGCTCCGGATCTCGGGCCGCAGGTGCCTGACGTAGCTGTCCCGGACCTGCTGGACGAACGCGTCGGCGATCGTCAGGATCTGCTCCTGCGTCTCGGCGCCGGTGAGTTCGTTGCGCAGCTGCACCAGGCTCGCCAGCATGGGATCCCCGAACAGTTCCTCGCGGAGCGCACGGACGTCGGCCTGGGTCTCATTGCCCAGCAGGTCATCCATGAGCAGCCGGAGTTGCCGGCGGGTCGCCTCCGTAAGCATCGTATCTCTCAGCTCCGCCAGCCGCGCCGCCGTGGTGTCTCCCAGGGCGGCCTCCCGCCAGATCCGTATGGCCACGTCCATGGAATCCCCCAGATCGTGGATGAGCGAATCCAGGTAGGCGTCCATCTCCGACTGCAGGAGCCCCCGCTCCAGCCCCTCGACGATGCGTTCGCCGAAGTCGTCGGCCAGCGGCTCGGCCCCTTCGACGACGCCCTGGCCCAGGTTCCGGCCGGCTTCCTTGAACGACCGGCACGACGATGAGAGAAGCACGAGCAACATCAATACGGCGGCGCCTGCCGCCAGCCTGGATATATGCAACATGGATTTTTGCCGGACCAGCATGGCATGTTTCTGTGAAAATCGACTCGACGCGGCCAAGATACGGAAAAAGCCGGACTGGCGGATTTGCTGCAGCCCGGAACCTCTTCCAGGTATCTTTGTGGAGAAATTATTATCATTCCCACCGGAACCGATATATTCCTTAGTAGAAGGAGCACGACCCAGGACACTGAGCTGGCGATCCCGGTTGTGCCTACCAGATAATGGCCCAAACAAGGCTGTGAGCCATGAAGCAACAGACAGACTCGAGGAAGCGAAAGGATCGGTGGTTCGTATCTAAACCACTACGGATCGTGCTGCGTACGGCGCTGGCGCTGGCGGTGTTCATGCTGGCCAATACGCTGTACCTGCTGCTGAATCGGCTGGCCGACGCGATGGACTGGACGTTCTTCGCGGCCGGCGAAACCTCGCTGCCCCAGCTCTTCCAGGTCATGGTGCTGTCCCATACCGGCGTTGGCCTGCTCGTGGTTTGTTTCATGCTCGTGTTCGGCATAGGCCACTTACCCCGCGTCTGGAAGCGATACAGGCGCCCGAGCGGCATGACGGGCATCGCCTACATGGCGCTCGGCATCGTGCTGGCCGTGACCGGCCTCTTTATCCTGACCGCCTCCGCCAGCCGCGACAACAGCTGGGCCTGGTGGATCCACGTCGCCTGCGCCGTTGCGGCGCCGATCGCCTACCTGCTGCACCGGTATAAGAGCAGAAACAACAAACCCCGCAGACATTTGCAGCGCGCGTTCGCCGGGGCGGTCGCTTCGGTGCTCCTCCTTCTCGTCGTCTGGCACAGCTTCACGAACCGGGACATCATACGCACCGAAGAGGCCCAGCTCGCCATCGAACAGGGCCTTGATACCGGCCCTGGCGCACGCGCACGCGACGTCTCGCAGTTCACCGACAGCACGTTCGTCCCGGCCGGCTTCGTCCCGGCCGAAAGCCCCTTCTTCCCGGCGGCGACCACGACGACGTCGGGCGGCTACCTGCCCTCCCGCATCATCACGCGCAACGACCTGGGCGTGGAGGCCCTCCTCAAAGAAGAAATCGACGCGTACGGCTTCGTCAAAGATACCCCGATCGGAGCGACCACCTGCCAGCGGTGCCACGCCGACGTCGTCGCCCAGTGGGAGACGTCTGTCCACCGCTTCGCCTCCTTCAACAACCCGTTCTACGAGGCCACGATCCAGTCGATGCGGACCAACCCGTCGGAAACCAACCCGTGGGTCGAGGCGCACCTGGCGTCGTTCCCGGACATCGCCCCGCAGGACGTCGGCCGGGTGAAGAGCAAGTGGTGCAGCGGCTGCCACGACCCGGCCCTGATGCTGGCCGGCAAGATGAACCAGCCCATCGACCGGCAGTGGGCCGAGGCACAGGCCGGCCTCACCTGCCTCGCCTGCCACGCCATCGACAAGATCCACGACGTCACCGGCAACGGCAACTACAACATCGCCGACGAACAGGAAGACCCTTACGTCTTCGCGGACGCCGCCTCGGGCACGCTGGGCGCCTTCCTGCACGACGCGGCCCTGAAAGCCAAACCGACCGTCCACAAACGCCAGATGCTCAAACCCTTCTTCCGGACGAGCGAGTTCTGCGCCACCTGCCACAAGGTCAGCCTCCGGGAGCCGGTCAATAACTACCGCTGGCTCCGCGGCCAGAACGAATACGACAACTGGCACGACAGCGGGGTCGCCCTGAATGCGTCGCGCACCTTCTACCTGCCTCCCGAGGCGAGGACGTGCCAGGACTGCCATATGCCCCTGGAGGACGCCGTATTAAACGACGTAGCCGCCAAAAACGGAAAGGTCAAATCACACCGCTTCCTGTCCGTCAACACGGCCCTGCCTTTCCTCCGCGGCGACACGACCACGATTCGTCGCCTCGAAAACGACCTGCAGGACGAAAAGCTGCGCGTCGATATCTTCGCACTCTCCACGGCGTCACAGCCCGAACCCGTCATGGCGCTGGACGAGTCGCTGCCCCCGCTGTCAGCCGGCGAAGAAGTGCGCGTCGACGTCGTCGTGCGCAACCAGGGCGTCGGCCACACCTTCCCGGGCGGCACAAACGATTCCAACGAAGGATGGCTCGAGTTCACGGTCACCGCCGAGGACGGCGCAGTGCTCGCCATCAGCGGCTTCCTCGGCGAAGACGGCCACCTCGACCCGATGGCGCACACGTTCAAGGCGGTCCTGGTCGATAAAAACAGCAACCCGATCCAGATGCGGAACGCTCAGGACATCCACACCACGGTGTACGCCAACGTGATCGGGCCGGGCACGGCCGACATCGCCCACTACGAATTCAAGGTGCCCGAAGCGCTCTCGGGCCAGAAGCTTACACTCCGTGCGCGCCTGCTCTGGCGAAAGTTCGACCGCGCCTACACCGAATTCGCCTACCGCGCCAACCCCGAGGGCTTCAAACAATTCGACGACGTCCCCGACCTGCCCGTTACGGTCATTGCGGCGGATCAGGTCACACTTCCCGTCGACGACACCGACCGGTCGTCGCTGCCGGTCCGCCCCGCCGCGCGTTCCGATCAGCCCAACGCCTGGATCCGGTACAACGATTACGGCATCGGCCTCCTGCTGGAGAACGACACCCGCGGCGCCCGGCGCGCCTTCGCACGGGTGGCTCGCATGACGCCGGACCGCGTCGACGGCCCCCTCAACCTGGCTAAAACGGCGCTCCGGGACGGCAACCTGGACGCGGCCTACGAGCACCTGCAGGCCTGCGAACAGATCACGGTGGGCGACCCCAGGGTGGCCTGGGTCTGGGGGCGCGTACGCCAGGAGGACGGCCTCTACGACGACGCCATTGCCGCGTATCGGTACGTGCTCGACCGGTTCCCGAACGACCGGGCGGCCTGGAGGCAACTGGGCCGCACGTATTACCTGGACCAGCAATACGAAGCCTCGATCGAGGCCTACGATGAGGTGCTCCGGATCGACCCCGAAGACCGGGAAGCCCATTACCACCGGATGCTGAACTACCGGGCGCTCGGCATGCAGGACAACGCCGAAGCGGCCGAGCAAGCGTTTGCGTTTTACCAGATCGACGAGTCGGCCAGCGAAGCCGCCCGCACGTTCCGGCTCAACAACCCGGGCGCCAACCTGATGGCCCAGGAGATCCGCATTCACCGGCTCACCCTCACACCGTAATCCCCCACCATCGACTTCTCGCCCCATGCGTCGCGTTTCTCTCCGGCTGTACTCTGCCTCGCTGTGTGTCTTCTCGATCGTCTCGCTCGCGATCGGGCTGGCCTCCCTGACGGGATGTAACCCCGCCGAAGCGCCCGAAGAACAACCCGGGTTTACCCAAGAGCGGCCCAGCTTCACCGGCGGCCAGGAGGAGGAGGCCGGGTCGGCCATCCAGTTCACCGACGTCACGGAGGAGGCCGGCATCGACTTCGTCCACTACAACGGGGCGGCCGGCAACAAATGGATGCCCGAAACGATCGGCAGCGGAGGCGGATTTTTTCGCTACGACGACGACCCCTGGCCCGACCTCTTCCTGGTCAACAGCACGAACTGGCAGGGCTATCCGGCCCCGGAGGGCGCACCCACACCCGCCTTGTACCGAAATAACGGCGACGGCACCTTCGACGACGTCACCGCTCGGGCCGGCCTCGACCTCTCGATCTACGGTATGGGCGCCGCCTTCGCCGACTACGACGCCGACGGCGACGCCGACCTCTACCTCACCGCCGTCGGAGACAACCTCCTGCTTCGTAACGACGCCGGCGTCTTTTCCGACGTCACCGAGGCGATGCGCGTCACCGGCAACGGCGCCGCCCCCGGCGACACGCCGGCGTGGTCGACCAGCGCCGCCTGGGTCGACGTCGACCGCGACGGCTGGCTCGACCTCTTCGTCGCCAACTACGTCAAATGGACGCCCGAGACGGACATCTACGTCACCCGCGACGGCAAGACGAAGTCGTACGCCACCCCCGAAGGCTACCAGGGCGAATCGTGCCGCCTCTACCGTAATGTCGAAGGCCGTTCCTTCGAAGACGTCACCGAGCAGGCCGGCGTCTTCAACAGCGAGGGGAAATCGCTCGGCATAGCCATCGCCGATTTCAACGGGGACGGCTGGCCCGACATTACCGTCTCCAACGATACGCAGCCCAACTTCCTGTACCTCAACGACGGCGACGGCACCTTTACCGATATGGCCATCGCTTCCGGCATCGGGTACGACGAAACCGGGCGCGCCCGCGCCGGCATGGGCATCGACGTCGTCGACGTATCCAACGACGGCCTCTTTGCCGTCGCCATCGGCAACTTCTCCAAAGAGCCCGTATCCCTCTACACACAGATCGGCAACGGCCAGCTCTTCCAGGACCGCGCCGGCGCAGCCCGGCTGACGCGCCCCTCACTCCTCATGCTCACCTTCGGCCTCCTCTTCGCCGACGTCGACCTCGACGGCTACCAGGACCTCATCGCCGCCAACGGCCATATCGAGCCGGAGATCAACGCGGTCCAGCAGGATATTACCTTCGAACAGCCGCCCCAGATCTTCCGAAATGTCGAGGGGCGGTTCGTCGACGTCAGCGATCAGGCCGGCCGGCCCTTTTCCGACCCTGTAGTCGCTCGCGGAGTGGCTACGGCCGACATCGACCTCGACGGCGACCTCGACGTGTTGTTCACGATCAACAATGGCGCCCCGCAGCTGCTGCGTAACGACACCGAACCGGCCGGCCACTGGATCGCGTTCGAGCTCGAAGGCGCGCATCCCAACCTGGACGCGCTGGGCGCGCAGCTCACCGTATGGTCAGACGGCCTCGCTCAGCGCCGCATGGTGCGCAGCGGCTCGTCCTACCTCACCCAGTCTGACCACGCCCGGCTCATCCTGGGGCTCGGCGTCGCAGCCTCCGCCGACAGCGTGCGCGTCCTCTGGCCCGGCGGGCAAACGCGCACGTACGTGAACCTGGCTGCCAATCAATCCCATGTATTGAGCGAATCAGTGGGTTCATAACACGCCCCCGTATGTATATATTTTGTACACCGTCGTACAGCCCTTACTCATCGCCCTCGCTCCAGGACCGAACCACAGCCCCGTTTTCGTCGAGCATTTCGATCCGGGGGCGATCCTGTTCATCGACGATGAGCCGTATTCGGGGCTGGGACTGTGAGTCCTTGATTTCGAGCATGGCCTGGCGGGCCCCCTCCCCTTCGCTTCCGAGATAAATCCGCTCCGCCCACAGGCCTTCCTCTCCCAACACGCGCTGGTATTCGCGGTTGAGCCGAATGGCTTCTTCCTCCGACTCGGCCGCCGCCAGCCGATCTCGCGCTTCTTTTGCGCGCGCATTCTCATTCATCGTGCTGTAAGGCTTATCGGTGGGGAGATCCCAGACGCGCAGCGCCGATCGAACGAAATCCCCATTAATCCAGTGCATCAGGGCGATGGTCTGCCCCTGATCGTTGAGTTGATCCATCGACAGCTGAACGCCTCCATCTACGCGGTTCTCGCGCTCGGATCGGTTTGTAATCAACCCGCCGACTTCATCCCCTTTTGCATTGTAATATAAAATGCCTCCTACGTTCTTGCGCTGATCCGGCGAGCGTTCCTCTCCATTACGGATGACGCCGGGCAGGTTCTGTGAGTTGGCGAGGACCAGCGCGTACGAACCGTCGTCTTCGACGACGTTGATTCGCTTGACGTCGATCGCGTCAAAGGTGGTTTGTATCGGACCCGTCCGGTAATGCACGGCGAAATACCCGGCGACCACCCCACCCAGGATAGCACTGAACAGACCGACGAGAAAATGAGACATCAGGGAAGAATTCATGAGAGTATATGTGCGATTAATGTCCGTTATTCATAAAGTATATCAATATCTCTTGAACGGATCAAATCGCAGGCCCCCCGTATCGGTCACCTTTTCCGACAGGCCGTCACGGCCTGCGATGATCCAACGTCTCTGGCACTAAATTAGCTGATGCTCCAGACAGCTCTGTGCGATTCATTGCAGCTCCTCTCCCCGTCCTATCCCGAATTCTTCGTTAACGATAGGGTCGGCGCTGCTTCGAGCATATATATCTATACTCCCCCTCCTCCCTCTTTCCCTCCTGGCCCATTGAGATCGTCGATTCGGACGCGGCTGCACGCCGCCCATCGATTCGATTTCAGCATAGAAATTTCTGCATAGAATCAGCATTGAATCTGCCTTTGACAGGTTGTGACGTTGACCATGCTCCAGCACCATGCAAATCCAGTATCCTGTGAACATTGAACGAAGTCTGATGGTACTGGTGTTTGCCGGGGTGCTCTTGCTTGTCGCCTATAAAGTCGCCTACCTCGGGTTCGACCTGGGCACCCTCTTGCCCGAGAAGGGCTACGAGGTATCGCTCCATGTGTCTCTTCAGGCCGAGGGCCCCCCGGCGGGCCTGGCCATGTACCTGCCCGAATCCGACGACCGGCAGCAGGTCTCCTCGGCCGTCTATTCCGGACCGGTCGCTTTCTCGACCCGCGAACATCCGCATGGGTTGCTCGGACTCTGGTACACGAACGAAAATCAGGAAACCGTCGACATCACCTATGCCTTCCACGTCCAGTCCAGGCGGGTGGTGTACGAAGTGCCCCAGGACCTCTCTATCCCCGACGTTTACCCGAAAGAACTGGACTCTTACCTGCGTCCCATCCCGGAGCAGGGCGATCACACAGAACCCCTCCGCGCCGCGCATGCCTTGCTGTTTCCCCTGCCTCCGTCTCTGTCTGCAGACTCTATCCCCTCCCATACCGTTCTCCCCGTACTACGGACGTTGTTCGAATACGCCGCGAGGTATAGTCCATCTCCCCGTCCTGCGCCCGGGAAACCGGCCTCGGCCTTCCCGCCCGGTGTGTTTGCTTCGGAGCTCATGCACAACGACGCCACCCATATGGATCGGCCGCTGCTGTTCGCCGCGTTGGCCCGGCACGCGCATATACCCAGCCGTATCGCCGGCGGGCTCATCCTGACGCATTTCCCGGCGGATCCCGAGCACAAATGGGTAGAGCTGTATATCGACGGTCGCTGGGTGCCCTTCGATGTGGAGTATGGCCACTTCGCCACGCTTCCAGACAACTATCTGACCCTGTATCGCGGCAATACGGACGTCATCACCCACACCGCTGAAAGTAAAGCCCTTTTACGCATCGAATCTCACGAGGAACTGGTTTCGACGAATTTCTTGTCGATCGCCGAACACGTAACCAGCCCTTTCCTCAATCCTTTCCCCCTCTGGCAGATTTACCTGTCGTCCGGTGTGCCGCTGATCTCGCTCAAGATCCTTCTCCTGATCCCCGTGGCGGCTATGATTGTCGCCTTCTTCCGCAACGTCATCGGCCTGGAAACCTATGGGGTATTTCTGCCGGCCCTGATCGCGACCTCTGGGCTTCACACCGGCCTGCTGCCGGCGTTGTGCGGCTTCTTGCTCGTCACGCTGCTGGTCGCCCTCCTGCATATCCCGCTCGAAAAGTGGGGGCTGCTGTACGTCCCCAAGCTGGCCCTCATGCTGCTGGCCGTCGTAGGCATCCTGCTCGGCACGAGCTTCTTGAGTTATCACATGGGCTGGGAAGACTACCTCCAGCTGTCTCTGCTGCCCCTTGTCATACTGGCAGTATCGGCCGAGCGGTTATCCCAGCACCTCAAGGAGGAAGGGTTCGTGAAGGCCTTTTACGTCATGGGCATGACCGTGTTCGTCATATCATCCTGTTTCCTGATCATTCACCTGACCGCGACCCAGTGGTTGATACTCACGTTCCCCGAACTGCTGATCCTGGTCGCCCTCGCCAACCTCGGGATGGGCCGCTGGCTGGGGTTACGCCTCTCGGAGCACCTGCGCTTCAAATGGCTCGTCGACCGGACTCCTCAGAAGGCGCTTCGCGAACAGGTGCGCAATGAGATTCTCGGCATCAATCGAAGGAACGGCGACGTCGTCCACAAGGCCAACAAGCGACGGGACTTCGTGTACGCCAACGACAAATACGTCTCTAAAAAGCTGCTCGAACGCCACCGGATCCCGATTCCTCCTACGATCGCGGCGTTCTCTGAAATTGGCACCCTCAAGAAAGCCTGGAACCATTTGAGCCGGTACGAAGAGTTCGTCATCAAACCGGCCCGAGGAAGAAAAGGGCATAACATCCTCGTTCTCAGGAAACACGCCGATCACTGGATCACGCCCGGGGGGAGGCGATACAACGCGCCGGCGCTGCAGAAGCACATCGCCGACATCATCTTCGGCAGTCACGCCAATGGCCAGCGCGATACGGCGCTGATCGAATACCGCGTCCACCCACACCCCTTCTTCGATCGGATCTATGAGGGCGGCCTCCCTGACCTCCGGGTGATCACCCACCACGGCGCCATCATTCAAGCCATGCTGCGGATCCCGACCGACGCCTCTGACGGCAAAGCCAACCTGCACCAGGGCGCGCTCGGGATCGGCATCGATCTCGAAACTGGCAAGCTGAAGCGGGGATTTTGCGACAAACAGTACATGGATTTCCATCCCGACTCCGGCAAAGCGTTCCGAGGAATCACACTCCCCTACTGGTCCCATATTCTGGCCATCAGCCGGCGAACGGCCCGGCTATTGCCGTTGCAATACCTCGGCATCGACCTCGTCATCGACCGGGCAAGAGGCCCTCTCGTGCTCGAAGTCAACGCCCGGCCCGGCCTTCAAATTCAAACCATCAATGAGCAGGGGTTACGGCCCCTCCTCGAACTTCAACACCAAACCCAGCGCCATGCATAAACAAACCAACGCCAATACCTCCTTTTTCATGATTCTCGTTGCCTGCGTCCTGTTGGGCACGTTCGGCCTGCTCGAGGCCTTTATTCATTCGCGAGCCGCGGACGCGGTGATTATCGAGTTGAAGGCAGCCCCTCCGGCTCACAACGCCGATGTGTAGCGCCTCTCTGAAACCCTCATGAAGCACCCTGAGACCTCTACATCCTCTATCCATCCAGATCCATGAAACGCCTGAACGTACTATTCGCACTCCTCATTGCGATCCAGATTTCGACGCCAGCCGCCTCCGGACAGTGGCGATGGACGGGTTCCCTGGAAGTGGGAATGCACCAGAACCAGAACATCTTCAAAAGCCCCGCACGGCTGCTCTCCGGCGCCCAGCTGCTCAACGTCGACAGCCTGTACCACAACGACCTCGTCATCCCGATCGACGCCGACCTGGACCTCCGGTACCAGAAAGGCCGGCACGACATCCGGCTGGACTACGCGGCCAACCTGGACCGATACAACAAGTTCGACAACCTCAACGGCGGCTACCACATGGTGCGCCTGTCCGACCGCTGGGATGCCGCGAGGTCCGTGTTCCTCTACGCAGAAGCCGAAGGCCGCACCGTGAAACGGGTGGGGACCAACGTGCTGGGAGACGAACTCTCGCGCCTCTTCGAATACAACCAGGCAGGCGCTGCGGTGGATCTCACTCTGGCGTTAAACGCTCGCCAGGCCCTCGTCCTGGGCTACAACGGGCACTACCGGGACTATCGAGAATCGGAAGGAGCCTCCTCCCTCGACTCGTACAGTCACGAAGGATCTCTCGAATGGATCCATCGTACCCCGGAAAAGGACGACGCCTTCTGGGAAACCAGTCTCGAGGCAGCCTATCGATCCAAGAAATACATCTCCTACCTCGCCCGGGATGCCGACGGCCGGCAAAACGACGGCTACCCCGAAAACCACCTCGACTACTACGACCTCACGCTGCGCCTCGAACGCGCCTTCTCGCGTGCGTGGACCTGGACGTTTGAGACCGGCGGACGATACCGCGACGACCGATTCGAGGATTATTACAACTATCTCTCGGTCGACGCCGAAACCGGGATCGAATGGGAGATCACGCGCACGCTCGAGATCCATGCCGAAGCCGGCGTGCGCCATATGGTGCATGAAATCAAGGACGCCCCCCAGTCCGGCTCCCTCATCTACCCGACACTCGAGTACGATTATTTCGACTGGCAGGTCGAGTTGGACTACGACGTGCTGGACGCGGTATCGATGCTGTTCTTCGTCGAATCAGACAACCGGTACTCGAATGTCACGCTCGAGTCCTACCGGGTACGCCGTTCCTACGACACCCTGAGGGGCGGCTTCTCCGTCACCTTCGACCTGGACCGCATGATAAGCCGTTAGGGTGTGGACGTCGCGCGGAGAGGCCGAGGGGGTCACCGAAAAAGGGAGGGGTGTCTTCCGTGAGGGTTGCTATGCCTTGATTTACGATCCGTTGATTTACGATCCGTTGTTTTACAGTCCCTTGTTATACGATCCGTGGTTGTAATAGACCTGCAGGGCGGAAATCGAAAAGTCGCGTACGCGCTCCGTGCGCTGCTTGTACAGGTTGCGCTTCACGAGGCTCAGGCTTTCGGCATTGCCAATTTCGTACAGAGCGGCCATCGCCATGATTCGCATACCCTCGACCCTGTGGTAGAAGTAGACGTCGAGCAGTGTAGGTACCGACGGGGTTAAGTCGACCTCCTCGCGATGGTTGACCTGGAAGAAGATTACGTTCTGCATGGCCTCTACAGGTACTTTGCGGTACGAGATGCCTTCCAGGGAAATGTCCTCTTCGAGTGCGGCCCACCAGGCAGGCGTTCGCTCGGCGTCAGGATCGAGCAAAAACGCACGGACTACAGGGTACTCGCGATCGGTTTCGGCCGAATACGCCGCGGCTCGAAGCGTCGCCGTCTCATCCAGGGTGCGAATCGCCTGCTGCTGCGCGGAAGCCGTCCCCACGAAGGCGAAGGCCAGGACGATCATCGAATACATACATAAATGTTTAGATTTCATAATACATACCTCGGTTACGTGCAGATGTAGAAAATGGGATGGCCGAGCGGCCATACGAGAAGAATTGTCGACATTCTTACAACACCGTACGTAAGCGTATCTTCAATAGATACAGTATCTTGTTGATGATGTGACGAAGGGCTCCCGGCCCGGGACTAGCCGGAAGCGCCCGGGGCCGGAAAGGGGGAAGGGGATGTGACTATGAGGAGAGGTCTACCCCCGGATCGGCTGGAGAGGCCACCTGTATTTCGACCATGCGGCCCAGGGCCCGCACAAACAGGTCGAACAGCTACGCGGCCTCATCGCGTTGGTAAATGCCTCATTTCCCACATCGTCATCCCCAACTTGATTGGGGATCCAGAAGATGCTCAAGGCTGGCGAGGGTAGGAATGCGCGCTCTTTGTTGTCTTGAGAGTGCCAACCTTCAATTCCATACAATATGTGCGATCATGGCAGGATATGTCTACATTCTGGCGAGCAATCGTAATGGCACACTCTACATCGGAGTAACGAGCGACCTGGTGCGGCGTGTGGACGAACACAAAAGCGAGATCGTCGGAGGATTCACGAAGCGCTACAAGGTGCATCGTCTCGTTTACTACGAAGTATACGATGATATCGTTGAGGCCATCGAGCGGGAGAAGCAGCTCAAGCGATGGAATCGAAAGTGGAAACTGGCCCTGATTGAACGAGTCAATCCCGACTGGAGCGACCTCTCGGAAGACGACCTGTAGCTTCGGCCTTCTCTGGATCCCCAATCAAGTTGGGGATGACTGTTCTGGTGAGATGGTAGACCTCCTCTACCCAGAGTAACCATTAAGGCCCGGATCGTCGGCAAACAGACCCCGCGCATCAGAGATGCTGTATATACCCGTTCTCTGCACGGTTCCCTTGGCAAGAAATATACAATTGATGTCATGACTATGAGGAGAGGTCTACCCCCGGATCGGCTGGAGAGGCCACCTGTATTTCG
>CAZGHT010000018.1:58592-74135 GCA_964525535.1 uncultured Rhodothermaceae bacterium
ACCATGCGGCCCAGGGCCCGCACAAACAGGTCGAACAGCGATTTGAGCTCTTCGGTTTTTTTCATCACACCGTGGCGCTGAAAGTAGAGCTGGTCGACGCCTTCCGGGAAGCCGGCGCCGAACAGCCCGTCCTTATCGCGCACCTCGAAGTGAATCCGGGGCTGTTTCTGGATGAGCGCCTTGAGCTCCGGATCCGAAAGCAACTGTTTGATCCGGTCCGGGTCATTGCCCTTGATGATGAACCGGTCGTCGAAGTACGGGTCCATCACTTCGATGTCCTGCATGCCGAACGCTTTCCCGATCGAGCTGAAAAATCCTTCCCGGTAGATCTTGAACCGCAGGCCTACCTCGTTCACGAAAGGCGCCCGCATGCGCGTGAAGGTTTGGGCGCTGTTGTTGGTGTGTACGGTATACGTGTCGAGGACGATCTGCCACGACTTCGCCCGGTACACCAGTACGTCGTCTTTCCAGAACCCCTTGTCGATGAATTCCCCTCCAATGTCGTCGGCGATCCGGGACCAGATTTCGTCTTTCTTGCTGTCGAAAAATCGCTGCATGGGCGTGTGTGGTCATTTCTGCATATTCACAGAACCCATACGAATTGCGGAGTATTGTGTTCAGATAGGCTCAAAGACCTCGTACTCATTGCACGTGCTGCCGCTCTTCGGCGGCGCCCAGGGCCAGTTGATCTATGAAGCGTTGTTCTGAGGAGGGGTGTTCTGTGTAGCGTTATTCGGACGCTTTGTCTTTTCCGCCTTTCGATTGTGTCTTCGCGTTTTTTTCCGTGTTCTTTCCAGCATTTTTAGCGTCCTTCGTAGTCTCGTTGCCGTCCTGTTCGCCTGACGTCCTCGTGATGACCTGAATGGGCTCCTCGCAGTAGATCGACAGTTCACACGCCACCTTGACCGCTTCCTCGGCGGATTTCCCCAGATACAACGCCGCCAGCGAGAAGTCCATCCCAGCGCCGATGGCCTCGTATTTCAGCACCTCTTCGATAAACCACCCGTGTATCGAAAACACTTTGCCTTCGAACCCGATCAAGTAGGCGTTGTCCAACCCCGACTTGTCGGACTTCCCCTTCTTCCACCCCGAGAACTCCGACAGGAATTCGAGAATGGCCGGCTCTGTGGCTTCCGAAGGCTTCCGGGTGGTGCAATAAATCTGCAGCAGAGAGGCCTCTTCCGCGTAACCGACACTGCCGATGACGAGGTCGTTCACCTCGAACAACTTGGAGAACTTCGTAGTATCTCCTTTGCTCTGGGTCCGAAAACGAACAGAGATCGAATCAGAAGCAATCTCGTATCCGCCGGGTAAAATTTTGCAGGCAACTACACTCATGGCTGGCTGGGGCTGGTGACTGGTTGCCCCAATATAACTTCATGCGTTAACGTGACCAAACACTATGGCATCGACATCAGACGGATTGGAAATCGAACGCAAATTTCTGGTCGAACAGCTTCCCGCAGAGTATGCAATTCATCCACACAAGGCCATCAAACAGGGCTACCTCACCACCGGATCGGAGGGCGTGGAAGTTCGGGTGCGACGCAAAGGCGATCGTTTTTTCCTGACGGTAAAAAAAGGCGTCGAACTGGTCCGGCAAGAAGCCGAAATCGAGATCTCGACCGATCAGTTCGAGACGCTCTGGCCGATGACGGTGGGGCAGCGGCTCGAGAAAGTTCGATACGAAATCCCCTACGAAGGGCGTTTCATAGAGCTGGATCTTTACGAAGGCGGTCTCTCTTCGCTTATGACTGCAGAAGTGGAATTTCCTTCGGTCGAAGCCAGCCAGCAATTTACCCCGCCGGCGTGGTTCGGGCGGGAGATCACCACCGATAGCCGCTATTTGAACAGCACGCTGGCCCGTCACGGGATGCCGTAAACACGCCCGACTCAGGACCCCGGACTCAGGACCCCGGACCCTATATATCCCTGCACTTCCTGCCACAGATCCCTGTAGGCCTTCGCCGCGTTGCTCCTGCGGTCGTAGCTAACCAGGGGAGCGCGCTCGATGCCCATGCGTTCTACGGCGCTGGCATAGGGAATTTCGGCGGATAAGAACCCGTTGTCTTCTAAACGGCGGAGGTCGCAGAAGTCGCGATGCATCCGTTTGCGCCGGTCTACCATGCAGAAAAAGGGCAGCAGGATGGGCGCCGGGCCATCGCCTTTCTCGAAATACTTTCGGAGCCGTTCCAGGGTAAGCATCGAAAGCGTGGTCGGGATGACCGGCACGAGCAAGAGATCGGCGGCGTGGAAAACGCTCCGTGATAACGCAGACATGCTGTCTGGGCAGTCGAGGATGACGTGGTCGTACGACTTCCGGAGGGGTTTCAGGAGTTTCTCGATGCGTTGTTCGGGCTTTTTGGTGTCTTCGATATCCAGGTCCATGTCACGGTAGGAGAAGTCGGCCGGCATGAGATCCAGGTTGTCGAAGTCAGTCCCCTTGATCGAAGCCGGCAGGGTCTTCTTCTTATCGAGCAGCCTGGAGGCGCCGCCTTTCACTTTGGGTTTGACGCGGTAGTAATAACTGGCGGCGCCCTGCGGATCCAGGTCCCACAACAACGTCCGGCGGCCGTCGCGGGCGGAGAGATACGCCAGGTTCACAGCGGTCGACGTCTTCCCAACGCCTCCTTTGAGGTTATATACGGCGATAACGCGCATGTAGTATTCGTTTCGTTAAGCAGAATGGAAAAGCGACTTGAACCGCTTTTCGATTTTCGATTTTCGGAAGGATTGGAACTGCCGGCCGAAGTCCTTTCGGGCTTCCTGCTGCAATTGGGCGAGGTGCACCTCGAGGTGGCCCATGGCCAGATAGGTCTCCGGCGGCGTACCGCCGTCGGCTATCATGAGCCGGGCAAATTCGCGCAGCTTGTGCTGCTGCACCTCAAAGTCCTGAAAGTCCCCGAGATTGCGGAGAAGCCGCTTCAAGGCTTTGATGATGACCCCAAGGGCGCCGGCTGGATACAGCGAAGCGAACATTTCGAGCAGATACCGCAGCTTTTTGCAGGAAATGCGCAGCTCGTGCAGCCTCTCGGCAGGGGCGTCCGGATGGTTCAGGATCTGCTCCCCTTCACGAACGACGCGGCGGTACGCTTTCCATATGCGCCGAGAAGCAACCTGCAGAACGGGCAGTGCAGCCGCCTCCGTGGGCGGAGTGCCGGCCGGCCGATCCAGGTATCGCGTCCACTCTTCGATGAGCCGTTCGTATCGCCGGCCTTCCAGCACCTCAACCAGCCCTTCGTGTACGCGCTCCTTCCTGCGTATCAGAAACGCCTGCAACGGCTCGAGGTGCGGTTGTATATCGTCAGAAAGCCACGACACATATTCGTCGAAGCGTAACAGGTAGACGTCCATATCCCGCACCGGCCCGGTAGCCTGCCCGGTCCACTTGAATTCCGCACGGATATGCTCCAGAAAATCGACCGGGAAGAGCCGTTTCAGCTGGGCGAGCATCGAACGCGTACGCCGCACCGCGATCCGGTAATCGTGCAGGAACTCGGAGTCGAGATCGGACAGCATACCCGGTGTATTCATCTGCATGGTCGTCAGCAGGTGTTTGCCGATTCGCTTGACGGCTTCGTCGGCGGACATGTCAGGGGACAGCGGCACGTCGAATTTCGAGGACTCGCCCGCAGGCGACTTGTCGAGCGCCTCCATCCCCAGGCGATAGAGCGATTCGCTCATCTCAGCGGTTCCCGGGATGTCCCGTAAAAATCGGGTCGCGTTTTCGTAGGCCCCGACGTACCCCTTTACGGGTCTCAACTCCACGAGGGCGGCGACGTTTTGAGACCGGCCTGTTTCAGGATCGACGACGTGCACCTCGTCGCGGAGCGCGACGCGGACCAGCGTCTTTTCGTCCTCGTTGATGTACCTGAAGGTGGTTTCTGAAAACGCAAGGTCCATCCGGGGAAGCAGCGCCCGGGGGCCGGTCATTTTCGAGAGCCGGTCGCGCATCGGGCCTTCCGGCAGGTCTCCGGCAAACCGCAGTCCATCGGCCACTTTGCTTATGTAGTGATGCCAGGGGTCGGATTCCCTGTAGAGTATCAGCCGGTGCCGGCGCTCCGAGGCTTCCAGGCGAAGGCGGTAGCCGGCCCGGTAGAGCCGGCCGTCCCAGGTGTCGTAATACCGGTGGGTCCACGCCGACGCTCTCGGCACTGTAGTTTGAAAGGCAGAACGCCACGCTTTGCGAACGTCATCGATATCGGTTTGGGGCGGCAGGCGGTACCTGCGGATAGCCATGTGTGGCTCCTTGTTGGGGCTCATGGGAATCTGAGGGGCATGGTTCAGGGGACATCTTCCGGAGTCCTTGAGAGGGGACTCCTATATTACCAAATTGTTAACAAATGTTCCCTTGCCCGTTCTCATTTCTGTCCGGTGGGCATTGAGCAGAGTTGCAGCAGCCGTTCGCCGCAGGGAGGGAAAGATTTGCACCCCAATATGCAACCAATTAGTTGCACATTGCGTACAGAGGCTCTATCTTATCTCTGTAACCGTTCAATAAACCCGTTACGCATAATATGAAAACGTACAGTCACAAGATCGGCGCTGTATTCTATGCCCTCTGGGGCTTGTTGCACATCGTCGGTGGTGCGGCCATGATGACGCAGGAGAGCGGCGTCGACGTGCTGGCCCTTATAGGAACCGGACACGCCTCTTCGGTGCCAGGGACCACGGGATCGCTGGTCGATGCCGTGCTCACCTATCACAGTTTCAACCTGGCGTGGCTCGGTGCCTTTGTTCTGGGTGTAGCAGCCCTTCTCAACTGGAAAAACGACCGGACCGGATACTGGATCAACCTGATTGTGGTATCCGCTGTTGACCTGGGCTTGATTTTCACGACCGTAGCGCCGGATCACATGACGCTCAGTACAGCCCTGCCCGGGATAGTTCTCTGGATACCCGCTCTTTTGTTCAGCACACTGGCTTTATCCACCGGGCGCGTCTCGAACGTGTCCTCCACTCCGATCACTCAAACCGCTTAATCGCATGGAAAAACAAATCATCGAAATGGAACACCTGTATGCACACGCGATACAGGACGTATGGAACGCCATCTCGAGGGCTGAAGAGATCTCGAAATGGTTTATCCAGGCTGACTTCGAACCTCGTGTAGGGTATGATTACACCTTCACGCACGAGTCATCCATCATCAAAGGAACCGTAATGCAGGTCGACCCGCCACGTTTACTGGTCTATTCATGGAAGGTAAGCGGTGTGGAGACGACGGTAACCTGGCAGTTGGAGGAGGCGGATGAAGGCACACGGCTGCGGCTCGTTCATTCGGGCATAGAAAAGCACGGAGAGCATGCAGCCAAGATGCTGGCGTCCTTCACCGGCGGATGGGAGCATTGCATTTCCGAACTGGAAGAGTACCTCACCCCGCAGAATGCCTGACCCTAACGACGTCTTTGTTGCGATCGCCGATCCGAAACGGCGGCAGATCATCGAACTCCTGGCAGACAGGAAAGAGCCGCTGCCGCTCACCGCGATCAGCGAGCGTTTCTCGGTAACCCGGCAAGCCGTTCGCAAACACATCGGCATCCTCCACGATGCCGGTCTGGTCCACTTCGAAAAGAAGGGGCGCGAACGGTATTGCCGGGTTAACGTACAGCCGCTCCAGGCGGTCTACCAGTGGATTGCCGTGTACGAGCAATTCTGGAAAGAGAAACTGGATGCACTCGATTCCTACCTGGACGAAAAAGAAGAGTACTGAGTGCAGAGTACGGTGTGCAGGGGCTACATCCCTTTCACCCTGGAGCCAATGGCCAGTAGTAGCACACTGGCGATCATCATATAAAAGGTGTATTGAGCCAGGTTAAAATCATAGAAATACTGCTCAATGACGGCAACGGCCGCGATAAGAACGGCGATCAACCAGGTAATTTGCTTGGGGGCGTTCATGGAATTCTCTCAGTATGGTTAACAAGACCGAATCGCGCCGGTTCGGAGGGCAGGGTGGGCGGCCGAACCAGCCGGCGTGGGTGGTATTCAGGGCAGGTACGAGCACGTGCGTGGCGACGTTCGCCAGAAAATGCCCGCTTAAAAGTAGAAGGATTGGATCAATAACTCAAGCAACAACTACATGCGGACGTGGAAAAAGTACGGGGTCCGGAGTCATCTACCCGATCAGGTTATCCTGAGACGCTGAAAAGGCGTCCTGCCGGTCAAAAGAGCATTTCCCTGGGGCTGGCCCGATCGACGAGCAGAATCGCGTCGTATTGGTCGGCCAGCCGCATGGGCCATGGATAGGTCCCATTAAAGCGCGCCGTGACGGGCTCGTCGAGCCATGCCGGGAAAGGGCCGGAGCGCGTCAGGTCGAGAAAGGCCACCCGAGTATCAGCTTCAAGCAGCCGGGCTTCCAGGCTCCCCGGGTCAGCGGGAGGAATGGCAAAAGGCACCCCGCTGTTATCGGCCGACATGCCTTCGTATGCATACAATCCGATCGTGTAAAGCGCCTCGCCGTACCAGTCGCGCGTCCAGGTCCCCATCGTCTGAGCCGCCACGCCGGGATAGGCGCTCGTGTCGGCCGGAATATCCAGGTTATTGTGACGGAGATGGAAGTTGTGGCCCCATACGATGATCTTCTGCCCGGGATACAATTCTTCTGCCAGAAAACGCAGGTTCTCCGCCATGCCCTGATCCCGGTACTCCACGTATCCGAGCATCGAAGGCGCCGATTGTTGCCGGATATACCAGGCCATGGACGAAGCCGTCTGCGCCGCGACGCGCATTCGGGCGCGCTCTTGCGGCGAAATTTGCAGCACACGGCTTTCCACGGCCTGGCGGAGAAAGGCCGAAAACCGGTCGTACGCCTGGCTCATACGCTGGCCGGCTGCGCTTCGAAAGAACGCCCTGCGTTCGCTGCTGCCCGAGGCGTACACTGCGAGAAACGTCGAATCCTGCACGAAGATGTCGCGGGCATATTTCACGTCCAGGCCCTCGACCGCTTCGGCGAGGAAGCGAGGCCGGCCGGCTTTGTTCGGCCCGATGGGCTGTACGTCAAAGCCGGCCAGTTGAAGGGGTCGATCGGCGTCCTGGCTCTGTTTCAAATACTCGAAGAGCGGCAACACCCCGGTCGTATGCCACGGGCCGTACGTGCAGTTCAGCAGAGTGGTCTGAGCCGGTGCACCGGCGGCTGTCTCGTTGGCATCGAAACACTGGTACAGCGCGCTCTCGAACGCCAGCACGGTGAAGCCCAACTCCTGATGCAGGTAACGGACCAGCCGGTCTTTGACGAGGTTGTATTCCCGAACGCCATGTGTATTTTCGCCCAGCTGCACGATCCGCTTGTCCGCCAGCAGCGGCTCCAGGAACGCGAGGTCTTCGAAGGATTCACCCTCCAGCGCAATGGGCCGGGCGTGCTCGCGGACCCAGCTCCCCGGCTCCGCCCCTTCTTCTTGAGCCGACGAGGTACAGCCCATACCCGCAATGACGAAAAACAAAGGAATGATCGATCGTATCATGGCAGGGAGGATTGTAACCGTTTTTGAATCCAGGATTTCGGCATCAACGCCCAAGGAACCCAGAACCCTTCACGCATCACACGACGCCGTACGACAACATGGCATCGGCGACTTTTTTGAACCCGGCGATATTGGCGCCCTTGACGTAGTCGACCGAGCCGTCGAGTTTGCCATAGGCCAGGCAGTTCGTATGGATGTCGTGCATGATCTTCTGCAGCTTGGCGTCGACTTCTTCGCGGCTCCAGGACAAACGCAGGGCGTTCTGGCTTTGTTCGAGCCCCGAGACGGCGACGCCGCCGGCGTTGGCGGCCTTGCCCGGAGCGAATAGGATGCCGGCATGGCGAAACGCTTCGACCCCGCCCAGCTCGGTGGGCATGTTCGCCCCTTCGGAGACCGCCTTGACGCCGTTCGCCATGAGCGTCCGCGCCTCCTCTTCGTTGAGTTCGTTTTGCGTGGCACAGGGAAACGCCACGTCTACCGGCACGTGCCAGGGGCGTTCCCCCTCGAAGAAGGTCGCTTTCGGAAAAGCGTCCACGTATTCGTGGATGCGCCCCCGGCGCACTTCTTTCAGCTCCTTGACGAAGGCCAGCTTTTCTTCGTTGATCCCGTCCGGGTCGTGGATAAACCCCGACGAGTCGGACAGAGTCACTACCCTGGCGCCAAGCTGGATGGCTTTTTCGACGGTATAAATCGCCACGTTCCCCGAGCCGGACACCGAACACGTTTTGCCTTTGATGCTGTCGCCGACGTGGTTGAACATATTTTCGCAGAAATAAACACAACCGTACCCGGTGGCTTCCATACGAACCAGGCTCCCGCCGAAAGACAAGCCTTTGCCGGTGAGTATGCCGGTGAACTGGTTGACGAGGCGCTTGTAGTGGCCGAACATGTAGCTGATCTCGCGGGCGCCGACGCCGATGTCGCCGGCCGGCACGTCCGTGTTCGCCCCGATGTGGCGGTGCATCTCGACCATGAGGGACTGGCAGAAGCGCATGACCTCACGATTGCTTTTGCCTTTCGGGTTGAAGTTCGACCCCCCTTTACCGCCGCCCATCGGGAGGCCGGTCAGCGCGTTTTTGAAGATTTGCTCGAAGCCCAGGAATTTCAGCACGCTGAGGGTCACCGTCGGATGAAAGCGCAGGCCGCCTTTGTAGGGCCCGATGGAGTTGTTGAACTGGACGCGCCAGGCGCGGTTGACGCGGATGTTGCCTTCGTCGTCTTCCCAGCAGACCCGGAAGATGACGACCCGGTCCGGCTCCGTGAGCCGCTCCAGGATGCGGGCGTCCACGTATTCGGGGTGTTCCATAACGAACGGCATCAACGTTTCGACCACCTCGCGCACCGCCTGGTGAAATTCCGGTTCGCCCGGATTGCGTTTCTTCAGGCCGCTCATGAATCGCCGGACCTGCGTTTGTATTTTGTTTGCCATGTACTCATAATTGGTTAGGGATTGGACGGCCGGCTCTGGACGCGCCGGCCCGATTGGGCCCTAAGATAGGAAAGCCCGAGCAAAAAACCGCTTTTGGTGAATGGGAGGGATGGAAAGGCGAATACGCGTAACCACCCTCTCGAGATTTCGGATGTCAGCCATTCATGGAGGCGGGCAGCGGGACGGGATTGGAGCTATCGCTGAACCACGACATCGTAGTGAAGGGGCACGTAAGAACCTCGACGGTGGAGAGTGAAGAAGGGGAAGGTATTGAAGCCCCTGGCTTCTCTCACTCAAACACGTCCGTAAGCGTGCATCGAAAGCCCGGAAGCAACATCGACGTCAACTCACCACCCAACTCTCTCCTCAATTCGGCGGCCCTGCGGTACGCGCCTTCATCCAGCCGGTACACCTTGATCGTCTCCAGCACGGGATCCACGATCCAGTACTCCGTTACGCCATACGCCTCGTACAGCTTCCGCTTGACCACCTCGTCGTGCCGCCGGTTGCCCTCGCTGAGGATTTCCACGACCAGGTCGGGCGCTCCCTGCGCGTTCTTCTCGGTAAGAACCGATGCCCGATCCGTAGCGATGAATAGGATGTCCGGTTGTACGATATTGATGTCGGAGAGCACAACGTCGAAGGGAGCAAACAATACCTCTCCAAGCCCTTCTTCTTTCACGTACGTGCTTAATCGAACTGATAACTTCAGGCAGATGCGCTGGTGTATCAACAGGGGAGACGGACACATATGCAATACTCCATTGATGACTTCATACCGTTTCCCGTCATCGGGGATCTGGCAGTAATCCTCATAGGTAAGCGGGCCCGGCATCGTGTGTGTGTCTCTCTTCATGGGTGGTACTCTTTGTCGTACTAAATTACTACGGCGGGTTGATCACACGGATCCGGCGCATAGTATCACGATAGACGGTCGGAGCTGGAAAACATACCCTCAGCCAATTCGCCAGGTACAATCGAAGCCCCTGGCTTCTTTCACTCAAACACGTCCGTAAGCGTGCATCGAAAGCCCGGAAGCAACGGCGACGTCAACTCACCACCCGACTCTCTACTCAATTCGGCGAAACGTCTGTACCGCTCTTCCTCCAACCGGTACACCTTGATCGTCTCCAGCACAGGATCCACGATCCAGTACTCCGTTACGCCATGGGCTTCGTACAGCTCCCGCTTCACCACCTCATCGTGCCGCCGGCTGCCCTCGCTGAGGATTTCCACGATCAGGTCGGGGGCGCCTTGCACGTATTTCTCCCGGAGAATGGATGCACGTACGTCAGCAACGTATAAGATATCCGGCTGAACGATGTCCTGGTCGGACAACAGCACATCCAGGGGAGCGCACCATACGGAACCCCGGGTCGTCTGCTTTGCCCACAACGTCAACTGATAAGATACATTGTTACTGATCCGTTGATGCCTGAGTACCGGAGAGGGGCACATCGTCAACACGCCGTCTATGACTTCGTACCGGTTCCCGTCCTCAGGAATCCGGAAGTAGTCTTCGTAGGTGAGTAGCGCCGGCATCGTGTGGGAATCTGAGTTCATGGATAGTCCTTTCGATGTATTACGGGGATCCACTCCCACTGATCCAGCACGCTGCTCTTACAGACGCATCTACCTGCCTCAACATAACCTGCCGACATGTGATACTCACTCGAACATATCAACCAACCGACACCTGAACCCAGCAAGCAACGGCGACGTCAACTCACCACCCGACTCTCTACTCAATTCGGCGACACGCCTGTACCTCTCCTCCTCCAGCCGGTACACCTTGATCGTCTCCAGCACGGGATCCACGATCCAGTACTCCGTTACGCCATACGCCTCGTACAGCTTCCGCTTGACCACCTCGTCGTGCCGCCGGTTGCCCTCGCTGAGGATTTCCACGACCAGGTCGGGCGCTCCCTGCGCGTTCTTCTCGGTAAGAACCGATGCCCGATCCGTTGTGTGTCGCTCTTCATGGGTAGTACTCCCTGGCGTATGTAATTATTACAGTGATTATTACAGTGTTTCGATCACACGGATCCGGCGCATGGTATCACGATAGACGGTCGAAGCGGGAAAACATACCCTCGGCGAGGTGACGATCGTGCCGCAGCAGATCGAGTGGGTGCTGATCAACCTGTTGGACAACGCGTTTTAAGCGATCGGTACGAAGCGCCGCGTACCAGGTACGAAGTACACAGCCGAGACCACTCTGGATCGAACGCAGAGTAAAGGAATGACTCAGAACCCGGGACTCAGGACCCGAGGGTATCCATTCGTGCACGGAGCAGCGACGAATTCATCGAAGTAAAGGGGATGGCAACGGCCTCGGCATCCCGCGCGACATCCAGGAGAAGATCTTCGGGTCGTTCTTCCCTCACCCCTTCTCGTCGCACGGGTTCATGAACGTGCGCTGAAAGGCCGCTTCGTCATTGAGCACCTCGTAAAACCGGTCGTACTGGCGCAGGGCCCGGCGTCGTTCTGCGTCTTCCAGTTCGTCGGTCTGCTCATAGAGCGCAACGATCGCGTCGCGCCGGTCGTTGAACAGGGCCATGAAGGGCTTGAGCTCCTTATCGGACCGGCAGAATTCGCGGAAGAGCTGGTACCGCATGGAGGCTGTACCGATGGCCGGCGCCCGATCGGCGTACTCGGTGTTGATCACAGACGCATGGTCGAAATCGTAGGGAACGGGCATGAGCGTCTTGTCCGGGGCGTCCCCGATCAACTTCATGTTGTGGTGAATCGGCACCGAGAAATCGATATTGCCGATCATATAAGCGAACAGGTAGAGTAAGGTCGTCTGATCGTGGTCGATATGCGCCTTCTCGATGTCTTCCCGGTCGAACACCTCGGCCTCCTGCCGGCCCGCCATCACCTCCTCGTCCTCGATCAAAAAGGCCAGGCGGGTGAGCGGCTCCAGCCGGCCCGCCGTATCGTCGTACGTAATCCGCAGCATACGCGCCCGAAAACTGACGTCGGTCAGCTGGTTGTACACGTTATAAATGAGGTATTCGTGCACCACATACTGTTCGTAGTCCGGCTTTTCGGTCTGGCAATGGGTGACCAGCTTCACCTTGTCCAGGCCTTCGAACACCGACCCTCTGGCCGTTTTTTTGGCGAAGTTCAACCGAAGCGGCGGAAAGTTGCAATGCTCGGGGTTGCGCCGCCAGTTTCCGCGCGTTTTTACCTTGAGCGGCACAGACACGATGTGTCCATCCTCCTCGTACGTCACGATCGCCGGGTGCTGCTCCCGATCTTCCCCGATGTCTGCCAGCACGGCACTGCGATCCATCAGGAGGGTGACGTCCAACACGTCCGACGCCTCAAACAACGGCACATCAAGGAGTTGACCGTCGTCCTGGGCACAAACAGGCGATAAACAGACCAAAAAGAGGGCGAGTACGGTGGTCAAGGTGTTCATGGCTTTATTTATAATGCGGAGGCTTAGCTGGAGGCCTTCTTCAGGAGTTTCACGATCTGGCCGTGGCCTTTCTGGTCAGCGCACGAAACGGCCGTAAATCCGAATTTGTTGGCCTTGTCGACGTCGGCGCCGCAATCCAGGAGCGTCTCGACGACGTCGAGGTAGCCGCGATGGGAAGCAAACATGAGCGGCGTCCAGCCACTCTGCGCCCCTTCGAGGTCGACGTCGGCGCCGGCTTCGGCGAGCAGCCGGATCACTTCGCTCTGCCCTTCGAAGGCCGCGTACATCAGGGCCGTCCATCCGTGAAAGGTGTCTCGTAGATCGAGCGAGGCGCCGGCCTGTACGAGGACCTCCACAACGTCCACGTGGCCTTCAGAGGCGGCGTACATCAAAGCGGTCGCGCCGAAGCTATCCGTCTGATTGACGTCGCTGCCGGCTTCGATGAGCAGTTGAGCAACCTCGCGTTCGCCTTCGAAGGCCGCTTTGATCAGCCCTGTAATCCCATCCTCGTCAGCGGCCTGTGGATCCCCGCCGGCCTCGAGATAGGCTTCCACCGCCGCCGCGTCTCCGTCTTCGCACGACGCTAAAAAATCCCATGTGTGCGCCTCCTGCGCCAGCGCGGCGTGGGCCGAGAAAAGGACGATCGTAACAAGAACGAGGGATGTATAATGAACCGTTTTCATAGCGAGCCTGGGTGTCGTAGGTGATACAGGACGTTGTTAAGGGTTTCTATTCCTACTAACACCAGGGCTCCGGGAGAGGGGTCAAGAAAGCGCCAGGTACGAAGTACGAAGTACATAGAGCATAGTACTTAGCATCACGTGCAGCGAATCAGGGGTTGAGATCTCAGCATTCGGCTTTAAATAGCTGGCCGATGCATTACCTACCTTGGTCCAATACCCACCAAATAACCGAGAATGGCCATGCTGTCGATGAAGGCGTGAGCCACTATCATCATCGTTAAGTCCCGGTATTTGATGTAATAGAGAGGGAACAACAACCCGAGCACACTCAAACCCACGACGCTATCGAGTCCATCTTTGATGTGGTAGAGCACGAATGCGAGGTGAGAAACCACAACTGCAATCCAAGGCCGCCCCGTCACTGACAACAGGCGCTCCATAGCATAGCCCCTGTAGATGACCTCTTCACAGAAACTTGCCGTCACCAAAGCCAGCGGTGCATACCAATAGATAAAGTGGGACGGAATTTCGGAATCTCCATTTCCCTCCATTCCAGGACCTGGCCCTGCGAATATGGGAGAAATCAGGTAATACCAGAGAGCGGTGCCCAGCAAAAAGAAGCCACCCAACCCAAGTCCTGCGAAGAAATTTTCCTTTGTTATCCTCTTGAACCCCAATGATGTTAGCGGACGCTTCTCCCAAAGGACAACAATGGCCATCAAAGATAATGCAAAGATCCAATCTACTGCCTGCTGGGCGACATTTCGCCAAACAAAATCATCGGGCAGGAATCGAGAGATGACCGGAGGATACCAGACCACCGTTGTGATGAGAACAGCAATGACCAGGCCTACCAGTTGAGCGACTCGCCCTGATTCTAGCTGACCTATCTTTATCATTGATTGATTATTCTAACGTGTGGAAAAATACCAGGGCGTGTGGACATTTAGCGGCGGCCAGCGCTTTGTTGATGGATGTTGAGCAGATCAAGGCGCATTCCGAGACGCGATGCGGGGTATCTCGCGAGGAATGGTACGCAGCGATGCGCAACATCGGCAAAAAAGAGCGGATGCAGACGAATGTCCACACGCCCTAGAGATCTCAGGCAGAAGTCGCAAAGTCTTCAACATCCCGCGTGAAAGGACCTGGCTTCTCGCCTTTCGTTCGATCGGCTTTCAAGATGCAAATATATTTACATATCTGCGGTTACTCCTCAGTTGGATCATCAGCTTGTTTTGGCTGAAAAGACCCCATGACGAGCCCAATACTAACTCCCAATGGGATACCCATTGATACCCAGAATCCCACATCTCCAGTTAGAGCGCCGATTACTGCCCCTAGCGAAGTACCAAATCCTGCTCCTAGTGCCAGGCCTATTCCAATTCCCTTCTCATTGAGTTTCATAATCAACCCGAATCTTGTTCCTGTCAGCTACCTACTGTTTTACGGTACGGCTGCTCTGGAGAATTGTTGTAGCCTTCGCATTTCGCTATTTGCCAGCAAGTCCCTTCCCGTAAGCCCTATTGGGAAACCACCTCGTCGAGATCGGATAAATGTATCCAGATTGCTTCCTCTAATGCCTTTGGGTCATCTGTGCCTATTCTGAATCGCTTGCCTGTAGATAGCGTCAACTCCACTGCGTCTAACCCAGATATGTTATACATCCAGCCGTTACCAATAAATCGAACACCCCATCCGTAGTACCATTTATTTTTCACGGATTTGGCTGCCTTCACATCTTCTAAAACAATTTCCTTGTGAATCCAGCCAGGACCAAACCACACTCGCACCCTATCCGAATATACTTCCGTGTTCAGGCTATTAAAAGTAAAAGCAGCCAGTCCTAAAATTCCAATAGGAATCAAGGCGTACCATGTCGCAAAAAGAGCTGGTACGCAAACTAGCACACCAATTATCAGGACAGTAGTTAATAAAATACTTCGCTGCGTAGATCGATAAGTCGGATTCATGAGGTGTATTCGGCTAGTATTAGAAGAACATTACTCCTCGGCTCTCCATTCATTGTGATGCACAGGATTATCTTTACGCAACCGTAAGTCCAAAGTTGTATGTAAACCTCACATCAGTACAGGGTCACTTTCTCCTCCCAGCCCCTGCTCTAAAACACTCATTGCTCCATACCCTGCTGTCCGAAGAAGCTCAGTCACTTCCATAGGCAGGTTTTCATCTGTTTTAAACTGCATTACCTAGCTTGGTAGAGGGACGATCCGTTCACGGGTGAGCTCAGCTGCATATGCGACGGCTGCTCGAATGGCATCAAGGGTGAGCGAGGGATAGCTTTTTAGAACATCATCGATGGATATGCCAGTAGCCAGGTTATCTAGAACTACTGATACAGGAATTCTCGTACCTTTTATGCATGCTTGTCCGTGACAAATCTGAGGGTCTACTGAAATATATTCAATCCAATTCATAAGCGTGTGTGTATACTTAATACAACAAGGTACGCTAAAATCGGGAAAGTGGGTGTAAATTCAAAGTCAGTTGAAATTGAAAAGAGAAAAGGGTTCCTTCCTGGTG
>CAZGHT010000019.1:0-72485 GCA_964525535.1 uncultured Rhodothermaceae bacterium
TGAGCGAAGCGAAATGCCTTCGCGGCAGCTCGTTTGCGCACAGATGCGTACCATCACTAAATAAATAACCGCGACCTCTATTTCCAAAAGTCGCGATTGAAAGCGAAATCGTTAGGGCGTGTGGGCATTTAGCGGCGGCCAGCGCTTTTTTGATGGATGTTGAGCAGATCAAGGCGCTCCCGCATCGAGTGCGGGACAGGATTCCGATTGTACGATACCCACTCTTATATCAAGCCTGGATTAATAGCGCGCCTCCCCATCGATACAAAAAACACGACTACTCACTCGCTATCTGGTTGCGGCAGCTTCGTTGCTTTGAGGGCAGCTACTTGCCCCTGGCGGGCATAGTCTGCTGCTTCACCCAAAATTCGTGCTGCTTCTTGCGGGGCATGGAATCCCATCGAATTTTCAGCGGCGATAAAATCCAGCCGCCACTGTGCCTTGCGCTGCAACTCAAGTGCTTCCACCAGGTCAGCATCTGTCGCACCAGATGCCTTAGCCGCCTGAATGGCATCAAGCTGATCCATCAATGCTTCCCCTCCCCGCTGGAGAAGGTTGAAATTCCGCTCTTGGATAGCATCAACACGAGCAAGGATTTCTTCCTCATCTATGCGGTGACACGACTGGCAGGCCCGGTTTACATTCAATAACGGACTTCTGACCCAGTGGTCTGACACTTTCATTGCCCCATCACGCTGATATGGCATGTGACAATCAGCACAAGACACTCCAGAACGGGCATGAATTCCTTGCGACCACAATTCGAACTCTGGATGTTGTGCCTTTAAGATCTCTGCACCAGATTCCGTATGCGTATAATCATAAAACCGTTCTCCATCAGGGAGCTCGGTTTCATTCCAGTGAGCTTCAGTCTCTTCGACGCGAAGCCCTTTGCTCCATGGAAATTCCAGTGGCATAGCTGAACCACAGTAGTATTCTACATGGCATTGCGCACAAACAAAAGATCGCATTTCCGTTCGCGTTGCCAACTCGTTTGGATCGTATGGCCTTTCCCGTTCTGATGACCTCCATCGTTCTACTGATGGCATCTGTGGCAATGGAGCTTCTGATTCAGCAAGCATTTGAATCCCCTGGATGAAACCGGGTCTCGTTACACGCAATTCCATGCTTTCTGGGCTGTGGCAATCATTACAGGTTACAGGAAAGGCATGACCTTGCTCATGAAGCATGCTATTCATCTCCTGATACGACAGCTTGTGGCTTTCCTCGAACCCTGCTGTTGCATCACCATCACCCAACTCCCGATAGAGAGGCATTACAGAGGCGTGGCAATGTAAACAAGACCCAGACTGCGGCTTTGTTTGCCGTTCTGTCTCTTCTTGATCAGAGAGCATATAAGCGTGCCCCCGGCGATCTCGATAGTCAATCGAAAAAGCATACCCCAAAAACATACGTTTTAGCCACGGATCACGTTCTATTTTCTGTTCTGGCAGAGCTTCGCTTCCACCATGCCCGCCAAAGCGCGTTCGCGTAGGAAGGGCCGTTAGCAAATATGACTCGTATTGCCTCGGCCAATTCACCTTCCATTTTTCTGGATCAGTATCATCTTCGCCCATCTCTACCAGTCCCGCATTGGTATTTGTTGTTTCACTTTTGCGCTCAAATATGTTCATAAGCAGTGCTGTGATCAGTACGGTCACTATAGCCGTGCCTATGATCAATACGATATAACGGGAATTACTTCTCATCTGTATTGTTAGAGATATTTAAGTCCGAGGATCTGACGATTTCGAATCTGCCCATTCCTACCGTTTCTCCGTGTCCAACAGAACTATGGCAGTGAATACAGCTGACGATTTCAGGATAAGTTGCATTCCTCCCTGAAATACCATGCACAAGATCGCCATGGCATTGAAGGCAATTGTCTTGTAGAATGCGTTTGTTGCGTTCGCGTATAAAAATGGGTTCATGAAAGTCCTGGAACGTAAACGCTTTAGAATGGAGATATCCATTTTCAGCTTTGGCTAGCCACTTAGGTACAAAATCATGGGGTAGGTGGCATTCTACACAGGTAGCAACCGTGTGATGACTAGCTTTCTGCCATGAGTCGAATTGAGGCTGCATGATGTGGCAGTTCACACAAGCCGAGGGATCGGCGCTGAAGTACGACAACCCCTCTCCGTATTGAAAAGTAAAAAGGCCCAGCCCCAGCACAACACCCATCATGATAATAGATAGGAGTGGTAAGAAGCCGGAATTAGAGCCAATCAGCTTTGCAAAAAATCGGTTAACCATCAATCAAGGAGGGCATTTTGAGGATAGTTAAAAATTAAAGGCAGTCATCAGATAAAACCAGAATGCCGGGTCATCATCCCCTGTTCTGAGGATCATGGCGTCATCTGACAGGAAAACACTAGCGCCAGCCTGCAAGGTGAAATTGTCGTTGTATCGAAAAGTTGACGTGACGTCGATCTCCTGCCCAAGTATATCCTCGTTCGTCCTCGACTTATCGAGCATAAAGTGATGGAAATCTACGTGTAACTGGAGCTGTGACAACGGAATGAAACTAAACGAAACGACCAGGTCATGTAATCCTTGATCGAATAACAAGCGAGGATAAAAATCCATGAAGCCGTAGAACTTGTGATTGGTGGCGAATAGCGTATTAAACGCATTCAATTCCCCATCCAGCGTTCGTTTATCGCCCGACAGGACAGTATACTGAAGCCCCAGGCGCGAACGATTCGGCCATGAAAACCCAAGTCCTCCGCTTAAAAGAGAGGCGGAAATATCTGATCGTGCTGTTGAATCTGAACTGGCCAGTGCGCCCCCTTGATACATGGCTTCCAGTACATAATCAAAGCTTGATACGTCGCCTCGGCCAGTGCCACCAATTGTTACCCGTTGCAAAAGCGATTCGCCTTCATCAGGTCCGGCTATCAGCTTCTCTGTATTGTTGTCGAAAACAACAAATCCCTCAAGTGATAAATTCTTATCGACGGGCCATACAGCATATGCACCTTGCAAATTTTGTCCGTATGGGTTTGTTGTGCTACCAACCAGCCTGGCCAGGAATATATCGAGTGCAAGCTTGCTTCCCTGGTATGATAAAACCCCCGCATCAAAAGAACGTCCAATGTTACTCCATCCCACAGATCCAATGAGTCGTTGATTTCCATAGGCCAATTCCTGTCGGCCGATTTTTACAGAAAAAGGTGATCCAAAAAGTCCATCCACCTTGAAATAGGCCTGGTGCAGATCAATATTTTCTGCACTACCATCTAACGTCCCACGGCCAAAGGACGGATTTTCGCTACCAAAGACCCGCGAGTCTTGAAGTTGAATAAACCCGGTAACATCGGGAGCAGCGGAAATGCCGAGGCCCACTCTTGTCCGCAGAAGGTGAAACCAAATATCGTCGGTGTTGCTGCTGAAATCTCTGGCATCAACTTCAGTTCGATGGCGTATCTGACCACTCAACGAAAATCTGTTATTCTGTTGAGCAAAAGAGGAAAGACTGGTCGCTATAAAAAAAATGATCAGAGATGCTACACGATACATTCGATAAGGGGCAATTTCGAAACTAATTGTATTACACTGTTATGTTACGCGAACTGTACACAACACGCCCTCATGACGGCTTTGAATGTCTCATGGCAGACCGTGGTAAGTCTCTGTCGAGCCTTTCAAAGCCAATACGGCAGTCCGTGAGCGTATCCGGCGAGTAACATCTGTTACACCCAAGAAAAGAATTGTTTGATAGAATGTATGTAGGGGAATTGTCGTGTTTGGCCCCCGCGGGCGAAAAATAACAAAAAATTATTAGCAGCACCCTCCTTCCCTGCACCCCAAAACGGGCTTGATTTCACACCAGGAGCACGTAACTGTTGGCGAAATACTTTCCGCCTCAAAACACGCAGTCTTAGCGTATCGTTTCTCCCAAACCTGGAGGGCGCGCGCCCATAAAAAAGCAGTGACCGGCCTCGAGGGCAGTCGGCCCCCTGAACCCGGTCACTGCTCGTTGTGGAATCACGGAGAGGTCTCACGCATTCCTACGGCGGCCCATCACTTGAGCAACGTAAGCCGGCTGTTCTGGATCTGCGTTTTCGTGGCCGTTTCTGCGAAGACGCGATACAGATAAACGCCCGATGCCAGCGAGGAAGCATCGATTTCGATGCGCTTTGCGGCGCCTGCTGCGAACGCCTGAGGAGCCGTCGTCATTACGTTCCGCCCCAACAGGTCGTACAATTCGATGCGCACGTCAGCTGCTTCCGGCAGATCGAATTGAACGGTGGTTGTCGGGTTGAAAGGATTCGGGTAGTTACCACGGATTGCAAATCGTTCGGGCAACGTGCCGTTTTCTTCGGCGCTCGTTATGGTACCGCGGGTGAGAACAACCGTGGCCGGCGTGCCTTCGTTGATAAAGCTTCCGTCCGTAGCTACTGCTCTGTGATACAGCGTGATCATCCCGTTCAGCGCTACCCCGGAACTGGTCAACAAGGCTGCAACGTCGCCAAACGTGGAATTAAACTCGGTCTCCACACCCGTTTTGGCTTCCAGGATCACCGTGTCGAACGTGGCGTCGGTGGCCAGTTGCCAGGTGTAGAACACCTCATTGGCGTTGGCGTCGTTTCCAGTCCAGGTAGCCTGGAACGGCATCGCCGGATCTCCGGTGATCACCAGCTCGGCCGCATCGGCAGGCGCTTCGATCGCTGCAGAATCCGGCGCCACGTTTCCACTCGGCAGCAGCTGGCCGCGGAGCTCACCGGCCGGCAGATCCATCGAATGGATATTCACGTAGAATAATCCGGCCAGCAGAGAGTCCCGTTGTTCGGCCGAAAGGGTGAACGTATTCGACGCGCTTTCGAACGCCCCTCCCCGGTTGTCGCCGTCGAGGGTTGTGGTCAGCGAAAATGCGATGCCGCCATTCGATTGCGCCGGCGCGCGGTGTATGTGCGCTCCGCCGGCGATGTCAGCGTTAAAATCCGATTCCAGACCGCTGAACCGACCGGCCAGAATGAGCGTCGTGTCACCGAGCAGCGCAATAACGCCTCCCGTGGCATCCGACTGCGCGAAGGGCGATGAAGCGGTCTTATTCGTCGACTCGATCACCTCGTTGTCGAAGGACAGATACGCTTCTACCGGGCGATACATCAGAGGGGCGATCTGCCCGCGGATTTCACCCGCGTTGATGCCTTCGGTGTGGATGTTCACGTAGTTCAGGACGTTCATGAGATTGGCTTTCTGCAGATCGGTCAACGTGAACACGTTCTCCTCGGCCGCAAATACCCCTCCCAGGTTGTCGTCGTCAAGCGTAGGCGTAAGCGCAAACACGACGTCGCCCTCCTGATCGATGAATCCGTCGTGTATGTGTGCACCGATCTCAGTGGCAAAGGGCGTCATCAGGCCGGAAAAGGCGCCGCTGAGCGTTACCGTGTTGTCCAGCACTTCGATGACTGCGCCGCCAATCGCCTGAGAACCATTGGGGGTTCCTTCAGCCCGACCCGAGAAGACCGCACGCAACGGAATGGACGCCGCCGGCAGGAACTGGCCGCGGATTTCGCCGGGGGCACTGAATAACGTGTGGATGTTTGCATAGTGGCTTCTCGCCTGTAATGCGTCAATGAGCTCGTCGGTCAGCTCGAAGGCATTGTCGGCGACTTCGAAGGTGCCGCTCAGGTTGTCGCTGGCGAGCGTGGGCGTCAGGGTGAGCGCAATGCTGGCATTTTGCCCGGCGAGCCCCCCATGGATATGCGAACCCCCTGCAATCTGATCGTTGAATTCACCTTCCAGGTCGGAGAAGCTGCCGCTTACATACATCGAATCCCCGCTGAGTTCGGCCAGCAGCATACCAGTGCCCTGGCTTCCGTTCGCAGGCACTTCGTTAGCCCCGCTCAGGTTTGCCAGAAACGGGGCGCTGGAGAGCCCGATCAACTGACCGCGAATCTCGCCGGAAGGGATGTCGTCCGTATGGATATTCAGGTACATGCCTCGAGCCCGGATCGTGTCCGCCTGTCCGGCTGTGATTTCGAACATGTTGTTGGCCAACTCGAAGACACCGCTCCTGTTATCATCGCCGAGCGTCGGGACGAGTCCAAACTCAATGCCGCCATTTTGCCCGGTCGGTGCTGCGTGTATGTGTGAGCCGCCGGCCACATCGGGGTTGAAGTCGCTTTCGAGTCCGCTGAAGGCCCCCGTAACGTACAGCATGGTCCCGTTGATCTCGGCAACGAGGCCGCCGCGCGCTGCGCTCGTATTGGCGGGCGCCTCTGCGCTGCCGGAAGCCACGGCTTTGTAGGCTTCGCTGGAAGATGGAAGAAGCTGGCCCCGGAGCTCACCGGAAGGGATATCGAGCGAATGCACGTTGACATACATCTGGCGCGTCACGAGCAGGTTCAACTGTTCGGCCGTAAGGTCGAACGTATTGTCCTCTTCGATGAAGCTGCCGCTTCTGTTGTCTCCCTCCTGCGTGGTGGTGAGTGCTATTTCAACATCGCCGTTTTGGCCGGCATACCCTGCATGGATGTGGGCGCCGACGCCGGTGTTGAAATCGCTTTCCAGGTTACCGAAAGCTCCGGACACCAGCAGTTCAGTGCCATCCCATACGGCCGTTACAGTGCCCTGACCCCGGCTTACGTTGGCCGGCACTTCGTTGCCGCCGGAAAGCACTGCCTCGTAGACGTCAGCGTTCTGCATCCCAGCCGAAGCGTTCAAGGCTTTCCATCCCGATGCGAAGTCCCCTAACTCGGGCACGAGCGCCAGGGATCGGCCCGTAGCGGCTGCGGCTACGAACACACCGGCTTCCCACACGCCGGCAGAAACGGCAACACCTTCCCGGCCATGGCCGGCCGACCCGTATTGCATATAATCCACAATATTGGCCGGGTCTCCAAACCCAGAATTATTCGCATATAAACCGACCTCCCCGTCTGCATCCCCCAATTCGTTCCAGGCTACAACGAGATAGCCTCCAGCCGGAATTGTTGTGCTCCCGGAGAGGGCGGTCAGCGTAGATATGCGGTCATACTGTGGGAAACTGCAAAGGAAGTAATCGGAGACGTCTTGTTCCGTATCTCCGGGATTGTACAACTCAACCCATTTTGCTGCTCCCCCGAAATCAACGCCGGTATACCCTATTTCGCTGATGACGACCTGAGCACTGAGGGGCTGAATCTGCACGAAACAAATAATGGCAGCGAGTGCACATAGTAGTTGTTTATACATAGGTAGTTCTACTCAAAAATTAGAAAGGATGATGACAGGAACCCGCAGTGGTTCTTCGGCTGCGTTTCTTCATCCGTGGTCATTAATCGGTTCAGGGACGAGTGGGTCCCGGGCGCCGATGCCTGAAAACACGGGTATCTGGAAACACGGATGCCTGAAAAAGAAGTACCGCGGGTTTATAGAGGTGTACGCGAGTCAGATTAGATGACTAATGAGGGGCTTACGTGGATAGCGCTTTACTCTGTTTCAATGCCGGTGCGCCCATTTGTTCCCTTTCGGGCTACACGTCCAGGTCCTCCACTTCGGTAGCGTGTTCCATGATGAACTGAAACCGGGGCGCAGCATCTTTGCCCATGAGTTCACTGATCACCGTTTCCGTCAGCAGCTTATCGGTATCAGGAATAGCGACTTGCAGCAACCGGCGTTTATCGGGATCCAGCGTAGTTTCGCGCAGGGTAGCCGGCATCATCTCCCCGAGTCCCTTGAATCGTTGGATGTCTATATTCACATTCTTGCGCTTTTTCCGGATGTTTTTGGTGATCTTATCCTTATCGGCTTCATCCAGAGCCCAGTAGGTTTCCTTTCCTGCATCGAGGCGATACAGCGGAGGCTGGGCCACATAGACATATCCCTCTTCGATGAGCGGGCGCATATATCGATACATGAAAGTCAGCAACAACGTAGAAATGTGGTGCCCGTCGGAATCAGCGTCCATCAGCAAGATCACTTTGTGATATCGCAGTTGGGCCAGATCGAGTTTGTCTCCCAGCCCACACCCGAGCGCCTGGACGATATTGGAAAGCTCCTTATTGGCCGACACTTTTTGAAGCGTCGCCTGTTCGGCATTTAATACTTTGCCCCGCAGCGGAAGGACGGCCTGGATTTTTCGGTCACGCCCCTGCTTGGCGGAACCGCCCGCCGAGTCACCCTCGACGATGAAGAGCTCGCTTTCGGTAGGGTTCGTAGAAGAGCAATCCGCCAGTTTTCCTGGCAAAGTCAACCGGTGGGATACGTTCGATTTTCGGCGCACCGAAGAGACCGCCGCCCGACTGGCGAGCCGCGCCTTGGCGGCCTGGATGACGCGCGTCGCGATGGCTTCACCGGTCGTGGGGTGAGCGTTCAGAAACTGCTCCAGTTCCAGCCGTACCGCGCCAACCATGAGGTTGCGCGCCTGCGGGTTGTTGAGCTTATCCTTCGTCTGTCCCTGGAACTGGGGATCCACCATGAACAGATTTACGACCGCGATCATACCCTCTCGAATGTCGTCCGCATTCAAGTCGAGCTTCTTCGGCATGAGGTCATGGGTATCCATATAGGCACGCACGGCGCTCCGGACCGCATCGCGCAGCCCCTGGACGTGCGTCCCGCCATCGCTGGTAGGAATCCCGTTGACGAAAGACTCGATGCGTTCTTTCGGATGCTCCGTCCATTGCAAGGCCACTTCGGCTCGCTGGCCGCCCTCGAGCTCGCTCTGGCGAATGACAAAGGAGTCAGGATGCACGACTCGGGTCTGCGTCGACTCGATGAGGTGTTCCAGATACTCCGAGATCCCCCCCTCGTGGTGAAATTCGTAGCGCTGGTCGTTCAGATCGTCGCGAAAGACGATCTTCAAGCTTCCGTTCAGGTAGGTTTTGACCTCCAGATACTCCTTGATCCAGTCTGCATCGAACTGCGTCGACTCAAAAATGTCTGGATCGGGCCGGAAGAAGATGGTCGTACCTGTGCCGCGGACGGAGCCGCTCGACTTCTTCAGCTTGGTCGTAGGGACCCCGCGTTTATACTTCTGCTCGTACTGGCGTCCATCGCGTTTGATCGTAGCCACGAGTTCTACAGAGAGTGCATTAACGACCGAAGAACCGACCCCGTGCAACCCGCCGGAGGTAATGTAACTGCCGCCGTCGAATTTGCCCCCGGCATGGAGCGTGGTCAGGATCACCTGAAGGGTTGGCACCTTTTTCTTGGGATGGATGTCGACCGGTATGCCGCGACCATTGTCGGTGACCGTAATACTCTTCCCATCGGCGTGAAGACGCACCTCGATGAGGGACGCATACCCGTTGGTCGCTTCGTCGACCGCATTGTCGACGATCTCGCGAACGAGGTGGTGAAGCCCCGCTTTGCCCGTTCCCCCGATATACATGCCCGGTCTTTTGCGGACAGGGTCCAGGCCTTCCAGCACTTGAATGTCTTTTCCGGTATACGTAGCTACTTCTGCCATGGGTTAAGGTTGGATCGTTACTCCTTTAATGGATGTTACGCATCTGTGCGTTATCGTTTTGCCCGGACGGCTTTGAATGCGCTCAGGTAGCTGAAAAACGGCTGCAAGGAAGTCATTCAAAGCCGGGATAACGGGGCCCTGTGCACAACCTGCGTAACATCGCTCCTTTAAAACGGAAATACGGGTCTGTTACGCCTGACCGTTCAGGGGAATCTCCACCGGCTCGAACAAGATCCGGGTCAGGTGGCCGCGGCTGATGATCGAGCTTCCTTTGTTGCCCCTGTTTGAGACTTTGAATTTGGTCGTTCGAATAATTTCTTTTCGGCCTCGACTCGTTTCTACCGTGAGGCCTTTGCGGGCCGCTGCCGACAGCGTAAAACCGAAAACAGCATCCCCTTTGTTCAAGCGCATGGCAATGACTCCCTTTGCAGCGCTGCGAACGATCGGAATCTGATGGACGGGAAAGATGAGTGCCAGCCCTTCTTTCGAAGCCAGGCACACGTTTTCGTGGCCGGCCGCCGGCTCTACGCCGAGCACCTCGTCGCCTTTCTTCAAACGCATGAATAACCGCCCCGTGCGGGTAGACGCCTCCAGGTACCCGCTGACCGGCAAACGCACCCCATATCCATTTCTCGAGATGCCAACGAAGTACGGCCCTTCGGTGTGCGCGTCCTCGCTTCCCGGGTCGAATAGTTCCGGCTCTCTTTCGGGGTCGGGCACAGGCTGAGGCAAAACCCGCTCGTCGAAAGACATGACGCCTACGATGGTCTCCCGGTCCGAAAAGTCGAACAACTTCTGGATAGGCTCACCATACCCGGTCGTGTTGGCCAGTTGATCGATGCGTAACGTATACGCCTTGCCGAAGTTGGTAAAGAAGGCGACCGTCGCACGCGTCGAGCCAGGCAGGACCCAACCCACTTCATCTCCTTCTCTGACGCGGATGCTGTCCAGATCGGAGTACGATTTCTGGCGCTTCACCCAGCCGTCGCGGGTCACGATGACGTACACATTTTCGGCGATGATGTAATCTTCTTCGGAATAGTTCAGCTCCTCGTCCGGGCCGGCGATCTCCGACTTGCGGTCGTCGCCATACGCCTCTTTGACGGCCTTCAGCTCTTTGCGTATCAATTTCCACCGGGCGCCTTCATCAGCCAGGAGCGCCCTGATCTCTGCTGCCTGGCGCTCTTTATCCTCGAGTTCGGTGCGGATGGCGTCGATCTCCAGGCTAGAGAGTTTGTACAATTTTGTCTCCAGGATGGCTTCGGTCTGGATGTCGTCCAGCTCGAAGCGAGCCATCAAACCCTGAGCCGCGTCCTTTTTGTCGCGAGAAGCGCGAATGATGCGAATCGCTTCGTCGAGAGCGTCGAAAATGATGATGAATCCGCGCAGGATGTGGATGCGTTTTTCGAGCTGTTCCAGCTCGAAACGCAGCCTGCGCACCAGCACGTCCATCCGGAATTCGAGAAAGGCGCGCAGTACGGTGGCCAGATCGACCTTTTGCGGCGTAGATACTTCCGGGTTGTGCGTGGGCACCAGGCACGTCATGTTGACGTGGAAGCGCGTCTGCAAGGGCGTATGCTTGAACAGATAGGCCATCGCCGCTTCGGCGTGGGCGCCCCGCTTGAGCTCCAGTACGACGCGGACCTCCTCTGTCGATTCGTCGCGGATATCCGTGATTTGCGGCACTTTCCCCCTGGCGATGTGGTCGGCGATTTTTTCGATCAGATCGCTCTTCGTCAGCCCGTACGGGATGGACGTGATGACGATGCGAGACCTGGCCTCCGTAACGTATTCCCCCCGCAATTCGATCGTGCCTTCTCCCTTTTTGTAGATCTCTATGAGCTCGTCTTCTGTATTCAGAATCCGTCCATGGGTAGGGAAGTCAGGACCCTTGATGAACTTGCTGACCAGCGTTTCGATCTTTGCATTGGGTGAGCCGATCATGTAGATCAGGCCATCGATGACTTCCGAAAGGTTGTGCGGGGGGATGTTGGTCGCCATCCCGACCGCGATGCCGCTGGAGCCGTTGACGAGCAGGTTGGGGATGCGGGAGGGCAGCACGACCGGCTCAGAGAGCGTGCCGTCGTAATTCGGCCTGAAATCGACCGTTTGTTTGCGGATTTCCTCCAGCACATCGACAGCGATCGGCCTCAGCTTGGCCTCCGTGTATCGCATCGCGGCCGGGCTGTCGCCGTCCAGCGATCCGAAATTCCCGTGCCCGTCAACCAGGGGGTAACGAAGCGAGAACGACTGGGCCATGCGCACCATCGCATCGTAAATGGCGCTATCTCCGTGAGGATGGTACTTACCCATGACTTCCCCCACTACCGTCGCACTCTTGCGGTATCGGGCATCCGGGTACAGCCGGAGGTTGGTATACATCGCGTAGAGAATGCGACGGTGTACCGGCTTGAGCCCGTCACGGATATCCGGCAGAGCACGACTCGTAATCACCGAAAGCGCGTAATTCAAGTAACGCTCTCGCGTCGTCTCATGGAGCGGTATTACATCGACTATAGGCATACGCTACATACAATAACAGATCTAGAAACGGGTTCCGCACCTTCAAACATAAAATATGTGCATTTAATGTGCAACTCTTCGATCGGTTCTCCCCGAAAAATAGGGGCTCTACCGGCCGCAAAGGGCGAATTACGGGCGGCCCATACCTTCATGGAGGGATGCGAGCACCCTTCAAACTCGCAGTGTCCCAAATTGTGCCGCCGAAAGGTATTTCGCCCTCAGGCTGCAAAAACGGAATTCAGCGCGCGCGTCGATCGGCCGCATCCCCGCCCCCCGGTCATGCCTTCCAGTCATGCCTTATTGTATACCAGCGTAAAATAATCATGGCGCGGATCGGCGTGTAACTGCAGCACATTGGCTTTCGTCAACAACACCAGAGTGTGAGAGGCGTTTCTTCTCGAAATGTTGACCAGATTGGCAAACTGCGGAACCGTAATGCGCCCGTAACTTTCGAGATAACGCATCAAGACGAGCTCCTTGTCACCAAAACGAAACGAAACGCCGTTCTGATTGTTTTGGGAGCGCATCACGCGCACGTGCTCCCTGCTCGCTTCGACGCTCATGTCGTCGATGCGTACGTACACCGTTTTGCGCTCGGGCTGTCGCGGGTTGATGAGATGATGCGGCTTGTTGTCGCTTTCGGACACCTCGACCAGCAATACGTTTCGTTTTTTCGATACCGGTATTCGCTCGATCCGGTAATCGATAGATGGATCGCAGTGCGTACTGAGCGCTTCGTTGAGCGCATATTCCTCTTCTGCTGAATCTCGAACTCCCTTTATCGCGCCATCGTCTTCGACGCCGAGCAGGATGCGCCCCCCGTGCGTGTTGGCGAATGCGATCACCTCCTTGGCAATGCGCTCGTATTTCGGAACCTTCGTTTTGAATTCTAGCGTAAGCCCTTCCCCCACATTCACCAAACGCGTTAATTCTTCGAGATTCATAACCTTTCCGTTTCTATATGTACAGCCCCGGACTGCATCCGGCCGCTCTGGAACGCGCGCTCAGGCCAGCCAGTCCTCTTGCTTGGCTTCCCGCTCCATAAGCTCACTGACGGCATCCAGGGGTTTTTTTCCTTTGAACAATATGGCATTAACGGCTTCGGAGATCGGCATTTCGACGCGGTGGCGCCTGGCCAGCTCTACGATGGACGTCGTTGTCCGAACGCCTTCCGCAACCATGCTCATTTCTTTCTGCACATCATCGATGGATCGCCCCTTTCCTATCTGCTCTCCTACGTATCTATTTCGACTGAGCTTGCTCATACACGTTACGACCAGATCCCCGATGCCCGACAGGCCCGAGAACGTCTCAGGGCGCGCTCCCATGGCAACACCGAGCCGGCGAATTTCCGATATCCCGCGGGTGACTATAGCCGCCCGCGTGTTGTCGCCGAAACCGACGCCGTCGCTGATTCCTGCTGCTATTGCCATCACGTTTTTCACCGATCCGCCCACCTGTACGCCTATGATATCGGCATTCACGTATACACGTAAACGAGACGTCATAAAACTTTGTTGAATCACACTGGCCGTAGACGGCTCTCTGGCCGCAGCCACGACGGCCGCCGGAATGCAGCGAGCCACCTCTTCAGCATGACTCGGGCCGTACAGGACGCCGATGCGGCCGGACACTTCAGGCGGCATCGTATCTGAAAGGACGTCGCTGGTCAACATGAGGGTGCCGTTCTCTATGCCCTTGGCGACGGACACGAGAACCTGGCCGGCTTCTACGTACGGCGCTGCCTTCTGTGCGACCTGACGCAAACTCTGCGTCGGAACCGCAAACACCAGCATATCCTGGCGTTCGATAGCCTCAGGAAGCATCGAGGTCACGTGGACGTCTTCCGGGAGGTGGATGCCGTCCAGATAAACCCGATTCAGCCGTGAGGTGCGAATCTCGTCGGCCAGAGATTCCCTGCGTGTCCACAATACAACGTGCTTGCCCTGCCGTGCCAGAATTACGGCCAGCGATGTGCCCCAGCTGCCTGCCCCTATGATTCCGACACGCTCATCCATAATTGAATTATCGAATACTGATTTTGTCCTTCTTCCCGATCAACCGTTCATATCCTGCAGCCGTCAATGCGCCCCATCGCTGGTTACCACCGGAGATTTAACCCAGGACATCTTATTCTCTGTTCCTTTTACCAGGCGTTTAATGTTGCTGTGGTGAGCTGCAACAATGGCGGTTGCCAGGCAAATGCTGAATATGAAAAGTCCATTGCTGATGTCTGTGTGCCCCAGCGCAAACCGTTGTACCGCCAGAGACACCGGATAGGCGATTGCTGCCGTAATCGAAGCCAGAGATACATAGCTGGACCGCCAGAGCACCAGGCAGAAAACGACGAAAACGATCAACATGTTCAAAGGCGTGACGGCTATCAAGATGCCTGCGGCGGTGTTTACGCCTTTGCCTCCTTTGAACCTGGCCCAGACGGGAAACATGTGGCCCAGGACGGCGGCAGCGCCGGCGAACAGGCCCAGCACCAATGACTGCGCGCCGCCACCCGTTATCCAGGCAGGGACCCACCCGATGCCGATCGACTGAACGAGCCCCGGTATGAGCCCTGCCGCTACGTACCCCTTGCCCATATCTATAACGGTTGAAAGCAAACCGGCTTTCCATCCCAGGACGCGGAATGCATTCGTGGCGCCGGGATTTCCACTTCCGTGCCTGCGAAGATCAACGCCGTACAGGCCCTTCCCAACCCAGAGACTCCCCGGGATGGAACCGATGAGATAACTCAGGGCGACTATAAGCAATAACGGGATCATGGTGAAACGGAATCTGATGGATTACCATACACGGCCCCCCTGCAACTATGATGAGGCCTTCGAACGAACGTTTCCAATAATGACCGGGTGTTCATTTAGATGCCGGAGTGCGTCAAAAACGGAACTCTCGTCGCCAGGCTCGATGACGAATATCATCCCGATACCCAGGTTGAACGTCGTTCGCATGTCTTCTTCGGGAACGCTGCCGGCCTCTTGTATCAAGCTGAAGAGCGCCGGACGATCCCACCGGGCATAATCGACATCGATATCGAGATGGTCCGGAACAATCCGCCCCACGTTGCCCAGAATCCCACCTCCTGTAACGTGGGCTGCCCCTTTGAGCCGGTCCTCCCGGTGCAGGTGCTGAATAGGCTGCAAATACGACCTGTGAATGCGGAGAAGGGCCTCTCCCAGGGAACGCCCTCCCAGCTGGCTCGGTGTATCGGCGACGTCGTACCGGGCAAAGAGCACTTTTCGCGCCAGGGAATATCCATTCGTATGCAGGCCCGTCGATGGCAGCCCCACGAGCAGATCGCCCGCCTTGATATGCTCCCCCGTGAGGATTTTAGGCTGATCGACTATTCCGACAATCGTTCCTGCCAGGTCGTACTCGCCTTCCCGGTACAGGTCAGGCATCTCGGCTGTTTCTCCTCCGATCAAGGCACAGCCGTTTTCTTTGCAGGCCGTGGCGAACCCTTCGACGATCGAATAGGCCACCCGGGAGGACAGCTTTCCGGTAGAAAAATAGTCGAGAAAGAAGAGGGGCTGCGCTCCACACACAGCAATGTCGTTAACGCAATGGTTTACCAGATCCTGACCGACGGTGTCATGCCGCTCCATTCGGAACGCGACTTTCAGCTTGGTCCCTACCCCATCGACCGAAGAAACGAGGACAGGGTGTTGATAATCTCCCAGGTCCGGCTTGAAAAATGCCCCGAAGGCGCCTATATCCTTCAGTACACCTGGCGTGAACGTTTCCCGAACCAGAGGTTTGATCTTGCGGACGACTTCGTCACCTTCTTCGATATTGACCCCGGCCTCACGGTATGTGATCATAACGACCCCGCTTAATTCCTTGGCAACGATTCCGATGCATTGGTGGTTGTCTTAACGACTCTGCTATAACGACTCTGCCATGACCACTCTGCCATGACCACTCTGCAATGACAACGTCGTCGCAGTGACGTAGTCCCTACGTGTACCTGACGAGGTCCTACCCCTGCATCCACGGGGTCTAAGATACGACTTAACTGAAAGAATACCATACTTCAATCGTACCGATCGCCGGCAGGTTTGCCAGGCCCTCACGATCCCCGTACCTGACCGGCTCCTCGCCCTATGAACGAGAGAATGCCGATTTGCAACCGCTGTACAGGCGTGAGGGATAAAGGGGCCGACCAGAGGTCGTATTTACGGCGTTCCATTTCATTGACGAGTTCGAGCCCCGTCAGCCAGGCCTTCTTGAACGGCCGCCTGTATCGTCTCTTGAGCTCTTTGACGAGAGGAAGTCCCTGGGCGAATGCATCACGCGCTCGGATCGCCTGTTTCCATAACAGACGTTGAAGGGCCTCATCGACATCCCCCTTTTTCAACTGATCCAGAGGAACTCGCGCTTGCTCGAGCTCGGAGACCGGGATAAAAAGTCGATCGCGCGTCAGGTCGCCAGACAGATTGCAGAATACGTGAACCCAGAAGAAAGCGAAGCACAACTCGTCGACAAATTTTCGCTGCCAGCCATGGGCTGCATCCGCTATTCTGGCTATCAAATATCCATGAGGCGAGACCCAGCCTTTCACGAATTGTTTCACCTCCTGGATATCCTCGAATCGGGTGGGCCCGTGAAATCGATGCGCGTGCAGGAGCTGGCCGGCAAACCATTCTTGAGGAAGCTCGCGATCGTCGATAACTTCGTAGATCTGATGTACGAGTTCCCCGGGCAGTACCGAAGGGACGCTGCGCGACGTAAATAACTGGTATTCCTCCGCCAGGACGGCTTCAGGATCCCGGGAGGCATCGAGCAAGCCATCCATCCGGAGCGCGTCGTGCCACGCCCAGATGAGCTCCACGACCTGTTTGTCGTCCGAAGACCAGGGCGCATCTTTGAAGGGGGGCGGCAGACAATCGCTGGCGGGAGGAGAAAAACGCATGGCAGGAACGGGAGGGGACGACAGGACTAGGGTTGATTCCAGGGCATGGGTTTCTTATTCAGAAACGCATCGATTCCCTTTTGGCAATCGGACGTACTGCGGGCAAAGGCATTTGTCAGGGCCGCATGATGCAGGGCTTCGTCGAAACCCATGCCGAATAGATCTGCAAGGAGCCCCTTCGTGAGTGCTAGGGCAGACGCACTGGTCTGGGTGACCAACTCGCGGGCCAATGCGTCCGTCTCTGAATAGAGCTCGGATTCGGGCACGACGCGCGTAATCAATCCTTTGCGGTGCGCCTCTTCTGCCGTTACGACGTGCCCTCTCAGCATGAGCTCTCTCAGGTCAACTTCTCGCATTTTCCGGGACGCAAAAACCATTACGATGGCCGGGACGAAGCCGATACGGACCTCCGTGAACCCGAATTTAGCAGTCTCTGCCGATAAAGCAAAGTCGCATACCGAGACGAGCCCGCATCCGCCGGCGATGGCGTGACCGTTAACCCGAGCTATGACCGGCTTGGGGCATCGGTAGATCGTCTCCATCAGCGTTGCAAGTCGCCTGGAATCTGCCAGGTTCTCGAGCGCGGTGGCTGTTTGCAGGCTGGCAAGGGCGTCCAGGTCGGCCCCTGCCGAGAAGGCGGTTCCCGCTCCCGTCAGCACGACGACACGAACCCGGGGGTCTTCCACCGATCGGTCGAAGCCGTCCTGCAGGCCTGCAACCATATCCCCGTTGAGGGCATTACGCTTCTCCGGGCGGTCCATCGTAATCGTAGCGACGGCATCGGCGCGATCATAACGAATCATATCCTTCAGATTTCATTAACTTCACCTGCTCCCCTGCTTTACGATCTCTCTGAACATGTCGTAGGAGGCCGGAATGGGCATAGCGCACTTGGGCCTCAATGCCAGCTCTATGAGCGATCGTGGGGTAGCCGGCTCTTTTCCGATGGCCTGTTTTACGATTTCTGGAAATTTAGCGGGATGGGCTGTCGCCAGAACGACACAGGGATTTCGGGTGCCTGTACGCTCCCGATATCGCCTCACACTTTCCAGACCGACCGCTGTATGAGGATCGGCCAGATAACCGGTCTGGTCCTGAATTTCTTTGATCGTCTGGATGGTCACTTCATCCGATACACTGGTCGCCCATATCTTACCCCGAATCTGGGCGGGGGAGAGCATCACTTTGAGTCGCTCGAAGTTGCTCGGCGCCCCGACGTCCATTGCGCTGGACGGCGTATGAACGGACTCCTTGAACGGAGGGTCTTCGCCGGCGACATACCTCGGAAAGAAATCGTTGCGATTATGAGCCGCGATGAACTGATGCACGGGCAGCCCGCTCAGATGCGCCATCACGCCGGCCGTCAGGTTTCCCAGGTTGCCGCTCGGGACACAGAAGACGGGGGCTTTGAAATTGCCGTGCGCCACCGCCCAGAAATAATAGAGCATCTGGGGGAAGAGCCGGCCTATGTTGATCGAATTCGCTGACGACAACGCCAGGTGGTGCAGTTCCCTGTCCTGGAAGGCCGCCTTGACGATGCGCTGGCAGTCGTCGAACGTGCCTTCGATCGCCAGCGTCCGGACCCCTTTTCGTTCCACCACGAGTTGAAGCTCCTGGGTCGGGCTCACCTTCCCCTTGGGGTATAACAGGATGACCTGTACCGCTTCCTGCCCGGCAAATCCATCAGCGACCGCGCTGCCCGTATCTCCCGAGGTGGCCACGAGAATGGTGAGCCGTTCGTCCGAGGACCTCTTGAAATGCTCGATCATCCTGGCCATGGTGCGGGCGCCGAAATCCTTGAACGAGAGGGTCGGTCCATGGAACAGTTCCAGTATAAACACATCCTTCCACGCTTCGCCCTTCAAAGGCACCAGCGAGAGGGGGAAACTCAGTGCATCGTCGAGCAACGAGGCCAGCGCCTCCCGGGGAATCGCGTCGCCCAGCCATTTCGAAAGCACCGACGTAGCCAGCGACGGAAAGTATTTGGAGTTTCGCCAACGGCCCTCTTCGACCTGCACGACGTGGGACGGAAAAAAGAGTCCGCCATCTCCGGCGAGGCCTTCGAGCAGCGCACGCTGAAAAGAAAGTGGCTGTGCCCCTCCCCGGGTACTGACATATGTAGGTGTACCGTTTGACAAATGCATCTCAAGACCTGTCTGTCAAGAAAGCAAAGCTACTCAGAACCTATCCAAAACCTGCGTTGAGGCCCAGCGCGAGCCAAGACGTCGCTGCTCGAGCGCGCACTGAATTCATGTGTACGGCATTCATGTGTACGGCACAGTTGCAAGCAAGCCCGGGTGCGAACGAGACGCAGCGGCCGTGGCGCGAGCTGTCTCTTTCCGGGTACCGCGTATCCGTACGGCGATGCCGGGCAACGCCAGCCGCGCAGAACCCGGATGAGACTTCGAACTGGTTCCTATTCGGTGATTTCGGTGGCGCCGAATTCATTGATGCGAGACACGTATCCGACGGCTTTTACCCCTCGGGCAACGCTGGCATCCAGCATAGCCTGTGTGATCGTCGCGGCGTGCGATTCTCGATCGGTGATGGCAAACATGGCAGGGCCGGATCCTGTGAGCGAACACCCGAAGGCGCCGCTTTCCAGAGCTGCGGATTTTACCTGGTTGTAGCATGGTACCAGTTGCGCTCGCACAGGTTCTGCCAGTTGATCTTGCATCATCAAAAAACCCAGCTCTTTCAAATCGCCGCTTCGAAAAGCATCGATCATGAAGGCAAGCGCGGATGCTTGAAAAACGGCTTTCTTGATCGGTATGTACTGGGGCAGCATGGTCCTCGCTTCCCGGGTCAACACCTTGATCTGTGGCACGATCAGAGCGATCCATAGCGACGCCTCGACGCGTATCCTGCGGTAGCGGCTCGGATTTTGGGACGATACCAGAATCAACCCTCCGAGCAGTGCCGGCAGGGCGTTATCGCCGTGCCGCGCCCCCGAAGCCACGGCCTCCCCCGCGAGCACGGCTTCGATTACCTCGTTTTTTGTGTAGGGGGATCCGAAAAGCAGGTTGACCGCCCACGCAGCGGCGGCGGCGCACGCGGCAGAACTCCCTATGCCGGAGCCGGGCGTAAATCCTTTTTTGATATGCAGGCAAACCCCTTCTCGAACCTGCAACGCCTGCAGTACTTCGAGTGCGGCTATCCCTGCCGTGTTCTTCGCAGGATCCAGGGGAATGTTCGTTTCTATGCGCCTCTCGCCCTGCGCGTCCACCCGGATCACAACCCCGGGGTCGTCTCGCTTCTCCGCCGTAACGAGATCGCCGATCCCTTCCAGGCAAAGCCCCAGCGTATCGAAGCCGGGCCCCAGATTAGACAATGAAGCCGGCCCGAAGACACTAACCTTTTCCGAATCCATGTATTGACGCGAAGTGTGAACCTCGCCAAGTTCGTTCTATCCCTGAGACCCCCAACCGGGGCCTTTCATCTTGATCGGGGCATCTAAAGGGTATTGTGACGAATTGTTTCAGCCCGGGGGCTCGAAACGGAGTCCCGACCCGCACCCTATAACGAGCGTGTTCGCTGTTCGACTGCATTTTTTCCAGTCTGAAACACAGCGAACACGCCTGGATGGATATCGACAAGAAACTGTAGGGGCTTCCGATTACATTAACCTAAAACGAATAGGTATGGCCATTTGTACGCGTACCGCTCTCCCCCGTTGTTTGCCCGGGGTAAAACGTATCTGCTTGATCGCCTCTACCGCCGCCTCGTCCAGAATCGAGTGAACCGACTTGAGTACGGTTACCCCACTCGGAGTGCCGTCCGGTTCTATGACCAGCTTCACGACGACCGTCCCTTCGAGGCCGGCTTCTCGTGCCATCTTCGGGTACTCCACATGCTCGTACAGCTTTTCGCGCCCCCCGATGATGGACGGCATTTCCTCGACCACCATAAAGACCTCGCCTTCGTCTTCCTCCTCTTCTGCAATAGGATCGGGCAGATCCGGCGTCTCCAGATTGACCAGTTCTTCCTCCAGGTCGAGCATGACATCCAGGTCGAGCAATTCGTCGTCAATGACTTCGTCATTGGGCACCTCGATGGGTACGGTAGGCCGGGGCGGAGGAGGCGCCTTGGCCTGCTGCTCTGTTTGCACGATTTCCTCCAGTTGGACAACCTCCTGTTGGAGGACCTCCGTTTTGAAATCCGACTCCATCTGCATGGGCATCCGGAACAAGACTAACAGAAGCAAAAGCGATAACGCCGTTCCGCACTGCAGGGCGACCGTATATTGCGCTTTGACATTCTTGCCTCGCGCCTTTAGCGGTACGATCGTGCGGCGGCGCTGAGCAGGTGATTCAGCAGCTGTGTTCTGTGCCGTGTTCTGTGCTGTGTTTTTAACGGTGTCGTTTTCCGTATTTGCTGCTGCGGTTCTCAGGACGGGCGTTCTCTGAACCCGCGGCATGGATCGGACGTCCGGCGCCTCAACGCGCGCTGGACGAGGTCTCATACGGGGTGAACTACCCTGCACGAGAATCTCTGGGGAAAGAGTCTGAGTATTCATAGCGATGACCTGACGATTTACCTGTTAACTGTATGTAAATTCGTCAAATCCCTTTTTACTCTCTACCTATGTGCCCCCTACCGCTCGCCCGGATTTATCGGGTCTTGAAGTAGGCGAAAACCCTACACGCGCGTCCGGGGTAGATCGCCGGCCCCCTTACGGGGAAGGCTGCTGCGTCCCATCAAGTACGTGTCGATGGCATGCGCGGCTTCTCGACCTTCCGAGATCGCCCAGACCACCAGCGACTGCCCTCTTCGTCCATCACCGGCGGCAAACACACCGGGCCTGTTCGTCTGATACACCTCATCCGTTGCTATCGCACCTCGTTCGGTGAGCTCAACCCCGAGTTTTCCTATCACACCGTCTTGCTCCGGCCCTGCATAACCGATGGCCAGCAAGACGAGCTGCGCCGGCCATACCTGTTCCGTGCCGGCTATTTCTTCTATTTTCATCCGCCCGTCTGCCCCCCTTCCTACCGTGACGTGGACGGTTACCAGCGACTCGAGCCGCCCTTCACGCCCCTCAAAGCGCCTGGTCATGATCGACCAGTGGCGATCCACTCCTTCTTCATGCGATGAGCTCGTACGCAAAAGCATCGGGTAATACGGCCACGGTTGATGCGGCATGCGTTCTTCCGGCGGTGTGGGCATGAGTTCGAACTGGGTGACGGAAGCTGCCCCTTGCCGGTTGGCGGTACCCACGCAGTCGCTGCCTGTATCTCCTCCTCCTATGACGATCACGTGTTTCCCCTGCGCATGGATCCGTTCCACGTCAGGGTATTGCGCGATTTCCCCGGACACCCGCTGGTTGTGCTGGCTCAGGTAATCCCACGCAAAATGAATTCCTTCGAACTCACGACCGGGAATGGCGAGGTCACGCGGTTTCGTCGCGCCGACGCACAGGACGGTAGCATCGAAGGGGTCGAGCTCGTCCATCGACAGATCGACGCCCACGTGAACTCCCGTTTTGAAAACCACGCCTTCCTGCTCCATGAGATGTATCCGGCGCTCGACGACCGCCTTCTCGAGCTTGAAATCGGGTATGCCGTATCTCAAAAGACCTCCCGGATACCGGTCGCGTTCGAACACGGTCACGAAATGGCCGGCCTGGTTGAGTTGGTCGGCGCAAGCCAGCCCGGCCGGCCCCGACCCGATGACAGCAACCCGTTTGCCGGTCCGGTACTCCGGCATTTGAGCAATGACCCACCCTGCCTGAAACGCATGCTCTACGATCTCCTTCTCGATTTGCTCAATAGTAACCGGATCTTCGATCAAACTGAGGACGCAGGCCGATTCACAGGGAGCAGGGCATATGCGCCCCGTAAACTCGGGGAAGTTATTGGTCGCCTTTAGTTCCCGATACGCCTCCTTCCAGTTTTGCCTGTACACCAGGTCGTTCCAGTCGGGGATTCGATTGCCTAACGGGCAGCCCGCATGGCAAAAAGGAATACCACAATCCATGCACCGGGCCGCCTGCTGGTACACCTTTTCTTCAGGAAAGGGCTCGTAGATCTCCAGGCTATCCTGAAGCCGCTCCTCGACGCCTCGTCGTGGAGGCAACTCTCTGGGTTGCTCTATAAAAGCGCGTATCTTTTCTTGTGTGTCCATAGAAAATCCAGTATTCGATTAAACGAAGGCCTTGCGAAAACAGGCGCGCATCAGGCTGCCATGTGCGCCGGGGATTCTCCGACGTGGTTATCAGCGGCGCCCCTCATCAAAGCCCGTTTGTATTCGGTGGGAATGACTTTGACGAACAGATCGAGGGCAGACTTCCAATCGCAGAGCAGCCTTTTCGCCTTCGAGCTCCGGGTATAGCGGTAATGCTCCTCCACCAGGAAGGCCACCTTCTTCCGCTCTTCCTCGTCGTGAAGTGCTTCCAGCTCTACCATTTCGTGATTGCAGCGCCTGGAGGCGAAATCGCCCTGCTCGTCCAGGACATACGCAATCCCCCCGCTCATACCGGCAGCGAAGTTCCGTCCTGTAGGCCCTAATACGACGACGATGCCGCCGGTCATATATTCACATCCGTGATCCCCGATGCCTTCCACAACCGCCTCAGCGCCGCTGTTTCGTACAGCAAAACGCTCGCCGGCCCGGCCATTGACGAACGCCTGTCCGCTCGTCGCCCCGTACAGGGCCACGTTGCCGACGATGATGTTATCGGAGGAATCGAACGTGCTGCCTTCCGGGGGCTGGAGTATGAGCCGCGCTCCCGAAAGACCTTTACCCATGTAATCGTTCGCATCGCCGCGTACGTGGATCTGAATGCCCCGCGCGCCGAAAGCGCCCAGGCTTTGCCCCGCAGAACCCGTACAATGAATGGAGATGGTCCCATCGGGCAAGCCCCCTGCCGGCCCGCGTTTGGCTACTTCCCCACTCAGCATGGTGCCGAAAGCGCGATCCGAATTCTCGATGGGCAGGTGAATCTCGACGGGTTCGCAATGATCGATAGCTGGCTGCGCCTTCTCGATCAGCTCCCGGTCTTTGATTCGGTCGATTTCGTGAACCTGCCGGGTCGCGTCGAACTGCACGAGGTGCTGCGGCACTCGGGCGGGGGTGAGTATGGACGAGAGGTCCAGATGCCCCGCCTTCCATCTATGCGGCTGCTTTTCGTACGTCAGCACGTCGACACGCCCTACCATCTCGTCGATCGTACGGATCCCCAGCTGCGCCATGATCTCTCTCAGCTCCTCTGCCACGAAGTGGAAATAATTAACCACGTGCTCCGGCATGCCCGTGAATTTCTCGCGCAGGATCGGATCCTGCGTGGCGATTCCGACGGGGCACGAGTTCAGATGGCACTTGCGCATCATGATGCAGCCCATGGCTATCAGCGGCGCCGTTGCAAAGCCGAATTCTTCGGCGCCCAGCAGACAGGCAATCGCCACGTCCAGGCCGGTTTTCAACTGGCCGTCGCATTCGATGCGCACCCGTTTTCTCAATCCGTTCATCACGAGGGTCTGATGCGTTTCGGCCAGGCCGAGCTCCCAGGGCAATCCGGCGTGCATGATCGACGTCTGGGGAGACGCCCCGGTACCCCCGTCGCTCCCGCTGATGAGGATGACGTCGGCTTTGCCCTTCGCCACGCCGGCTGCAATGGTCCCTACTCCTACTTCCGACACCAGCTTCACCGATACCCGGGCTTCAGGATTTGCATTCTTGAGATCGAAGATGAGCTGCGCCAGATCCTCTATCGAGTAGATGTCGTGATGAGGCGGCGGCGAGATCAAACCGACATACGGCGTTGAATGCCGCACGCGGGCAATCCAGGGGTATACTTTTTTCCCGGGCAATTGGCCTCCCTCTCCAGGCTTTGCCCCTTGAGCCATCTTGATCTGGATTTCATCCGCGCTTGCCAGGTACGAAATCGTAACGCCGAATCGACCGGAGGCTACCTGCTTGATGCGGCTGCGCTTCAAGTTGTCCCGCCTGTACCGATCGGGATCCTCCCCCCCTTCGCCCGTGTTGCTCTTGCCGCCGAGTTTGTTCATGGCTACGGCAAGCGACTCGTGGGCTTCCTGGCTGATCGACCCATACGACATGGCCCCCGTCTTGAACCGCTTCACGATCTCGGTCCATGGCTCCACCTCACTGAGCGGAATGGGTTCTACATCAGACCGGAGCGCCAGCATCCCTCTGAGCGTTCCTCGGGTCTTGCTCTGGTGGTTCATGACCTCTGCAAATTCCCGATAACTCTCGGGCTTACGCTGCCGAACGGCGTATTGCAATGCGGCTACGGTGTGGGGTCCGTACTGGTGGTGCTCGCCGTCACGACGCCACTGGTACCTGCCGCCCGCGTCGAGTTCGCCGGCATTCCCGTTCCGGCCGAACACGGATGCTTCGTACCGCCGTTTTACTTCTTCAGCGATGGTAGCGAACCCGATGCCTCCGATCCGGGACGGGGTGGAGGTAAAACAGGTATCGATGACTTCGCTGGAGATGCCCACGGCCTCGAAAATCTGAGCCCCCCGATAACTCTGCAACGTGGAAATTCCCATTTTGGACATGATCTTGAGCAGGCCCTTTCCAACCGCTTTGAAGTACTTCTCGACGGCCTCGTGCTCTCGATCCGCATGAGGGCGTTCGCCGAGTAAGGAGGTGGCGAGCTGTAAGGCCAGATAAGGGACGATGGCGTCAGCCCCATACCCGATCAACGTAGCCATGTGATGCACTTCCCGTGGTTCTCCACTCTGTACGATCAGGCTGCAGCGCGTCCTGAGCCCGGCCCGTATGAGATGGTGATGTACGGCTGCCGTAGCGAGCAGCGACGGCATGGGCGCCTGGCCTTCATGGTGGTTCTTATCCGAGAGGATCACCAGCGTATGCCCCTGGTTCACAGCCTGCTCGACCTCGAAACAGAGCGAACGCAACGCCCGCTCCAGCCCTGCTCCTCCTTCATGCACGTCGAATAGCGTAGACAGCGTGGTAGACCGCAGGTATTGATCGTCGCAGGCCGATATTCGGGCCAGATCGGATTCGGTGAGCAGCGGTTGTTCCAGCCTGATCTGGCGCGCATGCAAGGGCGTCTCGTCGAACAGATTTCGCTCAGCACCCAGGTTGGTGAACAACGACGTCACCACAACCTCTCGAATGGCATCCAGGGGCGGGTTGGTCACCTGTGCAAAAAGCTGCTTGAAGTAATCGAACAAAAGCCGTGGGCGCTCTGACAACACGGCGAGCGGTGTGTCATCGCCCATCGAACCCAGCGCCTCTCTGCCTTCGAAGACCATCGGGGGCAGCAGAATTTCTCTATCTTCCCGCGTATATCCAAACACTTTTAGCGAGGTCTGGAACGCACAGGAGTCCCGCTTCGACGCGTGAGTAAAAGGAACCTCTTCGGAAACGGGAGACTCCGGCAAATCGTCGAGCCGATATTGATTCTCAGCGAGCCACGCGCCGTACGGGTTCGCAGCAGCAATCTCTCTTTTGATTTCCTCATCGGAAATGATGCGGTGTTCGTCCAGGTCTACCAGAAACATCCGGCCGGGTTGAACTCGTCCTTTGGCAGCGATGTTGGACGCTTCGACGTCAATGACGCCCGTTTCAGAGGCTAGAATGACGAAACCGTCCCTGGTGATCAGGTACCTCGAAGGGCGCAACCCGTTGCGGTCGAGCACAGCCCCGATATAGCGGCCGTCGGTAAAAGGCACGGTAGCCGGCCCGTCCCAGGCTTCCATGATGCAGCTGTGGTAATCGTAGAAAGCCCGTTTTTCAGGGTCCATGTCGCCATGATGCTCCCACGCTTCCGGGATCATCATCATCATCGCATGCGGCAGCGACCGCCCGGTTTGCAGCAGCAATTCGAGCGCATTGTCGAAACACTGCGAATCGCTGCCGCCCTCCGTGAAGAGAGGGAAGATTTTCTCGATGTCGTCGCCGAAACGATCCGAGTGGAAGTCGCCTTGCCGCGCCCTCATCCAGTTGACATTCCCCCTGAGCGTATTGATTTCCCCGTTGTGGCAAATGGCGCGGAAGGGCTGGGCCAGGGACCACTGCGGAAAGGTGTTCGTGCTGAACCGGGAGTGCACCATGGCGATGGCGCTTTCGAAAAGAGGATCCCCGAGGTCGAAGAAATAGCTTTTCAACTGCGCCGTCGTCAACATGCCTTTGTAGACGATGGTCCGGTTTGAGAAGCTGGTGATATACCCTTTGTGCTCGCTGGAAAACTCCTCGCCGGAAAGCGTGTGTTCGATCGCTTTGCGGGCGATAAATAGTTTGCGCTCGAAAGTACCCGGGTCCTGGCCGTCCTTTCTTTCTACGAAGAATTGCCAGATGTCCGGCTCGGTAGAGCGGGCATCCAGCCCGATGAGCTCGCTGCGAACCGGCACGTTGCGCCACCCCGTAAAAGACAGCTGTTCACGCTGAAGGCATGTTTCGATCGCCTCCTTTTCTTTCCGGGACAACGCAGCGTTGTTCGACAGGAAGATGGTACCGACGGCGTAATCGCCCGGCGCCGGAAGCTCCAGGCCCTCTTCACGCCAGAAGGCACGAAAGAAACGATCGGGAATGTGGGTCAGGATGCCCGCCCCGTCCCCCGTTTCGGCATCGCTGCCGCTGGCGCCGCGGTGGTCGAGTCGCTCCAGAATGGCCAGCCCCTGTTCGACGATGTGATGGCTGTGAATAGCGTGAATAGAACAAATGAAGCCGACGCCGCAAGCATCGTGCTCGAAGTCCGAACGGTACAGGCCCGCTTGGACGGGTTGGTCAGAAGAAGTCATGGCGATAAGGAAAAAAGTCTTTGTCAAAAGGTTCAAACGACGGAAGCATGGTCCCCAAAACCAGTTGCTTCTGTTGACCTGGCGGAGGGTGACTCCGCCGCAAGCTGCACTACTTTTGTCTAAGCTAGCAGGCTCTTTTCCTCTGATGCGGGATGCGAAATCGGGGTTGTGGTCGGCTATTGACTCCGCATAAGGGCGTTACGCCCCGGGTGGTGTATTGTACGTGTTGGTGGTAAAAAGTGGGTGGGATCAGGACGCGTTTACCGCGTGTGCATACTGTTCGGTGAAGGCATACAGGTGGTACCTCAAGCCGTCTGACAGGGCCTGCCAGCTGGCTTCCATGATGTTGTTGGATACACCCACTGTGTGCCAGCGCCGGTGGCTGTCGTGATGCTCCATGAGCACCCGAACCTGGGCGGCCGTACCTTCTTCGGGCGTCAAAACGCGCACCTTGTAATCGGAGAGACGGACGTCCTCGAGCTGGGGATAGAAGCCGGCGAGGGCCTTTCGCAACGCGTTGGACATGGCATCGACGGGCCCACTCCCTTCCGCAGCAACGAGCGTACGTTCGCCGCCCACGTCGAGCGCCAGCGTTGCTTCCGAGCACGTTCCTCCGTGGCCGTCTTCGCTGCGCACGCGCAGTCGCTCCAGCTTGAAATACGTCGTATTGTCGCCTTGAATGGTCCGGATGAGCAACTCGAAGGACGCCTCAGCCCCTTCAAACTCATACCCCAGGTGTTCAAGTTCCTTGATGCGCTGAACCGCCTGTTTGGCCAGGTCTTTTTCGGTCAGTTCGATGCCCAGCTCCTCCGCTTTATACCGGATATTGCTTTGCCCGGACAAATCCGACACGAGTACGCGGCGGCGATTGCCGACGAGCTCGGGCTCGGTGTGCTCGTAGGCGCGAGGCTCTTTCATAACCGCAGAAACGTGGACGCCGCCTTTGTGCGCAAAGGCGCTTCGGCCGACGTAGGCCGCCCGTTCAACCGGCTGCAGGTTGGCCACTTCATGGACGAAACGGTACACGTCCGAGAGGCTCTTGAGCTGCTCTTCATTGACACAATGAAAACCCATTTTCAGCTGCAGGTCCGCGATCACGGAGCAGAGATCGGCGTTCCCGCATCGCTCCCCGATGCCGCTGATGGTGCCCTGAACGTGCCTTGCGCCGGCCTCGACGGCCATCAGCGTGTTTGCAACGGCACATCCGGCGTCATTATGGGTGTGGATGCCCAGCGGCGCAGCAATGCGGTCTGCCACTTTTCCGACGATGTGATAGATCTCCAGAGGCAACGTGCCGCCGTTGGTGTCACAGAGCACGATGACGTCAGCACCGCCCTCGTGCGCTCGCTGTAACGTCGATATAGCGTACTCGGGGTCGTCCTTGAATCCATCGAAAAAGTGCTCTGCATCGTACACGATGTGCTTCTGATGCGCCTTCAAGAACGCGACGGACGAGTAAATGAGGTCCAGGTTCTCTTCGAGCGATACGCCCAGTGCAACTTCAGCATGAAGCCTCCAGCTTTTGCCAAAGATGGATACAACCGGCGTACCCGCCTGGAGGAGGCAATTCAGGTTATGGTCCTCTTCGGGCGTATTATTCGCTCTCCGCGTGGATCCAAAGGCACAGATCCGGCTGCGCATCCACGCCTCGTCGGCAGCCCGTTCGAAGAACTCCTGATCTTTGGGATTCGAGCCGGGCCATCCGCCCTCGATGATGTCAACACCGAGCTGGTCGAGCCGTTTCGCAATGCGAATCTTGTCTTTGGCCGAAAGGGTGACGTGCTCCCCTTGCGTGCCATCACGCAGCGTTGTATCAAAGACTTCAATCAGGTCTGCCATAACGATAATAATTAACTACTCGGTGTATATACCCGGTTATGTGCGTCGAGGGAATCTTCATCGAGGGTCGATCAGGCCGGCTTTCCGCGCATATTCGAACACGTTTCCCGCTCTCAATATCTCGGCCACCTCCCCCAGGGGATCGAGCAGGTATTCTTCGCCTGTCGCCTCGTGGGTGAGTTTGCCCAGCGTGGTGTCCAGGACGACCCGATCGCCCGTCTTGATCCGGTCGTTCAACTTCTGCCGGGTCTCGAAGGGGACCAGAAAGCCGCCGTCGACGGCGTTGCGGTAAAAGATGCGCGCGAAACTCTCTGCGATGACGGCTTCGCACCCGGCCTCACGCAGCGCAAAAGGAGCGTGTTCTCTCGAAGAACCGCAGCCGAAGTTACTGCCTCCTATGATGATTTTGTACTCGGACTCGTACGCGTCCGCGGCGGTGAACGGGGTCTTCCCTGCGGGCAGGCCCTGCTGCTCCGGCGGGACGCCGCTGAGCGCGTACCGCCCGTATAAACGGCGCTCCTCCGGATTCGTCAGGCTGTAGACGAGATGTTCCGCCGGTATGATCTGGTCCGTGTCGACGGAATCGCCCAATACGTACGCCTTACCTTCTATGATTTCCTTCATGCGTGCTGCTGGTTTGAGTCGATTGGATGCCGGTTGTATCGGTTAAACAAGGACTTCGCGCGGATCGGTGATGACGCCTGACAGCGCAGAGGCGGCCACCGTAAGCGGGGACGCCAGATAGACCGACGATTGCTTCGAGCCCATGCGCCCGGGGAAATTTCGGTTGGTCGTAGAAATGACTACTTCCTCGCCGTGGGTTCGGCCGAACGTATCCTTGGGCCCACCCAGGCACGCCGCGCAGCTCGATTCGCCGATCTGGCACCCCGAATCCATAAATATCTGATGCAGGGAAACCCCATCAACGGTCGTTGTATGCAAGGCCCGGGCGACTTCGGTGGTTGCCGGCACGATGAATGTCGATATGTTCACTTCCTGCCCCTTGAGAATGCGACCCGCCGCCTCGAAATCCTCCAGTTTCCCCCCGGTACAGCTGCCGATGTAGGCCCGGTCCAGCTTCGTTCCTTCCACTTCGCGCACCGTTGCCCGGTTATCCGGACGATGCGGCTTTGCAACGACAGGTTCAAGCTTCGAGACATCATACGTTCTCATGGTGTGGTAGCGCGCATCTCGATCGCTGTAGACCGGCTCGCTTTCGACGACCCCTCGCTCCTTCAAGTACGCAAACGTGACCTCGTCGGGGGCGATAATACCGCTTTTCCCTCCCGCTTCGATCGCCATGTTGGTCAGCGTCATCCGCTCTTCCATCGACAGATCGAAAACCGCCTCCCCGTCAAACTCCATCGTCCGATACGTGGCGCCGTCACATCCGATATCCCCGATGACCGTCAGAATGAGATCCTTGGCCATGAGATACGGAGGCAGCGAGCCTTCGAAGACGAATTTCATCGTCTCGGGGACCTTCACCCAGATTTTACCGGTGCCCATGATGAGTGCGGCGTCCGTATTTCCTACGCCGGTAGAAAATAGCCCGAACGCGCCCGAAGTGCAGGTGTGGCTGTCTGTGCCGATGAGCACCGTCCCGGGCACGTTGAATCCTTCTTCAGCCAGCCCGATATGACAGACCCCTTTGTAGCGATCGGTGCCGACGTCGAAATAATGCGGCAGGTCGTGCTCGTCGGCAAAAGTCCGCAGGATCTGGACATTCCGATTCGCGTGGGGATCGGCCGTGAATATGTAATGGTCCGGCATGATCACGAGCTTTTCGGGGTCCCATACCCGGGCATCTTCGCCAAATTCTCGTTTGAAGATGCCGATCGTAGGCGGCCCGCACACGTCGTGTGTCATCAAAATATCCACATCGATCCAGATATTTTCTCCAGGGGTCGCACGATCAAGGCCCGCATTACGCGCCATGATTTTTTCAGTAATCGTCATATCTACTCCTTTTTAGCCCGGGGAAACAGGATATCACCCGTGATTTCGTGTTGCAGTTCGTGAATCAGGCAGGGTTTCGTTCGAATGATTTCCGGATGCCGTCGGCAACGAAATCAAAGCTGTCTACTTCGTGATTGTGTTCGACCAGTCGATTCAGCGACATCAGGTACGCCTCGGCGGATGCCCTCAGCACGTCCGTGCTCTTCGCTTCTCCGTAAAAACGCTGGTCACCGGAAGAGGTCAGAACGCGAACGACCCCGACGGCGTCGGTGCCTTCCGTCTCAGACCGAATCGAATAACTGACCAGTTCGTGCGCTGCTCCCACGGCATGGTTGATAGCGCGGTACAGGGCGTCAACGGGGCCGTCACCCGTGGCTCGCTCCCGATGGACTTCCCCCAGCCTGCGATGGGTGATTCCCACCTCGGCAACCGCTTCCTGCCCGGAAGCCACACGCACTTCCATGCTGTCGAGCTCGTACACAGGGGTCCTTGCCTGCTTTTCGATTTTATGGACCAGGTTGTACAGGTCTTCTTCGAATACTTCTTTCTTCTGATCGGCGAGGATGACAAAACGCCGGTACAACTCGTCGCGTTGATCGTCTGCGACGCGGATGCCCATCTTCTCCAGCCGGCTGAAAAATCCATGCCGCCCCGAGTGCCGGCCGAGCCGGATCTGCTCGGACGCCTGGCCTACGTCTTCAGCCCGCATGATTTCGTACGTATCCCGGCGTTTTAATACTCCGTGCTGGTGAATGCCGGCTTCGTGGCTGAACGCATTTTTTCCGACGATCGCTTTATTGGGCGGGACGGGAAACCCGGAAGCCACCTGCACCATGCGGCTCGATTCCATCAGCGCCCTGGATTGGATGCCTGTTCGAAGGTTGAATTTCTTGGAACGAACGTGGAGGGCCATAACCACTTCTTCGAGCGAAGCGTTGCCGGCACGCTCGCCGATCCCGTTTATCGTGCACTCGATCTGGCGGGCGCCGGCGAGAACGCCAGCTAGCGAATTGGCCACCGCCAACCCCAGGTCGTCATGACAATGGGTAGAAAACACGATGCCATCTGCCGGAGGGATGCACTCGAGGACGTTGGTGAAGATGGCCGCATACTCGTGAGGCACACAGTAACCCGTAGTGTCGGGCAGGTTGACGGTCGTCGCCCCGGCCTCGATGGCCGCCTGCACGATGTCGCACAGGTATCCGATCTCGGTACGCCCGGCGTCTTCGGCGCTGAATTCGACGTTGTCCGTGTAGGTTCGCGCCTGCCGGATCGCGTCTACCGCCATTCGGATGACCGTCTGCCTTCGTTCCGCTATATTCTTCCCGAATCGAGGGTGGCTGAACTTGGCTTCCAGGTGGATATCGCTCGTGGCGATAAACGTGTGGATCCGCGTCTTCTTACCGGGCTGGAGCGCCTCACCGGCCGCCTTGATGTCGGCCTCGGTAGCCCGGGCGAGGGCGCACACAACGGGTCCTTCCACCTCGGCGGCAATAGCCCTCACAGATTCCGCATCCTGCGGAGAAGAAATGGGAAAGCCGGCTTCGATGATGTCTACCCGTAATGCGGCCAACTGATGGGCTATCTTGAGTTTTTCAGCGCGCGTCATGGAGGCTCCGGGAGCCTGTTCGCCATCGCGCAAGGTCGTGTCAAAAATGAAGACTTGATCACTCATGTTTTCGTCCGTCAGTAACTACATATGACGTAGATAGGTGCTACATAAAGGGATTTCGATTCCTCGCAGCGGTCAGGTAGCGGCGAGGCTGAGGATGCCGGCCGCATGCTCTTTGACCAGCTGCCCCATTTCACTCGTGGACAGCAGCTTGTCGTCGTCTCGCAACATGTCGCCCGTCCGGTAGCCCGCGTCCAGAACGCGGCGGATGCTCTCCCGAATCGCTGAAGCAGCCATGGATTCACCGAACTCCTCCAGCATCATCGCCGTGCTGAGTATCATCGCCAGGGGGTTGGCTTTATCCTGACCGGCAATGTCGGGGGCGCTGCCGTGTACGGGTTCGAACAAGCCGATGCGGCCGCCGAGACTGGCCGACGGCAGCATACCCAGCGATCCGGGCAGGGTAGCGGCCAGATCGGAGAGGATGTCCCCGAACAGGTTCGAGGTCAATATCACGTCGAATCGGCTGGGCGCCAGGACGAGCTGCATGGCGGCATTGTCGACGTACAGCATGTCCAGCTGTACGTCGCTATACTCACGTTCGTGCAAGGCCGTAACCACGTCTCTCCAGAGCTGAGAGACAACGAGCACGTTGGCTTTGTCGACCAGGGTCAACCGGCTGCGGCGCCGGCGGGCCCAATCCATCGCCACCCGCGTGATGCGCTCGATCTCACCAGTCGTATACGCCATCGTATTAAAAGCCGTCTCGCCACTCTCTGCGGGTTGACGCCCTCTGGGCTCGCCGAAGTAGATGCCTCCCGTCAACTCGCGGACGATCAGCAGATCCGTACCGGAAACGACGTCCGATCTCAGCGGCGATGCTTTCGCGAGCGAGGCCGGCACAAAAACAGGACGCAGATTCGCATACGTGCCGAGCAGCTTTCTCAGGCCGAGCAGCCCGCTTTCAGGTCGTTGGGGGCCCGTCAGGTGATCCCAGTCCGGCCCGCCGACCGCCCCGAGCAGGACCGCATCGGCGTCGAGGCACAGGCGTTGTGTTTCCTCCGGAAACGGGTCGCCTGTTTTATCGAGAGCCGCCCCCCCGATGAGCCCGCGCGTCGTGGCAAAGCGAAAACCTGTCGCCTCGCTGACGACGTCCAGGATACCCAGCGCCTGGCCGACAACCTCCGGCCCGATCCCGTCCCCGGGCAACAACGCAATAGAATATGAACGATCTTCTTTTCCCATTACGAATCCACAGATACAGGTGAATGGGCCGTGTCCGCCTCCTTCGAGGGACGCAACCAGCTCATCATACTACGGAGCTTCTTGCCGACCTTCTCGATGGGATGTTCCTTCGAGGAAGTCCGGAGCGACTCGAAGTTCGGCCAGTTCGCGTCGCACTCGGCGATCCATTCCCGGGCGAAGGCGCCATTTTGAATCTCTTCGAGGATGTTCTTCATCTCGGCCCGGACGGCATCCGTGATCAGCCGTGGGCCTCTCGTGTAGTTGCCGTATTCTGCCGTATCGCTGATCGAATAATTCATGTAGGCGAGCCCGCCTTCGTAATACAGGTCGACGATCAGCTTGAGTTCGTGCAGTACTTCGAAATAGGCCAGTTCGGCGGGGTAGCCGGCGTCGACCAGGGTTTCAAAACCCGCGCGAATCAACGCTTCGGAGCCGCCGCAGAGCACGGCCTGTTCGCCGAACAGGTCGGTTTCGGTTTCGTCTTTGAACGTGGTTTCGATCACACCGGCCGCTGCGCCGCCGATGGCCTTGGCGTAGCTCAATGCCAGATCCAGCGCCTTTCCGGTGGGATTCTGGGCCACAGCTACCAGGCAGGGCACCCCGGCGCCCTCCTCGTACACGCGGCGCACCAGATGCCCCGGCGATTTAGGCGCAACCATGAACACATCCACGTCTTCCGGGGGTTGAATCTCCCCATAATGTACGCTGAATCCATGGCCGACCCCCAGCGATTTGCCTGCGGTGAGATGCGGCGCAATCTCGGCATTATAGGTTCGTTTGTGGTGCTGGTCGGGAATCAGAACCATCACGACGTCCCCCCACTGTACCGCTTCAGGAATCGGCTTGACGGCCAGTCCTTTTTCCGCCGCTTTCTTCGCCGACGCAGAGCCGCTCCGCAGCCCTACGGCGACGTCGACGCCGCTGTCTCTCAGATTCAGGGCATGCGCGTGGCCCTGGCTGCCATACCCAATGATCGCTACTCTCTTTCCCTGAACTAAGGCGAGATCTGCATCGTAATGTATCTTTACTCCCATCGATTCCCCTTTTAAAGTGTGGAATGTTAACGCGTATACTGGATTCAGTTGACTCAGCTTCCGTGGATCAGCGCACGCCGCATCGCCACACGCCCGCTCCGATGCAGTTCTTCCACACCGAAGGGATTCATCATTCCGACGAAAGCGTTTACTTTTTTCGTAGGCCCGGTCACTTCTATCGTCATGGTCTCGTGCGTGATGTCCACCACCTTGCCCTCGAAAATATCGATGATGTCCATGACTTCGGGCCTGTTTTTCTGCGTATAGCGGACTTTCAGCAGGCATAATTCCCGCTCGACGTATTCGAGATCCGTGACGTCGTCCACCTCGACCGTGTCGACCAGGTTGGCCAGTTGCAGCAACACCTGCTCAACCTTTCTCGTCGTGCCGGCGGTGACCAGCGTCATTCTCGACAGGGACGAGTCGTTCGTTTTCCCCACAGAGACGCTCTCGAGGTTGAAGCCGCGCTGGCAGAACAGGTTGGCCACCCGGTTCAGCGCGCCGATCGTATTCTCGAGCGTAACGTTGATGATGTGGCGCCTGATCTCCGGCGCTTCCCCCTCGTAAAGAGGTTCGCCCGCGGCCTGCTTGCGAAATATTTGTTGCGGTGTAAGGGTTTGGTCCATGACTGCGTTCTGCGAATGCGTTCTGAATATCGAGGTGCAGCTATACGTCGTGATCGTGGGAGAACCGCTGCGTGATCATATCTCCGGTGGCGGCGCCCGCCGGTACCATGGGAAACACCATCTCTTCTTTCTCGACCTGGCACTCGATCAATACAGGGCGGTCGTTGACGTCCCAGGCCGTATCGATGGCTCTGCTGAGCTCTTCGTGATCCGTAGCCCGGAGGCCCACGCAATGGTTGGCTTCGGCCAGTTTGACGAAGTCGGGGTTGGTGTCGGTGAGATCGGTATGGCTATACCGGTGTTCGTGAAACAGCTCCTGCCACTGACGCACCATCCCCAGGAATCGGTTGTTGATCACGATGACCTTCAGCGGCAATCGATGGGCGGCAGCCACACTCAGTTCTTGCGCGTTCATCACGAACCCCCCGTCGCCGCTGATGGAGATGACCGGGGTGTCTTCCTGCCCCATCTCACGCATGCCGAAGGCTGCGCCGATGGCAGCCGGCAAACAAAAACCCATCGTACCCAGCCCGCCTGAGGTGATGTGCGAGCGCGGCCGGATGAAGGTGGAGTACTGCGCGGCCCACATCTGGTGCTGGCCAACATCGGAGACCACGATCGCATTCCCTTCGGTCTTGTTACGCAACTGCTCGATTACGCCCTGCGCCCGCAGCTTGTCGTCGTGTTCGTACGTCAACGGACACTCGTCCCGCCAGACCTGAATTTGCTCCAACCAGTTCGACGTATCCTTTTTCTCGGTGAGGGTAATGAGCGTTTTCAAGACTTCTTTGACGTCTCCCAGAATCGGACATTCCACGGGGACGTTTTTCGCGATGCAGGACGGATCGATGTCGATGTGAATGACGCGGGCATGAGGAGCCCATGCGTCCAATTTCCCCGTCACGCGGTCGTCGAACCGCGCCCCGACGGCGATCAGGAGGTCGCAGTTCTGCACCGCCTGATTGGCGTACCAGGTGCCGTGCATACCGAGCATACCCAGCGACAGGGGATCGTTTTCGGGAAACGAGCCCAACCCGTGGAGCGTTGTGGTGACGGGAATCTGAGTCTTGCGGGCGAGCTCCGTCAGTTCGCTGGCTGCATTACCGTTCAGCGTACCGCCCCCCACATAGAGAAGGGGTTGCTTCGCTGAGGCGATCATGCGGGCCGCTTCCTTGATCTTATGATCCGAGATCGAACGCGAGGTCGAATATCCACGCAGGTTTACCTTTTCGGGGTAGGCAAAAGGCGCCTCGGCAAAAAGAATATCCTTCGGGAGGTCGACGACGACGGGCCCCGGCCGGCCGGTTTGAGCGATGTGATACGCCTCTTTTACCGTTCGCGCCAGATCCTTGACGTTTTGTACCTGAAAGCTATGCTTGGTTATGCTGCGCGTAACGCCGATAATGTCGGTTTCCTGGAAAGCGTCGTTGCCGATGAGGTGCGTCGGCACCTGACCGGTGAAAACGACGATAGGCACAGAATCCATGTAGGCATCAGCGATACCCGTCACGGTGTTGGTAGCCCCGGGCCCACTCGTCACGAGCACAGTACCCACTCGCCCGGTAGCCTTGGCATACCCCTCGGCCATATGGGTGCCTCCCTGCTCGTGGCGGACCAGCACGTGTTTGAATCGGGGTTTGATCCGCGCCATCTCGTCGTAAATCTTGATGACCGCACCACCTGGATGGCCGAATACGTAATTCACGCCTTCGGCATCGAGGGCGCGAACGAAAATCTCGGCCCCCGTCATCGCAGTGTCGGGTATCACAGGATCTCTCGTGGTTTTGGGGAACCCATCTCCGGAGGGCGTCTCGACATTGTTTATTGTATACTCAGGCATAGCGTTTATCGTGTGTGAGGATCTCGTTAATCCCCAGCTTCTGTGACGATTGCGACTATGCGATCTAGAGAAGAACCCAGGGATTGACCATCGATCTAACGGTTAATAATCAAGCCACTAATGAGAATCGGCAATAGGCGTTCTGAAAGCCGTACGGGGATCTTTCTATTCCGTGAAGTGATACTCAGAGCCGCGCTGCCTGACGCAGACGCCCCACCCGGGTCGTTCCCGGTCCAACAACGACCGCCAATCGCCCGATCTGGAGGAGATGGATCATATGGATCGACGCATCGGCGGTTCATTCGCTACAAGGTCAGGTTTACGGTGTTAAGTTACCCAGTTGCTTTGAATAACGGGAATCACTTTTACATGTGCAAACCACTCCGAATGCACCTCGTGGTACCTGTGGCGCATTTTTCTGGAGAAATCGGTACCGCTTCCACTTAATCTTGTACTCCGAATAACGACGTAAAGCCAATATTTATTTAATGTTATAGGATTATTAGCTTAATTATTAAGCCGGCACAGCAGTAAACTATTATTTTAAAAAACAAGATATTCACAATATCTTTACAATTAGGCGAGTAAACAGGGACAGCCCGTACACGATCGGCTTCTTACGCCCCTCTTCTCAGTCGTCATGCCGACCTTGCAGGGGCATCCGGCTAAGACGCACCGTCAACGAATGGGCGTGCGGAATCGCCTTGAAGCCGCGTTTCAAGAAGATCCCCTCGATCCAGTCGAGGACAGGCACTCGACACGCTCGGGATGACGGTTCCCAAAATATGAGCGAGATGAAGCGTTCTCCCTTTACTGATCGGCCATAACTCAAGAGCCCGGATCCATATTCCATGCACCCGAGGAGCGCCCGGGGCAGGGTTCACCGGGCGGCGGCGGCGCTGCGCCGGAGTTCGGTGGGGATGAGTTGGAGGGGCTCTACGTCTTCGCCGTTCATATAGTCGACCACCGCCTGAATGACCTGCTGCCCGATCCTGCGGGGGTAGGTGACGACGTCGGCATACAGGGCCCCTTCTTCCACAGCCCTGAGTGCTTCTTCTTTGCCGCCGAATCCAATGACCTGAATGGTCCCCTGCCGGCCGGCTTTCTCGATCGCAGCAACCGCACCCAGCGCAGTTTCATCATTGATGCCAAAGATCAGATCCACGTCAGGATGCGCCTGCAGGATGTCTTCGGCCGCCTTGAACGACTTGTCCATCGAACCGCTTCCCGGCAGCCGGGCAACCACCTCGACCTGCACGCTTCCGCCGTTGGCCTCATCGATCACATCCATGAATCCCCGGGTCCGCTGTATGACCGACTCGACTTCAGGGTGGTCGATGATCGCGATCTGCCCCTGGCCTCCGATCGCCTCGAGGGCCGCACGCGCCGCCTGTCGCCCGCCTTCGTAATTGTCGATGCCCACGTGGGCGACCACATCGACGCCGTCGGCCAGGGCGGCGATGTCAGCAGTAAACACAGGTATGCCGGCTTCGTTAGCCTCCTTGATCGCCGTCCCAATCGCCCGCGAGTCCGTCGGGCAGACGATGATCGCATCTACCTGCTGCACGATAAAGTCGGACATCTGATTTCTCTGCCGGGCGATATCGAACTCCCCCGTGGTCAGGATCACATCCAGGTTGTTGCCCTCGGCTTCCTCGTTTAATGCCGCGACGAGTTCGAGAAAAAAGGGATGCGTCATGGTGAGCACACTCACCCCGATCGTAGCCGCATGAGGCGCCGGCCCCTCCTCGGATTCACCGCCTGAGGAGTTCTGCGTCGACGAAGGGGTGCACGACGACGTGCCTAAACTCAGCAATACAACTATCGACCACAAGGGGAAAAAATACCGCATTCTTACTCAGGTTTGGGGTCAGGCCGTCTCCAGCGTTAATTCACCGTTCAGAAACGCCCGCACACGCTCTACCATGCCCGGGCAACCGATGAACAGCGGCGTCCTCTCGTGGAGGGACCCCGGAGTGATCTCCATGACGCGCCTGTCTCCATCGATCGCTATCCCGCCGGCCTGCTCCACGATGAAGGCCGTTGGATTGACCTCGTACATCAGCCTCAATTTCCCTTTCGGATTCTTAGCCGTCGCAGGGTACATGTATATACCTCCCTTCAGTAGGTTGCGATGAAAATCCGAAATAAAGGACCCGATGTAGCGGGACGTATAGGGCCTCGACGTAGCCGGATCGGGCGTCTGAATCCATTTGATGTAATCGCGCAATCCCTTTTCGAAGGCCCGATAATAGCCTTCGTTGATCGAATACGTGTCGCCTGAAGCCGGGGTTTTGATATCCGGGTGGGACAATAAAAACTCCCCGACGGAAGGGTCCAGGGTAAATCCGTTTACCCCCTGTCCGGTGGTGTATACCATCATAGTCGAAGACCCGTAGACGACGTAGCCGGCAGCGACCTGCTCCGTACCGGGCCGCAACACGGCCTCCAGGGAGGGTTTTTCGAAACCCCGAGGCAACCGATATACGCTGAATATCGTCCCGACCGACACATTCACATCAATGTTGGACGATCCATCCAGCGGGTCGAACAGCACGATGTAACTCCCGATTTTGCCATTTTTCTTTTCGACGAAGATGAGATCTTCCTGTTCTTCCGAGCCGATCACGCAGCACTCCCCGCCCCGCTTTAATGCTCTCACCAGTTCGTTATGCGCCAGGATATCCAGTTTCTGCTGATGCTCTCCCTGAACGTTGATATCGCCGGTATCGCCGATGACGTCGACCAGGCCGGCCTTATTGATGTCCCGGTTGACGATCTTGGCCGCAATGCTGATATCGCGCAGCAAGCGGGAGAACGCCCCGGTCGTATCGGGCATTTTGTGCTCTTGTTCGATGATGAACTGTTCGAGCGTTTTGAACTGCCCTACCGAGGATACGATGATGCCGTCTTTCGTTATAGCCATAGTATTATAGTCATAACCTTAGTGCTACTGGAAGCGCTTCCTGCCTCTAAATGGTTCGATTAGACGCGAAGGGTTTGATATTGCTCCGCCAGTCCGGAAAAAACACGTCGCGTACGCGGCAGCGATAGAGAGGAGTCTCCCAGGTCGGATGCAAGCCGGACGAGCGCATCCGGCGTATCGACGTCGTACCACATAGGCAATACATACAGGGACGCTCTCAGCCCTGATGCGCGGTCCATCGTATCTTCGAATACCCGATCGTGGCTATAGCTCATCTCCTGAAATAACTGCGGATAAAACTCGTTCATCCCCAGAAGATAAAATCCACCGTCTTCGCTCGGGCCAATGGATATGCTGTACCGTTCGTCGAGCCCCAGAAAGGCCTGCTCGACGAACGAGGGGGGCAGCGTGGGGTGATCGGTCCCTATGACGACGGCCTTTTCGTACCCTTCGACGAACGTTTCTGCAAAAGCGGCTGCCATACGTTTCCCGAGCCCGTCCCCGACCTGGGTGTGTAGCGAGGCTCCGCAATCCGCGAGCACAGGAGGTACCCGGAGTTCGGAAGGGCTCAGATAAAGGCGCACGTCGCATTCGATCTGCTCATAGATCTCGAGCGCATCGAGCAGGAACGCCTCGTAGAGTTCGGCCGCCTCTTCAGGGGTGAGCAGCGTCGTCAGCCTGGTTTTCACCTCGTTGGGGGCTGGAATTTTCGCAAAGACGATCAACGCTTTATCACGATCAGGCATCCCCGTTCCCTCGCATACGGCGGACGATGCAGCCGAGGCGTTCGAGCGCGTGCTCGACCTCCTCCCGGGTGTTGTCCTTTCCGAACGAAAACCGGACGGCTGCAGACGCCGTTTCGGGGCTCAGTCCCATAGCCGACAACACATGGCTGGGTTCCATCGCGCCGCTGGTGCACGCCGAGCCAGACGAAACAAGAATGCCTTCGACGTCCAGGTTCAGGATGAGCATTTCCCCATCGATCGGTGCGTCGTCTCGAGACGGAAATGCGATGTTTACGATATGAGGCGCCGCTTTTCCGGCGCCCCCTGGCGGAGTATTCATAACGAAGGATTCAGCGGGCAGCACGTCCGGGATTCCGGCGACAAAAATCGTCCGGAGCGATTCGATGTGGGCGCGGCGTACGTCTCGCTCGGCGACGGCCAGCTCGAACGCCTTTGCCATCCCGACGATACCGGGCACGTTTTCCGTCCCCCCTCTGCGCCGGCGCTCCTGAGAACCGCCCTCAATGAACCCCGACAATTCGACGCCGCCCCGAACATACAGGAAACCGACCCCTTTGGGCCCGTAGAATTTGTGCGCGGAGGCCGACAAGAGATCGATGTCACCGAGCACGTCCTGCATATCGAAGAGGCCGACCGATTGAACGGCGTCGCAATGAACGTGCGCCCCGAACGCTCGTGCGATCCGGCTTATTTCTTCTATGGGATTGACGACGCCCACCTCGTTGTTGACGTGCATGCATGACACAAGGCCGGTCCCCCGGTGAACGACGTTGCGGAGCGCGCCGGGATCCATCGCCCCGTCAGGAGAAGGGGGAAGTATGTGCACGGCCCGCCCGGACTGCTTGATGGTTTTCGCCTGGCTGAGAATCGCCTCGTGCTCTGAAGCCGAGGTGACCACCTCCCCGCCTCCGACCGGCCCTTTCAGAGCGAGGTTGTTGCTTTCCGTGCCGCCGCTCGTAAAGATAATTTCGCCGGGCTCTGCACCGAGACGTCCAGCGATACGTTCCCGGGCGTCTTCGATCGCAAAACGGGCTTTCCTCCCCAGGCTATGAACCGAAGACGGATTTCCATAGTGTACCTGCAGGTAAGGCGCCATCTCTTCGAAGACCCTGGGGTCGAGAGGTGTCGTCGCTGCGTGATCGAAGTATACGGGTGATCGTGCCGGCATGAAGGGTTAGTAAGTGGTGGTACGCAAGCCCTTAACGCCTCTATCCCATGATGAGATTCCGATCGTTTTGAAACGAAATCGCCGCCGGGCGTACAATGTGCCACAGCACTTCTTACCGCAGAATTACAGTACAAATTATACCAGCAGCAATTATACCAGTACCAATTTTAACAGAAAGCAAAACTGCAAAATTCACCAGCGCGCATTCCCTATGGACAAACTCGTCATTGAAGGCCAGCAGCCCTTAACAGGAGATCTATCTATCAGCGGCTCCAAGAATACGGCGCTCGCCTTATTCACGGGGGCTCTTTTATCAGACACGCCCCTGACCCTGTACAACATCCCCAACGTAAAAGATGTGCACACCCTGTCCCAGATTCTGGGATACACCGGGGCCCGGGTCTCACTGTCCCTCGAAAGCAATAAGGCCGAGATCGACCCTACGACGATGAACGTACCGGAGGCTCCCTACGAGCTGGTCAAAAAGATGCGCGCCTCCTTCTACATGCTCGGCGCCCTGCTCGGAAGATTCGGCGACGCACGCGTCTCTCTACCCGGCGGATGCGCCTGGGGCCCCAGGCCGGTAAACCTCCACATCGAAGGCATGAAAGCCTTCGGGGCGTCGATCGACCTCGACAACGGGTATGTGATCGCTCATGCGCCGGGGGGGCGCCTCAGCGGGGGCTCCTATACGCTGGAGCCGTCCAGCGTCGGCGCCACGGTTAACCTGATGCTGGCTGCAGCGACGGCGAGAGGATCCTCAGTCATCAAGAACGCCGCTCGCGAACCCGACGTCATCGTGTTTGGCGAAGCCCTCCAGCAGATGGGCGCCCGGATCGAAGGCCTGGGGACCCGTGACATCGAGGTCGAAGGGGTCGACCGCCTCTCCGGCTCGTCGATCCGCAACTGTTCGGACCGGATCGAGCTGGGCACCTTCATGATCGCAGCCGCCATTGCCGGAGAGCCCGGCAACACGATCACCCTGCATAACGCAGAGCACGACCACCTGGGCAACGAGTTCAAAGACGCCTTTGCCGCCACCGGTACCGGCGTCGACTACCGGCCCGACTCCGTGCAGGTCACCGTTCCCGAGCAGATTCACCCCGTCAACATCGTCACGGCGATCTATCCCGGATTCCCTACCGACCTGCAGGCGCAATGGACGGTATTCATGTCTCAGGCACAGGGGACATCCACGGTGACCGATACGATTTACCTGGACCGGTTCAAACACATCCCCGAGTTGGAGCGTATGGGGCTGGTCGCGCGCGTCGAAGGCAACACCGCTCACGTCGAGGGGGGGCATCCGCTCAAAGGCGCACACGTCATGAGCAGCGACCTGAGAGCCAGCGTCTCGCTGGTCCTGGCCGGCATGGTTGCCGAAGGCTTCACGGACATCTTGCGCGTATATCACCTGGACCGGGGCTACGAACGCCTCGAAGAGAAATTATCCCGCGCCGGCATCGAGATTTACAGAGAGAGCTACAACGAATGGGTAGAGCCGACGCCGCCCGTCGTGGAGTCGAATCGATAAATCCCGCATACCTCCCATTCTAAACGATCAGGGAACCGTGGCGAACGTTGTGCCCGTTCACCAGAGCTGTATCGCTGACCGCAAAGAACATTTATCAGAACAGCGTATAGATGAACGGCGCTAAGGCCGAACCCTGCGTGAGCACGATCAGGAGGCTCAGCAGGAGCAACACCACAACGATGGGAGCGAGCCACCACTTTTTCCGGACTTTCAAGAAGTCCCAGATCATATGAAGCTTCGATATCATATCGGCCTATTACAGGTTGGCGAGTGAGGTCTTCCTCATAACGGATGTTACGCGCCGGATGCGCAGACGTCCTGCCAGAGCGGCATTGCATGTATGCAACGCCGCGTAATCCCGCCTGCTGTGCACAGTTCGCGTAACATCACCTCATAATATACCCTTGAACGAGTAAAGCTCAATAGGGGTTCTTCGGGTCCGCGGTCGATTCATCCCGAGAAGCAGGCTGCCAGTAGCTATCCAGGTCGGGTTGTATCTTTCGGTCCAGCAAGTCTTTGCCCATCACTCTGAGCAGGAGGCCGATAGGAAGGATAACCAGAAGGAACGCAACGGTCAAAATGACGCGTGTCATCACCCAGTTCAGCCCTTCCGCCAGCATCATCCACCCTTTTTCCACCGGCCTCAACACAGCCGGCCCCAGCAAAGCACTGAGCGCGAGAAAGAACGATACCCCGGCCATATAAGGCGCTGCAGCGTACCCTTTCCACCAGAAGTATCCGCCAAGGAGCGCAAAGGGAACGGCCAGCGTCAACCCAAACGTCCGTAACTGCGCATTCGTTTTCATAAGGTTCGGGGTCAATCCAGCCCATAGGCCTCGACAACAGCTTCCTGGGAGAATGAGGGAAACCGGGCCGGATCGAGGCGCTCCTTCGAGACGACAAAAGGCCCGATCACCAGTGCATCGAGATGGGTCCGGAGGAAACATTGCAGGGCATCTTCGGGGGTGCAGACGATGGGTTCTCCTCGTACATTGAAGCTGGTGTTGACGAGGACAGGGCACCCGGTCAACGACTCGAACGCCTTCAGCAATTCGTAAAACATCGGGTTGCCCGTGTCCGTGACGGTCTGAATCCTCGCCGATCCATCGACGTGGGTGACCGCAGGAATGGGGGACGAGATGTTATTCAGCCGTTCGAACCCGGCGCCTTCGATCTCGGCTCCTTGTACACCGGCAACGAGCAGCATATACGGACTCTCGGAGTCGAGGTCGAAATAATCGCTGCACCGATCGGCTGCCACGCTGGGCGCAAAGGGGCGAAAACTCTCCCTGAATTTAATCTTCCGGTTCACTACGCGCTGGGTATCCGGCCGGCGCGGATCCGCCAGGATCGACCGGGCGCCGAGGGCCCTCGGGCCGAACTCCATACGGCCCTGAAACCAGCCTACAGCCTTTCCCTGGGCCAGCAGCCGGGCCGTCTCGAGGGGCAACTCGGCGGGGGACATCCGGTCGTACTGCACGCCGGCGTCGTCCAACACGGCCTGCACTGCGTGGTCGTCAAAGGCAGGTCCCAGAAAAGAACCCTGCTGGCCGTCCACACCGGGCGTGGTGGATCGCTCCTGCCCAAGGTACCGGTGCCAGACCATGAGGGCTGCACCGAGCGCGCCGCCTGCATCACCGGCAGCCGGCTGGATCCATAGCCGGTCGAACAGGTCCTCTTTCCATATTTTTCCGTTGGCCACGCAATTCAATGCGACCCCACCGGCCATGCACAGGTTGCGCTCCCCGGTTTCACGCTTGATGTGGCGAACGAGCCGGAGCAGCACCTCTTCTACGACCTGCTGGATCGAAGCAGCCAGATCCATGTCGCGCTGCGTAATTTCGCTTTCGGGCTTCCGGGGCGCTCCTCCGAAGAGCCGGTGAAAGTTCTTCGACGTCATGGTAAGCCCCTGGCAGTAGTTGAAGTACGCCATATTCAGCCGAAAAGAGCCGTCTTCCTTGACGTCAATCAACTCGTCGAGGATACGTCCAGCGTAACGAGGTGTGCCGTACGGAGCGAGCCCCATCAGTTTGTATTCTCCGGAATTGACCCGGAACCCCGTGTAATACGTGAAGGCGCTGTACAGCAGGCCGAGGCTGTGCGGGAATTTCAGTTCGTAATCGAGTCGAAACGTATTCCCGGCCCCTACGCCCCAGGAGGTCGTCGTCCACTCCCCGACTCCGTCGATCGTCAGGATGGCTGCACGTTCGAAGGGCGACAAAAAAAAGGCCGAGGCCGCATGAGATTCGTGATGCTCGGGGTAGTAGAGGCCGGCCTCTGCGCCGAGCTGCTTCTTAATGTATTCGCCCATCCATAACTTTTCCTTGAGCCAGAGCGGCATGGCCTTGATAAAAGACGGCAGGCCGGCCGGTGCATACATCAAGTAGGTTTCCAGCAGGCGCTCGAATTTGATCCAGGGTTTGTCGTAAAAGGCGATGTGGGTGAGGTCGGATACGCGGAGGCCGGCTTCGTCCAGGCAATACGCGATGGCCGACTCGGGGAAGCGGTGGTCGTGCTTTTTTCTCGTGAACCGCTCCTCCTGTGCGGCCGCAACTACGCGCCCGTCCTGCACGAGACACGCAGCCGAATCGTGGTAAAAAGCGGAGATCCCGAGTATGTGGGCACGAGCCATGAACAGCGCCGTGAGGGTCAATTCTTCTCTTACTCTGGTGGCGCACTTATACACGAATCACCGAATGAGGGTTTCGGAAGGCCGATTCGAGCTCATCAGGTCCGCCGGCTCGAGTCCTTCCCGTTGAAAGACGACGGACAGTTCCTTCACGCACTTTCGGCACACCTTGTTGGCCCATTCTCTGCTGATATCCAGTAGTGCGCCGATTTCGTCATCCTTCATTTTCAGGTAATACTTCAAGCGGAGGATCTGAGCGCACCGCCCGCCGATCTGGTCGAACAGGTCCTCGATAGCCAGGGCATCCTCCTGTAGGGGGCCGTGCGAGAGACGCAACTCACGGCTACACTCCAGGGATTCCAGCTCTTCGAAGCCGTGGGAACGGGCCTGGAGCGAGGCCTTTTTCGCCATCTTGCACGCGATATGCCTCGCGACCACCCAGAGCCACGCGGAGAGGCTCCGGGACGAGTCCCAGCTCCTCAAATTATGCCATGCCTGGGTGCGCCCGTAGAGGTGAAAGAACAACTCGTTGAACACGCCGGTGGTCGACAAGACGGCGCCCGTGTGTTGCTCGACGGAGCGGAGTGCACTGATTACCGTGCCGGCGTACCGGTCCATAAAGAGCACTTCGAAGGCATCCTGCCAGCCCGCTCTGGATTCGACGATCCAGCTATGAAGTTCGGCATCGCTGCAGGAATGGAGGTATGTTTTGCTCGGTGGGTAGGCCGGGTCAGTCACGTCGCGCTCTGGGTCAGGTGGTGGATCGTAGTCGAGGGCAAGCCTCTATCCTATCTGACCCCAGTATTTCCCCGGATGGATCAAAGGGGGAAGAAAAAGGCGTCCCCGTAGCAACGGAGCGGATAACAATCGACTTCGCGCATCTGGTCTGTCGTTACATAAGGTATACGCTCTATGGGTGGGTGTTGCTGAAGAGGTAACCTTCAACGGCGGAAGGCCTACACCGGGATTTTGTCGGATCGCTTATACGATAAGGGCTCGACCGTATTTGCCCCCTTCTTGCCCGAGCGCGCCTTTTCCTCGCTGTGGCCGCCGCTCTGCTGGATCAGCTTCGCTACCAGAGCCGTCCACCCCGTCTGGTGACTGGCCCCGAGTCCCGCTCCGTTGTCTCCATGAAAATACTCGTAAAACAAGATGTGATCCTGCCAGTGCTCGTCTTCCTGGAAGTACTCTTCCGCGCCGTAATAGGGTCGTCGCCCTTGACGGTCGCGCAAGAAGATGTCGATCAGCCGCCTCGACAACTCACTGGCAACCTCCCACAGGTTCATTTCGCGACCCGAGCCGGAGGGCATCTCTACTTTCAGCTCGTCTCCGAAATAGTAATGGAATTTCTGCAGCGACTCGATCATGAGGTAGTTGACCGGAAACCAGATCGGCCCCCGCCAATTGGAGTTGCCGCCGAAGAGGCCCGTGGTCGACTCTGCCGGCTCGTAGGACACCGTATGCCGCTGACCGCCGATCTCGAACACGAAAGGGTGCTCCTCGTGTTCTTTCGAGAGCGCCCTCAATCCGTACCTCGACAAAAACTGATCTTCGGCCAGCATACGCCGCAAAATGCGGCTCAGCTTTTCTTCGTCGACGAGAGAGAGTAAGTATTTTCCATTCGCCTCGAAGGTCGATGACTTGAGGGTCAGATTCTTCATCAGAGCCGGCCGGTATTTGATGAACCATTCCATCCTCCGCTTGAACCGGGGCAAATGGTCCAGCAGGTCCGGCTCGATTGTTTCGACGGCGAAGAGCGGAATGAGCCCCACGAACGACCGGATTTTCAGGGGTACGGTGACGTCATTGTGCAGGTGCAGCGCGTCGTAATAAAACCCGTCCGCCTCGTTCCACAGCCCGCGCCCGTTGCTCTCGTTATTGATCGCGTTTGCGATGTAGATGAAGTGTTCGAAGAATTTCGTCGCCACGTCCTCGTAAGCCGGCTTCGTCTTCGCCAGCTCCAGCGAAATGGCGAGCATGTTGAGGCAAAACATCCCCATCCAGGCTGTGCCGTCGGCCTGGTCGAGGTGACCGCCGGTAGGCAGAGGGGCGCTCCTGTCGAAGACCCCGATGTTGTCCAGGCCGAGGAACCCCCCTTGAAACACGTTGTGGCCGTCTGCATCCTTGCGGTTGACCCACCACGTGAAGTTCAGGAGCATCTTGTGGAAGATGCGCTCCAGAAATTCCAGGTCCGCCTGGCCCGTATGTTTGGCCGTGATCTTGTACACCCGCCAGGCCGCCCACGCATGTACGGGGGGATTGACGTCCCCAAACGCCCATTCGTAGGCCGGCAGCTGACCGTTCGGATGCATGTACCATTCCCGCGTCATGAGAATCATCTGGCGCTTGGCCCACTCCGCGTCGATCATCGCGACAGGCAACATGTGAAAGGCCAGATCCCAGGCGGCAAACCAGGGATACTCCCATTTATCAGGCATGGAAATGACGTCGAGATTATAGAGATGGGTCCAATCGCTATTTCTCCCGTCGAGTCTGGACTCGGGCGGTGCAGGACCTGCCGGATCGCCCTGCAACCACTTTTCAACGCTGTAGTGATAAAACTGCTTGCTCCACATGAGCCCGGCAAAGGCCTGGCGCTGTACGTTTCGCTCGTCTTCGCTGAGATGTAGCGCATGGAGGGCGCCGTAGAAGGCGTCCGCTTCTTTGATACGTTTCTCAAACGTTGCATCGAAGGAAGCAAACGGCTTCTGCATCCGCTTCGGCGTCAGCCGGACCTGTACCGTATACGACGACCCCGCCCGGATGACGGTTCGCACGTGAGCGGCGGCTTTCGTCCCGGTCTTCTTCGGATTCAGCCGGCCCGGCAGATCGAACAATATTGCATCGTTGATGCTGTCCTTCGTATAGGGGGACGCGTTGGGAACGCCGAACAACCGTTCGTAATTGGTTTCGTTTTCAGTGAACAGGAGCTCCGATTCTGCGCCGGGAGCAAACACGTACCACCAGCGCTCTCCGATGTGTTCTTCGTGAGCCCGGACGCAGGATGCATGACTGGAGGACTCCAGGGCCAATTCCGGCTTCTCCGTGTCGTACCCCCACGACCAGTTGTTTCGAAACCAGATGTGAGGCAGGATGTGCAAGGGCGCCGGATCCGGCCCCCGGTTGATCGCTGTAATGCGGCATAAAATATCCTCCTCATCGGCCTTGGCGTATTCGATGAATACGTCGAAGAACCGGTGCTCCCTGAACGCTTTGTTCACCGCGTCGATCAGCTCGAATTCGGTCTCGAATCGACTCCGTTTGATGTTTTCCTGGAACAACCGGTGATAGGGGAAGGCGACTTGCGGATACCGATACAACATCCTGGCGTAGGAATGGGTAGGCGTAGAATCCAGATAGAAGTAATACTCTTTGACGTCCTCGCCGTGATTGCCTTCGTTGCCGGTCAGCCCGAACAATCGTTCCTTCAGTATCGGGTCGCGTTCGTTCCAGAGCGCCACCGACAGGCACAGGTTCTGAAAGCGGTTGCAAAATCCGCCGATGCCGTCTTCGTTCCATCGATACACACGACTTCGCGCGTGATCGTGAGGAAAGTATTCCCAGGCCGTGCCATGCGGGCTGTAATCTTCCCGAACCGTCCCCCAGGCCCGTTCACTCAAATAAGGCCCCCAGTTTTTCCAGTCGGCCTTTCTCGCCTCGGAATCGTCGAGGCGCTGTTGTTCTGCGTTCTTCTCGTTTTTCATCGCATTACGTGTCAAAGGGGCTATTCGGATGACCAGGAGGTGCGGAAGTCAGGGTACAGCGTTAAGCCCCCATCGACGAACACCGTCTGGCCCGTGATGTAGGCGGCCTCGTCAGAACACAAAAAGGCCGCGATGGCCTGACCGATACCCGAGCTGCCGCCGGTAACCAGCACGTTTTTTCCCTGTAATCCTTTCATGGTTGTTGTTTCGTTGAACATGCACGCGCCTACACCGGGAGACAGGAGACGGAACAGCGTAAATAACCCGGCTTCAATCCGACTCTAATCTAAGGCATTTACGAGAACCGGGGGGTCGGCCGGGCGACAACCTGCATCCATCCTCCGTGCTTATGTGCGTCTCTCATTCGCTCGATGTCACGACACCGTGGACGCGCACTCCCTTCAGGACTCGCCTCGCCAGATGGTTTTCAGATACCGCACGGTGGCCCGATCGACAGTGCCTTCGACGGAGACCGTCCGATAGGGTGTCGTGGGAAAAACGAGCTCCGACATCACGACGGCGCCGTCATTGACAAACACCTCGATCGAAGACAGGTCGACGAATACGGTCAGGCGTTGCGGTTCAGCGCCTTCGAGCGGCGCCGTGTGCACCCCCGGGAAACGCTCGCTGAATCCGACGAGGCCCGAGGCCCGCCGGTCGACGGCGATCTGATGCTCTTCGATCAGGATCTGCACCTGTTCTCCTTTCGGATTCGACAGAATCAGCACAGAGCCCTGGAGGGCGTCCCCTTCTACGTCCAATACGTAGAGCGAGTCGTCGAGCACAGCCCCGTCTGGCAGAGAAGCCGTGATGTCTTCGGTCGATGCAACCAGGGCGTCGAGCTCTCGGACCGGCCGCGACGCCAGGCGGTATGCTCCACCGCGCTCGGTCAGGGTCAATGCCCGGGGCGCCGTCATTGCGCTGCGCCAGGGGTCCGTGGGTACATCCTGGGCGTACGCCCAGTTGGACATCCAGCCGATAAACAGCCGCCGGCCGTCCTCCTCGGGAATATCCGACCAGGTCACCCCGGCATAGTTGTCGGGGCCGTAATCCAGCCAGACGGCCCGCTCTTCTCCGGTGGATGAGTCCGGTGTAACTTCGGGAAGGAAGGCAGGATCCACCGTAAAGGACTGCCCGTCGAAGTCGCCCACGAAATACTGCGTCGCCGAGCCGCCGGCCGGCCCCCCGGGATTGATGCTCACGAGCAAAACCCACTTCTGCTCAGTCGTGCCTTCGACGGTCAGGGGAAACAGATCGGGACACTCCCACACACCGCCGTGGGCGCCCAGCTCTTGCCCAAAGTCGCTCTCGAACGCCCAGGCTTTCAGGTCGGGGGAAGAATAAAACGAAATTTTATCCTGTACGGCGAGGGTCATGATCCACCTCTCCTCCGGGCCGAACCAGCTGACTTTGGGATCTCTGAAATCTCGCACGTCCGGGCTTTCGAGTACGGGATTGCCGTCGTATTTCGTCCAGCTCCGGCCGCGGTCCAAACTGTAGGCGATCCCCTGGCTCTGGACATCCAATCGATCCTCGCGCGCTGCTTCAGGATCGTGGTAGGTGTAGATGGCGACTATCGGAGGATTTTCATCCGTTCCCAGCTCCGACGTATTCAGCCCGTCGACGACAGCGCTCCCCGAAAAGATATAGCCCAGCTCGTCCGGGTAGAGCGCGATGGGCAGGTGTTCCCAGTGGACCATGTCGGTCGAGACGGCGTGCCCCCAGTGCATGGGTCCCCAGACGGTGCTGTCCGGGTAGTGCTGGTAAAACAGGTGGTATTCGCCCTCATGGTAGACCATGCCGTTGGGGTCGTTCATCCACATCTCGGGCGGAGAGAAATGGTACTGTGGCCGAAAGCGCTCGTCGAAGATCCGATCGGTTTGAGCCTGCTCCTGATCCAGTGTGGGGGCGTCCATGCACCCGGCAAGAATAACACAGAGTATGCCCGGCAGGAAGAAACGACGACTCGTTATCATGAACGAAAAAGGAAGGTTTGAGCGAGCTTGATCGAGCAATATCACTACCCCCGTAAAGATAACCGAAATCCCCCCGGGATGCCAGCCGGCAGCGCACCTTTACGCGAACTAGAAGATGCGGGCCGTGCCGATGCCGATGAAAAAGCCCGGCTCGTCCAGGCGTTGCGCCACATCGATGCGCACGATCGAAAACACCCCGCTCAGGGAAAGGCCTACCTCATGGTGCCAGCCGGCGGAGTCGAACACGAGCCCCTCGGCCTCCCCCGGAGCCGGGGTCGCCCATCGACCTGGCAACCACGACCGCCCGTGCCCGCCGAACACGATCAGGTTCAACGCACGTTCTGCCAGACGGTCCATCCCCAGCAGCTCGAAGGGGACGGTCCTGAAGTTATGCTCCCAGAAGAACGCGAGCGAGCGATCGCCCCGGTAGGGCATCGTATCGAGGGTTTTCATCGTTCCAAATCGCCCAATGATTTCGATACTGCCGTCTATGGCGCCCAGGCGCTGCAGCGGGACGTCGCCGGCATGCGTCATCCCCTCCAGATAGATGTCCAGGCTGTTGGGAAGCAGCCGGCGGGCGAAGAAGGTGTCGAATTGCCAGACGAGCGTGCCTTTCAGGGTCGTGAAGTCGAACTCGGAATCCATCAGCGACGGCGAGCTGTGCTCCACGGAGAGGATCAGGCTTCGGCGCCCCGTGAAGCCGGCGGCGTCGTCCTCGTCCCCGAACGCGATGCTCGCTTCGACGGACCGCAAAGCGCCTTCGTCGACGCCGGGGTTGAGTCGCTGGATGGCGCTTCCCCCCAGGAGATCGTAGTCCGTTTCTTTTTCGAGGCTCGTGTGGTCCTCCAGGCGCACACCCACTGCAGCACGGGCGTCCACGGCGCTGAAACGGAGATCCAGGCCGACCCGGAACCGCTCGGAGCGGTAATAATCGAAATAATCGGTTCCTCCAAAGAGCATGAACGCGCCGTTCAAGAATCGCAGTCCGGGTGAAGCCGGAGTCTGCGTATCGGTATACCGGGCATACGATGCCTCGAGGTGCGCACGGGGCCGCCGCCCAAAGCCGAATCGGCTTCCCAGGGAATACGAAAACCGATCGTCCCCCGACTGCGCAGTACTATACCCCCCGGCGGCGTTCAGAGAGAGCCGGCGCCCCAGGGATCGGCGTACGCCCAGCTCGCCGTACAGCCCCTCCACCCGGTTGAACCGGAGAAGCCCGTCGAATTCGAGGTCCAGCGCGGACCGGTCCGTTCGTGACGACGCCCCCTCATCGTCGTCCGTCTCAATGAATCGGGCGAGGGTTCCTCTCGGCTTGTAGGCCTTTTCGAGTGTCATTGTACTGTCTATGGTTTCGTAGGCCGCCATTTCGGCCTTGTTCAGCGGCACGGACGAACCCGGGGCGTCCAGGCGTGCGTTGTCCGCCACGGCCACGCTGTCAACGACTACGTTGTCGTCCGATTCCAGCAACGAATCGGGCAGGGGTACGTTGATCTGATAGTCTCCGATGCGGGACACCTGGTCGACGAAAATCGTCGGCAGGGACAACAGCCGGCCGAAGCCGACCTCCAGCTCCATCTCGCTCCTGAAGTCGACCGGCAGCCAGTACGTCCCCCCGAAGTTGGAATACTGCTGCTCGAAGACCACGTCGAATGCATTGACCGGCGGCGGAAAGCGAAAGGCTTCACCGGGTTGGAGCTGTACTTCGATCAGGGCATATTCCTCGTCCAGCACCGATACCTGCCCCGAAAATGCCGTTTTAAATTTATTCCGGGGTTCGACCCGGATGTCGTAGATCAGTTGTTCGTCGATGATCCGGTAGCCCTGCAACGCGAAGTCGTAATGTTTCAGGGCATCCGGGTGAGTCACCCCGATGAAGGTATAACCGGCCATCTCGATGTCGTCGTCGTACAGATTCGCGACCAGCATGGCCGCCGGAATGAATTCGTCGAAGTCGAGATTGGAAGTCTGGCGTTGCCCTTTGACAACCTCGCGAAAACCCGCCTCCCGGTTCCAGTAGACGTCCGTTGCGGACTCCAGGATCGACACGATGCCGGTGTCGTTCTCCAGGGTAAACCGGTTGTAGGCCTCTGCCTCGTAGGTCTCGAGGGTCTGTTGCCAGGCCTGTTTGCGTTCGATGACTTTCTGCATGATCGACACGGCCAGGTCCTGATCGGTGACGACCACTTCGTCGAATTCGTAGACGACCGGCTCGAGGGTGATTTCGATGTAGTCCGGCGTCTCCCCGGTAACTTCCACGCGTTCCGTTTCGTATCCAATGTAGCGGATGAGCAACACCGCCGGCCGTTCGTCGACATTCAGGGTAAAATCGCCCTCGTTGTTGGTGATCGTCCCTCGAAACGTACCCGCTATCTGGATATTCGCTGCCGGTAAAACGTCCTGCGTTTCACGATCCAATACCTTACCTCTGATTGGGGCCTGAGCTGATAGAAAATGAGCATCAAAAAAACCGATTATGAGAAACAATACGCCTATACTGTGACGTAACAAAGTACTGCGTTTCATGGTCTAAAGAGGTATATATTGCGTGCTGTTCATAGACCTGGGCGATAGCATGTGTCGGCTATCCCGAACGGCAGATAAAAGGGCTTTCTCTGCGGCAGGCAGGTTTGATCAGGTAGGCTCGATACTGCTCTCTTACGTGTTTCCCTCAATCGGTTACGTATTGATGATCTAAACCCGATATTTTTTTCGATGTCCAACTGGTTCGAAGTATTCGACAATGAGCGTGTCCAGTTACTGACGCGCAAACAGGCAACGCGCCTCATACGCATGTTGGTGGCCGCTTTTGCGATTACTACCGTGGGCATCGTGGTCGGTTACAATTACAAGCCCTATTTTCCCCTCATCATCGTCGGCGTGCTGCTCATCTGGCTGTTCGCGTTCTGGTGGATCACGTGGCGCCTGCGCATGTTGCGCCGCGTCGCCTGGTGTGTCAAGATTTCCGATCGCCGCATCGAAGCCTACGACTATACACGGAAGAAGATCTCCCTCGACTGGACCAAAGTGCAGCGCGTCGAAATCAACAAGGACTGCCTGAACCTCCTCGGCCCCAACTTTTGCTCCTTCCAGATTCCCCAGCTCTTTTCCGATTTCGCAACGCTGAGCCACCGGATCATGTATCTCGCCGAACTCTACGAAATTCCGATCTTCATAGACGGCCTCCCCTGGCAGAGCATCGACGTGTACGACCTGTATCCCTTCTTGACCGAAGATGCGTCCTGAATTAATGGCAGGTTCGCAAAGAAGTGTCTTGACCGCGAAGTATCCTGACAAAACTATCCTGACAAAATAGCGCCTCACGCCTCCGTGGCGCGCGCATGGCCGGTCAGTACGGAGAACAATTCCCCTCTGTTGATCGGCTTGGACACGTAATCGTCGAAATACGACGATATATATCGTTCCTTATCGCCTGTCATGGCGTGAGCGGTTAATGCAACGATAGGGATGTCCGCACCTCCCGGCAATTTCCGTATCGCCTCCGTTGCCTGGACCCCACTCATAACGGGCATTTGAATATCCATCAAGATCAAGTCGAAGTGGTGCTCCCTGAATTGCTGTACCGCCTCTTGCCCGTTAAAGGCAATTCGCACCCGGTGCCCCGCATTTTCCAGCATACGAACGACCACCTTCTGGTTGATCAGGTTGTCCTCGGCAACCAGAATGGTCATAGGCCCTGAAGGCGTCTCGCCCTGCTGGAGGATCGGAGGATGCAGTTCTTTGGAGGCTACTTCGAATACCACTGTAAAATAAAAAGTCGCTCCCTGATCCTCTATACTTTCGAGCCATATCTCACCTCCCATGAGTTTGACCAGTTGCGAGCAAATAGACAGGCCGAGGCCGGTGCCCCCGAATTTGCGCGTAGTGCTGGCGTCAGCCTGGGTAAAGGCCTCGAAGATCTTGCTTTGTTTTTCCAGCGGGATTCCTATCCCGGTGTCAGACACGGTGAAAAGCAGGGTAACCTCGTCATCCGACAGAGACTTCACGTCTACCGTTAATGAGATGCATCCCTGTTCGGGTGTAAATTTGATGGCGTTGCTGATGAGGTTCACCACGATCTGTCGCAGGCGATCCAGATCCCCGAATAACAAAGGAGGTACGAGCTCGCTTATGGAGGCCTTGTACCGGTGTTTCTTCGCTTTCGCGGCGAAGTAGAGCCGGTCGATATCCGTTACAAATTCTTCCATGTTGAAGAAGATGGGACAGAGCTCGATGCGGCCGGCTTCGATCTTCGAAAAATCGAGGATATCGTTGATCACGCGCAGCAACGCCTCGCCGGAGCGCTGGACCATATACGCGTAATCTTGCTGTTCTTCGTCGAGGCTCGTATCGAGGAGGAGCTCGGTCATGCCGATGACTCCGTTCATAGGCGTTCGAATTTCATGGCTCATATTGGCCAGGAACTCGCTCTTGGCCTGCGAAGCCTTTCGAGCCGACTCCAGTGCCTCTTGCAAGAGGATCTGGTTGTCTTTACTGTCGCTGATGTCGATGTGTTGGCCGATCATACGGCGCGCACAAAAGTCGGCGCCTCGTTCCACGACTTTCCCCATGCTCCGAATCCAGCGGTAACTACCGTCTTTGCATCGCAACCGAAATTCGATGTCGTACTCGTACCCGTCGTCAGCATATGCAGATTGTATGGCAGCGCTCGTTCGCTCGACATCCTCGGGATGGAGACGGGTCAGGAAATAGTCCAGGGGTTGAGGCGCTTCGAGCGGCTCTTCTCCGATCATGCGGAAATATTGCTCATTCCCCACTAAGGTCCCCGCATAAACGGCCCAGTCCCACAGGCCCACATTGGCTGCAGAGGTAACCAGGTCGAATCGATGATCGGCGGCCTTCTGATGGGTGACATCCTGGAAGATGCCGAAGACGGCGATCACGCGCCCTTCGTCGTCCAGCCTGCACTGCCCCAGCGAACGAACCCACCGCACGGAGGAATCCTGCCGGATCAGCCTGAGTTCGAAGTCAAAGGAGGATCTCGTGAAGATGGTGCGCTCGAGGTGCGCAGCCACCTGTTCCCGGTCGTCAGGGTGATAGAAGTTAATGGCTGAGTTCAGTTCAGGGGTATACTCTTCCCTGGAAACGCCGTGAATCTCGTAAACGCGGTCTGACCAGTAGATGGTCTCATTGACGAGATCAACCTCCCAGCACCCTATATCGACGGATTTCTCGATGAGGTTCAAAAACGATGAGTGGTCTTTCATTCCCTATCGGATGTTACGCATCTGTGCGTTATCGTCTTGCCCGGACGGCTTTGAATGCGCTCAGGTAGCTGAAAAACGGCTGCAGGGCAGTCATTCAAAGCCGGGAAAACGGAGTGCAGTGCACAACCTGCGTAACATCACATACCTATGTTGCAGCCATCCAAAGTAGACCCTCGTATACTGGCGACTTCATACCGGCCTGATGCGAGGCCATGACGCACTCTGAGCATGACAGCGAGTAAACAGATGAGATAGGTATCGACCCATATTGTCGAATCTTAATGACGGATGTCCGGAAGCGTTGTCCCCCGGCCGACCACGATCCTGTTGCTTTCCGCCCCAGCAGTGTGAAACCGGTCTCCTGCTATCGGTCTCGCCCGTCCAGGTAGGGCCCGAGTCTGGCTTCTTGATCGGCCACTGCCTCGCGAAACTCCGTCTCCAGGGTGTGTATGAGTTGACTGACGGGCAGGACATCTCGGATCGCCGAGACCCCCTGACCGGCGGACCAGACCGTCTTCCAGGCCCTGGCTTCGCTGTCCACCTGCCCCGGCTCGCTGCCGAGATCGATTTTCGCGGTCTTAGTCCACTGGTCCTGCGTGATGCCGGCGGCTTCGAGGCTCTTGCGCATGAAGTTGCCCGGGACACCGGACACCGCGGCCGTATAGACGATATCACGGGAAGCACTTTCCACGATCATGCGCTTATAGGGCTCGAGCGCCAGGCTTTCCGTCGTGTTGATGAACCGCGTGCCCATATAGGCCAGGTCGGCGCCCATCTGGAGGGCGGCGGCTACGTCTCGCCCCGTACTGATGCACCCGGCGAGGACGATGACGCCCTCGAAGACGCGCCGGACCTCGGCGAGCAGCGCCATAGGATGCAGGGTGCCGGCATGGCCGCCGGCCCCGTGGGATACACAGATCAAACCGTCCACGCCTGCTTTGGCCGCTTTTTCGGCGTGCCGGACGTTCGTCACGTCGTGAAATACGAGCCCTCCATAACTGTGCACCGCATCGACGACGTCTTGCAACGCCCCTAGAGACGTGATCACCAGGGGCACCTCGTGCTTAACCGTCACCTCGAGGTCGGCCCGTACCCTGGGGTTCGTCCGGTGCACGATGAGGTTGACCGCGTACGGTGCCGCCTCGATGCCTTCAGCCTGCCGGAAGCGATCCAGCTCTGATCTTATCGTTACCAGCCACCGTTCGTAGCCCGCCGTATCTCGCTGGTTCAACGCAGGGAAAGCCCCGATCACACCGCGAGTACAACACCCGACGACCAGCTCCGGTGACGAGACGAGAAACATGGGCGCCGCGATGACGGGCAGTCTGAGCGGCCTGGTCAGGCGCCTGAGAGAGTTGCGGTCGACGTTCATGGATACCTGCCCAGCCAGCTGTCGTAGATGGCTTCCTGTTGAGCCGTACGATCCGGATCCCGGGCGATGGAATAGGCGGGCTGGCCGGCTTCGAGCGTGATCTCCACCGTTCGCATGAGCTCGTCCTCGAAATACGTCAGGGCGACGGTATCGCCCCGGTCGTACTGGTTCAGCAGCGCCTCGAAGTTGTCGTCCGTAATCCGACTCCCATCGAGAGTCAGGAGGAGATCATCGGTCGAAAGGCCGAGCTTCTCGGCCATAGAACCGGGTTTGACGCGCCGGATACGCGCGAACTCGTCGTCCGCGACTACGTCGAAGCCGATCGAGGGCGCCTGGCCGGCGTCGTCCTTTTCGAGAACCAGGCCGGCGTGGGCGAGGAACGCATTGTAGTCGATCTCCTCCTTGCCGTAGACGTAAGCGTCGAAGAAGGGCTGAAAGCTGCTTCCCGCGACCGTCTCGAGAGCCCGCTCGAAGCCGTCTTCGGGGACGCCCCGGTCCTTTTCGGCGTATTCCTCGTACAGGTACCGGAATACGTGGTCGAGCGACTTCTCGTTGCCCGTGCGCCCCCTGATTTCCAGATCCAGCAACAACCCGAGCACATTGCCGGCGGCGTAGAAGGAATAGGTCGTATTAGGCGGGGCGTCGCTGCTGGTCCAGCTGTCCCAGCTGGTCATGGCCACACTCGTGACTCTCCTCCCGTACGACGCGTCGTACCTGCGAAGCAGGCTGGCAAGGTTGCTCAGGTATTGCTCGGGGGTACGCAGCCCCGCACGGGCGATGGTGAGTGTCGTGTAATAACTCGTAATCCCCTCGTAGATCCACATCGTAGTCGTGTACTGCTCCTGCGAATAATCGGGGTGATAGATCGCCTCCGGACGTATGCGCTCGACGTTCCAGACGTGGAACAGTTCGTGTGAGGTGAGGCCGAGGAAGCGGTAGTAAAAACTCCGGTCGTCGAAGTCGGTGGGCCCCAGTACGATCGAGGTCGAGTTTTTGTGTTCGACACCATGACCGAAGGGATAAGGGAGCAGGTGATACAAATAGACGTACCGGTCGAAAGGCGTCACCTGCATTACGTCCAGCTGAGCTTCGGTAATGCTGCGGACATCTTCGATCACGGTGTCCGGGTCGTAATTCCCCTCGCCCTGGAATACGAGCTCGTACGTAGCCCCGTCGTACTCGAAGGCATGCATCTCCCAGTCGGGACTGATGATAAAGGGGGAATCTACCAGCTCGTGATAGGACGATACCGGGTATCCTTGTTCTTCTTCGTCGTATTCGAGCGCCGTAGCCACCTTCCAGGACTCCGGTTTGTCGAACGCGATCACCGAAGGGGTCATCTCAGCCCCGGGTACGTACATCGCTACGGTGATGGGGTTGATGTACGCCTCGGTCTCGTCCAGATAACTTTCCCCGGCGTCGAGCACATTGGCGTAATTTCTGTGTCTGACGGTCACCTTCTGTTCTCGCCCCGCGTCTACACGCCACGTCCCTTTGTCTGTCTTCGCAAAAGGTAAGGGATTTCCTTCCTCGTCCATGGCTTCAAAGTCGACGACGTAGCGGGGATAGTTCTGTATGAGATAACGCCCCGGCCTCCATGAGGGCAGCCGCACATCGACCGGCCCATCGTCCGACCGTTCGATGTCCATCTGTACATGGTAGTAATGGGTCTGGGGCTCCGGCCAGGACACCAGATACCGCACCGAGCGGATCTCCTGCGCTTCAACACGAATCGCCATCATAAGGAGTACTATCGAGAAGAAAAAAGCGGTGGCAGTTTTAACCATACCTTGCATACCTTGCATAGCTGGGGGAGGGGGTTCTTTCAACGTGTTCAGAATACATCGGCCTGTCATGTTGTATGGCGGACCGGGGGATATGGTTCTCGGGTCGGCAGATCCGGGATAGCAGCCGTCGGGGCCGCTACTTACCGGGCCTCATAAACGGCGATTCCTCGCGCAGGGATGGACAGTGTCATCGATTCGTCCAGTACGATCTTTTCCCCGGTCCATGCATCTTCTAGCGTGGGGGGGCCGGAAAACCAGTGCCTTGTTTCTTCAAGCTGGACGATCCTGGCCTCGTCATGCCCGTTCACGACAACGAGGATTTTGTCTTCGTTGTATATACGCAGGTATACATAGATGTCCGTCCTGTAGTCGGGCGTCGGGTAGTGAACGGTCCGACCGTGCGTGAGAGCTTTGTGTTTCTTTCTGAGGTGGAGCAGGCTGCGGGTATACTCGAAGATCGCATTTTCTTCGTCTGTACGACCGGCGGCGGTGAACGCGTCCCGCTCGTGACCGGGAAACCCGCCCGGAAAGTCGGCGCGCAGCTCGACGTGGCTCTCGCCACCCATCATGTTGATTTCTGTTCCATACAACAGCTGGGGGATCCCACGCATGGTCAGCAACATCGTAAGCACCTGTTTCAACCTGGGCACGTCCCCCTCCGCTATATAAATGCCTCGCGCCATATCGTGGTTGTCGAACAGCGTCATGATATTGTTCAGGTCCGTGTAGACGAAGTCTTGAGCGAGCACCTTGTAGATGTCTTCCAGCTCGCCGTCCCCGGTGAGATAGTTACGGAAGGCTTCCGCGAGCGGGAAGTCCATGATCGCCGGCAGGTGCGTCTCAAAATCCCTGGGGAGGCGACTCCTTTTCTGGAACAGCGACAGATAGGCAGGCTTCGTTTCCCAGATTTCCCCGACGATATTAAATTCAGGGTAAACTGACCGAATGGTCTTTGCCCATTCCGCCAGAAACGCCTGATCGGAATAGGGATAGGTATCCTCGCGGATGCCGTCCATGCCAGAGTATTCGATCCACCAGAGGGTATTCTGAATACGATATCTCGCCAGAAAAGGGTTGCGCTGGTTGAGATCGGGCATGCTGTCGACAAACCAGAAGGTTTTCAGCAGCTCGTCCGAATACGGATCGGCATGGGGATCAGCCGGCGCCATCTTGTAATGTTTACTCGAAGCATGGCGGTCTACGGCGCCGTTGAACCAATCGTCCATGGGCGGATTGTCGACCCAGGGATGGCCGATGCCGATGTGATTGTTTACGTGGTCAAAGATGATCTTCAAGCCTCGCCGGTGGGCTTCGTCGACCAGGCGCTTAAAGTCAGCATTAGAGCCGTACCGGGGGTCGATCCGGTACAGGTCGGTTGCCTGATACCCGTGGTAGCTGTTCTGAACGTCGTTCTCCAGGATGGGGTTGAGCCACAACGCTGTGACGCCGAGATCCTCGAGATAGCCCAGCCGGTCGATAAGGCCCTGCAGGTCGCCGCCATGACGCATGTGATGCTGTGAGGGATCGAAGTCGTCCCGTATGCCGGGGACCACGTCGTTTTCGGGAAGGCCGTTGGCGAAGCGGTCCGGCGTGATGAGATAAATGACGTCCTCCACCCCAAAACCCTGATGCCTGTTACCGGCTACCTCCCGGGCATGGATCGGGTATTCGACAGAGGTGGCCGCCTCCCCACGGGCGATAACCAGGGTGTATACGCCGGCCGGCGCTTCGTCTGAAATTTCGATATCGATGAAGGAGTAGGTCGAATTGGGCAAGGTGCTAACGCCGAGCACGCGTAGCTCCGGCTCTGCGAACCGGGCCGTGATGCCGTCCAGGTGTTCGCCGTAGACCATAAGCTGGATGCGATCCACCGGCATCTTCGCCCACCAGTTGGGCGGCTCCACGTTGTGCACAACCGGGGCAACGTCAGGGGCCTGCGCCAGAATACGCCCCGAGCTGCTTGACAGGGCCAGAAAGATCCAGTATGAGATAACCAGTAATCGATGCATACAACCAAAAAATGGGATATAGAACTCAGGACAGGTATCCGGAATACCGTTGTGAATCGTCGCGATATCACCGGGGCGTCAATTCGTCGATACCACGGCGGAAACCAGTTCGGAGGACTCCGGCGGCAGCGGCAGACGAAGCGCGGCCTCATGCCCCCTGTCTGACATCTTGAGCCAGGTCTTCCGCAGGATGTGAATCACTTTGTCCTCCTCGTGCTTGCCGGCAAAGTCGGGCAGGTAATACTCGAGGAATACGAGACAGATCACGTCCTCCAGGGTCTGCGCTTCTTCGTCTTTTTTCAGCCGCTTTTTCTGAAGAAGGGATTGCACCCGGGCGATCGTTTCGGCGTCGTAACCGCATTCCTCCATCAGTGAACCGGTTTTTTCGGCGTGAAATTTCATCAAGGAAGTGCGCCATTGTTTATAACCGGTACGGGTCATGGGGTATTCGCTGCGCGGGATCGTCCACCGGCAAATATGTTGCGCTCTGGCTGCTATCTGAAGCTCTTCCGAGGCTTCCGGAGCGAACGCTTTCAGGCGATCCGTCATGCGCCGGGCATACAGGAGCTCTTTCGGATAGGACGCCCCGTTGTACTCCTCCGTGTGGGGATCTTCGGCATTGGCCGCGTCGATGCGCTCGATGAGCCGATCAAATCGAGATGTCGTGATCATAGGCAATCGATGGACTTCATGTCGTCTTTTTGGGTCACCCGGCCCGAAGCGGCAGGAACCGTTAGCCAGAACAGCGTTAATAGTGTATATATCTTGTTCATACTCTGGATGGAATAGTCTGAACTCAGGTCTTTGATCTAGCGAATGTAGTCGTTTATTAACTTCATAGCTACTTACTGCTTCAACTCGGCCCGCCTGAGACAGACTGGTGCTTCAACGCACAAACCGGTACCGCGCGTTCTAATGGGGGACCGGTCTCTCTTGCTGTAGACTTATCCAACGCCGATCGGTTCTCGCAGCATCTCTACGGTACAGCCCTTCCATTCTGGTGTTTGCAACTCAAATCAATCTTCATACGCTGTTTCACTTCGCATGTACTGGGCGTATTCAAATGACATCTGGATCTACGCGGCGGGAGCAGTTCTCACCGCAATCCTGTGTGTGTTCGCCTGGTCGCGAAGAGATTACCCGACGGTCAGCTACTACATCACCGGTACGGCGCTGATCTTCGTCTGGTGTATTTTGTCTTGCCTGGAGCTGATGGCGATGAATGTCCGGCTGCGGGAAGGGCTGGGCAACGCGATGTACCCCTCTATTTCGTTCGCCTGCGTGTTATGGCTGCTTTTCGCGCTGGCATTCAGCCGCAACAGATCCTGGCTCTCTGGAAAGCCCCTGCTGGCCATCGTCGCGATTCCCACGATCACTTCGATCCTGGCGCTGACCAACCCCTTCCACGGGATCATGTTCGGTGAGAGCGTGGTGAAGTTCGAGGGAGAATCGCTGGTGATGCTGCGCACCTATCGTTTCTGGTTCTGGGTGCACACCGCCTATAGCTATTCGATCGTCCTGGTCGGATCAGTACTCATCGTCTTCAACGTCGTTGGCAAAGATCACGTCTATAAGAAGCAGGGATACGTGATGATCGCCGGCGCCGTGATTCCGTTCGTGGTCAATGTGCTCTTCCTCGGGTTCAGAACACACTTCTTGCACCTGGACCTCACCCCGATCGCCATGGCGGTTGCCTCCTTCTTCTTCGGCTGGGGCATCTTCAAATACCGCCTGTTCGACCTCGTCCCCCTCGGTCGTACCACTGTTTTCGACTGCATGGACGACCTGGTCTTCATCCTGGACACGCAGATGCGCATCGTCGACAGCAACCCGGCCGCCACCAAATTTCTCGAACGCTCCCAGTCGGAATTCATCGGCGAACCGTTCTTCGACGCGTTTCCCGTTCCCATCCACCTGCTCGACGAAGAGATGGCTTCGACCAGCGAGTTGTCGGTGCCGTCGGATCACGGGCCGATCTATTATTCGATCTCGGCGAAAGATATCAAGTCCAAAAAAGGCGAACACCTGGGGTACCTCATCACCCTGCACGACATAACGTCGCTGAAGCTCAACGCCGAGGAAATCACAGCCGCCAAGGAACGCGCCGAGGCGGCCACCGAATTCAAAAGCGACTTCCTGGCGACGATGAGCCACGAAATACGGACCCCGATGAACGGCGTCCTGGGATTTACGAGCCTGCTGCTCGACACCCGGCTGGATGGCGAACAGCGAGGCTACGTGGAAACGATCCGCTCCAGCGGTAAAACGCTGCTGAGCCTCATCGACGATATCCTCGACTTTTCGAAGATCGAAGCCGGCAGGATCGAACTCGAGTACCGGCCTTTCTTTTTGCACTACTGCGTCGAAGAAGCACTCGACACCATCGCCAAAATCGCCGTGCAGAAAGGCATCGATCTCACCTATTACATCGACCCTAACGTGCCGGCTGCCATCAAAGGCGATTCGACTCGCCTGCTCCAGATCCTGATCAACCTGCTCAGCAACGCCGTCAAATTCACCGCCCGGGGCGAGATCACGCTCGAAGTCTCCTGCCTGGAAATCCCGGCCGACAAAGACGCCCCGTATCAGCTGCAATGCACAGTGACCGACACCGGCATCGGCATCCCCTCCGATCGCCTGGATTCTATCTTCGATTCGTTCACACAAGCCGACAGTACCACGACGCGACGCTACGGGGGCACGGGGCTCGGCCTCGCCATCTCAAAACGACTCTGTGAGATGATGGGCGGCCGCATCAGCGCCGAAAGTACGTTGCACAGGGGATCGACGTTTACGTTTACCTTCCTCGCCAGAGAAGTCACCGACCGCCAATTCTTCGAGTCGAACGCCAGCTTCCAGAAGAACCTCGTCGGCTACAAGACGCTCGTTGCCTGCGGCAACAAGCTGCGCCGAAAACAGATTTCGACCCTCTTCGACGAATGGGGCCTCCGCGCCCATTTCGTCGACACGGCGCACCAGGTCACCGAAGCGGTGGAGCTGGGTAAGGTGTTCGACATTCTCATTGCCGACGTACCTCCCGACACGTTTCACGTCGACCAGCTTACCCGTACGCTCGTCCGGCGCGGCATCGAATGGCCGTTGATCCTTCTCGTGCCGCTCACCGATTCGGTAGAATCGCCCCCCGCTCCCATTACACGAACGATCTACAAACCGCTCAAACGAGACCGGCTCTTCCAGGATCTCCTCGAGTGCCTCGCCGGCCTCGACGTACGCCCCCCTGTACGAACGACCCATTTCAACGAGAAGCTGGCCCAGACCCATCCCCTGAATATCCTCGTGGCGGAAGACGACGAAACGAACCAGGAACTCGCCAATCTCCTCTTCTCTCGGCTCGGGTACAAACCGGATATCGTCTCCAACGGAAAAGAAGCCATCGAGGCGGTGACGGCACGGCCCTACGATGTCGTATTCATGGACGTCTACATGCCTGAAATGGACGGACTGGAAGCCACGCGGTCTATCATCAAGCGATCTCAATCACACACGCGGCCCCGCATCATCGCGATGACGGCCAGCGTTACCCCGCACGACCGGCTCCGCTGCGAAGAGGCCAATATGGACGGTTTCCTGAGCAAACCCATCGACGTCGAACGGCTGACGCAAACCCTGCGCGCCATCAAAACCCGGCACACGACCCCCGAAACGACCATCCATTAAAAAAAGCCGGCCCCTGGGCCACAGGTGCCGGCTTGTATCCCATGTGTTCCGTTGTAGGATATGGAGAGACGTGATATCTCCAGAAGTGCCAGGGAATCATTAATGAAACCACTGGTAGGTCATTACCTTCTGGCGCAGTTGCGGAAAAAAATATACTCTTTTGGTGCACCTCTGCAGGTATTCTTCATGCTATCTCCACATTTCCCATCCATCGACTCGCAGTCGGGCGGAAATTTATTGAAACCTATGTTGACTAACAACGTAGCCTATATAGAATCACAACATAGGATCCTTCATATGATTTCTCGTCCTCTGGCTAACGCCTCGCTCAAACCCGTCGTGCTCTCTATCCTGAACCACGGAGATAGCTACGGCTACCAGCTGATCCAGCGTATTCACGAGCTCTCCGACGGGGAGATCGCATGGACCACCGGAACCCTGTATCCTTTTTTGCACAGCCTGGAGCACGAAGGGCTCGTGGAATCGTACTGGCAGACGGTCGAGAATGCGCCCCGGAGGAAATATTACCGGTTGACGGCAAAGGGCCGGCAGGCCCTCGTGCAAGAAAAGCAGCAGTGGCTGGACGTCAACCGGATGCTGATCAAACTCTGGGGCCCCACCAACGAACTCTCCTGGTCATGAAGCAATCCCCTTTTCGACTCGATGCGGCCATCGCGGCCTGGCGCAGCACGCTGCAGTACCACCGGTCCATACGTGCTGACGATCTGGATGAACTGGAGCGACACGTCCGCGATCAGGTGGCGCACCTGGTAACAAAAGGCTGTAGCGAAGAAGAAGCCTTTGAGGCGGCGATGAAGGACATGGGGAGGCAGGCAGAAACGCGGGACGCCTATCGGCAGGTGTACTGGGGGAAATTAAAAAAGAGGCGCCAACTCACCGATGAACTGAATTGGACATTATCCATGTTAAAAAACTATGCGAAAGTAGCCTGGCGCAATCTGGTCAACCAGAAAGGGTATACGCTTATTCATATCCTCGGCCTCGTTATGGGCTTAACCTCTTTCATCCTGCTCGGCCTTTTCGTTCGATTCGAGCTAAGTTATGACCGGTTTCACGAAAACGCAGACCGTATCTACCGCATCGTCTGGGAAAGGCCGAACGTCAACTATCGGGGAAACACACATGTTGCTGTTACTCCGGCACCCCTCGTGGAAACGCTCATGGATGAATTCCCGGAGGTTACATACGCAGCTCAATTCACCCGGGCCCATACACTCATCGAACATAATAGCCAGAGTTTCCACGAAAACGGGATATATGCAACCGAATATTTTTTCGATGTCTTTAGTTTCGATGTCCTGCACGGTCATCCACGAACGGCTTTAAGTGCTCCGAACACCATAATTCTGACCGAGACGCTGGCGAGGAAATATTTCAGGGACCGCAACCCCCTGGGAGAAACACTTACAGTGTATACGCTATCCAGTGAGAACGAAAACGACCGTATGGAGGTCACCGTTGCCGGCGTTGTTGAGGATGTACCCCCAAACAGCCATTTTTCCTTCGATTTTCTTATGCCCGTGAGCGCCTCGAAGGAGCTTACCCAAGGGTTCGGTCGCTGGGATAGTAACAGTTATTTGACGTACGCTTCTCTACGGCAGCGATCTTCATTCGCTGCATTTTCGGACAGGCTCGCCGGGTTAGCACCTAAGTATCTTGAAGATATCCCCTATTACAAACAGTACCCGGAAGAAGTAGGTACGTACTCCCCACAGGCACTTACCGATATTCATTTGCGGTCGAATCTGAATTTCGAGTTTGGTGCGAATGGCGACATTAAGTACATCTATTTGTTTTCAGGCATCGCTTTCCTGATCCTGGTAATTGCTTGCATCAACTACATCAATCTGGCGACCGTCAGATCCGCGGAAAGATCTATGGAAGTGGGCATTCGCAAGGCGATGGGCGCGCAGCGTGGCCAATTGATTGGTCAATTCATGAGCGAAGCGCTCTTTCCTGCCGCTCTGGCGCTCGCAATAGCCCTGCTGCTGGCCTTTTTATTGCTGCCGACCTTCAATGAACTGATCGCGCGTGAAATGGCATTCGACATTCTGAACAACGGTGCTTTCTGGTCCCTGATAGTAATTGCAGGACTTGGTTCCGGCGTATTGGCCGGCAGTTATCCCTCGTTGTTGATGTCTTCGTTCCACCCGGTTCCCATGATGAGAAGGATGCCAGTAACAAAAGCAGGCACCTCTTCACTCCGTAATGTACTGGTCATTATCCAGTTCACGGTTGCCAGTGTACTCATCATCGGCGCAATTGTCATCCAAAAGCAGTTACACTTTCTTCAAAGCTCTAATACCGGAATGGATCGAGAGCAGATTATTATGATCGATAATCAGGATCGCTCGCTCTACGACCAGCGTTTTAGGACCCTCAAAGACGTGCTGGAAAGGCACCCGAATGTGCATCTGGTGACAGCAGCACAAACCAATCCGACTGACGTGGACGCAGCCTCGATGGCAAGGGCGTGGGAAGGCTCCAAAGAAGACGAAAGCGTTCTTGTTCACCGCTCCATCGTTCAGCATGATTTCGTGGACCTGTTCGGCCTGGAACTGGTCGAAGGGCGTGATTTTTCAGAAGACATTCCGGCGGATGCACGGGAAGGGTTATTGATCAACGAGACATTAAAGAATGAGCTCAACTGGGACATAGCGGTAGGGAAGTGGTTTGACTTTCATGGACGCGAATCCACGGTTATCGGTGTAGTGAAAGATTTTCATTTCCACTCTATGCATGAGGAGGTGGCCCCACTCGCTCTCTTCATTGATTCTGGATGGTGGTTTCCCTACCAGCGAATTTATGTGAAGGTCTCTCCGGGCGATGTGCAGGAATCGATCGCCTTTCTCAGGGAGTCGATGGCTGAATTCTCCCCCGGCTACCCCTTCGAATTTCAGTTTCTGGATGAGGCATACGATCGGCTGTATCAGGCTGAAGTACGCCTCGGCAGCCTCCTGAACGCCTTCACCCTGATCGCACTCGTCATTGCTTGCTCGGGTTTATTGGGCCTGGCTGCATACACCGCCCAACAACGCAGGAAGGAGATCGGTGTGCGGAAAGTGCTGGGTGCATCGGTGCCTGACATCTTGATCCTTTTGTCCAGAGATTTTACCCGCCTGGTACTGATCTCATTCGCCATTGCAGCTCCCCTGGGTTATTTCATCATCAGCCGATGGCTGGAGGAGTTTGCGTATCGCATCGCCTTTGGCTGGAGTACGATTGTGGTCGCAGGGTTGGCCGTCCTACTGATCTCGTGGCTTACGATGAGTTACCAGGCGATACGTGCAGCCACGGTGAATCCCGTCAAGAGTATCCGCTGTGAATGAAAAATCTGGGGTTCTTTCGATTGAAAAGTCCATTCATAGGAAGTATTCCACAAAACCCTGAATCGTCATGAAAAACATCGTCCTGATCATCCTCACCCTCCTTCTAGCCACTCAAACACATGGACAAGCGATCCAACCTGATCTTTCAGTCATTCTGAAGGACCAGGATAAGTTCGTCCAGAACCGAAAAGCGAGTGCGTTGCCCGAAAACGGCCGTACCGGAATACACCTGGATGCCGGGGCTGGTGAAGGGGTGGCCTGGATTCCTGACGTAACGTTTAAAAACGGGGTTATCGAAGTCGAGCTACGGGGCCGCGATCAACCCGGGCAAAGCTTCGTGGGCATTGCTTTCAACGGCAGCGACTCGGACACGTTTGAGTGTGTGTACGTGCGCCCGTTCAATTTTCAGGCACGCAATCCGACGCGTCGTTCCCGGTCCATCCAGTATGTATTTCACCCGGATTATCCCTGGTCACGACTTCGAGAGGAACATCCAGGGGTGTACGAAGCCGCCCTCGACCCTGCTCCCGACCCTGAAGCGTGGATACATGTCAGGCTCGTCGTAGAGGAAACCCGGGTCCGTGCGTATGTCAATGACGCCGATGAACCTGCGCTGACTGTAGATCGCATCGGGGAAGCGATCGAGGGTAACGTCGGGTTATGGGTGGGGGGCAACAATTCGGAAGGGGACTATGCAAATCTACGTATTGTAACAGACTGACCCTGTGTCTTTCCCCTCGATATAGGGCTATGCAGCTTGCTTGAGTTGCTCGCTCCAGAGCTGTTCACGCTGCTGGCGGGCCGCTTCTAATTTACGGGTTCGTTCTATAAATATCTGCCCATCCAGGCCGTGGAGTTTATCCATCGGAGCCACATACCCTATCGCACTGTGGAGTCGCTCATGATTGTAGTGACGAACAAACTGATCGATCACACGCCGAGCTTCTTCCAGGGTAAGCGGTGTTTTGGGACGGATGCATTCTTTTTTCAAGGTCTTGAAGTAGCGTTCTTTTTTGCCATTGGATTGTGGGTAATACGGGGAGGTTCTCACATGATCCATGCCCTTCTGGCGCAGAAAGAGCTTGAAGTCACGCGCAGTGAACTGTGGACCGTTGTCGGAGATGATTCGAGGATATACACGGGGGTACTTCTCGCGTGCCCGCTCCAGAACAATCTCGACATCGGCCTCCTTCATACTCTCACGTAATTCCCAGTGCACAATCGCCCGGCTATATCCATCAAGGACAGAGCACAGGTAGTAAAATGTACTGCGGATATTGACGTAAGCCAGGTACGGCGATGGTCTATCGCCTAATACGCCAGTGGGCGTGAGGCTTTTGAGGCTGGTTGAATCCGGTGCCTTTCCGTGAGGGCGAATGTGCCCATTTATCCAAATATCCCGCTTTTTTGAGCACTCTGTAGGTCGTCGATGGACTTACAGCCGCCACATTTTCATCGAGCATGATGTAAGTGAGTCGCCTGTATCCCTCCTCCGGATGATCCAGATAATATGCGGTGATCGCTTCTCGTTCACTCGCTGTGATCCAGTGGCATTTAGGCACTCCGCCTCCATGCCGATTGGGCTCGTTATAGCGTTCTTTCCAGCTGTAAAAGGTGCTTGTACTCATCGATAACCAATGGAGTAATTGCTTTTGCGGAAGCTGTGTACAGGCCGACCAGTAGCGGACAAAGTCAACGACTTCATCACGCACTTCGGGGGGAGCCCACCGACCCTCTAGCTCTCCCCAAGTTGCTTTTTTAGCGTGACGAAGGCTTCGGCTACTTCGGCAATGATCTCATCTTTCTGAGCCAGTTTATCTTTTAGCTCTTCGACCTTACGCTCTTTGGATTTCGATGGACTCTGACGCTTTGACGAGAAGGCTTCAGCTCCATTATCGAAGAACAGTTTCTGCCAGGCATAATACTGACTGGGCTTGATCTGATACTTCTCGCAGAGATCGGAAACAGGAGTGCTTTCAAGCAGGTGCTCACGCAAAATACGCACCTTTTCTTCAGCGGAGAATCGGCGACGTTTTTTCGTAGATGCCATAGGATTTCAGGGTTTCTATAGGAGTAAGATACGCACCCCGAAATTCCAAGTTTATCTGAACCTATACATCTGGTGAAAGAAACTTGTGATCTTTCTCCAGGCTATCTCGAAGAGCGAGGTTTGCGTTGACAATATTACATGCTATGGCTCAAAACGAATTCTAAGGCGTAAACAAGACATAATCCCAAATCAGGTCATGAATACACTCACTGACATTACATCTGCCCTTCGTGCACAACTACCTACGTTGCGTAGCAATTACGGGGTTGATGAACTGGGCATATTTGGGTCTTATGTCCGTGGTGAGCAAACCGATATGAGTGATCTGGATGTGCTCGTAACCTTTTCACACAGACCAACCCTTCTTGATCTCTCTGCATTAAAACATCATCTCGAAGACACGTTAAACATGAGTGTTGATGTTGTAATGAGGGATGCTATCAAGCAAATCATAGCACCTTACATTCTGAATGAGGTTCAATATCTGTGAAACGAACGCAACAGCAGTTTATCGTCGATATCCTGGAAGCGATGGCCCATGCATATCCGTCTTCAATGCGTTCCAATGAAATAAGAGGTCCCGTATCACTTAC
>CAZGHT010000020.1:0-72351 GCA_964525535.1 uncultured Rhodothermaceae bacterium
CTGTGCACAACCTGCGTACCATCACTTTGTAATGGATGGTACGCATCTGTGCGCAGCAGCCTGGTTTACGCGGCTTTGCAACCATGCAAAGCCGCTCTGGCAGCACGTATGCGCTTCCGGCGCGTAACATCTGTTTGTAACAGTGGTTACGCAAGGATGTGCCGGCTGTCGTTGGCCGGCACGCCCTTGCCGACTCGGGCTGCAACCATCCAGTGGCTTCTATTGCCGTGAACGAATACAACTCCAGAGAACATGCGCTCCAATATCTGGCGTTTGCCGACCAGATCCCCCATCGTGCCGAAGGGCTGGCTGCACTTCTAGAATTTATACCGGCTGCGGCCCGTCGCGTGCTCGACCTGGGGGCCGGCGACGGTCGCTTGCTGGAGCTTATTCGCATGGATCGCCCTCAGATTGAGGGCGTTGCCCTGGACGCCTCACCTGCCATGCTGGCTGCTGCCCGAGCGCGGTTTCGGGATGCAACGCGCATGCAGGTGATCGAACACGATCTGGATGACCGCCTTCCGGCATTAGGCGTTTTCGACGTCGTGGTATCGAGTTTTGCGATTCATCATTGCGATCACGCCCGCAAGCGGTCGCTGTATGAAGAGGTCTACGGCCTGCTCGAGCCTTCGGGCGTGTTCTACAATCTGGAACACGTCGCTTCGCCCACGCCGGAACTCCACCAGCAATTCCTGGATGCACTGGGCATCACTGCCGAGCAGGAGGATCGGTCGAACCAGCTTCTCGACGTAGAAACCCAGCTCATCTGGTTGCGCGAGATCGGTTTCCAGCAGGTCGATTGTCACTGGAAGTGGAGAGAACTGGCCCTTTTCGGAGGAATAAAGGTAACTTCGTAGTCCGTTTTCGGTAGAACGAGACAGACGTCATCTACCCAACCCCTCCAGCTTCTTCGAAATGCTCAAGAACACCCTGACGGTCGCCGTTCGCCAGCTCCGCCGGCATCCTCTCTTCTCCAGCCTCAATGTTTTAGGTCTCACGATCGGGATGGCCAGTTGCCTGCTGATCGTCCTCTATGTGGCCGACGAGTTCAGCTACGATCGATTCCACGAGCACGCGGGTGAGATCTACAGAATAAACTGGGATTATTCCTGGAACGGTGAAGAAGGCGTCGGGCCAGGTACCCCTCCGCCGCTGGCGCAGGCGATGGTGGAGCACCTCCCGGAGGTGGAGTCGGCTACGCGCCTGTATTCCGTTCCGGAGTCGGTCGTCAGGTATGAAGACGTCACGTTCACCGAGTCGACCGTCGTCGGCGCCGACCCTAACTTCTTCGATTTTTTCAGCTTCGAGCTGGCGGAGGGCGGCCCCGAGACGGCCCTGTCCCTGCCCAACAGCGTGATTCTTACGGCGGAGACGGCGCAGAGGTATTTCGGGGACGAGCCGGCCCTGGGGAAAATGATCCAGATCGGGGAAGACAGCGAAGCCAATGGCCGCACGTACACCAGCCTGTTCAGAGTGATGGGCGTTTTTGCCCCCGATCAACCGAAGTCTCACATCGACTTCGACCTCGTCACGTCCATGGCCTCGCATCCGACCGTCGAGTATTTCGATTGGAGCTGGATCTGGATGCAGATGGCCACCTACGTCCGGGTGCCTGAATCGTTCGAGGCTGCACAGGTGGAGGAGCGGGTGCGGCCGGTCGTAGAAGCGTTTGCGCCGAGCGCTTTCGAGCGCATCGGGTTTTCGTACGAAGACCTTATTGAAAGCGGCGGCCGCTGGGAGTTCGTGCTCCAGCCGTTGACGAAGGTATATGCGGGATCCCAGAACATTGGCAATCGGGTGGGGCCGACGAGCAACGGGACGTACCTGTACCTGCTGCTCGTCGTCGCCTTCATCATCGTGTTGATTGCCTGCATTAACTTCATGAACTTGAGCACGGCGCGTTATACGCTTCGCGCTCGAGAAGTCGGCGTCCGTAAGGCGCTGGGCTCGCTCAGGAGTCAGCTCGTCGGTCAATTCCTGACCGAAGCCGTGGTGCTCAGCACGATTGCGATGGCCTTGTCTGTCGGACTCGCAGGGGTGTTGCTCGAGCCATTCGGCCAGCTGACCGGTAAATCGTTCGATTTGAGCCTGCTCGACGTGCCGCTGATGGCCTTGCTGATGTCCGGTTTTGCGCTGGTCGTTGGGGGGGTAGCCGGCAGTTATCCGAGCGTTGTCCTGTCCGGTTTCGATCCGATCGCAGCCATCAAAGGAAACCTGACTTCAGGGCGAGGCAGTGTCCGTTTGCGCAACGGGTTGATCTTTGCCCAATTCGCGATCTCGATCACGCTCATCACCTGCACGCTGGTGATCAACAAGCAGGTCGATTTCTTCACGCAGGCCGATCTGGGTTTCGAACGAGACCATGTGCTCGTCATTGCAAATCACAACGACCGCCTGGGGAATCAGGCGGCTTCATTCGTGGAGGCGCTGGAAAACCACGCGTCTATTCTCCAGACGACCTGGACAAACGGCGTTCCTTTCTCACAGGCGTTTCAAGATTACTACAAAGTGGAAGGGCGGGGGGAGGAGCAATACGACCTCGTCTCCTATACCGTCGATGAAGACTTCATCGAAACGATGGGGCTGGACGTTGTGCTGGGGCAGTCCTTTTCCCGGGAGCAGCCGTCTACCTTTCAGGGCGTCCTCCTGAATGAGCAGGCTGTTGCGATGTTTGACCTGGAAGATCCTATCGGCAAAATAGTGACGTACCCCAGCGCGGGTGAATTCCAAGTGATCGGGGTAGTCGAAGATTTTCACTTCCAATCGATGCATCAACCCATCGGTCCCTTTGCTTTGTTTCATAGATCTATGGAACCGTATACGGTCGCGGAGGACTACGTGATCGCTCGCGTACGACCAGGAGAAGTAAAGGGTGCTCTGGAGCATATTGAAGTCCAGTGGGAGGCCTTCGCTTCGGGAGCTCCTTTCGAATACCTGTTCCTGGACGAATACATCGATGCCCAGTATCACACAGAGAAACGGCTCGGCGCCATTTTTACAATTTTTGCCGTACTGGCTATACTGATCGCCTGCCTCGGCCTGCTCGGCCTCGCCATACACGCGGCGGAGCGGCGGACGAAAGAGGTGGGCATCCGAAAGGCGCTCGGCGCATCCGAATCAGGGCTGGTGGTGCTTCTGGTCAGGGATTTTACCCGCTGGGTGCTTCTGGCCAACTTCGTCGCGTGGCCGGTAGCCTGGATCGTGATGGACGCCTGGCTGCAGCAGTTTGCTTATACCGTGCAGCCCGGTGTGGACGCGTTCCTGGCAGCCGGCGCCCTCGTATTCGTGCTGGCTGTTGCTACGGTCGGCTATCAGGCCTTGAAGGCGGTACGCAGCAACCCGGTAGATTCGCTGCGCCATGAGTGACGGTCATTCGTATTTGAGCGCCTCGACGGGATTCAATCGTGCCGCTCTGATCGATTGGGTGCTCACCGCGGCCCAGGCGATGAGCAGCGACGTCAGGCCTACGCCCAGGAATAACACCGGTCCCGGCCGGATCGCGAAGGCAAAGGATGACAGCCATCGATCCATGATCACGTACGCGACCGGCACGGCCAGCACGATCGCCAGGACGACGAGCCGCGTGAAGTCTCTGCTCAACAGCGTGACGATGCTGATCTCTGAGGCGCCGAACGTTTTGCGGACGCCGATCTCCTTCGTTCTTTGTTCGGCCGTATAAGCGGCGAGCCCAAACAATCCGAAACAGGCGACGAGGATGGCTATGACGGAAAACAGGGTGATGAGCCGGCCGGTCCGTCGCTCTCGTTCGTACAGCCGGGCGAAGTTGTCGTCCATAAAGGAGTAGACGAAGGGGGATTGAGGAGCGAACTGATCCCAGAGCGCAGCGATCTCCCCAACGGTTTCTGTCCATCGATCGCTCTGGATGCGAGCAGCGACCAGCAGGTTGGGCCGGTTGGTGTTTCGTGGGTCCGGCCCCAGCAGGGCGACGGGGCCAACGCCGTGGTGTAGAGAGGCGATGTGGAAATCTTCGACCACGCCGACGATGGTATACGTGGATTCTCCCGGCCATTCCAGTCTTCGCCCGATCGGATCTTCGAGGCCGAGCTGCCGGACGGCTTCTTCGTTGAGGATGACCGCCAGTGAGTCGGTCGCATAGTCGCGCGAAAGGCTTCGGCCGGCCACGAGGTCGATATCCAGGGTTTCCAGATAATCATAACTGGCGTAGGTATACTCCATGACCACTGCAGACGCATCGGATGCTTCCGGCAACTTGAAAGACGAACCGTTGAAATAACGCCCGGGCACCTGCTCCGCATTGGTGACGCTTGTGACCGTAGGAATGGCTCTCAGTGCCTGGCGAAAGGCTTCCGACTGGCGGCCCATGACTTCAGCGCCCTCGATGACCAGAACCTGTTCAGGGTCGAATCCGAGGTTTTTCGAGAGCATGTAGCGCGTCTGGCTGTACACGATAGCGGTGCAGGCGATCAACACGGTCGCGATGCCGAACTGGAATACGACCAGGGTGTCGCGGAGCCGGCTCGGCCGGTTACGGCTTCGCCTCCCTTTTAACACCGAAGCGGGGCGAAAACCCGATAGATACAGCGCCGGATACGCTCCTGCCCCCAGCCCGGCGACAATCCCAAGCAGCAAAAGGAGGCCGAGTTCGGCAGCGAGGTTGCCCGTTGGAACGGATATAGCGTACCCGGTGAATGCGCTGAAATAGGGAAGCACTGACCCTACAATAAGGAGCGAAACGCACAGGCTGCTCAGACTCACAATCACCGCTTCGACGAGGAATTGGGCAACGAGCTGGCCACGGAAAGATCCCAGGGTTTTGCGAATGCCGATTTCCAACCCGCGACGGGTAGCATGAGCGGTAGAGAGGTTCACGAAGTTGATGCAGGCGAGAACAACCACGAATACTCCGACGAGGGCGAATAAAGAGATCAGGCGTGCGTCGCTGGTGGGTTTGATCTCGTCCTGGAGATCGGAGTGCAGGTGAATCTGAGTGAGCGGTTGGAGGAAATAGGTATAGTGATTCCCCGAGGCTTCGAATACATCGAGCGAAATGCCATAGTTCTCCTGGATTTGAGGTCCTCCATGTACCGCGAAGAAGGCGGGGAGTTTTGACTCCAGGGCATGCGGAGACGCTCCTTCCCTGAGTTTCAGATACGTGTATACCCCGAAGGAGAGCCAGTTCGTAGATTGGCTCTGGCGTTGCGTACTAAACGATGCGATGAAGTCCGCTTCCAGATGCGAGTTCCGGGGAAGGTCAGCCATCACGCCGGTCACCCGATAATCGAAGACGTCCCGATCCGACGGCTCTCTGAGGTGCAAGACTTTGCCGAGTGGATCTTCGTCTCCGAAGTATTTGACCGCCATCGACTCAGTCAGCACGATCGAAAAAGGCGCTTTTAACGCCGTCCTGGCATCTCCCCGGTGTAAAGAGAGATTAAAAACGTCGAAAAACGTAGAGTCCGCGAAAAAAACCCGGTCTTCCGGGAAGACGTTGTTGCCATACCGGACGACCATGTTGCCGGAAGGATCGAACCACAATCGGGTTGCCTCCTCTACTTCGGGGAAGTCATTCAACAGGGTAGGGCCCAGTGGTCTTGCTGTATAGGCCGTGCGCATACGGAGCTCCTGGACCTGCACATCGAGCGCTACCCGGTAGATGCGATTGTGGTCTGGGATGAATCGGTCGTAAAGGAGCTCGGCTCGTACGTATAGAGCGATCAGAATACAGCAGGTAAACCCTATCGATAATCCCGCCATGTTCAGGAAAGTGTAATTGGGACGGCGGCGCAAAGAACGAATGGCTATCTTGATATAATTCGCAATCATGGGACCCTGGAGGAGGTGAGATAATGGGTAATGACCGGGTATAATCCACTTTTATGCCAGGATCCTGCAGGGTGCAATTGGGCCTCAGTACCGAGGATTTCGCGCCCGTTACGGCGAGTAGGTGTTCGTTTTTATACCTGTACTGTTCGTGAGCGAACAGGGTCATAGTCTATCCGGAGGGATTAAATGTCGCAGTGTTCCACGTCAAGAATGACTCGTTTAGTGCCCATGCTGGTAACAGTGCTCGGTATGGGGACGACAGGCTGTGCACAGGACAGCGGCACGAGAGCTGAACTCAGGCATGACACGGCTGGCGTTCAGGAAGAGGTAGAAACGGCGGTATGGGCCTTCCACGCGGCGGATACTTCCAGGGACGCGGAAGCCGTTATTGACTTAGTGATGTTACGCGAACTGTGCGCAGCAGCCTGGTTTACGCGGCTTTGCAACCGTGCAAAGCCGCTCTGGCAGCACGTATGCGCATCCGGCGCGTAACATCTGTGACTTACTGTGGCCGGAGTACACCATGCTGGTAGACGGAAGCCGCATTGGATACCGGGATGTGGTAGAAGGATCGAGAGCATTCATGGCCGAACTGGAGGTATTCTATACAGAGTGGACGGATCTTCACATCATTCCGCTGGGGCCCGATGTCGCTGTTTTTTCGTTCCTGTTCAAGGATTCGATCGTGACTCTAGAGGGGGAAGTGACCCGGTCCACAGGCCCAAATACGTTCGTCTGGGAACGGCGAGAAGGGGAATGGAGGGTCATTTACGGCGATGCGGACCACTACCCGGTGGATTGAGGCTCTACGGCACCGAAGCTTGTGGGCCATGCCGGCTGCAGCAAAATGGGAATAAGGATAAATGATGGAGAGGGTTAGGTAATAATTCGATTAATGAGATCTGCTCTGTCTCTTCGTATTTTTGCCTCAACAATCCACCGGATCTACCTGCTCGCTCCGACCGCCAGGAGAAGATGGCAAGGAATAAGACAGGCGTGATCGTCGTCTCCTACCGAATCAGGTTTCCCTCGCGAATCATATCCACCCCTTTCCGCGCTCCGCACGTCTGTATAACATAGACGCCGGTATCCTGGAAATGTGGAATCAGGCGCACTGAGGAACGTGGGAGTCGTTTTATCAAGACCTTTCCGGCAATCCGGGCAATTCCTTCGGGTAAACGCTTCGACGTCGGAAATGAACTGGCAGGAGGTTGAATTAGGACCTCGCCCTCCATGCCAGTCCGTATTCCTTTTAATTAAACGTTAAATTACCATTATGAACTCAAAGGTACAAGATTTCCGGGCGATTATGCCCGGAAGGCTGACTTTTGTGTCGGTTCTCATAGGGCTTTTAGGGGCAGGCATCATAGCTTCGAGCCCGGTATCAGCCTCCGGCCATGCCGAAGGCATAATTCAGCCGCGCATTCAGGTGAGCGGTGTGGTGACTTCCAGCGCCGACGGACTGCCGCTCCCGGGGGTAAACATTCTCGTCAAAGGCACAGCCGTCGGTACCGCCACGGACGTTGATGGAAGATACAGTCTCGATACGCCCACACCGAACGACACGCTCGTGTTCTCCTTTATCGGGTATCTCACCCAGGAGGTGCCTGTTAACGGCCGGTCAACGATCGACGTGACACTGCAGCTGGATCAGGTGCAGCTCGATGCCGTCGTGGTCACAGGATATACCACGCAGCGGGTGCGCGACTTCACCGGCGCCGTCAGCGTGGTTGATGCCGCCGAAGTACGTGAACTACCGGTGAACGGCGTCGAGCAGGCCATCCAGGGGCGCGTAGCCGGCGTTCAGGTGACGACGGACGGCGCACCGGGGGGCAACACCTCCATCCGCGTGCGAGGCTACAGCACGATCGGCAGCAACGATCCGCTGTACATCATCGATGGCATTCCCGCCGTCTCGGGCATCAACCAGATCAACCTGAACGACGTCGAGTCCATCCAGGTGCTGAAGGACGCCGCGGCGACGGCCATCTACGGGTCCCGCGCTGCAAACGGTGTTATCATCGTGACGACAAAAAAAGGAGGACCAGGCACCAACCCCTTCTCCCTGGATTCCTATGTGGGCGTTCAGCAAGCCACAAATCTGCCGGACCTGTTGAGTGCACAGGAATACGGGGATCTGTTATGGCGGGCGCAGACCAACGCCGGCCTCGTGCCGACGAATCTCGTCTATGGCGATGGACCCACCCCGGTCGTCCCTGCATTCATCGACGCAGACCAGACCATACCGGCCGGGAATACCGACTGGCCCGATGCGCTGTTCGAGCCGGCTGCCGTCACGGCCCACACCTTAGGATTCAGCAGCGGCGACAACACGCGAAGAAGCTACGTCTCCATTGGCTATCTCAGCCAGGATGGGATCATCCAGAATACGAGTTTCGAGCGGTTCAGCCTGCGAGCGAACAATGAACTGCAGGTGCTCGATCGACTCACGCTCGGCGAGAACCTCAGCATCGCTTACTCCGAGGAAGTGAGCGTATCGAATAACCGGGCCATCGGCGGAACGGTGATCAATACGTACCTGCAACCGTCCATTGTCCCGGTTTTCGACGTCAACGGCGGATTTGCCGGCCCGGTGAACGGCCTTGGGGATGCGTCCAACCCGGTCGCAACCACGGTATTCAACCGCGACAACGTGGGCGAAGGAGTGAAGCTGTTCGGCAACGCATTTGCAGAACTGGACATCGTGACTGGCCTTTCGGTGCGCACCAACTTCGGGATCGATTACAGCACCTTCGATATCAAACAGTTCTTTCCTACGTTTCAAACCGGCATTCTCGCCCGTACCACCAGCTCGCTGCGCCAGTCAAACTTGCGTGAGTTGAATTGGGTGTGGAACAACCTCCTCAAATACGAACGTGATTTTGACCGGCACAGCATCACCGCTGTAGGAGGCACGGAAGCCATCCAGAACGACCTGGAGCAGTTTCAGGCCTCGCGGGAAGACTTTCTCATCGACGATGTCGACTTTCGCTTCCTGAACAGCGGTCAAGGGCAGCAAACGAATACCGGCTTCGGGTCTCGCTGGTCGTTGTTCTCGCTGTTCAGCCGGGTCGACTACGCGTTCGACAACAGATACCTCCTTTCGGCCTCTGTGCGTCGCGATGGCTCCTCGCGCTTTGGCCGCGAGAACCGTTACGGTACGTTTCCGGCCTTCTCTGCCGGCTGGCAGCTCTCCAACGAAGACTTTTTCCCGAGAAATGACCTGGTCAACTATCTGAAGCTGAGAGCCTCCTGGGGGCAGTCGGGCAATCAGGAAATTGGAGACTTTGCTTCGTTCACCACCTTCGCCACTCGCTCTGCTGATACCAATTACGATATCACCGGAAGCGACAACAGCGTACTGCCGGGATTTGCCATCCAGCAGATTGGCAATTCAGACCTGAAGTGGGAAACGACCACCCAGACCAACATCGGTCTGGATGCAACAATCCTCAGCAACTCGGTGGTCCTCACGTTCGACTACTTCATCAAGAATACGGACGACATCCTCGTTCAACGCCCGACGCTGGCGGTCGAAGGGCAGGCGAACGCTCCGTTTATCAACGCCGGCGAGATCGAAAACGACGGTATCGAGGTGTCTGCCACGTACTTCAGCCCGCAATTCGGGGATTTCTCCTTTGAGATCGGGGGCAACCTCGCTGCGATCAACAACGAGGTCAAGTCGTTGTCCGATGACGTGGTGTTCCTGACGGGAGCCGTCTCCAACAACGATACACGCGGCCTCACGATTTCGCGCACCACGGCCGGTTTGCCAATTGCGCAGATGTACGGCCACGTGGTGGATGGGATCTTCCAGACACAGGCCGAGGTGGATGCCCATGCGGATCAGCCCGGTAAGGCCATCGGACGGCTCAAGTATCGTGACCTCGACGGCAACGGCGTGATCGACGATGAGGACCGCCAGGTCATCGGGGATCCGCATCCGGATCTGATGTACGGCCTCAACCTGCGAGCCAATTACAAAAACTTCGACCTGGGCATGTTCTTCCAGGGCGTTGCCGGCGTCGAGCTGTACAACTTCACCCGGTATCATACGGACTTCTTCTTCGATCCGTTCAACAAACACGCGCGTCTCCTCGACGCCTGGACGCCTGAAAATTCCGGATCCAGCATCCCGCAGGTTTCTTCGGTGAATACCAACGACGAGCTTCGACCCTCTACTTATTTCGTCGAAGACGGCTCATACCTGCGGTTGAAGACGATCCAGCTAGGATACACGGTCCCGCTTCGCAGCACACGGTTCAATCGCCTCCGGCTGTACCTGCAGGCGCAGAACCTGTTCACCATCACCGATTACGAAGGCATCGATCCTGAGGTCAGCCTGATCGATGCGACCAGCGCCAACCGAAACCTCGACATCGGGGTAGATCGCGGCGTGTATCCGAATTCCCGCACGTTCGTGTTCGGTGTGAATGTCCAGTTTTAAACAGGAATGATCCAATACGAGACCTAAGACTATGAAAACCGTATCTATATATTCGTTTATCCTGGTGTTCACCCTTCTCGCCGGTTGTAGCGAGAGCTTCCTGGAGGAAGTGCCCCAGGGAGAGTTGTCTGAAGACCAGCTGGTCAACAGCGAAGAGGGCGTTGAGGCGTTGATCATTGCGGCGTACAGCACGCTGAATGGGCAAATCGGGGACGGAACGGGAGCGTTTAATGCCCCTGCTTCGAATTGGACGTTCGGCGACGTGGTTTCAGACGATGCCTACAAAGGCGGTGGAGGCGTTGGCGACCAGAACAACATGCACCTGATGGAAATTTTTTCGACCAACCCGGGTGTACTGGACCTCGAGCGCAAGTGGGTGGCGATGTACGAAGGCGTCAGCCGCACCAACGCGGCGATTCGCGCCGTGCAGAACTTCGAGGGATGGGATCAGACGCAAAAAAATGCACGCATCGCCGAGCTCAGGCTGCTACGCGGGCACTTTTACTTCGATCTCAAGAAAATCTACAACCTCGTCCCCTACATCGACGAAACCCTGGTGACGTCAGACGAACTCAGAGCGGTCTCCAACCGCGAACTGACGTCCGAACAGCTCTGGGGAAGAATCGAAGACGACTTCCTCTTTGCCCGGGACAACCTGCCCGACATTCAGGACGAAGCCGGCCGGGCGACGAAAGGAGCCGCCAACGCCTATCTCGCGAAGGCCTACGTGTTCCAGCAGAAGTGGACGGAGGCGCTGGTCGCAACGGATCTCGTTATCGACAGCCCGGCCGGGTATCGCCTCCTCGACAACTTCGTCAACGTCTTCGAGCCTGAATTTCAGAACAGCGAGGAGTCCGTCTTTTCGATCCAGTACTCGATCAACGACGGCGGGCAGATCGCCGGCGGCAACGCGCCCGGTGCAAACTCGTCCATCGGGGATCGCCTCATCAACCCGGGCGGCCCGCACTTCGCGATTCGCGGCTTCTTGCGCCCGACGCAGAACATGGTGAATGCCTACAAGACGGACGAAAACGGGGTGCCTCTGCTGGATACGTTCAACGACGCCGATCTGCTGGGCAGCGACAACGTCGATCCTCGCCTCGATCACACGATCGGCCGGCCCGGCATCCCGTACCTGGGGCTGCCGACGCTCTACGAAGAGTCGTGGGCGCGCGACCCGGACATCTACGGCCCCTATAGCCCGAAGAAGCGCGTTGTGCCCTTCACCAAACCCGAGTTTACATTAACGGTCTGGCCCTACACACATGCAATGAACTACATGGTCATCCGTTTTGCTGACGTGTTGTTGTGGAAAGCCGAGGCGTTGATCGAGACGGGTAATCTCGAAGAAGCACGTATGCTGGTGAACCAGGTGCGTCGCAGGGCGGCCAGCGGCCAGGTCGTAACGACCCTGGACGGCGCCAACCCGGCTGCGAATTACGTGGTGAGTGAGTACACCACGCCGTGGACGGATGTCGAAACGGCTCGCAAGGCGCTTCGTATGGAGCGTCGATTGGAGCTTGCGCACGAGGGTCATCGCTTCTTCGACCTGGTGCGCTGGGGTGTCGCCGATGAAGTGATGAACGAGTACATCGCGGTCGAGCAGAACAAGCGTTCGTATCTCGCCGGGGCCATGTTCCAGGAAGGAAAACACGAGTACTTCCCAATTCCTCAGAATCAGGTCGACCTGAGCAACGGGGCCCTGGTGCAGAATCCGGGGTATTAGGAGGCTATCCGAAAACCTGCTTTGAGGCCCGAGCGCGAGCGAAGTCGCCGCGGCCCAGGCGCGCGAAACAGCCCTATCCGCTGTGATAAGGCGATGCAGCGCAACGCCGGCCCGCGGCGAGTGCAGCCGCGCGAAGCCCGAATGAGGTATTCGGATAGGCGCCAAACCGCTTACAGCATAAAATGCTACGTTTCAGAAAGGCAGGCGCTCATGGTGCCTGCCTTTTTTGATTCGTTTAAGCACCCCGAAAACGAATCGTATGGATGCCCTCTGCCTCCCTGCCCGCTGACAACAAAAACCCCCGCGACACGGGGATGAACCGCATCGCGGGGGGATCACGTCTAGCAAGCCGGTTTAGGGACGGATACGTGAATATTAGCGGAGAAGCATGACGCGTTCGGTGGCCTTGAAGTAGGCGCCTTCGACGTGTATGAAATACACCCCGTTCGGCAGGTTGCCCGCTTCGACCTGGATGTTGTGCACGCGATGGGCGGCCATATCCTGGTTGACCAGCGTACGTACTTTCCGCCCGAGCGCGTCGTACAGAACAGCACGCACCCGTTGCGGCTGGGCAATCGTGATGCCCACGGTCGTGCTGTTCTTGAACGGGCTCGGATACGCTTTATTGATGGTGAAGGCCTCCGTGGCTTCGTGGACGAGCGCCGACTCGGCGGAGTACGTCGCCTTGCCGTCGAAATCGATCTGTTTCAGGCGGAAGGTATACGTACCCGGCGCCTGATCCGGCAGGCTGGCCTGGTAGTTCTGCACCTGGCTGGTCGTGCCGTGGCCCTCGACGAAGAGGACCGTGCGGAAGTCAGATTCCTCCTCGGCGCGTTGCTGCACTTCGAAGCCGGCGTTGTTGAGCTCGGAGGCCGTCGTCCAGCTGAGGACGATGTCCGCGCCGTCGGACGCCGTGGTGAAGCGCGTCAGTTCGACGGGCAGGAACGTACAGACCTCGCCCGCCGGGGCGTCGATGCGGCAGGAGCTGTCAATCACAGCGATTCGGTTGAACGTGCCTCCCAGCGTCGCGTCGACGACGTCCTCTTTGCCTCCCAACCAGTCGTGCAGCATCGTAGCGTACACGGACCGGAACTCGGTCGTGTGTTTGAGGTTGTCGCGGCGGTCCAGGTCGACGAGGTCGAAGTCGCCACCCATAAAGGATTGCGGCTTGACGTTATCGCCGACGACGAACAGCGGCGCGGCCGTTCCGTGGTCGGTGCCCAGGGATCCGTTCTCATACGGCCGCCGGCCGAATTCCGAGAACGTCATCATCATGACGCGCTGGCTGTCGCCTGTCGCTTTCAGGTCTTCGTAGAATCCGCTCATGGCGTCGCTGAGGTAGCCCATGAGCTGGGCATGTTTGCCCGCCTGGTTCTGGTGGGTATCGAATCCACCCAGGTTGACGACGTACAGGCGTGTCGGGAGGCCGGCTTTGATCATCCGGGCGACGTTAGCCAGCCCGAGGTCTCTGCTGCCGTATTCGGCCTGGTTCGTTGCGCTCTGGAGCGCCTCTTTTACGACGCCGGCGTACCGGTAGGAATTGTTCGCTACCGTACGGACGTACTTGAGCTGGTCCCCGAAGTCCGAACTGGGCACGTTGTCGGTGTCGTAGATGGCTTCGCCGTTTGCCAGCCGGTCGAGGTTCCGTTCTCGCTGAAAGCTCAACCCGATAGAACCGATCGGGCTTTCCAGGGCGAACGTGGCCTGGTTGCCGATCGTGATCGCAGGCGGAAATTCAGTAGGGTTGGTCTCGAAGTCGGGCAGGGTCTGATAGAGAAAACGCCCCAGCCATCCCGTGCTCTGGACATCGCTCGAGTCGCTGGCCGAGTTCCAGATATCGGTTGACTTGAAGTGGGAGAGGTTCGGGTCGGTGTAGCCGACGTTGTTGATGATGCCGACCTTCCCATCGTTCCACAGGCCGTGAAGCCGCGTCATAGCCGGGTGGAAGCCGTAGTCGTCGTTGATTTTCAGTACGTCTGCCTCAGCGATGGCCAGCCCGGGCCGTCGCTGATAATATACGTCGTTCCTGAAAGGAACGATGGTATTGAGCCCGTCGTTGCCACCATTGAGCTGGACGATGACGAGGATTCGTTCTGTGTTTCCTGCGGAGAGGATGCGTTGCAGCGGATGTTGTGCGTAAGCCTGGAAGGAGTGTCCACCGAGCATGAAGCCTGCGGCCACTCCGCCAGCCCCTACCTGGGCCATGAAGTCGCGCCGCGACCAACGGCGGTGATCGGCATCGTGTGCACGGCCATGTTCGAGGCTGCTTCCGTAACGATTGTTGTCACACATATCTATAGTCGTTTTAGGGTCGTTGGTTCGTAGCTCAGCAGAGTTGGAATTCCGGGAGCTGGGAGAGATGAATCAGGTAGTCTTGAAGCCGCATCTTGGCCATGGGGTCGTCGATGTCCCACTCGTAGTCGGGACCACCGCCCAGCATGACGTCCTCCAGTTCTTTATAGGTCTCCTCGGTCTGGGGGATGCCGAGCAAGTGATCTGCAATTTCACGGGACAAGATGTCCGATTTGGTCGGATCGCTCATCGTTTTGGCATACGGTACCGGATCCAGTTCGAGGTAATTGCTCTGTCCTTTGATCATCCGGGTCAGGTAGTCCCAGCGGTTAGGCAGCGTCTCGGTCGAGAGCCAGGTCCTGTTTTCGGTCCAGCCGGCGACGTTGGGCGGCTCGAGCAGTTCCTGAGTCAGGTCTTCGCTGTGCCGGAGAAAGCGCTCAGAGGCCTCATTGTTGAACTCCATGCCGAGCTCCACGGCGAACCCTTGCATGAGCTCTTGTGGACTCTTGATTTTTGTGCTCAGCGTAGCGTTCTCCATAAACCGGCCGCTGCGTAACAGGGTGCGCAGTACCGGGGCGATCTCGAAGTTCTCCGCCACGAACTGATCGGCCATTTCACTGACAATCGTCTCGTCAGGCTCGGCGTATACGAAAAACTTGTATATCTTGCGGCATACGAAGTGGGCGGTTTCCTGGGTCCGTTCTTCGAAGATGATGTCGATGACCTCATCGTAGCCGAAATTGCCGGAGCGCCGGAAGAACGTCTTGGAATTCGTGTCATGCCGGTTTTCTTTAAACTCTGTTTCCGTGGTGTCCCGGTTGACGATCCAGCCGGTGAGGGCGCGCGCGATTTCTTCGATGTCCTGCTGGGTGTAATTCTGCTGACCCGAAGCGCTGGTGATGCCCATCGTGAAGAGTTCGAGCAACTCGCGCGCGTAGTTCTCGTTGGGGCCGCCTTTCCGGTTGCTGTTGCCGTTGAGGTAGATCAGCATGGCCGGCTCGATGCCGATGTCGTAGGTGAACTGTCTAAAATTGCCGAGCGCGTGTTTGCGCAGCAGATCCAGGTACCGGATCATGTACGCCGGCCGCTGGTAGTTCCGAATTTCGGTAACGAAGTGGTTGCTCCAGAAGAGCGCCATTTTCTCGGGGAGTCCATTTTCCCGCATAGACTCCATCCACTTGATCCGTTGAATATTCCGCTCCTCGTTGTCGACCTCTGGATCAAAGGCCCAGATAGGAAGCGCCGGGCGCTCCCACGCGATGGCGTCGTCGACGATTTTGTCCACGGCTTCCAGCGGATCCATGGCGAGGAATTCATTTATCTTTTCGACAGGGGCGCCGAATCCCGTTCTGCGCAACAGGTGCGCCACCCGGCGACGATCCCAGGGTTCGTCGGCGGAAGGAGCGTAGGGTTCGAGCCCGGCTTTGAACGGTAACGGTTGATGCCAGGGTATTGGCACCGAACGCCTGAAGAATGCCCTTCGATTCATTGTGGGCGTAGCATTCATGGTCATGATGTACCCAGTTTATATGAGAGGTAGTTACGAGGAGAGGAGGGCACGCGCAAAAAGGAGAGGATTGCACGGAGGGGGGAGAGGTACTGAGGGGGCGGTTGTTTGAGGAGGGCGCAACAACTGAACCAAGGCCAATGCGCTATTGTAGCAAAACCCGGTACTCCTTTGTGTTCTGGCGGGGTGCTCTTTTGTATCGAGCGCCCAAAACGCAGATCTGAGCGGATTAGCGGTGTGCCTTGTACAGGTATCTGTTATTGAATTCTGCGTCGTTCGGGACCTGAGAGGAGGGGTATTCGTACGGGGAGGGCCCCGTATACCTGACCGAGTGACCACGGCTCCTCTCGAATTGCAATGGAGTTATGGTTCTGTCATGGTTCTGTCATGGTTCTGTCATGATAGTATCATAATAACACGCTGGTTTTATCAAAATGGTACGACCGGGGTGTCAAAACTGGCTTATATGACATATGTACCGCTTCTCATCCTGGTGGCATGGTTCTGCCAATCCGGAATTCATCATCTCGGGGACCCCGCCATGAAGTCAATTGATCTGTCGGAAATTGGACTTCACATGAAAATCCCTGAGACCTGGGAATCCAACGGCGCCATGATCAAGAGGACGGTGGGGGAATATCACCGGGAGGTGCTGGAAGAACCCTATCAAAAGTCGGACAGCAGCAAACTATTGATCGGATACGCCGGGTTTTCCGGCCTCGAAGTGGATTCGACCTTGTTGCCGGATGCTTCGGCGTACGCGTCTCATCAGCTGAACGTAGAAATGCACGGCCATTACGGGTGGTACCGTCGCTGGTTGTGGTCGCAGGGAAAGAGGCGATTTCGAGAATCGTTCAGGGATTTTTTCGAGGAGAGAATCGATGGTACGATGGGGTATACGGGCTTCGAGCAGCTCGAATTGGAGGAGTTGGACGAATCTGATCCCCGAATGATCATTAACGACGCCTTTGCCTTCGAGTACGAATGGCGCCCTGAATCGATCGACGTGACCTTCAAAGGGCAGATGTACTTCATCGTAAAAGGGGATAGGGCCTACCGGTTACAAGTCGAAGGGGTCGGCCGGTATTACGAGCAACACAGGCCGACCTATGACGAGGTGCTCCGCAGCATCGAGTTCGTCGAATGAGAGGCAGGAGCGACCCGCATCGTCGATTACCGGAGCAGTGAAGAGACCAGCGGGATCAGGAAGCCGCTGGAAATGGGGCCATGCTCCTATGCTTTTATTATAGCTGCTATACCTGCGCAAACTTCAGACAAACCGGCGTGGGTGCTTCCGCTACGTGGCCGGTTGGCTCGAGCAACCCTGTCTCAGGATCTACACGAAAGCTCACGATCGTATCGGTGCGCTGGTTGGCGGCGAGGAGGTAGTTGCCCGTGGGGTCGAGGGCGAAGTTGCGCGGCGTTTCTCCCTGTGTAGGTTCCAGTCCGAGGAGCGTCAGGTCATTCGCAGCTGCATCGAAACGGGCGATGACGATGCTGTCGTGCCCACGGTTCGACCCGTATACCCAACGGCCGTTGGGATGCACGTGGATGTCGGCGCAGTAATTGTCACCGCTGAAGTTGCCTGGCAGCGTCGAGAGGGTGTTCGTTTCAACGAGGGATCCCGTGTCGGGGTTGTACGTGAACGCCGTGATCGTCGAATTGAGCTCGTTGATCACGAACGCATGCCGGCCTTCGGGGTGGAACGTGAAGTGCCTGGGCCCGGCGCCGGGTGCGACAATTGCATCCAGGTCTGGCTGAGGTACCATCTGGCCCGTATCGGGATCGAGCGAATAGGCCACGATCCGGTCCATCCCGAGATCAGCCGCGAAGGCAAATCGGTTGGACGGATCGACGACGATGCAATGGGCGTGGGGTCTTTGCTGGCGTCGAGGGTGTACGCTACTGCCCTCGTGCTGGACAAACGCGCTCGCTGCGCCGAGGCGGCCGGCGGGATCGATGGGGAAAGCCGCGACGCTCCCGCCACTGTAGTTTGCAATGAGGGCCACACGGCCCGTTTGATCCAGGGTTACGTAACACGGGGCGCCTCCCTGCGTGATCTGGCGATTGACCAACTCCAGTGTTCCTGCTTCAGCGATGCGGAAGGCTGTTATAGCTCCGGACGTAGTGCCTTCGAAGTCGTCTACTTCGTTGACGGCCAGGAGGAGATTGGACTCTACACGTGTCGTCAGAAATGACGGATTGACGGTTGTGGCTGCCAGCTGGATATCGGTCAGCGCACCCGATTCGGGGTCGAACAAACCCCGATAGATGCCGTTGCTATCCCCCCGGGTATAGGTGCCTATGAACACGGGAATGAGAGGGCGGTCGAGCTTGAGGTCTGGCGCAGGCGTTTCGGTGGGCTGGCAGGCCGAAAGCAGGGCCGGCGCAGCCAGCAGGGGAGCGCTGCCGGCCATGCGTCGGATAAAAGTGCGTCGGTTAAACGAAGGCATGGAATCTCCAGGTTATTGAGTGATGTTACGCGAACTGTGCACAGCAGCCTGGTTTACGCGGCTTTGCAACCGTGCAAAGCCGCTCTGTCAGTACGTATGCGCATCCGGCGCGTAACATCCATTATTGAGTGATGTTACGCAGGTTGTGCGCAGCAACTCGTTGAGCCGGCTTTGAAATGATGCATTGCAGCCGGTTTTCGTCTGTTTTAGCCATTTCAAAGCCGTTGTGGCTGAACGATGACGCACAGATGCGTAACATCCATTATTGAGTGATGTTACGCAGGTTGTGCGCAGCAACTCGTTGAGCCGGCTTTGAAATGATGCATTGCAGCCGGTTTTCGTCTGTTTTAGCCATTTCAAAGCCGTTGTGGCTGAACGATGACGCACAGATGCGTAACATCCATTATTGAGTATCTTTGGTGCAATAGTTTTGAATCGATTTCGTTAAAATAGGAAATACGGAGCGTTGTGCCCAGCGCATTGCGCCCTGAACTCTGTGCTCGAAACCGTGAAGCCCCCACTGCCATGTTACTCCATCTGATCAGAAAAGAATTTCTCGACAGCCTGCTGAATCAGCGATTCGTGGCGCTGGCAATCTTTAGCATCGTTTTGATGCCGCTCAGTGCGGTCATCAATTATAAGTATTACGATGCCAGGAAAGCTTCGTACGACAATCAGGTCGCTCAGTATCTGGAGGGCAGCGACGGTGAGGAGGCGGCTGCGCTCAGGGCGTATCGATCGCCCGTATTGCTTTCTTCGCTGGCGCGGGGCACAGCACCGTTCATGCCCGTTTATTTCGAGTTCAACAGCACGACGCGAGGAGGGTATGACGACCCCACGATTCCCGGCAATATCGAAGCGCAGGAGTTCTCGACCCTGTCTACGTTCGGCAGCTTCGACTTCTTGTTCCTGGTTCAGGTCGTGTTCAGCCTGCTCGCTATCCTGCTTGCCTTCGACATGATCGCGGGGGAAAAAGAACGAGGTACGTTGAAGGCCGTTCTGGCCAATAGCGTGCCACGCGACAGTGTCATGATGGGTAAGTTCATCGGCGGTTTTGCCATCCTGTGGGTCACTTTTCTGATCGGCTTCCTGTTGTTGTACCTCGTCCTCACCCTGTTCGACAGCCAGTTTTTGCTGCCGGCCGTCCTGCTGAGAGTGCTCTTCATTTTCGCCGTATCGACCCTTTTCCTGGCGTCCTTTTTCGGCATCGGGTTGATGGTGTCCAGTTTTTGCCACTCTACACGGACCGCTATAGTCGTCTTGCTCGTCGTATGGGTGGCCATGCAACTGGTCATTCCAAAGGCAGGGGAAATGATCGCCGCTGTCACTATGCCCGTTCGATCGGAATACGACGTGCAGGTGGAGCGGCAACGGATCATCGAGGAAGAGCAGGGTGGGATGCAGGAAGAGGCGGGGCGGATTTTTTCGGAAATATCGGGTCGAACGACGCTTCAAGACGCTTTCCAGGCCTTACGGGAGCAAGAACCCTGGGTCGATGCATTTCGGGAGAGATACCAGAACCTGTTTCGCGATACGAAGCAGCGCCAGATGGCCCGGCTCAGAGAGGTGACCCAGGCCTGGGAGCGCGAGAAGGAGCGACAACGAAAGCTGGGCAATGCGATTTCGCTGCTTTCCCCTGCCGCCGCAATCACGTTCCTGGTTTCCGACGCTGCAGGCACCGGAGATCTGGCCTACGAGCAATACCGAAGTTCAGTGTCGGACCAGTATCAGATCGTCGACCGCGAGATTTTCAGTAAAAGAGAAAGCAACGGTTATCAAATTCGGATGGGCGGATCGATGATTTCCAGCAGCTTCGACGGGGAAACTGCAGACATCGAATCGATTCCGCCATTCACAGTGAGCGAGCCTGCATTGTCAGAAGTCATTCCTGCGAATGCGTGGGCATTGGGGACGCTTTTTTTCTATTTGATCGTACCCTTTCTGGTGGGGTATGTCCGGTTTCTCAAATACGATGTGCGTTAACTCGCGTAATCGGTGGCAACGGTCTCCCGGATCCCGTCTTCGTACGAAGTAGGATGCACGTCGAAGCGTGTTTCGAATTTCGTGCTATCGAATACGTAGTCGTTCTCATACTGGTACATCATCTCAACCAGTTCCTTCATAGTCGGCATGAAGAGGCCCATGAGGCGGACCATCCATTTGGGGGCGACCTGGTACCTGGGTTCGACACCCATTTCACGGGCGATCATTTCGATCCATTGGGCGCCTGTCGGCGGATCGGCCGCGGTAGGCAGGTGCCAGACCTGGTTGTAAGCGTCCTCGGTGTTTCCCAGCAGAGCAGTTGCCTTGCCGGCATCGGGCGTGTACGTGAAGGCATGTTTGTATTTTAAGGATCCCAGCCAGTTGGCTTTCTTTCCGACGCTGAGGTTTTTGAACACCGTTTCAGTTAAGACACTGTTCGCTTCAATCGAAGGGCCGTAGAAGTCAGCAGATCGCGCAATCAAGGCCTGGAGGTCGCCCCGTTCTATTTCTCGTAGGATCATGTCTGCGACCTGTTTGCGTACCTTCCCCTTTGTGCTCACCGGACCGTCCGGCGTTTCTTCGGTCATCCGGTTCAGGTAGGCCGGGTTGTACATATAGATATTGTCGAAAAAAACCAGGCGGGCTTTGTGGGTCTTGCAGGCGGCGATCACATGCTGCATGAAAGGCGGCCACGTTGCCTGCCATACTCTAGCCGAGTACGGGAAGCCCACCGTAACATAAACGACGTCGGATCCTTCGACGGCGTCCATGACGGCGTCCGGCCGGGTGAGGTCCGCTGCCAGGAGGTGATCGGAGGCATTGACGGGTTTAGGTTGGCGGCTGACAAGACGAATTTCGGAGGTATAGCGGGGAAGTATGCTGGCCAATTCGACGCCGATGGCGCCTCCTGAACCGAGGATTGTTTGCATGGCACACGTCAGGTCGGGTTGAGGGGCACTAGCCAGGAGTGTTTGGTCAGAAGATACCGATTCAACCCGAACAATGCGACCCGGCTAACGCGCTGTGCCGAGCAGCTCCTCAATGCGGCGGTCGATCATTTGCTCTTTCATTGCCTCTCGCCGCACGAGCCGGTCCTGCAAAATGGATAGCTGTTCTTCGAGCTGCGCGATTTCGCGCCGGCGGTTGTCCTGCTTCAAGTCCAGGATGCGGCCGAGCAGGGCTCGCAAGTGGGCGATTTGCTCTTCACGCTCTTCTCCGGGGGGCAACTGGCGGACCCGCAGGGCAATTTCCCGGGTTTCGCGCTCCAGCTCGAGTTCCGTAATGAGTTGCTGGTACAGTGCCTGATCCCGTTGGGCGACTTCGAAGACGTACTGCTGCATGAGGGTATTCTGTTCTACCGCCTCGTCACCGGCAGCGGATGGCGCAAGGGGGAGTGGTTCTCGGGAACGGCTGAGGGCTCCGTCTTGCCGTGTGGGCCCCAGGTCGTCAGCCTCGTTGAATTCACTTCGGAAAATGACCGTCGTTTCGTTTTGCGGGAGATCCAGCGGGTGAACTTCTCTCAAGGTCTGGTCTTCGATTGCATAGTAGTGACCGTTGAGTTCTATCGCAGACCCCGTGAATTGCAGCTGAACATTGAGTCGTTCGACATTCAGCGAGGAAGGAATTTGATCTTCGGTGAGTTCTTTGCCGTTGACCAGGACGCGTCCATCCTGAATCGTGAGCGTCTGTGTCTGCGCAAAAGACGCGGACGTACACCAGATCAACGACAAGGCGATGCAAACAAGGATGGTGCTATAATAAGGGTGCGTACGCATAGCTATATGTTCATCCGTAGACAAAAGGGGTCAGGGGGTATTGCCGGGCGGCCTGCGGCTCCCTGCCTGCCGAAGTTGCTGCAGACGAGGCGAATTGGACGGAAACGACTCCAGAGGAACCACGGCCTGGTCCCAGGTCAGGTCCTCATTTTGTTCGACCAGCATATCGATACGTTGTTTGTAGCGCATGAGGTCATCGATTTTATCCCAATCCGGCATGACGGTATCGGCCTCGAAGGAAGAGGCCCCTGAGGAAGCCAGGGCGGGCTGCGAGGTCGAGCTTTTCCGCAGCGCTTCGTCGGCTACTTCCTGAGGGGCAGGCATGGCTCTGCCGGCGGCGTCCTCGCGCCGTTCCGACAAATCGGAGTCGGCAAAAGCACGGTTTGCGGAACCGGGCATGCTTTCCGCATCCGCGGACAGGGCGGCCGGCTGTTCCTTGTCCTCGAAGGCAGGGACGAGCGCATTTGTCGCCATCCACTGGTAACCGACCACGGCGGTGATCAGGGTGGCCAGAACGAGGGAGGCAGCGCCTACAAAGCGCCGGCCGCGTTTTCTCGGGTGTGCCGCGCGGTCTTGCCGTTGTGGGGAGAAGCGCGTCGATGAGCCGACGCGTCCCTCCGGGGCGGCCGGCTGAAGCGCCATCGATTCGATGCGTTGAAGCACCTCGGGCGCAGGCCTTTCGCGCTTGGAGTGATCCAGCCAGAACTTCGCTTCGCTGAGCGCCTGATACTCCTCGTTGAGCTCGGGCTCATCGAGAAGCTGGCGCAGCTCGGTTCGGTCGTCGGCTTCGCCGTAGAGATGACGTATCAGTTGTAGCTTCTTTTCCATATGGGCTGCTTGTTCTGTTCTCAAAGAAGTTCTGAAACGTTAGTTGGTGGTTTTTTTTTATCCGCCATCATCTGGCGGAGATTCAAGAGTGCGTATCTCATACGACCCAGCGCCGTGTTGATTGAGCAATCGGTTAATTGAGCGATTTCTTTGAAGGTCAGCTCCGACTCGTGGCGGAGCAAGAGGACTTCGCGTTGTTCGGGAGAAAGCCGGTCGATACACGCCTCCAGCCAGTCTCGCTGCTCGGAACGGTGCAGCTTCTCGTCTGCGATCGGGTCTGCGTCCGGCAATCGATCCCAGAATGAGGTGCTGTCTTCGTCCTGGTTGTCAGCGACATCCTGCCATTTTTTTCGGCTACGTAAATAATCCAGCGTAGCATTTCGGGCGATCCGCATCACCCAGGCCAGCCATCTGCCCTGACGAGTATAGGATCCTTTTTGGTTGTGCATCGCTTTGATGACTCGCAAGAACGTCTCCTGGAATAGATCACTGGCGGTGTTTTTGTCGCGCACCATACCCAGCAGGTAGCCGAAAATACGTTCCTGATGGCGTTGGACCAACATACTGAAAGCGCGCTGGTCGCCGTGATCTAAATAGGCCGTAACTAATTGCTCGTCACTCGGATGCATCCACGCGGCGTACGTTTGTTGAGCTCAGGCGGTTCACCGTATCCTGATAGGTATAGAACGTCCTGGAGACCGAAATAGTATGTCTGTCTCGACAAAATGTTTTTGCTCACCGATGACGGGTACGCCCTCCCGCATGCAGGGGATTCGCGGTCGGGACGGCGGCCGGCTGGCATGGGGGGTGTGCGCATCCGGCGCGCACCCTCCGTTATTTGAGCAAAAGCATGGTGCCCGATTGGACGGAGGTAGGCGTTTGGAGCTTGTAGACGTAGAGCCCGCTCCCGGCAGCGGCCGGGGCGTCGAAGACGACGTCGTGCGTTCCCGCAGGGATGGATCGATCGAGCAGGGATTGGATGAGGCGGCCGGATGCGTCGTAGACTTCCAGCTGCACGTGTTGCTCGACCGGTAAGGTGAAGGCGATGGTCGTCGTCGGATTGAACGGATCCGGGTAGTTCGGGTGCAGGGTCACGCCGTTCTGCTCGTTTAGCGGGAGGACGAGCGTCTCCGAGAAGGTGGACGATCCGTCGAAATCGATCTGTTTCAGGCGGTATCGGGCCGTTCGGGCGGTCGGAGGCACACTGGCGTCGATGAAGCGGTAGTCTGTCGCCGCCGCAGAGGTGCCGGCGCCTTCGATAAAGGCGTAGGGTGTGAACGTGGCTGCATCGTCGATGGCCCGCTCCACCTCGAAGCCGGCATTATTGATTTCCGAGGCGGTTTGCCAGGTCAGCGTTACTGCGCCTTCTGAAACGAAGCCGTCGAAAGCGACCAGTTCGACGGGCAGCAGGTTGTCTGCGTCGTATACGAGATGTTGAGCGTCGATCAGCGTCTTGGCGTTTCCGGGTATCGCCCAGGAGACCGACAGCGACTCCCCGCCGGCCTGTTCGAAGTACACCACCCGCAGGGCATGCAGGCCCTTCTTGAGCGCTATCGTCCCCTGTTCCTCGGCGACTGCGTGGGTGCCGTCGTTGTCGACCACCAGCCTGTCCCCGATAAACAACTGGCTCCCATCGTCCGACTCCGTGTAAAAGGTATACGTGCCGTCTTCGGGCGCATCGATGAACCCGTCAAACAGGAACGCGAACTGGTCGTCGCGCTGCTTGAGGCTAAGTCCGAAAGCCGACGTGATGCCGGTGGCTACGGGGTCGAGCATGGAAAAGTCCGGCATCTCCGACCAGTCGCCCTCGTAATAGGCGTACTGGATGCCTGCCACTGTATTCGGCGGGGTGTCCGGTTCTCTGAGCACCGGGGGCTCGGCGTTGGTACAACTCGACTCGGGGTTGGCCAGGTCTGTCGCACTGCCGGTATTGACGGAAGATTCGAACAGCACGATCCGGTCGACTTTGAACAGCGTCGAGCGACCGGACAACTCGATGTGATACGTGCCCGGGGCGTCGATCAGCGCGTAAATCCTGTGGGCATTATGGTCCACCGTGTTGGCAGCCCAGTTCCACTGGTCTTTGCCTTTGTTCTGGTATACTTTGAACCAGTTGTTCTGCCCCAGATTCCGTTCTTCGGTGTCCGACTTTCTGGCGACGACGTCGTTGTCCGTGAATCGGGCCCAGACGTCGTTGTGTTCGGTCGTATGAGGCGCTGCGCTCCGTAGTATCAGACGGTACGTGCCCGGGGTGTTTATCTTGAACGCATACCGCAGGATGCCCTGGCCTTTTCCGTCGATGCGCATGTTCGAGTCGCCATGTTTCCATTCGTAATACCCCTGGCCCAGAGCGCCGTCTACTTCGTTGTGGAGGCTCCATTCGCCGGCCACGGGGGCCGATTCTGTTTCCATAGTGATCAGGCCGCCGGATTCTTCGAACACTTCGCAGTTCGGCGGGCCGGCAACGTCGATCTCTGCTCCAGAGCCCCATGGGTATAACACGGCACCCGGCAGCGATTGCGCCATACCGGGCAGCGAGGCGAGCCCGGTTATACAGGTTGTGAGAACGAGACTCAGAATTCGGTAACGGTTCATGGTTGTGAGCATATGAGAGTTAAGGTCGTGAGCGTACACAAAAGGGCGCTCCGTGAGTACAGGCAGGGGTTGAGTGCGTCATTTGAGGAGCATCATCGAGCCGGAAATCACCTCATGGGCTGTCTCGAGCCGATAGATGTACATTCCGCTGGCCGTCGCCGGGGCAGCTTCGAACGGGACGGTATGGGAGCCGGCTGGGACCGAACCGTCGAGGAGCACCTCGACGAGTCGGCCGGCCGAGTCGAATATCGAGAGCCGGACGTGTTGCTGTACCGGCAGCGTGAAGGCGATCGTGGTGCTGGGGTTGAACGGATTGGGGTAGTTGGGCGCCAGGCGGATCGCCACGGGCAGGTCCAGGGCGAGCTCGACGACGTCGGAGTAGGCGGCCGTCCCGTCAAAGTCGATCTGTTTGAGGCGGTAGGAGACCGACTGAGCGCCGGCAGGCAGCGTGGCGTCGACGAACTCGTAGCGGGCGGCGGCGGTCGAGGTGCCGCTGCCGTCCACGAATGCGATCGTGGCAAACGCGGCGTCCTCGTCGATGGCGCGTTGGACCTCGAAGCCGGCATTGTTGAGTTCGGAGGCGGTTTCCCAGGCGAGGACGACCCGGTCGCCGTCGAGGACGCCGCCGAAGTCGACGAGTTCGACGGGCAGCAGGTTGTCCGCATCGTAGACGAAGGCGCCGTCGTCGATGGATTGTTTAGACAGCCCGGGGCCGGACCACGAGGCGGAGAGCGCCTCGCCGCCGTCCTTCTCGAAGTAGACGAGGGTGAAGGCGTGCAGGCCTTTCGCGAGGGCGATAGCGCCTTGTTTTTCCGTGACCGCGTGGGTGCCGTCGTTGTCGACGACGGACTGATTGCCGATCAGGAGGCGGCTGCCGTCGTCAGACTCGATATAAAAGGTGTAGATCCCGTCTTCGGGGGCGTTGACGAAGCCGTCGAAGAGGAAGGCGAACTGGTCGTCCCGCTGGCTCAGCGAGAGGTCGACGTTAGGCGTGAAGCCGGTGGCGACGGGGCTGAGCATGTCAAAATCGGGCAGGTCGTCCCATTCTCCTTCGTAGTACGCGTACTGGAGTCCGGCCGCTGTGTTGGCCGGCTGGTCGGGAGGGCGGTAGGAGGTCCCCTGGCCGGTATTTTTGAGGAGCAGCGCCCAGTCTTGCCCGGTATCGCTGGGAGGGCTGCCGAAGTCGACCTCACCGGGGCCGTTTACGGTCTCGATCGTACCTGTGAGCGAGGCGCCGTCCCTGGGGTTGTACCACATGACGGAATAAGCGCCTTGCGGCAATGTGATCGGGTTCGGGTTCGAGGCGTCGTTCAGGTACACGGCGTAGACCTCTCCCGGTTTGGCGAACACGTAGTCGTCGGTCCCGGCGATGAGGTCGTCCGCAGAGGTCATCTCTGTAAAAGGGAGGTATGTCTGGAAGAAGTTGACGGCGGCGGTGGTATATTCCCAGAGCTGGTCCCGTGTGCGCCAGTCTTCCAGGTCCATGTCGTTATGGGGCAGACTGTAGCCGAAATACCACTCCACGCCGGCGCCGCCGGCCATGAGCGTAGCCCAGAGGGCCTCATCGCGGATGCGCGCATGGTTGTTCCCCGGTCCGTCGGGTGAAGCGCCCGTGCCGGCCGGGCCGATCTCGTCGAGGGCGACGACCCAGGGGTGGCCCATCTCCCGAGAACGCTCGAGCCAGGTCAATATTTTGCCGTGCAGGTTGTTGAGGTCTGTCTGGATGGAAGCCCCCGTCATGGCTTTGACCGGGGTGCCGTTGGGATACCCGAGCAGCGGCTCGTACACCTGGTGGAGCTGAGGTTTATACGTGTGGATCACGAAGTTCTGACCATAGGGCTCCAGGTCGGACATATAGTTTACAAAGTCCTCCCGCTGGCCGGGTGTATTGGTGTTTTCTTCGCCGAGGTTCCAGGTGATGGCCAGGTGGTACCCGAATCGCGCAATGAGTTCCCGGTAATACAGCCTGCGCTCGGTGCCGAGGTCGCCGCCATCGAGGAGCTGATCGTTCTCCGTCTCTTGAGTGACCACATGCAGCATGATGCCGAGCCGGTCCATGTGATCGAAGACGACGTTCCACTGATCGAGCTTGGAGACGTCGTAATGGAGGCGTTCGCTGGCATTAGCTCCGTATTCGGTCCAGGGATAGACTTCACAGCCATCTCCTTTGGTGTTCATCGTCAGGAAGTAAACGCTATTGATGCCTTTGGAAGCGAGGTAGTTCAGCGCTCCGATGATGCCTTTGCCTTTAGAGCCGTGCCACACCGGGTCGCCAGGATTCCAGTCATTCACGTGAGGCTGATATCTGTGGATGCCGTCGGTGAGGTCGTTGCTTTTGCAGCCGTTGTCTTCCGTGTTGTCGAACTCGAAGTAGCCCAGGAAATTCTCGGGGCTGTCGGCGCCGCCTTTGATGAAGTATTCTCCGTTGTCGAATCGCAGGTAATGTTCGTCTACGTACCGGAGCATGCCTTTACTGCGGAAGTCGCGCCCGGATTTATCTGTATCTGAGACCGAAAATGATCCGGCAAGGCCGTCGCCGGCAGCGGGGGCGCCGGCAGCAGGGTCGCTGCTGATGGCGACGTCGTCGCCCTCGCGCAGGGAGACTGAGTAATTCCAGTCGCCCGTGGCGTCCGGGACGAAATGGACCCTCCATTTGTTGCCGCCGGTGGCTCCGGATTCACCGGCATTGCCATCGGCCGCGAAGTAGCCCGGCACCGTGATGCTGGTGTTGCCCCGGGTGAACGTGACGTCGAGCCTGACGTCGAGGAATGGGTTAGTGGCTCCTTCTTCTTCGGCTTGTGGGCCGTCGAAGGTAAGCGTGATCGGGTGCCACTTCTTGAGCTCACCGGTGATCTCTACGCCGGCCGGCTGAGCGAAGCTCTCCGTCACGGGTACGGATGAAATGAAGCAACAAGCCAGGAAGAAAATCATGAGAATCTGGGAGATCGAAGGATGAAACCCGAGGGAATCCAATACAGATGTATTAAACACAGAACGTGTAGACATAGCTTTATCGTGTGATAATCCAATGCGGCGAGAAACCTGAGGGCGAGTCGGTTCGGGGGAGGTGCAGACGGTTTTTTGAAGGGGGGTGGGGTAGTCGACAGCGCGGTGACCCGCTGTCCATGTTATCCGTCAAAAGCATTCACAAGATGTGTACCAATCAATGCCCTGTCGCGGTCAATACGGTGTTGCCGGTACAGGGTATCGCCAAAAAAAGCGTAGCCGTGGAACGATGTTGAGTCCACGGCTACGCGTTGGCATTCTTCAAAGGATCGCGGATCTAACTGCGCCAGTATCTCTCTTCTGTTGCGCAGGTGATGTTACGCAGGTTGAGCGTAGATCTCGATCAGGGGCACTGCGTTATTTCAGCAGCATCATGGAGCCGGAATATTGGTTCGTCGGGGTCTCCAGTCGATAGACATAAAGCCCGCTTGCAAGCTGTTCGCCGGCTTCGAAGACGACCGAATGATGCCCGGCAGGGACGACCTCATTCACCAGGGTGTCTACCAGCCGGCCTGCCGCGTCGTATACCGAAAGGTTCACGAGCTGCTCAGCCGGCAGTGAGAAGGTGATGGTGGTCGACGGGTTGAACGGATTGGGGAAGTTCGGATCGAGTTCGGTCTGCTCCGGCAACGCCAGCGGTACCATAATGACGTCCGAGTAGTCAACGGCGCCGTCGAAGTCGATCTGTTTGAGACGATACCGGGTGGAGCGTGCGCCGGCCGGCAGTTCTGCGTCCACGAACCGGTATTCCCGGGTCTCCGAGGTTGTCCCCGCTCCCTCTACCGTGCCGATGGTGACGAACGCGTCGCTGTCGTCGATGGCCCGTTGCACTTCAAACGCTGCATTGTTCAACTCTGAAGCCGTACTCCAGGTAAGCGCCACCTCATCCGCCGTGAGGAATCCGGTGAAGTCGACCAGTTCCACAGGAAGCAAGTTGTCCGAATCGAACACCAGGTTGGCATTCGGAATGACCTGCTTGCTGCCCCCCGGAGGCGTCCAGAAGACGTTAAACTGGGTTTCGCCGGAACGATCGAAATAGAGCACATTCATCGAATGGAGCCCCTGAGAGAGGGCGATGGTGCCTTGCTTCTCCGTCGCCGGGTGGAGTCCATCGTTGTCGACGACAATCTGGTTGCCGATGACGAGACGGCTGCCGGCGTCGGAGTACGTGTAGAAGGTGTACAGGCCGTCCTGAGGTACGTTGATGAACGTCTCGAAGAAGAAGCCAAAGAAATCACCCTGGAGGCGCGGGGAGATATCGAAGTTGTCGACGACACCCTCGACGAGCGGAACCAGCGCTGAGAAGTCCGGCAGTGCTTCCCAGGTTCCTTCGTAGTAGGCATACTGGACGCCCGGATTCGTATTGACGGGTTCGTCGGGCGCGCGGAACGTGATTCCCTGGCCGTTGCCTACCAGGAGGACGACCCAATCTTCGGCTGGAGCCGAGGGAGGCTGCCCGAAGTTTACGGCCCCTGGCCCGGTGACCGAGGTGACCGTGCCCTGCTGCATACTGCCATTTCTGGGGTTGTACCAGGAAATCGTATACGTACCGGGAGCTACCGCCAGCGGGGTCGCTTCGACGGCACTCTTCAAGTATACCGCGTAGGTATCTCCGGCTTTGGCGAACACATAATCCCTATTTGTCTGCGTGAGGTCGTGCGCCGCGCTCATTTCGCTGAAGGGCAGGAAGTTCTCGAAGAACTGTTGCGCAAATCGGGTTTGATCCCAGAGGTTGTCACGGGAACGCCAGTCTTCCATGTCCAGGTCGTCATTGGGGAAGCTGTTCCCGAAATACCATTCGATTCCGGCGCCCCCCGACATGAGTGTGGCCCAGAGCACGTCCTGGCGGAGTTGTTTGTGATTGTTGCCGGGGCCGTCCGGAGAAGCGCCGATGCTGAACGGTCCGATTTCGTCGAGAGCGACGACCCAGGAGTGCCCCATCTCGATGGAACGGCGTTGCCACATGGTTATGCTTTCGAGCACATCCTCGATTTCAACCTGTATCGAGGTCCCCGTAAACGTTAGCGTCGGGCTTTTGTCAGGATACCCGAGCATATCGTTGAAGACGCGTTCCTGCCCCGCAAAGGTGTGCGCAACGATGTGATGGCCATAAGGGTCCAGGCTGGCAATATAGTTGCTGAAGTCGATGCGCTGGCCTCTCGAATTATTGATCTCTTCGCCGAGGTTCCAGGTGATCGCCAGGTGGTAACCGAAACGAGCGATGAGCTCCCGGTAATAGAGTTTGCGTTCGGTCTCGAGATCGCCTCCATCCAGCAGCTGGGCATTTTGTTGTTCTTGAAGCACGATATGCAGCATGATGCCGAGCTGGTCCATGTGGCTGAAGACGATGTCCCATTGATCGAGCTTGGAGACGTCGTACCGCAGGCGTTCGCCGGCGACGGATCCGTACTGGGTCCATGGGAATACCTCGCACCCATCGCCCTGTGTATTCATGGTCAGGAAGAAGACGCTATTCATCCCTTTGCCGGCCAGGTAGTTCAGCGCTCCAATGATGCCTTTTCCCTTGGTACTCTGCCATACCGGGTCGCCCTCATTCCAGTCTGCAACGTGGGGCTGGTATTCATGGAGCCCACTCGCCAGGTCGTTGACCACGCATCCGTTGTCTACGGTGTTGTCAAACTCGTTATAGGCCAGGAAATTTTCCGGACTGTTGGCGCCCGTCTTGATAAAGTATTCCCCGTTATCGAATTGCAAATAATGTTTGTTGACGTAGCGGAGGATCCCCTTGCCTCGAAAATCCGAACCGGCCTTGTCTGTATTTGATACAGAAAATGAGCCAGAAAGCCCATTCCCTGCGGCCGGTTGGCCTGCATTCGCATCACTATTGATGGCGATGTTATTGCCCTGGCGCAAAGACACCGTATAGTTCCAGGTGCCTTCCGCGCGGGGTACGAAATGGACGCGCCATTTATTGCCGTTGGTCGCTCCGGTTTCGGCCGCATCGCCATCGGCCGCAAAATAGCCGGGCGCCGTTACGGTCGTCGAGCCGTCTGTGAAGGTAACCACCAGCCTGTAATCGAGGAACGGATTCGTTGCTCCTTCCTCATTAGCCTGGGGACCGTCGATCGTAAGCGTGATAGGGTGCCATTTTTTGAGCTCTCCAGTGACCGTGACGCCCGCCGTTTGGGCGTATGAGGCCGGAAAGCTCATGAGCCACAGCATGCAGACCGAGAACAGGTACCGGGCACGAGATAGGGGAGTTGAAGGAAGAATTAAAGTACGCATAGTATCGCGAGAGACTAATGAAAACAAGATCAATGAAAGATTGTGGAGGACGTGCTGATCGGGTGTCTGGCAACCAGGAACGAGTCGTCCGTCAGAAGGGCAAAAAAAGAATCAGACCGTAGTATGATGTACTATTGTATGACGTACGTTTCGAAAATGCCTGTTGTGAAGAGGAGGGCCATAAGAAAGGCATTTGGGTAAATAATCCGACAACTTTTGTGCCAAGTCAGTCGTTCGGGAGGGGTGGGCGTAAAATACAGGTACTTGTGGAGTTGTTCGCTTCAGAGCATGAGGTCGAGCACTTCGGTCAGCTTTTCGACTCCCGATACTTCGATGCCTTTCGGTATGGTGAGGCCTTTCTCGTTGTTGGCCGGGATGATGGCGCGTTCGAACCCGAGTTTCGAGGCTTCGTTGAGGCGAGGTTCAACCTGGCTCACGGTCCGAATTTCTCCCCCCAGGCCGACTTCGCCAATGAGGACGGAGCCGGTGTCGGCAGGGATATCGCGGAAGGAGGATGCGACGGCCAGGATCACCCCGAGGTCAACCGCCGGCTCGTCGAGCCTGACGCCGCCGGCGACGTTGACGAAGACGTCGTGCGTGGACAGGCGAAGCCCTTCTCGTTTTTCGAGGACGGCGAGGAGCATCTGGAGCCGGCGGTAGTCGAAGCCGGTCGCGTTTCGCTGCGGCGTGCTGTACGACGTCGAGGTGACCAGGGCCTGGATCTCGACGAGCACCGGGCGGGTGCCTTCGAGCGAGCAAACGACGGTCGATCCGCTGGTCCCGAACGTTCTTTCGGAGAGAAAGATCTTGCTCGGGTTCGTCACCTGCCGGAGGCCATCGGCGCGCATCTCGAAAACTCCGATCTCGTTCGTGGAGCCGAACCGGTTCTTGACGGCGCGCAGGATGCGATACGCGTGGTGGCGGTCTCCTTCGAAATAGAGCACCGTGTCGACCATGTGCTCCAGGACGCGCGGGCCGGCAATCGATCCCTCCTTGGTGACGTGGCCCACCAGGAACGTCGGGGTTTCGTGCTCTTTGGCATAGTGGAGCAACGCGGCTGCCGTCTCGCGTACCTGGCTTACGGACCCCGGGGCGCTCTGTATGTCCGGGCGAAACGTGGTCTGGATAGAATCGACGATCATGACGTCCGGTTCGATCTCTTGAGCCGCTGCCAGGATATGCTCGACGTTGGTTTCCGAATAGAGATACATCGCCTCCGTATCGACGCCCAGCCGCTGGGCGCGCAGCTTGACTTGCCGCGGTGATTCTTCGCCGGTCACGTAGAGGATTTTTTTGTCAGGCAGGTATTTACCCAGCTCGGTCATCAGCGTGCTTTTGCCGATCCCCGGGTCCCCCGCGATGAGGACGAACGACCCCTGCATGATCCCTCCGCCCAGGACGCGGTCCAGCTCGGCAACGCCGGTGAGCAGCCGGCTCTCGGGGGTTAATGTGATCGCGTCCAAGGGAACCGGGCGATTTGTCGACGTCCGGTGGCCTGCCGATACACGCGCCTTGACCGGCGCCTTCAGCGCTTCCTCCACGTACGACGCCCACGCTCCGCACGACGGGCACTTACCGAGCCATTTGGCGGATACGTTTCCGCAAACCTGGCACACAAACTGAGATCGGGACTTGGCCATTAAACGATTCCTGATTACGTGGATGAGGGAGGGGGTGTCGAACGGCTTCGCGCGTTCATCACGCGTATGTTGAACATTTACAAACAACCGTTCAAATCACCCCCTTCAAATCGCCCCTTTCAAATCACTGACGCCACAGCCGGTTGCAGTCTCCCCCTGTTGGCATCCTGCCCAGGGGCGAAAAATTTACCAGGAAGTTCGCAAAACCCGGCGCACATATATTCGTACACGAGACTGACAGGTGTGTGTCATGCCTCTTCATGTGGAACTATCTGGTACGACAGACATAACGCAACGTTCAGAATTTACATCTGTGATCGATATTTCTTTTCTCTGTGTGAGCTCCTGCAAGTTCGCCTGATTGATAATCTTATGTCGGCACTTCCGGCTTCTTTGTTCAACCCCATACGCGCACTGGGTAAGTACAGCTTGTTGATGACGCATGCGTTCGGGTCGTTGCACGAGTTGAGCATTTACCGAAAGAACTTATTTGACCAGATGGTGAAGATAGGCATCGAGTCGATTCCTATCGTTTCGCTCACAGCGGCGTTTTCAGGGGCGGTGACCACCGTCCAGACCGCGTATCAGCTCACCTCCCCGCTGTACCCCAAGTCGCTGATCGGTTCAATTGTTGCGCCATCCATGATCCTGGAGCTGGGCGCCGTGGTCACGGCCTTCATCCTGACCGGCCGCGTGGGTGCACGCATCGCCGCGGAATTGGGGACGATGCGGGTCACGGAACAGATCGATGCGCTCGAAGCCATGGGGCTCAACTCGGTCGGTTACCTGATCATCCCCCGCGTGTTGGCCGGCGTATTCATGTTTCCTGTGCTCTATATCGCGGCCGTATGTGTCGGCATCGGAGGCGGCATCGTCGTCGCCGACCTGGGGGGCTGGCTGGAGGCCGCCGAGTTTGTCGATGGCGCCCGAGAATTTTTTAACCCGTTCGATCCGCTGTTTGGCGTGATCAAGTCGCTGGTATTCGGATTTGTCATTACCTCGATTTCTTGTTTTAAAGGGTATTACACCCAGGGTGGAGCCGAAGGGGTCGGCCGCAGTACAACGGATTCGGCCGTTACGAGCTGTGTATTTATCCTTCTTGCCGACCTGATTCTGGCAGTGACCCTGTTATAATTCATGATCAACGCTCAGGATTTGCATAAGACCTTTAACCATACCCCGGTCCTCAAAGGGGTAAACCTTGAAATCAAGGAGGGCGAGATGTTTGCCATCATCGGCCGTTCGGGGTCAGGGAAGAGTGTACTCATGAAGCATATGATCGGTCTGATCAAACCGACGCAGGGGCGGATCTTGATCGACGACGTCGATATCAATACGTTGCGGTACGCCGAGCTTCGTAAAGTGCGCCAGCAATTCGGCGTCTTGTTCCAAGGCGGCGCTCTCTTCGACTCGATGTCTGCCTTCGATAATGTGGCATTTCCGCTGCGGACGTTCACCCAGAAGTCGGAAAGCGAGATCGTGGAGGAAGTCTCTCAGTGCCTCTCTATGGTCGAACTGCCGGAGGTCGGGCCTTTGATGCCTGCCGAGCTCTCGGGGGGGATGAAAAAACGGGTTGCCCTGGCGCGTGCGATCTCACTACGCCCGCGGTATATCTTTTATGACGAGCCCAATACCGGCCTGGACCCGGAGACGTCCAACACCATCAATGATCTCATCAATGGGCTCTCCGATCAGCTTAATGTGACCAGCATCATCGTGACCCACGATATGCACTCCGTTCTGAGCATTGCAGACCGGGCGGGGCTCCTGCACAACGGACGGCTTCACTGGGTGGGCACCGTTGACGAATTGCACCAGAGCGACGACGAAATATTGCTGGATTTCGTAAAGGCCAGCGAGTATCAGATCGGCCGGCAACACGCACGATCGTTATCCGATACCTCCTATTGAGCGATGTTACGCGAACTGTGCACAGCCGCTCTGGCAAGACCTATGCGCATCCGGCGCGTACCATCTGGTATTGACGGATGTTACGCATCTGTGCGTTATCGTTTTGCCCAGGCGGCTTTGAAATGGCTAAAACAGACGGAAACCAACGGCAACGCCTTATTTCAAAGCCGGCTCAACGAGCTGCTGTGCACAACCTGCGTAACATCACTTATTGATACGAAACCGTTGAAATCACTGACCTAGAACTGATATACCATAGCTTGTGAAGCAATCCAATGAATTAAAGGTCGGTCTTGCGATCATCATTTCCGTCATTGTATTCGTGCTCGGAATCCGATTTTTCGAGGACATCCCCCTCATCAAAGGCACTTACGATTTGTACACGGTCTACGACGACGCCCGGGGCATGATCGCAGGCAATGCCGTTCGGATCAGCGGCGTCAGCGTAGGTAACGTTCAGGAAGTCGACCTGGACCCGTCTACGAATCAAGTCATGATCAGACTCCGCCTGGATAAAGAGTTTGTGGTCACCGAAGGGGCCCATACCGAGATCAAAGGCATTGACGCGCTCGACGCCGTGCAGATGGTCATCCATCCCGGCCCCCCCGATGCTGAACCCCTCCAGGACGGAGACTTCTTGCCCAGCCGTACGACCAGCGACGTGTTCTCGGACCTGACTGACAAAGTACCTCTATTGTTCTCGCGAAGCGACAGTGTGCTGATCGGCATCGAGGGTACCCTGACCGACATTCGGGGTGTTGTCGAACCGGGCGGCGATCTTCGGATGATGCTCGCTTCTCTGCGCGAGAGCGCCGCAGAAGTCGAGGTATTGCTGGAGAACGAGCGGGAGACGATTGCCCGCGTCCTGGCCAACGTGGATACCTTGACCGGTCAACTCGGCAGCTCGACGCAGAGCGCCAGCGACTCCCTGGCCATGGCCAGCAAAAATCTGAATGCGGTGCTGCTGAAGCTCGATCGTACCCTGGGAGAGGTCGAAGGGACGTTGAATACGCTCGATACGATCGTAAACAAGATCGATACAGGACAGGGAACTGTCGGCCTGCTGGTCAACGATCCTACCCTTTATCATCGTATGGATTCTACCTTCCAGAATATGAACAACCTGCTCAATGACATCCAGGAAAATCCTGTGCGATATATGAAAGCGTTGCGGCTGGTCGACTTGTTCTGATTAAGTGATGTTACGCGAACCCTGCAAAGCCGCTCTGGCAGGACGTATGCGCATCCGGCGCGTGACATCTGTTACGCAGGTTGTGCACAGCAGCTCATATTGCCGGGTTTGAAATCATGCATTGCAATCGCTTTCCGTCTGTTTCAGCCTGTTCAAAGCCGTTGTGGCTGAACGATGGCGCACAGATGCGTAACACCAGTGATTGAGTCGTGGTACGCAGATTATGGACACCAGCACGACTGTAAATTAATATACATGATATGCACATGTTTGTGCTATTCATTATCTTGTATGTTAACTATCACCCTATTCACTAACTCAATGTCGCAATGTTCAAATCGTATTTTCTAATGGCCGTATTCGCAATGGCTATCAGCCTGTCGGCAACGGCTCAGGATTCGAACTTCCATACGTCCTTCATGAGCAGCTACGGCGCTTCGACGGACAAGGTCGTTCAGCTTGCCATGGAGTTTTCCGAAGACCAGTACGACTGGCGGCCCAGCGAAGGTGTTCGTTCGGTCAAAGAGGCGCTCATGCACGTTGCGGGTGCGAATTTCTTTTTCGCCAGCCGCCTGGGTGCAGAAATTCCTTCGGATATCAACCCACAATCTCTCGAAGAAGATATCAAGACCAAAGACGAAGCGGTCGAAGTTCTCAAAAGGTCCATCGAACACGCGAGCAAGGCGGTAGCTAACCTCAGCGAAGAGGAGCTGGCTGAGGAGGTCGAATGGTTCGACGGCTCACAAGTGTCGCGTCTGCGCTATGTGCTCCTGATCGGAGACCATGCCAGCGAACATCTCGGTCAGCTGATCGCATATGCCCGCAGCATGGACGTTACGCCTCCCTGGAGCAGCTGATCAGGAACTGTGAACCCGTTCCGCGGCGAGCACGTACAACGTGCTCGCCTTTTTTGTAGACTATGGATCGAGAACCTGCCCTATCCCGCATTGCAGCAGGCCAATTGTTCATCGATCTTCTCAATCTGTGATGTTACGCGAACTGTGCACAGCAGCCTGGTTTACGCGGCTATGCAACCGTGCTAAGCCGCTCTGGCAGGACGTATGCGCATCCGGCGCGTAACATCTGTTACACTCTGTAAATCCCGTTATGAAGCCATCGTATGAGGACGCACTCGCTTTATTTCACGAGTGGACTGAATCGGACAGTTTACGGAAGCACGCGTATGCGGTTGAGGCCGCCATGAAGTTCTATGCGAATCATTTTGGAGAAGACGAGGAACTCTGGCGCATGACCGGCCTCCTTCACGATATGGATTACGAAAAACACCCCACGCCGGAGGAGCACCCGTTTATCGGTGTAGAAGTGCTCCGAACGCAGGGATACCCTGAGACGATGGTAGAGGCCATCCTGGGGCATGCAACGTATAGCGGGGTGGAACGTACCACATTGTTAGCTAAAACACTCTTCGCCGTCGATGAACTCGCCGGCTTCATCACGGCCGTGGCTTACGTTCGGCCCGACGGCCTGGAAGGGATGAAGCCCAAATCGGTGAAGAAAAAACTGAAAGATAAACGTTTTGCTGCCGCCGTGAGCCGAGAAGATATCCGGGTAGGAGCTGAGGAGCTGGGGATTGACCTGGACACGCACATTGCCCACGTAATCGAAGGCATGCAGCAACACGCACATCGGTTAGGGTTCTAACGCTATTTCTGCTTACACGATGCTCGATGAAGAAAACCCATCAATAAAGACAGGAGGCGGTGAAGACACCGCAGGAGCGCGAGGTCCAGCCCGGGCCGCCGCCGAAAATGACGAGCACAGTGAAACAACGATCAACGACCTCGCCTCGGCGGAGCCCTCCTCCATGTTGCCTATCGTGCGGGACATGACGCGTGCCCGAGCGATAGATCTACGGACCCTGTTCAGCAAATACCTCAAGCGGTATCTCCCGACGACCGATAGCACCCGGAGCACGCCCCCGAAGCCGCCACGCATCATAGGGTCGTACGCAAAACTGCTCCCGGTACTCCGGCTGGTCCCCTGGCTTTTGCTTACGCTGTTCATTGTGTCGACCGTGTGGGATTTTCCAGGAAGGCAGGTCGTCCTGCTGGGGCGCACCCTGCCGATCGAAGGATTGTTGGGGATAATTTCAGTAAGCGGCCTGATCGGATTTCTGACGAACTGGCTCGCCATTACCATGCTGTTTAACCCCCGAGTACGACGCCCGTTGCTGGGGCATGGCCTGATTCCGGCTCAGCGCGAACGGGTCATTTATCGCCTGGCTACGACGATCTCAGATGAATTGATCAATGCCGACATCATCAAGCAGAAGATCGACGAAAGCGGGGTCATCCCAAAGTATCGCGAGATGGCCGTCTCGGTAACCCGGAATGTGGTCGACGATCCCGAGTTCAGAAACGAACTCAAGATCATCGTTTCCTCGTACATAGAACAGGTGATCGGTTCAAAAGAGGTTCGGAACCGCCTGGTCGAGTACTTCACGGAAAAGATCGAGGCCTATGTCGGATCAGGGCTCGGAGGCATCGCGCTGCGGGCGTATCGTATGTTGAACGAAGACGATTTCCAGCGGAGAATCGAAGAGGCCGTAGGCAAACTGCCGTCCGCCATCGATGATGCGTTGAACGAAACAGATCACTTGCTGGATATTCTTCCCGAGAAAATCGAGGCGCGATCTCAAGATATCGAAGACGCGGCATCGAGAATGATCACGTCTTTCGTCGAAAACCTCGATATCTATGGCATGATCGCCGGCAATATGCAGCGCTACGACGAAAAGCGTCTGGAGGACATGCTGAAAAGAGCCACCAATGAGCAACTCAACTACATCAAATATCTGGGGGGCGTGCTGGGCTGCATCGGAGGCCTGGTCATCTGGCAACCCATCCCTTCGCTGATCACTCTCGGACTGATCGTAGGGTCGATCTTCGGTGTCGATGCCCTCCTGTTTAATCTTCGCAGTAAAGAGTAAGGACGTCAAAACATCTGTTATTTATGCCATAATTGTTTCTGCTCCCAGGAGCTGCCTTGAAGCAGGCGGTTCTGAATCGCGGGCATCCCATTCCCCCGAGATATGTAGTAGCGTGATAGACAGATGTGTTATGCAGTCGAAGCGGAAACAGGCAGGGAGGCCTTTTTGACACCCTTGATCGGCCTCGGCAACGAAGGAGCAGCGATGCGTAGGTTGCCCTCCGTGGATCCGAAGTTGAGCATGACTTCCAGGACTCCGTTCAGGCTCGTCTCCTGCATGATGAGGGTACGCAGGGCGCTCGCATTCCTGAAGCCTTTGAAATACCCGCCGTACATTCGCCTCATTTCGAGGACTCCTTTGCGCTCTCCGAGCCACTCGCACTTCAGGGTCAGGTGTTCTGCCACCACCCGCAGGCGCTCCTCCCACGAGGGAGGAGGCAAGATCTCACCGGTTTCGAGATAAACGTGAGCATCACGAAAGATCCATGGATTGCCGATGGCGCCCCGGCCGATCATGACCGCGTCCACACCGGTTTGATCGAACATTTGTTTGATCCTTTCGGGCGACGTGGCGTCGCCGTTTCCGATAAGCGGAATAGAGAGGCCGCTCTTTTCTTTGATGCGACGAAGCCAGTGCCATCGCGCCTCTCCTTTGTACATCTGGGATCGTGTGCGCGCATGAACGGCGAGAGCGTGAACCCCCGTCTCTTCGAGCATCTTTGCCACTTCCATGATGCGTATGGTCTCGTCGTTCCACCCCAGCCTGGTCTTGACGGTCACCGGGCGGGTAGCCTCCTCGACCACCGCTTCCGTGATGGCCTGCATCTTGGGGAGGTTGCGGAGAATGCCGGCGCCGCCGTCTTTACAGACGACCTTCTTGACGGGGCAGCCAAAGTTGATGTCGATGAGGTCCGGGCCGATCGCGTCGACGATGCGGGCCGCCTTGCGTACCTGGTCGATGTCACCGCCGAAGATTTGTATGCCGATGGGCCGCTCCTTTTCGTAAATATCGAGTTTTTTGAGCGAATCCTCGGCCTCGTAGATTAAACCACCTGACGAGATGAACTCGGTGTATAACATATCTGCGCCGAATCGCTTGCATAACAGGCGAAAGGGAGGATCGCTCACATCCTCCATCGGTGCGAGAAACAGGGGCCTGTTGCTGTATTGAATCGACGCTATATTCATAGGTATACGTCAGGATCGTGATTGATCTGTGCTACGGTCCCACCACGGTGCAGTTCCAGAAATGCAGCCGCACAGGTGTTTCGTGCAATTTGTCCCGGATATAACATTTTCTGAAATTTCCGTATACATAGAGATATAGATTTGCAAGATGGTACGCCGCCTGTTTAACGTCATACACAGTGTCCTATGAATGTCAAGTTATCCTCCTTTATACCTGCTTTAGTTGCATCTTCACTGGCTCTTTTTGTGTCAGGTTGTACGGGGCCTAATCTCTTTCAGCGTCTGGCAAACCTCGGCGCTCAAGGGCCCTGTGTAATCGTGATCGTCATCCTGGACGTCATCTTTCTGGTCGAGCTGTTCAACAGCTCGAGAACATCCGGTGATAAACTGCTGTGGGCGTTGCTCATCATCTTTTTACCGCTCCTCGGCTGTTTATTGTATTATTTCATGGGAAGGGAAAAGAACAGGAAATAGACGCTGTTGCTTTCGATGGTTGCGCGGAGGTCTCATTATGAGAAATTGAGGGGCGCAATCCGCCGGGAGATGTCCACCCCGTCTGGATTCCTTTGCTGTATCGCTTCGTTGTTGCAGAATGGCCTCGGAATAGTCTCATGGCACATAATTTGGGTTGACAGGCAACCTTACACTTCGTTCTAGATGCTTCGGAGCGGGTGGGTTGTCTGTCACACTGAATTAGTTCACGCTGAATTATATCACGCTGAATATTGCCAAGATTATGTCCGCAGAATATGTCCGAGTCCCCTCTTCTCGTAGCGTCCCCCTTCTCTTTTCTCCCATCTCACGTTTTTCGTTCCTGTTGTTGCTCCTGGCCCTGTCTGCCGGTACAATCCAGGCGCAGGAGGTGCTTCCGCGATGGGATGCCGTATTCACTACGTATGGTGTAGACGGCCCCATCCATGACGCCGTCGTCGACGGCAATGGTGACCTCTACGTGGCCGGGTCCTTCGCGCGAGCCGGAGGAATGCAGGTGAATGGGATCGCCAGGTGGGATGGCCTTCGATGGTCCGCCCTTGGAGAGGGGTTACAATTCGATCAGGGAGGAGCGATTTATTCCATGGCCTTCGATAACGACGGCCTCTTGTATGTAGGCGGTGAATTTTCCGGCGTCGTCCAGGCGAACGGCAACGAGGTCGAGGCCGAGAACATTGCCGTATGGAATGGAGTCCAGTGGGAGCCTGTCGCGACCGGCGTAAACGGCGTAGTCCGGGACCTGGTCGTGAACGAACAAAACGAGGTCTACATAGCCGGCGCATTCAGTATGGACGGCTCTGAGGAGTTCGAATTAAATCGCATCGTCTCTTACAACGGAACCCGGTTTTCGACGATCGGAGACGGCCTGGGTACGTTCGGCGGCATTGTGGTTCATGCACTGGGGATCGACGTGGACGGGAATGTCTATGCAGCGGGTGAAGAGTTGTCAGGGGGCATTTTTAAGTGGGACGGCCAGGGCTGGTCGACCTTTGGAGCGGGGCATGACGGCGCAATTCTCTCGATGGCGTTCGGCGAAGCGGGTGTCATTTACGCCGGCGGGACGTTCACGACACTGACCCAGCCTGACAATTCGACGATCTCAGCCAACCGTGTTGCACGCTGGAACGGTCAGGCCTGGGAACCCCTGGGAGATGGGTTTGACGACGAGGTGCGCACTCTCGCACTCTCCGGGGATGGATCCCTCTATGCAGGTGGGCTATTCACCGCCAGCAACGACCGGACGGCACCCTTCGATTATGTGGCCATGTGGAACGGCGCCTGGCAGTCGCTGAGCACCAGCAGCAGCGAAAACGCGGAAGAAGGCATCAACGCGGTCGTGATAGGCGAAGAAGGATCCCTGTACGCTGCCGGCAGCGTGGAGCATTTCGACGGCGCCCTCTTGAATGGCATCGGGATTCGGGATGCACAAACCTGGAAAGGCCTCGGGGGGCAAGGGATAGACGGAATCGTCACAGCGCTCCACCTGACTGCGAGTGGAGCACTTTACGCAGGAGGGGACTTCTCTTCAGCCGGATCTGAACGCGTAGACCATATCGCAGTCAGGCAAAATGACGAATGGGCGCCGCTCGGAATGGGCGCCAGCGGAAAAATATACGCCATCGAAGAAGGGCCAGACGGGTCGATCTACGTGGGCGGGGATTTTGATCGGGTGTTTCAAAGCGATAGTACCGAACTGTTTGCGTACAACGTTGCGAAGTGGGATGGAACAGTGTGGTCGGCGATGGACGTAGGCTTTAATGGAGCTGTGTTTGCGCTGGAGGTGGACCCGGCCGGTAATGTATATGCCGGCGGAGCATTTACCCAGAACAGCCTGGAGCAAGCAGCGCTCAGCCGTATCGCGCTCTGGGATGGGACCTCTTGGAGCTCGCCCGGCGGAGGCGTAGACAATGCCGTGTACGCGCTCAATAGCGCAACCGGAGGGGAAGTCCTCGCCGGAGGCGCCTTTACGGCTGCCGGCGGCGTCGAAAATACCGCGTACCTGGCTCGGTGGGATGGAGCAGCCTGGTCGCCGGTCTCCCCTGCTACCCAGCTCGACGAGGAAGTGTATGTGTTGAGTCGAGACATGGACGGGGCGCTGATTGTCGGGGGGGCATTTACGCAGGTCACTGCCGAAACGAGCGCCAATCACCTGGCCCGATGGAACGGGACCGCCTGGTCCGTGTTCGGTTCGGATCAGGGGAACGGGGTGGTCGGCTGCTGCGTGCGGGCATTGGCCCTGGATCCCTCCGGCGCCTTGATCGTCGGAGGCGACTTCCTCGGGGTGCAGCAGCCTGCCGGACCTGACATCGAAGCAAACCGTATCGCCAGCTGGGGCGCCGAAACCGGGTGGACGGCGATGGATGCCGGCCTCGATGATACGGTGTTGGCTCTCTCCGCCAATGCCCAGGATACATACGTCGGGGGTGAGTTTTTTGTGGCCGGCGATTTCGTGTCGGCTCACATAGCGCGCTGGAGCGCCTCAGTTACCTACGTGTCGGTCGAGGACGACCAGGGGGACCCGGTACCCGGCGCCCCTGCCGCTTTCGAGGTCTATCCCAACCCATTCACCGGTACTGCGGCGGTGCAGATTACGGTCCCCTCATCACAATACGTGCAAATCGACCTCTTCGATATTACGGGCAGACGACTGAATACGGTATTCAAGGGGTATGCGGCTGCCCATCAAACCCTGCGTATCGACCTGAATTCAGCCCGCCTGCCTGCGGGCCTTTACCTGCTCCGGGCCCGAGGTGAAGATTTTTCGCTGGCTCGACCCGTCGTGCATACAAAATAGCGTTACGTCTCCCGTTGGACGCCCACCTGCCGGGATGTCACTGTCCGTGTAAGACATAAAACGTACACACTTTAAACGGAAAAGAGATATCCCGATCGTAACATTCAACCATGTTCATGGTACGTGTTTTGGCTTATATTCAAGTACGTCCCACCGTTGCGTGCAGGCAAAAGACTTGATTAACTTAATGTTTTACTTTAAGTTACACGCATTGGTGTCGATGAGTAGTTCATGTGCGAAGCTCTCGTTGTATCCGGTCCTCGACGTACTGCCTGCCCTGAGTTTACGGATGTCGTTTTTTCTGCGATGACTCAATAGGCGGAACGTATCGCGCGTTTCAAGGCGCGATACACCCGGTTGGACGGTAGTCTGATCGCATGTCAATATTATTAAGTGATGTTACGCGAGCTGTGCACAGCAGCCTGGTTTACGCGGCTTTGCAACCCTGCAAAGCCGCTCTGGCAGCACGTATGCGCATCCGGCGCGTAACATCTGTTATTAACACGGACAAGAATGGCTGGAGCGTCAATACCCTTTTTCAATCGAAGCTATTTGACCGGCGTCATTATCCTGATCGTATCGTTTGTATTCACGCAGGCAACGTTAGCGTACACGAACGAGACGACAGAGATCCGGCGCGTTTCTTTTGCATCGAAATCGGACGGCACGGGCATCGTCGTTCGAGTTCATGCGAACCGGCCAGTCAACGCGTATTCAGAACCTCGCTTATCCGGCTCCAATCGGCTAGAATTCATCGTATTTAATGCGGCGCTTTCGGAATCGTATCAGACCGATACGCCGTCCGATCCGATCACTAACCTGGATATCCACACCCGGAAGGGGCATCTCGTGTTCAGCTTCGCTCTGGACGATGGCGCCGCGGTGCAGACGGCTGCATATCTGGATCAGGAGTCCAACGACATACTGATTGGGATCACCTTACTGGGAGATCTTCCTGCATCGCAGCCGGTGTCGCAACCGGCAGCCGATCTAGACGTGTCGTTGCCTGAGGCCGAACCGGAATCGATTCCTGTTGCCAGTGCCCCGAGTCGGAAGAAACGAAGGGAGCGCGGAAGCCATCGAGAAGATGCATCGGTGCCTGTCAGGCAGGCGTCCCACACCGAAATATCCGGTGATCGATGGGTCCTGGACACGATCGTCGTTGATGCCGGTCACGGGGGGCACGATTCCGGTGCAGTCGCCCATGGGGTCAAAGAAAAGGATATAAACCTGAAGGTAGCCTTGAAGCTGGGGCATTACCTGGAAAACATCCTGAAAGTCAACGTCGTCTATACCCGGACCGACGACCGGTTTATCGAGTTGCAGGAACGCGGCCATATTGCTAACGAAGCCGGAGCGAAGCTGTTCATATCGATTCATGCAAATGCGGCCCCGTATTCGCGAATGGTGCGGGGTACCGAAACGTACATCCTGGGGCTTCACAAATCGGATAAGGCAAAAGAGGTCATGGAGCGCGAGAACAATGTGATCAAACTGGAGGAGGATCCCAACAAGTACGAAGATTTTTACCAGGGCAGCATTCTGCGCACGCTGGCGCTGAGCGCCAACCTGCGTCTCAGCGAAAAACTGGCGGCCGAGATAGAAAAGCAGTTCTCGGAGCGAGCTCGACGTCAGAGCCGTGGAGTGAAACAAGCCGGCTTGATCGTGCTCTGGGCCGCCTCGATGCCTGCCGTTCTCGTCGAACTCGGGTATCTCACCAACCGTTTCGAAGCCAATTACCTCAACAGCGAAGAGGGGCAGGATTATCTGGCCAGTGCAATCTTCCGTGCCGTCCGAGACTTCAAATACGAATACGAAAAAGGGCTTGAATTATCCGCCCAAAATTAAAGTGTGAGGGTACGCGGATTCTGCAAGGCACCTCTTCGGCAGAACGGCGTAGATACTGGATCTCTATGCGCAGTATTCCACAAGTTGTACCTTATGATAATATTTGTAAGATATGTTCGTAATTAATGGTTATCCCTTCTCCCGCGTACGTCATCGCTCGATGGTATACAGTGTGTTCGTGGCACTCGTTCTACTCAGCAGTTGCGATACGTTGGATACCGGTTCAGACGACAGTATTTTGCTCAACACCACTATCGAAGAATTGTGCTTCGAGTTCAGCGGCATTACGGCAGGGCAGGCTGCATCTGCGCTGGCCAATGCTGAAGACAGTATCGATCTGGGACCTTTTCTCGACGGGCAGAATTTTGACAAGTCGGATATCCTGTCTGCTGAAGTAACGTCGGCCCAGTTGCGCATGATCTTCCCGATCGAGGCCAGCCTGTCTGCGATTCGAGACGTATCTCTGCAACTCACCAGCGGAGGGGGCAATACCGTTCAAGTGGCCAGCGCTGCTTCACTGGGAGATACACGCCGGGCATCGCTGACCACGGCGCCCACCGACATCGGCAATCTCGCGGCATCGTCGAGTTTCCGGGCTGCGTTGAGCTTCGAAGGGGCCACCTCGATTTCGGAAGACGTGGTCATCGAGGGCGAGATCGTAATCCGTGTGGAGGTAGCCGGCCTCTAATCCGGCGTCGTAAAGGCTCACTTCACAGCCACGCACGAAATTTCGACGCGAGCTCCGCGGGGCAGAGATTTGACGGCTACCGTTTCTCTGGCGGGAAGGGCTTCTTTGAAGTAGCGCGCGAAGATTTCGTTCACCGGGCCGTAATCGTCCATGTCCGTTAGATACACCCGGCAACTCACCACGTTAGTAAACTTCATCTTGGCAGCCCGGAGCACTGCGCCCAGGTTCTCCAGAACCTGTTCCGTTTCGAGCTCAATATTGCCGGAAATGAGGGTTCCGGTCTCAGGGTTGATGGCAATTTGTCCTGAACAATACAACGTTCCATTAACGACAATACCCTGGCTGTAAGGACCGATCGCAGCCGGCGCGGTGTCTGTTTTGACGATTGAGCGCATAAATTATTACTACTTCAAATCATTTCTTAATTTAACGTCACTTTTATAAGCGATGTTACGCGAACTGTGCACAGCAGGCTGGTTTAGGCGGCTTTGCGGTATACTCTGCATACCTGTAAAGCCGCTCTGGCAGGACCTATGCGCATCCGGGGCGTGATATCTGTTTTGTAATTGTTAAATTCGTGCCTGGAATGCAAATGTGAAAGCACGATTACACTAAGAATTAATGGATTTAAAATTAGACGGCCGGATCGCCTTCGTTGCAGGCGCCAGCAGCGGCCTCGGCTTTGCCACGGCGTCAGCACTGGTTCGCGAAGGATGCCGAGTTGCCCTGTGTTCACGCAGCATAACCCGTGTCGAGAAGGCTGCGGCCGATATCGTTTCCGCAGAAGGAGTTTCCCACGATCGGGTGTTGCCCATCGAATGCGACGTAACCGACGAAGGAGCGATCGAGAGCGCATATTCCCGGATCCTCGAAAGATGGGGGCGCCTGAACATCCTGATCACCAACGCGGGAGGTCCTCCCGCCGGCTTCGTCGAAGATTTTACGGCCGATCAGTGGCGGGAGGCGCTGGAGCTGAATTTGATGAGCACCATCAACCTGACTCGTCACGCCTTGCCCCACGTAAAAGCCGCCGCCGCCGAAGAAGGGGGCATGGCTCGCATACTGATGATCACTTCCGTGTCGGCAAGGCAACCGATCCCCAATCTATATCTGTCCAACACGGCCCGTGCAGGGGTGCAGGGGTTTGCCAAGAGCCTTTCTTTCGAGCTGGGCCCCCTCGGCATCACGGTGAACACGATTATGCCGGGGTTTACGCGCACAGAGCGGCTGAACGATCTGGCCGAGGCGACGCGACGCAGGACCGGGCAATCCATCGAGCAGATCGAAGCTTCGTGGGCAGAGGTAAATGCATTGAAAAGGATAGGCGAACCTTCGGAATTTGCAGCGGCAGCCGTTTTCCTGGTGAGTGAGCCGGCCTCGTACATTACAGGAGTAGGTATGGTGGTCGACGGCGGCCGCGTCAAAGCCCTCCTTTGATAACATTGGTGATGGCATTGGCGGAATTCGATTGTTCCACTGGTTTAAAGCGTGGCGCCCCATGATGATTGTCAGACGTCCCTTCCTCGTTGTGTTTGCCTTCCTGGTTGTTTCACCCGCCGTGGCCCAGAATCAGGCCGATACGTCGTCCGTTCATCCCCCCTGTACGGAGAATCCGGTACACAGGCAGTTCGATTTCTGGGTAGGGGAGTGGACCGTATACAACGCCAAAGGCGCACAGGTGGGCACGAATGTCATCGAGAATATGGTGGGTGGGTGCATGCTTTTCGAGAACTGGACGTCGGCCCGTGGCGGTACCGGCAAAAGCATGAACTACTGGGATCCCGTCGACGAAAAATGGAAGCAGGTGTGGTCGGATTCCGAGGGCAACATTGCGTATTTTGAAGGAGGGCGATCGGGCGACGCTATGGTGCTCAACGGGGAGTGGATTACGAGTGATGGGACGTCGAGCCTGCTGCGAGGGACCTGGACGCCCCTCGAAGACGGACGCGTGAGGCAGCACTTCGAACAGTCGCTGGATTACGGCATCACGTGGACGACCTGGTTCGATGGGTATTACACCAGGGAGTGAAGTCACAAGGGGAATCACGTAAAGGGGAGCCTGTCTACGCGCTCCTACCCTCCGATGAGGATCATAGGTCGATTTTCCGACCTGGCGATGTTGTACATGCCGGCGTGCGCCGCCTTTTTCCTCTGTACGGCGGCCTGGATGATCTCGGCGAGCGCTTCGTCGCTCGCTCCGCTTCGCATCGCATCGCGGAGGCTCACTTCCGCCTTGCCGAAGAGGCACACCTTCAGGTTGCCGTCGGCCGTCAGGCGCAGCCGGTTGCACGACCCGCAAAAGTGCTCGCTCATCGACGTGATGAAACCCACGCGGCCGGCATAACCGGGCACCTGATACGTCTTTGAAGTCTCGTTCGGCCCGTCGTTCAAGCGGGCCAGCGCCGGGTGATCTCTTTCGATCCGGTCGATCATGTCTCGATAGGGCATGAAGCGATCGTCGTTCCAGCCGTTGCCGTCGAACGGCATGTACTCGATAAACCTGATCTCCAGGGGCTTCTCTTGCGTCAAGGACACGAAGTCGCTCAATTCGTCGTCGTTGAAGTGCTTCATCACGACACAGTTGACTTTGACGGGCTCATAACCGAGATCCAGAGCCCTATCGATGGCTTGCAGGACGAGGTCCAATCCTTTTCTGCGCGTGATGAACTCGAACCTGGAGGCGTCCAGCGTGTCGAGGCTGATATTGAGCAGGTTGACCCCGGCTTGCTGGAGCCGCGATAATTTTTTGGGCAGCAGCAGTCCGTTGGTTGTGATGGCAAATGTTTTGATGCCCTCGATCCGGCCGAGCCGGTCGATCAGGGTGTCGACTTCTTTGCGAACGAGCGGCTCTCCTCCCGTCAACCGAATCTTGTTGACCCCCTCGCGCACGAAGAGCCGGACCAGGCGTTCGATTTCCTCAAAGGTCAGTATGTGATCCTGCGGCTTCAACTGGACGCCTTCCGCGGGCATACAATACTGGCAACGGAGGTTGCATCGTTCTGTGAGCGAGATCCGGAGATAGGTGTGGCGTCGACCGAACGTGTCGGTCAGCCTGGGTGACCCGGTTGCAGGAGTAGAAGGGTCCGGAGTGTATGGCTTCTCGATGTGCTTCACGGTTTGGTGTGCGGGTGGGGACGACAACAGCGTTTTGATGGCATCAAAGAGGATGTCGAAGGCAGGGCGTAGAGGATTTCGGAGAGAGGGCAGGAAAAGAGCCTTCTCCCCGGGTTGTTACCTGTACGCCGGGAAAGCCGCGTTAGTTCACGGGGGCAATCTACGATACGACCTACGATACGACGGGCCGGGCCGGGCCGGCGATCACGCGAAAGGCCCGAGGAAACGAGGGTGGGGTAGAGCATGTCGAAACGTAACAGGTTAACGTTCGTCCTGCAATTCGCTTTTCAAGGCGGCGAAGCCCTGCTTCATGACGAGTTTGACGCCGGCTTCGATCAAGAGGGCGCCCAGATATTGCATCGGGCCGTCCACGTCGACAGTTCCATCGAACTGCAGCTCAGTGCCTTCACCGCCTCCGACCAGCGTGAAGACCAGGTCGCCGTTCATCGTGCCGGCGGTACTATCGCCAGAGACGAGCAAGCGGTAGGACTCGTACGGGTTTCGATCGCGGATCTTGAATGTGAGCGAGTAGGGCGCTTTTATGAAACCCAGCCTGACTTCGACGACGCCGGTATAGTGATCGTCGCCCACCTGGTCCAGCGACGTACAGCCCGGGATAATCGATGCGAGTACGTTGGGGTCGAGCAAGAGATCCCAGACCCGCCTGGGGTTTCCCGGTACGTGTTCTTGTCCTTGAATGTGCACGCGCGTGTAGTCTGATTCACCGGTTACTCAGTCGCCTCGAGCGAAACCCTCGAGGCGTGGATGGGGCCTTGCCTGCGTCTCAAAGATCCTCCCTGACGGTCGTGCAGCACAGCCTGGATTTCGGAGCAGGCCGAGAGCGCAATCTCTTCTGGAGTTTCTGTGCCGATATCCAGCCCTAAGGGGCCGAAAAGACGAGCCTGCGAGTGTTCAGGATATGAATGCCCGGCTTCCTGCAATGCTTCGAGCATGGCTTCGGTGCGCTCCCGGGGGCCCAGGACGCCGATGTAAGGGATGTCCGAGTGAAGCAAGTGATGCATGATCTGCCTGTCGCGCATGAACGTATGATTCATCACGATAGCGGCGCTTCGTGGGTCGATGGAGAGGAGATCGTCGAGCTGTTCCGGGTGCATCAGGAAATGACAGGCTGTAGCGTCAGGAAACCGCTGTTTCAGCTCAGGGGCCGGCTTTCGTCCGACCACGTGGACGTGCCACCCCATCAAACAGCCCTGTGCGACCACAGCGTGCACGTCATGGCCCTCTCCAAAAACGAACAGGTTTACCGGTGGGCGAACGATCTCGAGCAACACTTCCAACACGTCGGATTCTACAGAAAGCTGGTGGGTCCGCCAGAGGTAGGTCTGTTCCTGGCGTAATTCGGCTTCTAACAGGCGATGTGCCGCCGGGAAAACGTCGCGTTGCATCGTTTCTGAAAACGTCGAAGGCCCCCAGGCGCCATCTTCACCGAGCAGAGCAAATTGCCCTACTCGTTCTCTGTTCTGGGCGCTTCCCTCGATCCCTACCGCATTGATCACCGTAGCCAGAATACCTCGCTTGCGGTTGGAGATACTCCATTGGAGGGCATCGACAGGGCTGACCGGATCGCTGGCTCGAACGGGTTGAATCAACACGTGAACGACGCCGTTGCAGCCCGATCCAAACCCCAGGACGATGTCGTCGTCCTCCAGGTCGAACGGCAACAGGCGCGGAACGCCTGCGTCGAGCACCTGAATGGCTTGCGCTGCAATTTCTCCTTCGAGGCAGCCCCCGCTTACCGTGCCCCAGCGTTGCCCTTCCGGAGATATGAGCATGCGTGCGCCCGGCCGCCTGTACGTCGATCCGCCGATCTTGACGACAGTAGCCAGCGCATAATCGGCCTTTTCCTGCTCGAAGAGCAGCGCCCTATCCAGGATCTGGAGTAACTCTTTCATGGTATTGAGGGGTGTGATACAATACAACAGGTCCGAACTCCCGAGCAGTACTCGTAAGCACCGACTCTTCGAATATACAGATGTTACAGAAACGGCCTACTGAAAAACTTGATTCCCCGACGAAGTTACCCGTTACCGCCATTATTCTGGCTGCCGGGAGATCTACTCGAATGGGCGGTGTCAACAAATTGACCATGCCGATGTATGGGGTGACGGTGTTGGAGCGCGTCGTGCAGCAGGTTACGGCTTCCCGAGCCGGCGAGGTGCTTGCCGTACTCGGATTCGAATCCGATGAATTGGCTGCGATGCTGGCCGGCTACCCGCTGCAGGTCGTATCCAACCCCGATTACGAGCAGGGCATGAGCACTACGGTGAAGGCCGGTGTTCGAGCCGCCCGCAAAGAGTCACAGGGCTACATGTTTTGCCTGGCAGACCTGCCGCTTGTCGAGACGGCAGAATACGATGTGCTCATCGACGTCTTCCTGGGTACCCTTCAGGAAGACGACAAAACGATCGTCGTGCCCGTATATCAAGGCCGGCGAGGGAATCCGGCGCTTATTTCAGCTTACTACAGAGGAGAGGTCATGAACCTTACGGGGGATTCAGGGGGCCGGCCTATCGTGTCAGGCCATGCTGAGCACGTCGTATACCATGAGATGGAATTCGACCATATTCTTTGTGATATTGATACCCCGGAAGCCTATCGGAACGCGCTGGAGCGTACGCTTTGACTCTGGTACACACGCCCTAGATTCGGGTTGGTACGGCAGCCCCCTGTATGCGGTGGGGCAACGAATTCATATCCCCGGCAACCTGTACTGGTTAATACCGTACGAAATACCTTAGAATGACTGTCCTCATTCTCTGATCCCGTATATCATGAGCCCCTCCTGATGGTCACGGTCTGATATCCCTTTTAGTAATGCGGAAGGAGATGTGTTTGTCGACTCATCTGAACTTGATACCTCGCCCGGAGTAGGCGATAACGCGGCTGTTGCCCAGAACCCCTACGTCCACCATGTAACCCTTCTCTCGTTTACACTGATATGGGGAGGTAACTTCGTTCTGGCCGAAGTAGCCCTCCAGGAAATGTCCCCCATCTCGTTCAGCGTGTCCCGATTTCTGGTTGCCGGCCTCGCCTTACTGGGCTTCTTTTACGTCGAGGGGTACCAGGCGTCTAAGCGCAAGGGCACGTCAGTTAAGCTCGTCCCTGCTCTGGATCGATCGGACTGGTTCAGGCTGGTCGTTGTATCGATCCTGGGGGCCACGCTTGCCCCGTGGTTGGGCATCGAAGGGCTGAATTTGACGTCCAGTGGGCGGGCTTCGATCTGGCTGGCCCTCTGCCCGGTCCTCAGCGCCGGCATCGGGATTATGTTGCGGACCGAGACCATACGCAAGATCGGCCTCCTCGGGCTCTTCATCGCCGGATTAGGCACCGTTGGCCTCGCCGCTGATGGCTTCGATGGGGAGCAGCAAATGATTTGGGGCGACCTGTATCTGTTGCTGGCCATCTGCTGCATTGCTGCCGAACTCCACCTCATGAAACCGCTGGTGGCACGGCACAGCTCGACGTCCATGGTGGCTGCCAGGACGGTCATCGGCGGGACGATCTATTTCCTCGTCGCCTCGCCCTCGTTGATTCAACAGAGCTGGTTCTCGCTGGGGGCCTGGACGTGGATCGCGATCCTGGCAGGAGGGATTATCGGCGTGGGAATCGGTCAGTGGACCAAAGTGCGCGCCCTGGACGTGCTCGGCCCAACCCGGGTAGTGCTGTATGGCAACCTGGTGCCCCCGGCCACCTTGCTGATCGCCTGGATCGCCCTGGGCACCAACCCTACCTGGCTCGAGTCAGCGGCTGCCGTACTGATCTTCATCGGCGCGGCCTGTTTGCAACTCGGCGATCCCCATAGAAGGTACGAGCACATCGGCGCCTCAGAAAGCGGAACCTACCCCTGATCTGCGACTCAGCCCTACTCATAGGCCCGGTATTCGGACTCGAGCAGCCGGCCCCAGACGGCGTTGTACGGGTGCACGGCGTTGACCGGCTCGCTGCCTCGATACACGGCATACCCTTTGTTCGCCCAGGCAAAAATCGACCCCTCCAGGTTGGAGACGTTCGTAAAGCCGGCCTCGAGAAGCCGCTCGGCCAGTGCCGACGACCGGTAACCTACAGAGCAGTATACAACGATGGGGGTATCCTTCGGCATCTCGCCGATCACCGGAAACTCCTCGGTGTCGGGAGCCATGTGCATGGCGCCTTCGATATGGCTGACTACGTATTCGTCCTGTTCGCGCACGTCGAGAAGAAGAGGCTTTTTGTGATTCTTCTCTTCATCGCCGGGAGACTCCATCCAGTGTGCCAGCGAATCTACGCTGATTCGATTCACATCGGGATACCGGTTCTTGATGTCGCTCAAGACCTGAGACCAGACGAGGTTTTGACCCACGGCTGTGTGGAAGCCAGAAATGAAGAAGAGTATAGTGAGGACGATATATTTCATCAGGGATGCGAGATTTCATGGATAGCAGGAGTAACTGTTGGCGAATCCCTTATTACAGTCATTCCCAACTCGATTGGGAATCCAGAAAACGCAGCAGTTGATCTAAACGGTCTCTGGATCCCGCATCAAGTGCGGGATGACACTGTCTATTCATGTAGCGTTTGACTTCGCCAACGGGTACAGCAGGAGGGACCGAAGCACCGAGCGCCATCAAGGATAGCCGATACAGGAACGCGTTAGAGCCGATTCCGTTCAAACAATCGCATTCCCATTCCAGCTAAACGCACATTGTATCCAATAACATTGCATCCAATATGAGTCATCGAGGACGCGTACTCGTTGCCATGAGCGGAGGAGTCGATTCTTCGGTTGCCGCCGTTCTACTGCGCGAAGAAGGGTATGAAGTCATAGGCATCACCATGAAAACGTGGGATTATTCCTCCAGTGGGGGACGAAAGGGGAAAGAAGTGGGGTGCTGTACGCTGGAATCCATGAATGACGCCCGATCCATCGCACTCAAGCACGATTTCACCCACTTCATCGTCGATATCCGCAAAGAATTCGGCGACTGGGTCATCAATCGCTTTACCGATGAGTATCTGCAGGGCCGCACGCCGAACCCCTGCGTATTGTGCAATACCCACATCAAATGGGCTGCCCTACTACGCCGTGCTGACGACTTGAACTGCGATTACATCGCCACCGGCCACTACGCCCGCCTGCGATTCGACGACGCCCTGGGCCGGTACGTCTTGATGAAAGGCCTCGACACGAACAAGGATCAGAGCTATGCGCTCTGGGGGTTGCCTCAGGATCACCTGGCGCGTTCCATCTTCCCGCTGGGGCAATACACCAAACCGCACATCCGCCAGATGGCGGCGGATTACGGGCTGCTCCGCGTGGCCGACAAACCGGACTCGTACGAAATATGTTTTGTACCCGACAACGACTATCGCCGTTTTTTGAAGGATAGAGTGCCCGGTCTGCAGGACGACGTAGCGGATGGCCCGTTTGTGCTGAAAGACGGGACGGAGGTCGGCCGGCATGAAGGGTATCCCTTCTATACGATCGGACAACGGCACGGCCTCGGCCTCGCCATGGGCGAACCGATATATGTCACCCACATCGATGCGGAAACCAATACGATCACCGTGGGGCCCAGGGAAGAACTGATGCAGCAAACGCTTCTGGCCCGCCAGTTGAATATGGTCAAATATCCAGACCTCTTCGAGGAACGATCCGTCGTGGCAAAAGTGCGCTACAAGGACCCCGGCGCTCCCGGTATCGCATGGCAGACGGAGCGCGATGAGTTATCCATTGCCTTCGCCACCCCGAGAAAGGCGATTACGCCGGGGCAATCTGTCGTACTCTACGAGGGCGAGGATCTGTTAGGCGGTGGCTGGATCCAGCGCGTCGGGGAACCCGCCCCGGTCCCGTACAAGCCAACCTGATAAACTTCGCTCAAGTCATGCACCAACGCCAGCTATTCATTCGATACGGTTATTTGCTCTTTCTCGCTTGCGGCATTGGGCTGTGGGCAAGCTGCAAAACGACTGCCGATGCCGGAGAACCGGGCTCCAACCTCACCGATGAACCGGCGCCGCCCAGCGATCTATCGGAAGAAGGGCTGCTCGGGACGATCCAATACCTCGAATTCGAAGGAGGGTTCTACGGGATCGTCGCAGACAACGGAAACAACTATCTGCCGATCAACCTCGGGGACGACTACAAACAGGACAGCCTCCGCGTTCGGTTTACGATGCGGGCACGCAACGACGTGATGACCATCGCCATGTGGGGGCAACCCGTTGAAATCGTACAGATCGAGCGCCTGTCATCACCTTGATCCAGCAGCCGGCAAAACATCTCCCGCCGCCTGTTTCACGAGCGGATAGCTGATCATGTTGGCGAAAAAGGCGTAGCTGCCCGGATGGAATACTTTGAGCTGCCGGTACCTGCCCAGGGCCGTGTACAGATACGTTCCTTCTCCGTACCTGGCCAACAAGGTCGAACTCCTGAGGGGCGCCTCGCCCGGATCGCTCATCTCGAACAACTCGATGTATTCGTCCGAATACGCTCCGGGGAAATACAACCCGCGCTCCTGGACCCAGTCCTCCCAGATGCTCTCGGTGATGGGGTTGGGTTCGTGGAACAGCGCGAGACCGGGGCGCAGGATGGATACCGGTGCGTCTTCACGCGTGATGCGGTCGCGGCTCAATTGGAGCGGGTACGGGGCCAGTTGATCCGGGTTGTTCTGGGCGTCGTCGAACGGATCCCTGAATTCGGCATTCCACTCGAACATCTTCTGGTAGTTCACGATCAGGTGGCCGCCGTCGTGGACCCACGAGAGCAGGTCGTCGTTGTAGGGGCGTAAGTCGGCCCTGACGAGGTATGCGCGGATATCGATCAGAATGGTGTGCAGGTCTGTATACGTGCCGCGCGCGAGGTCGAGGGAGTCGAGCATGACGAAGTCTACATCCAGCTCTTCGAGCGCCTGGGACAGGGTATTGTCATAACTCTTGATTACGCCGACGCGGACGTCATCGGCCGTCTGGACGTTGAAGCTCCGGGCATCGACGAAAAGATGATAAGGCGTCGGCTCGTGGGTGTTGGGCGTGCCCAGGCCTGTGATGGAAATGGTGTATTCGCCATCCGGCAGATCGGCCGGCAGGTCGAACGTGAGCGTTTTGGATTGTGCGGTGAACGAGTCGAACGCTACCGTAAAGGTTTTCTGGGCGAGCATGCCCCGGTTGTCGTTTCGGGTAACGGCCAGGTTTAATTTGGCCTGCTTCGTAGCGGTGTCGAAGGTGGTAACCAGCACGGGCAGCTCGTTTTCGCCGGCCTGGAGTCGAACGACGTCCTTTTCGGACGCGATGAGGAGCGGGGGAGCAATCTCGACAGGCAGGTAGCCGGCGGTAAGGGGAAACGAGCTATCTTCGTCGTGCAGCGCGAATACCAGCGGAGGATGGTTCAGGAACCGGTCGTACTGGCGCACGGCCTTCGGGAGCGTTGGCGTTGCATCGGGGCTGACCCAGACTGTGGCCTCGAGTACCTGCCCGCCGGCCAGATGCAGCGTTGTGTCGACAGGGCCGGTCAGGGTCAGCCGAAGCGGCTCCTGAGCGAACGAAGAGGCGTCCACGCGGAGGTCGATCGTCTGGCCCGGTACGGCAATTTCATCGTTGACGAGGATGAACTCTTCCGGGGGGGCAGGGATACGCTGAGCATCGATCCAGTAGGTGAGATCCGGCTCTGCCTCGTGGTTGGCCGGAAGGTGGGCCGCCAGGTCCAGGGAGTCCAGCGGCGCGTCCGTGGCGGAACGCAACAGGGTGAAGTAGGTATCGGAGTTCATGCGCCGAAAGCCGGCCAACGTACCCATGCCTTGAGAGGCGTGTTCGGCCAGCGCTTCTGTAGCGATCTCCGTGTAGGACATTCGTTGCGTTTCGTCCGTGGAGGTGACCGGGACGACCACTTCGTACGCGCCCGATTCAGGACCCCGCCACCGGCGGAGGAACAGGCGTTTGGGTTGCCAGAGATCGACCCCTTCTTCCGAGAGCTGCTCAGGGTGGTAGTCTGGATCTGCAGCCAGCTCGAACGCCTTGTAGGCGGAGATCCCGACCGCCTGATGCTGGCCATGCTGTACGCGGGGCCCGACCGTCAGGGTGTCGTGGTTCGTGAAGATGACGTCCGGCTTCAAGGATCGGATCAGGTAAACGAGCCGGGACGTGACGTGATCTTCGCCCCCCCATTCCTGAAACGCTTCACGCGCCGTCTTCGAATACCCGAAGTCTTTGAAGTTCAGAAAGAAGGTCTGGGTACCCAGGATGCGGGCGGCGCGCTCGGTCTCTGCCGTACGGATCGCACCGAGGTCTTCGTACAGCTCGGGGCCGATCTCGTTTTGCCCGCCTTCGCCGCGGGTGTAGATTACGCTGTACGCGATGGCGTCTTTGGCCCGGCGATAGTAGGTCAGCGTTCTGCCGTCCTCGTCGTCCGGGTGGGCGGCCAGGTTCATCACGACCAGCGGAGCCGCATCTTGCGCTGACGCACGATCGGCATCTCCGAGCATCAGCATAGAACCTGAGATGAACAACGTAATAAAAATTCCCTTCATGGTATTTCTGGAAAGAATAAATTAACGAGGTGTTGAACCGTTTATGGACCAATCCGACAAAGAGTTTCTCTTCGACCTTCTACAGACTCCCAGTCCCTCCGGGTTTGAAGCCGCGGGGCAGCGTGTGTGGGCCGGCTTTCTCGAACAACACGTGGACCGGATCGAGAGTGATCATTATGGAAATACATGGGGCTTCCTCGAAGGTTCTGCTCCCGAAAAAAGTTCATTATTGATGCTGGAAGCCCACGCGGACGAGATTGGCTTCATGATCAGCTACATTTCCGACGACGGGTTTATCTACGTGGACCGCATCGGAGGGTCTGACCGCGCGATCGTTCGCGCGAGGAGAGCGCGCCTCCTGGGCGACAAGGGCGAAGTGACGGGGCTTTTCGGGCATACGGCGATACATATCCGCGATACGTCTAACGAAAAGACGCCGCAGTGGCACGAGGTATTTATCGACATCGGGGCGTCGAGCAAGGAGGACGTCCTTTCCCGCGGGCTCCGCGTCGGGCATCCGGGCGTGTTTGCCGAATCGGCCATCGAGTTGAGCGACAGCCGCCTGGCCGGCCGCGCGCTGGACAATCGCATCGGCGGTTATATGATCGCTCAGGTCATGGCGCGGCTGGCCAGCGACGAGCGCAAGCCGTTTTGCTCGGTCGTAGCCGTCAACGCAGTGCAGGAGGAGATCGGCGGCGGCGGCGCTCGAATGGCCACCTATCGGCTTCAGCCGCAGCTGGCGGTCGTGCTCGACGTCACCCACGCTACCGACTCGCCGGGCATTGAAAAGGCGAAACACGGCGACGTGAAGCTGGGCGGCGGCCCTACGATCACCCACGGCACGTCGAACCACCCGATGGTCGTCAAGCGGTTGATGGACGTCGCCGCGCAGGAAGGCATCACGGTGCAGCATGAGGCCTCATCGCGGTCCACGGGCACCGATACCGACAAAGTGTTCATCTCGCGAGCGGGCGTCCCGAGCGCCCTCGTATCACTGCCGATGCGGTACATGCACTCGACGGTCGAAGTCGTCGACCGGGCGGACATCGAGTCGGTGATCCGGCTGTTGACCGCCTTCGCGCGCAGCGTGGAGTCGGGGGATGAATTCATCGTCCCCGGCGGATGAACCGATAGCCCGTCCCCTGGCAGCTTCCTCACTCCGAAGCCGGGATGCGTTCTGCGCGCATCAAATCGGCCTCGCTGTGATCCATCTGAACAAAGAGGAGGTAGGAGTGGTCAGGAGCGACCGCGAGCCCCGGATTGGCCACCGGTTTTTCCGGGCGATATAGCGTGGACGTGCTGCCGGCAGCGAGGTCGTAGAAAACCAGCCGGCCCGCCGGCTCCGCATCGGCCGGGGACCGATGCAGCGGGCTGCCCCGATGTACGGCGTAAAGCCCGCGTTCGGTTACCGCCCAGTTGCCCCAGTCGCCGGGGCGAAGCCAGGGGACGACGAGCGACTCTGAGTCTTCAGCGCCACGGGCTCCGGGGATGCGCTGGCGCCACAAACCGGGCTGGTTCCGCTTCATGAAATAGAGCCATTCCCGATCTGGCGAGACCTGAGCGGCATAACCTCCGTTGCGGGTCACCTGCTCGGCCGGCCCGGCCCCGGTCTCGTCCGCGGTCTGCCAGATTTCCCATGCCCCACTCCGGTTGGAGGTGAAATAGAGCCCCTTTCCGTCGGCCGTCCAGGCAGGATTGATGTCGATGGAAGGCGATGACGTGATACGGGCAGACAGGCCCTCCTCGACCCGGAGCACGTGAATATCCGCATTCCCGTTGGCTCTCACATCGAATGCCAGGGAATGGCCGTCTGGCGACCAGCGGGGCCTGCTTACATTCGGTCCGCCAAAGTGAGTGACGGCGAACTGGCGATTCGTGGACGCTTCGAAGAGCCAGATTTCATAACTGCCCGATTGGTTGGATACGTAAGCAATGCGGTCGCCGTCCGGGGAGATGGCCGGGCCCCTGTCCCAGCGGGTCGACGTGAGAAAAGCCTCCGCCTGCCCGGCTCGATCCTGACCCTCACCGTTGTTGACAGGGATACGCCAGATGTTTTTATCCCACCTCCATTCTTCATAGATCAAAGCGTCGAGCGTGTGGTCCGACGTGGGATGAAGGACGCCATCTCCGCCAGTGAGCAGCCAGGTTCTGCCACCGTTGTCCAGGTCGTGTCTGTACAGGCTAAACTGCCCGCTCCAGTCCGAGGCAAAGATCAGGGTATTGCTGTCGGGCCACCGTAGGCCCTGTATACGTTGATGCCCGGACGAAATCCATCGGATCACATCATCACCGAGCGACGTGATCCCTATTTGATCGAGTCCTGTAGTGTGGGACCGAATGAAGGCCAGTGCTGCGCCGTCCGGGGAAAAGGCCGGCGAGACGTCGCCGTTGATGGAAGCATCAGGGAACGTGTGCTGCCCGGGTTCCGATGTCTCCGTGGAGACGGAGAATACCGCATGCGGGGCGGAGGGAGAAGGTGTGTCGGAATATACGAGAAGGGTTCCATCCGGGGACCAGGAAAGATCTTGCGCTTCGTTGCAGTCGGTCATCTTACGACTTTGACCGCCCATCGCGGAGATGCTGAATATGCCGCAGGAATTATCACGGCTTCGTATGAAAGCCAGACGTTGTCCGTCTGGGGACCAGGCGGGATGGCTGTCGTCGGCGTCGTTCCGGGTGAGCCGCAACGGGAGATCTCCAGTGAGCTGGCGTACGTAGATGTCGAAACGGGCCCGGGATTCACCGTTCCAGGAGAACGCGATCCGGCTCCCATCCGGGGATAAGGCCGGCGTCATTTCTATGCCGGGCAGGCTGGTAAGGGGAACGGGTTGATAGACGGTGGGCGATGGAGCGGGAGGCGCGCCGGCAAAGCGGTCATAGGTAATGAAGGCTGCGATAATCAGCAGGGCGATCACGAGGAGTGCGGTCAGCGAGACGGATTTGCCCCTCCCGCGATCGTGTTTTTGGGAGCGGTTCGTTTCTGAAGGGGAGGTACGTGTTCCTTCGGATACGGGGGATCGGCCGACAGGGGCCGCGGTCTTCGTGGCAGAAGCAGGCTTGACAGGGGCGATGAGCCGGTACCCCACTGTACGGATGGTTTCGATGTAGGTCGGGTCTCTGGGGGTATCGCCGAATACTTTGCGCAATTCGGATATAGCCCGGTTGAGCGGGTCGTCGGTGACCACGACATCTTGCCAGACGACGTTCAGCAGTGCATCCCTGGAAACCACGTTGCCTTGTTGTTCTGCCAGGCAAAGGAGCACCCTCATGACCCTGGGCTCCATTTGATAAACCACTTCGTTCAGGCGAATGCGATTCAGGGAAGGCTGAACCAGACCTTCTCCTAGCCAGAAGTCATCTTTTTCCATATGCGTCGCCGCAAAATCCGTTCGTGTGTTATGCGGGGTACTGGTTGTCGGATAGGCGTCAAACACAACCCGCAGGAAAAATACAGGAGAACCTCAGGTTTCTTCAAAGGGCTGTGTGTAGACTCCAGAACCTCACGCGCCGGCGAGGTCGCCGCTCGCCCGTGCCCTGTACAACCGAATGCCGCTGAATCATGGTATCGACTCTGCTTGTAAGGCGTTACGCCGTAGTCCGTTCCGTTTGTGCCGCCCTCGTTGTGGCGATCGGGGGGATATTCACTTCGTATTACGCTCTCAGTCAAATTCAGTCGGAGCCGGGAAGCAGTGCTCCTCTTCACACAAACCCCCTGGACGATCTGTCCCCTGACCGTGCCGTTCTTTTTGCGCCCGGCGTGGTCAGTCAAGAAAACAGCATGGAGTTCGGCATTTCATTCATGCCGGACGGTAGAACGGCCTATTTCACGAGTCAAGGGGAGGAGTTCGAGCACGTGGTCATCTACGAGACGCGCTATCGGAACGGAGCCTGGGAAGAACCCCGGGTCGCGTCGTTTTCAGGGGAGTTTTTCGACGCAGACCCGTTCGTTTCGCCCGACGGAGAACGGCTGTATTTCTTCTCGATGCGCCCGCGAAGCGGTGATGAACCGCTGGACATGCCGGACATCTGGTACCTGGCCAGAGAAGGGGAGAACTGGAGCGCTCCAAAGCCCCTCGATCGCCCGGTGAATACACCGGATTCAGGGGAAGGCTTTGTAACGGCAACGGCTGAAGGGACGCTGTATTTTTCGTCGGTACCTCGTACCCGTTCTGCCGGAGAGCACGATATCTACCGGTCCAGACTGGTTCATGGCGTATTCCAGGAACCGGAGCACCTCGCGATCGAGATACAAACCACTTTTTCCAATCCCATGATCTCGCCCGATGAAGACTTCCTCATCGTAGACTCCAGGCAGCCGGGCGGGTATGGGGAATCGGATCTGTACGTGAGTCACCGGGAAGGATCCTCCTGGAGCACGCCCCGGAACCTCGGCCCCCGGGTCAACACTGAGGCTGAGGAAGGCACGCCGTCGCTGTCGCCGGACGGCCGATTGTTATTCTTCTCGCGTGCAGGAGACATTTACGTCATCAATATGAACGCCATCGAATAAACCCAGATAAGTCATGAACCATCTATGGATCCCCATCGCCCTGTTTATTCTCGGGGGCGCCGGGTATGCATCAACGACCCTCACGGTCACTGAACAGGCGCCGGCCGCTGACGTGCAGGCAATTCAGGAAACTATCGATCTATATTTCAAAGGGCACGAAACGGGGGAGAGCCGCTACTTCAAAGAAGCGTTTCACGGCGAGGCCATGTTATTCTGGATAAGCGAGGGGGCGCTGATGCAGCGAACGAGTACCGCATTCGCTGAAGGCGCTCCGGGAGCGCCTCCGGCCGATGAAGCGCAGCGGAAGCGGCGTATCGTGAACATCGACGTGAGCGGCAACGCAGCTATAGCGAAACTCGAACTGGATTATCCCGGTGTGCTGATCCACGATTATATGTCGATGCTCAAGATCGACGGGCGATGGAAAATCGTGAACAAAACGTTTGTCGTGCACGACCGGTAGGGCGAACCGGAAGGGGTCAGGTACTCCGGTATTTCCGCACGATGCTGAGCGCCATCTCCAGGGCCTGTTCGGCATTGAGGCGGGGATCGACCTGGGTTTTATAGGCATGAGCGAGGTCGGCATTGGCCAGGCCCCGTGCTCCGCCGGTACACTCCGTTACGTTTTCGCCGGTCAGCTCGAAATGGACGCCCCCGAGGTGGGACCCCATTTCCTGATGAATATCCATCGCGTACTCCAGTTCTTGCAGGATATGGTCGAACGGGCGTGTCTTGATGCCATCCTCCGTCTTGATCGTATTGCCGTGCATCGGGTCGGAACACCAGACGACGACTTTGCCCGCCTTTTTGACGGCCTCGACGAGCGGAGGCAGTTCCGCCTGGATGCGATTTTTGCCGAACCGGGTGATCAGGGTGAGCCGGCCGGGTTCGTTTTCCGGGTTCAAGATGTCGATGAGGTGCAGCAGGTCTCCGGCCGACATTTCGGGGCCCACCTTCATGCCGATCGGATTCGCAATGCCCCGCATATACTCGATGTGGGCGCTTTCCGGAAACGCGGTGCGCATGCCGATCCAGGGCATGTGCGTCGAGAGGTTGTACCACCCGGGGTTATGCGGCACCTGCCGCGTTTGCGATTCTTCGTAGGGCAGGAAGAGGGCTTCGTGGCTCGTATAGAAGGTGGTGCGTACGATGGACGAGCTGGACATGTCCGAAAACGTCTCCATGAACGACACCGCTTCACTGATGTGATCCACGATGTGCTGGTATTCGTCGGCTCGCGCAGCGTGTTGCACGAAGTCGAGGTCCCAGTATTCCGGGTGGTGCAGGTCGGCAAACCCGCCGTCGACGAGGGCGCGTACAAAGTTGAGCGTCATGGCTGACCGGCTGTGGGCCAGCAGGAGCCGCTCCGGAGAAGGAATACGGTCCCGTTCGCTGAATGCGATGCCGTTGATCAGATCGCCTTTGTAGGTGGGCAGTGTGATGCCGTCGATCGTTTCCAGCTCGGCGGAACGCGGTTTGGCGTACTGACCCGCGAACCGGCCGACGCGAACGACCGGAAGCTTGAGGCCGTAGATCAGCACGAGGCTCATCTGCAGCAGAATCTTGAGCCGGCTGGTGATGATGTCCGCCTTGCACTCGTTGAAGCTCTCGGCACAGTCGCCCCCCTGGAGTAAAAAACGCTTACCCATGGCGGCTTCCGCCAGGTGCTCTTTCAGGCGCTGCACCTCCCACGAAGTGACCAGCGGCGTGAGCGTCGACAGGTAGGAGAGGGTGTCGTCCAGCTCGTCCGGATCTGGATACACCGGCTGGTGGAGGGCCTTTTTGTCGCGCCAGGAGCGCAGATTCCAGCCGGCCGGCGTGAACCCCCGGGCCGTGTTGGACCGAGGGGAAGGTGCTGTCGAGGTGGCGCCTTTGCTTCCGTTCTGCATCGGGTCCATCGTATATGTTATGATTTCGTGATGAAAGACGAACGTCGTAAGTGCGATTTTACTGCAGTTTACGCATGTACCACATAAACCGTTTTGAGTTCGGGATTCACAAGAAAACTCCAGCACACCAGCCTACCAGCACACCGAGCGAAACCCTTTGATGGATGCTTTGATACAATGATACATCTCTCGCGACCTATTTTCGACCCCCCTACGTTCAGCTCGATCATGCAAAGCCCATCTGAATCCGGCGCAGAAGCCGTATCTATCCTGATCGTCGAGGACGATCCCGACCTGTCCAGCCTGCTCCAGATCCACCTTTCGGATATGGGGTACGAGGCCGAGGTGGCCGGCGATGGGGAGACGGGGCTACAGATGGCGCTGGAGGGACGGTTTTCCATGGTCATCCTGGATATCATGTTGCCGAAGCTGGACGGCTTTGAGGTATGCAAGCGCATCCGTGTAGAAAACAGGTCACTCCCCATTCTCATGTTAACGTCTAAATCCGAAGAACTCGATAAAGTGCTGGGGCTCGAGCTCGGCGCCGACGACTACATCACGAAACCGTTCAGTGTGCGCGAGTTGATGGCCCGCGTCAAGGCCGTCTTCCGGCGCATCGACGTCGATCAGGAAGAAACGAAAGATTCGCAGCCCCCCCGGCTGGATTATGGAGACCTGGTGGTCGACCTGGAAAAGCGTAGAGTGCTCTTGCGGGGCGCCCCGCTCGACCTGACCGCCAAGGAGTTCGACCTCCTGGTGCTGTTTGCGGAAAATCCGGGGCGCGCCTACAGCCGGCAGGAGCTCCTCGACGTCGTATGGGGCTACCAGTACAGCGGATACAGCCACACCGTGAATTCCCACATCAACCGGCTGCGCAACAAAATCGAAGTGGATCCGGCCTCGCCGCGCTATATCAAGACGGTCTGGGGCCACGGATACCGGTTTGCCGAACGAGACGAAATTGCCTGATGAACGCACTCTTCAAAAGTTTTTACGCCCGGGTGTCAGCCATATTCCTCGTCCTGATGCTCGTCCTCGTCGTGCTGGTTTCCTGGCTCTACGTGCGCGCCTACATGCAGTACGAGGTCGAGACGGACCAGAGTCTCAACCGCGCACTGGCGGCAGACCTCGCCGTGAAATTTCAGCCCTGGGTGATCGAAGCGATCGACGAAAAAATGCTCAAGATGGAGATCGACAAACTCATGGGCGTCAACCGCCGCATCGAAATCTATCTGCTTACCGGTGACGGGGAGATCCGCGCCCATTACCTGCCCGACGATCGCTCGCTCGCTCGCTCACAGGTGGACCTCGCTCCGCTGCAGGCCTTCCTGACCGGCCGCGAGTTGCCCATCCTGGGCGATGACCCGCTCCAGGCCGGCCGAGAAAAACCCTTCAGCGTCTCGCCCATTTCGCTCATCGGAGAACCTGGGTATCTGTACGTCATTCTGGGGGGGGAATACTACGACTCGATCAACGCCCTCATCCAGGACAGCTACATCTTCAGGCTCGCTTCGATCGGCATCGGGCTCAGCCTGATCGTGACGGCCTTGCTCGGGTTGATCTTGTTCGGGCTGCTGGCCAAACGGCTGAGCCGGATCCGCCAGGCCGTCTGCGCCTTCGAAGGCGGCGACCTCGCGAGCCGGGTCGATCCCCGCTCGGACGACGAGATCGCCATCCTGGCCCGGTCGTTCGATCAGATGGCGGATACGATCGTGGAAAACATGGAAAAGCTGAAAAATGCCGACGCCCTGCGCCGCGAACTGGTCGCCAACATCTCGCACGACCTCCGAAGCCCCCTCGCTTCGATCCAGGGGTATCTGGAGACCATCCTCATCAAGGACAAATCCCTCACGGCCGACGAACGCAGGAAATACCTCGAAATCGGCCTCACCAACACCCGCCGCCTGAATAAGCTGGTCGATGCCCTGTTCGAGCTCTCCAAGCTCGACGCCGGCCAGATCGAACCGAATTTCGAGCGCTTCTCGATCGCAGAACTCGTCCAGGACGTCACGGTCCAGTTTAAACCGCAGGCCGAGAAGCGGGGCATCACCCTCACGGCCAACCTGGAAGGCCCCCTGCCCATGGTCTACGCCGACATCAGCCTCGTTGAACGCGCCATCTCGAATCTGATCGACAACGCCATCCAGTATACGCCGGAGGGGGGCGAGGTGCGGATCGTGCCTACCAATACGGACCAGCGCCACGTATCCGTGGCTGTAGTCGATACCGGAAAAGGGATCCCTGAAGACGAGTTGTCGCACGTCTTCGAGCGCTTTTATCGGGTCGAGAAGAGCCGCACGCCCGATACGAAGAGCGGATCCGGACTCGGGCTCGCCATTGCCCGCCGCATCTTTGAGCTGCATGGCAGCTCCCTGTCCGTCCAGAGCGCCCTGAACATAGGCACTACGTTCGAATTCAAACTCCCCATCACGCCCGAGGTCCTCGCCCACGGTATGTCTCGTGAGGAAGCCCCCGTTGCCGTGTGAGCCCTGGAAGTCGCCGCTCTTTTCGGTAAATCCCCAAAATAATAGACTTAGGCAAAATGTGACTCTCGGGCGAGAACGCGGTGTAGGTGAAAAATGTGGATAACTTGTGCACAAACAGGGGGGATGTGGATATGTCGCGGGTAAAAAGTGGATAAAATTGAGGGGGTTGCTGAGAGAAAATGCCTACCTTGAGCGTCACAAAAGCTACCATATCTATTCAGCAATTCTGACGATTCATTTCTATTCCATGGTTCCATCTATGATTTCAGGCGGAAACCCGACGATGAAGGGATCTGCCGCCCTATTAAGACCGCGTCAATTGCTCCTCGAACTGCAACGATTAACGGCTGAAAACGAGAAGCTGCGGGAAGAGAATATCAAGCTGCGGGGGGAGGTCACCCGGCTTCGCCTCTACAACCAGCTGGAGATTGCCGGCCCGGACTACTCGGGGCATACCCCTTTGCCCGAGGCGGTCCCGGAGGGGTTGCGCAAGTTCTACTATATCCTTCCCCATGCATTCGATCAGGAGGAATTCTTCAGGCTGGCCGACGACCTCGGGTATAACACCGAACAGGCCCAGCATATCATCAGCCTGTATATGCGGGAGCGCATGCTCGTCCACAAGAACCTGGACCGGTTCGAGAAAGCGGACCTGTATCAGTACGAGCTGCCCCTGGCCTGACTCGATCTCGAGCCCGGCCTCTCTCCTCTGCCTTGTCAACCACGTCGCGCTATACGTCGTACACCGACGCGTACTTGTTCTGGATGTAGTTCAACCAGCTATCGCTCTGCAGCGACGACCCCGTGGCTCGCTCCAGGATCTCCTTCGCGAGCAGCTTGCGGCCATACTGGTGGACGTGCAGCCGAAGCCACCCCAGTAATCCCTTGAAGTGGCCCTGGGCCATCTGTTCCTCCAACCCATCGATCACGGACTCTGCCTTTTCGAACAACTGGGCAGACATCAGATTGCCCAGCGCATAGGTCGGGAAATACCCGAAGACGCCCAGCGACCAGTGGATATCCTGCAATACCCCCTCGGCGTCCGTGTCGGGGGTGACGTCCAGGTATTTCTGCATCAGGCTGTTCCAGGCAAAGGGGAGGTCGTCCACCGACAGGTCCCCGGCGATCAAGGCCGTTTCCAGTTCGAAGCGCAGCATGATGTGCAGGTTGTACGTGACCTCGTCGGCCTCGACGCGGATCAGGGAAGGGGCCACCCGGTTGATCGCGCGGTAGAACTGCTCGAGGGAGACCTCGCCCAGCGGACCCGGGAAGAGGCGCTGCAGTTGTGGGTAGTAATGCGTCCAGAATGGCCGGCTTCGCCCGACCATGTTCTCCCAGAGGCGGGATTGCGACTCGTGCATGCCCAGCGACGTACCCTCTGCAAGAGGGGTACGGTCGAGCGCGCGATCGATGCCCTGCTCGTACAGGCCGTGGCCGGCCTCGTGGATCGTCCCGAACAGGCCGGTCGGGAAATAGTCCTCCTGAATCCGGGTGGTGAGCCGGACGTCCTCGATCGAAAAGGACGTCGTAAACGGGTGGGTAGAGAGATCCTGCCGGCCGCGTTCGAAATCGTAGCCGAAATTCTGGATGACGGAAAGCCCGAAGTCCCATTGCTTCTGGTGTTCGTAGTGCGCCCGGAGGAAGGCATTCTCAGGCTGAGGCGCTTCCTTGAGCGTATGCACGATGGGTACCAGCCGCGCCCGGAGGTCGGTAAACACGGCCTTGACCTCGTCCGTCGTCATGCCGGGTTCGTACTGATCGAGTAGCGCGTCGTACGCGTGTTTGTCGTACCCCAGGGCTTCGGCCTTTTCGATGTTGAGCTCGATCAGGTGGGCCAGGAGGGGGGCGAAGGTGGAAAACGTATCCGTTTCGCGCGCTTCCTTCCAGGCTTCTTTGGCGCGGGAGACGGACCGGGCCAGCTCGGCCACCAGCTCGGCCGGCAGCTTGCGGGCCTTTTCGTAGTCTTTCTTCGCGACGCGCACGATGGAGGCGCTCGTATCCAACGGGTCGGCGCCGTCCAGGCCAGCCCCGGCTTCCTGGATCAGGTCGCCCACGCGGTCGCTCGTGAACCGCTCGTGCGCCAGCTGGCGCAGCGTAGCGATCTGATGCGCCCGCGCCTCCGCCGCGCCAGACGGCATGTAGGTTTCCTGGTCCCATTCCAGCACGTGCGCAGCCGATTCGATGTCTTTGACCTGGGCGAGGCGGTCTTTTAAGGCAGAGAGGGCATTCATATCGAGAATATACAGTTACAACTAGTTGTTACGCACCAAATGCGCCCTCTAACCCCCCGGAGTGTATAGAGTTCACCCCGAACCCCTACCCGTCCGGCTGAATCCGCAGCCCCTTCGGAATCACGACCCGCTCCAGCCCTTCGAACAGGAGCTGGGCGGCCAGCGCCATCAGCGCCGCCGGCACGGCGCCCTCCAGGATGAGGCCGGTATTGTCGAGGCGGATCCCGGTCAGGATCGGCTGCCCGTACCCGCCCGCGCCGATCAGCGCGCCGAGCGTGGCCGTGCCGATGTTGATGATAGCGGACGTTTTGATGCCGGCCAGGATCGACCGCGACGCGAGGGGCAGTTCGATCCGAAGCAGGGTGCTGGATCCCGACAGGCCCAGCGCCTGGGCCGACTCCAGGAGCGGCCGCGGGATGTCTTTGAGCCCCGCGTGTGTATTGCGGACGATAGGCAGGAGGCTGTACAGGAACAACGCCAGGAGAGCGGGGGGGCCTCCGATGCCCAGGAGCGGGATCATGAAGACCAGCAGAGCCAGCGACGGGATCGTGTAAATGACCCCGACGATACCCAGGATGACCTGTCCGAACCGGTCGTATTTGGCGGCCAGGATGCCCAGCGGGATGGATACGACGATCGCCGTGCCGAGGGAGATCAGCACCAGCCAGAGGTGTTCGAGCGTAAACCGCCAGAGCCGGCTCCACATCGTCTCCTGCTGCACCTGGACGACCTCCTCCTGGAAGAGGGTCTCGTTCAGGAAGGTCGCGGCCACCTGCGCTTCGGGGACGCGCTCCAGCTTGGCCCGGGCATTGAGGGCGGTCATGGCTGATTCGTCGAGTGTGCCGGCGAGCGATTCGAGGAGCCGAACGGCCTCCGGGGCGCGCTCTTCGAGGTCGGCGCGGTACAGGATGACGGCGAAGTATTCCGAGAAGAACCCGCGGTCGTCGTCGAGGACGCGCAGGTCGTAGTAGTCGATTTCCGCGTCGGTGGAATAAAGGTCCATCATGTCGATGTTGCCGCTCTCCAGGGCGCGGTAGGCGAGGTCGTGGTCGAGGCCGCGGACCCTTGTATGGGGCAGTTGATAGGCGCGCTGGAGGCCGGGCCACCCGTCGGCGCGGTCCATGAACTCGTTCGAGAAGCCGCCGGCGAGCGCGGGGTGGTCTGCGAGGTCCGAAATCGACGTGATGCCCAGCCCGGCAGCGCGCTCCTCGCGCATGCCGATCGCGTACGTGTTGTTGAAGCCCAGCGGGTCCGTCATCCGGACGCCGTACGCCGCCAGCGCGGCGTCCAGCTCCTGGACGGTCGCAATATTCTCGGAGGACAGGATCTCCTGGATGAGCGTGCCGGTGTAGTCGGGGTAGACGTCCAGCTCGCCTTCCAGGAGGCCGTTCCACAGGATGGCCGTCCCGCCGAGCTGGTCCTGGTGTTCGGCTTCGAAGCCGCCCGTCTCCAGCAGCTGCGTCGCAATCTCTCCCAGGATGACCGACTCCGTGAACTTCTTCGACCCCACGTTCAGAGATTGGCTAAACGCGGCGCCGGCCGGCAACACAGTCAGCAGCAGCGAGCAGAGTACGGAGTACCAGGTACTCTGCAGGCGGGAGTACAACCCCGACCCCCGAACCCTCAACCTTGAACTACGAACCTCGAACTCCGTACCCATATCACCCCTCCAACACGGTTCGTTGCGCGGTAATGAACGACTCCACGAACGGCGTAGCGGGAGCGTGGAGGAGATCGTCGAAGGAGCCCTGTTGTTCGACCTCGCCGTCGCGGAGGAGCAGGATGAGGTCGCCGAAGTAGCCGGCTTCGTGGAGGTCGTGCGTGACGAGGACGACGGTTTTGTCGAGGGACTGGAAGATATCCCGCAGGTCAACCTGCAGGTCGGCGCGGATCATCGGGTCGAGGGCGCCCAGGGGTTCGTCGAGGAGGAGGACGTCCGGGTCGAGCATGAGGGCGCGCATGAGGCTGATGCGCTGTTGTTGTCCGCCGGAGAGTTGCAGGGGGAAGCTGGAGAGCCGGTCGAGGGGGATCTGGACGAGGCCGGCCAGCTCCTCGACGCGCCGGCGGATGCGCGCGTCGTCCCATCCCAGGTGGGCGGCCAGGAGGGCCGCGTTGTCGTACGCGGTGAGGTGGGGGAACAGGCCGCCGTCTTGAATGACGTAGCCCATGCGGTGGCGGATCGATCGGACGTTGCGCTCAGTAACCGGCTCGTCGTCGAAGTAGACCTGCCCGGACGACGGCTTGATGAGCCCGTTCATGAGGCGCAGGAGGGTGGACTTGCCGCAGCCGCTCGGGCCGATGAGTACCGTCGTTTGCCCTTCTGGCAGGTCGATGGTCAGCGGCGCCAGCGCCCGCGTGGCGCCGTACGATTTAGAGACCTGGTTCAGGCGGAGCATGCGGGTGCGGGTTCACGTTCTGGGTTCAGGATGCACGGGGCGGACCTGTCCCTACCCCGGCCGCGAACAGCCTGCAGGTAAGAAAAGGTTAGACTTGAAACGGCCCACCTCGAAGCGGGATCCGAACGAACAGAGGGGCGTTGCACTGCTGGCAGTAGGCAGGGGATATCTTCATTCGTGTCTTCCTGGACTCGAGGATGACGCATAGACTGCACCCCCCGAAGACGGGTCCGTGGCGAGAGTCAACGGCCTACTGAAAAGCAGCCAATGTAAGCCAATGTAGCTCAGTTGGTAGAGCAGCTCACTCGTAATGAGCAGGTCAGCGGTTCGAGTCCGCTCATTGGCTCAAAGGAAACCGCCCTGGATGATGTCTTAAAGGCTGATTTTGGTGGCGGTTTTTGTTTTGGTGGGAAGTGGTTGAATTGAGTGTGCCCAAAATATGCCCAAAGTGTTATTCTTGATCTGGGTCGCTTAATAGCCAATCGATAGGATCCATTCCTTTAATAGCAAACTTGTCAAGGTGCTCGAGATATCGCTTTTGGGAGAAAATGGTGTCTGAGGTTGGACTAAGGTACATGCGTTGAGAAGGCTTCAACGTAAGATCGTCGGGATCCATTTCGTATTTGAGCACAAAATAGGATCGTTCAACGAGTTTTTGAAAATCTTCCTTGAGTTTACCGCCTTGTCTGTATTCGAGAAAACGTCTCAACTCCCACAGGCGGATGGTGTAATCATCGGCCCCGGAGACGATGCGTGTACCGTCGGGGCTGAAGGCCACGCTCAAGACCGTTCCACTGTGTCCTTCGAGAGTAGCGATGGCTTCCCCGGATTGTGCATT
>CAZGHT010000021.1:0-71418 GCA_964525535.1 uncultured Rhodothermaceae bacterium
ATGAAGCAGCAGGCCATCCCGATGGCCAGTCCCGTGATATTGATGACTGAAAAACCCAACTGTTTGCGCATATTGCGCAGTGCAAGGATGAGGTAATTTTTGATCATGGCGGTGAGGCATTATCGTGAGGGCATTTACCCAGTCTACGAGCGATTCGAAAAAAGTGGCGCACATAGTGAGAGGTAATGCGTGATAGCTTCTGGTCTCCATGAAACAATCGAGGGGGCTCGGTTTACCACAGATCCATGACGGTCCGTCGCTCCCTATCGATAAAACCCTATGGCCAAGAAGTCGAAAAACAAGCGCACGACGCGCCCCAAAAAGAACGCCCGAAAAACGGAGCTCGCGCCGAAAACGTCGATCTGGGACCGGCAGACACCGCTGACCCGCCACAGCCTCTGTATCCTCGCCCTCGTTGCGGTCTCTTTTATGCTATTTGCCCCGATCCATTTCGAAGGGAAAACCCTCTTCGCCTACGATACGGTGAGCTTCAAGGCGATGGCGAACGAAATGATCGAATATGAAGAAGAGACCGGCGAGGAAGCGCTGTGGTCGCCGAACCCCTTCGGCGGTATGCCCGGCTACATGATTTCTACTCCGCTCGAGGTAGCTCAGATCGACGACTTGCCCCGGGCGCTGCGCCAGGTCATCTGGCCCTCTTCGCATTTTATCTTCCTCCTGGCCGGCATGTATCTGCTGGCCTTTTACCTCGTCAACAATCACTGGGCCTCCCTGCTCGCCTCACTGGCGTACGGCCTGACCACCTACGTGCCTATCATCCTGGTGGCCGGCCATAATTCCAAATTCATAACAATGGCCTTCGCGCCCTGGCTCATCCTGGCGTTCGTGTTCGCCTTGCGCAGGCCCGGCCTGCTGAGCAGCTCCCTCTTCGCCATTGCTCTCGCGGCCAACTTGCGGGCCGGCCACGTCCAGATTACCTACTACGTCGCGTTTGTGCTTGCCGTGTGGTGGCTCGTAGAGGTCGTCAGCGCTATTCGCGAAGGCCGATCCCGCGACATTATGCTGCGTACCGCATGGTTGGGGCTGGGATCAATCCTCGGAGTGCTGATGGTCGCCCAGCCGTATCTGTCCAATTTCGAGTACAAGGCTTACACGATCCGGGGGGCTGCCCCGGGCGGGGAGCCGAGCGGCCTGGCCTGGGATTATGCGATGCGCTGGAGCCAGGGAGTCGGTGAGCTGCTTACCCTTTTGATCTCTGACGCTTATGGCGGCGCCTCGGCCTACTGGGGCCCCAAGCCGCCGACCGGCGGACCCCATTACGTCGGGGGCGTGGTGCTGCTTCTCGCGGTGTACGCCGCGGTAACCGTGAGACGGCGCGAGGTGTTGGCTCTCTCGATCGCCGTTTTTTTGATGGTCCTCTTCTCGCTGGGGCGCCACTTCGAGTTGCTGAATCGATTCATGTACGAGTATTTTCCGCTGTTCAGCAGTTTCCGCGTGCCGGAGACCTGGCTCAGCATTGTCGCGCTGGCTCTCGCCCTGCTGGCTGCCTTCGGCGTGCAGCAGGCCGTTGGCGAAGCTGAAAAAAATGCAGCCTCCTTCCCTCCATTTCTCCGGGGGACGGCCGTCGCCCTCGGTGTTGTCCTCGTGTTTTTCGTGATGCGAGATGTCTTTTTCGATTTCGAGAAGGAAGGCGAAGTGCTGCGGTTTGCCCAGCAGATCGCCCAGCAAAACAATGTGGCATCGAACAACCCGCAGGTCATCGACGCCGCGGAACGATTTGCCATACAGCTCAAAGAAGACCGTGCAGAGCGGTACAACAACGACGCCATTCGAACCCTGCTCTTCCTGTTGGGCGCCGGCCTCGCGTTCTCCCTGTACCAGCGAAAGCGTATCCCGGCCTTCGTAGCCGGCCTGGCCTTCGTCGGGCTCGTCGGATTCGACCTGGGCCAGGTCTGGACACGCTACTTCAACGAAGAGCGCCTCGGCACGGAACGAACGGTCGACGATCTGGTGGCCGAATACCCGTTCGACCGGTACCTGATCGACAAGAAGGAGGAGCTGGGCGGTAACGGGCATTTCCGCGTGCTGTCCCTCGAAGGCAACCCGACCGAGGTGGCGCGCCCTGCCTATCATTACGAAACCCTGAGCGGATACCACGGCGCGAAATTGCGTCTCTATCAGGACTACCTGGACAACATCCTCTTTGACCCTTCCGGGCTGCCCAACGAAAATGGGATGGATCTCTTGAATACCCGGTACGTGGTGGCCGGCGGTCCGTATCCCGGAGCGAGGGAGGTCTTCCGCGACGAACGTACGGGCATGATCGTCTCGGAACGAGTCGGTGCGCCCGAGCGGGCGTTTTTCGTAGGCGAGCTCGAAGTGATCGAATCGGCCCAGGATACCTGGGCCCGCCTGCAGGATGCCTCGTTCGATCCCTCCCGCACGGCTATCCTTGCCGGGGAGGTCGACGGGAGGACCACACCTCTCGATTCAACGAGCATGGCGCGCGCCGAACTGAACGGACACACGCCGCACACCGTTTCCTGGGATCTCGAAACCGACGCCGACCGGCTGCTCGTTGTGAGCGAGATCTACTACCCTGCCGGCTGGAATGCGTATCTGGATGGGGAGGAGATTCCCATCCATCGGGTGAATTACCTCCTGCGCGGCGTTTTCATCCCTGAAGGCAGCCACGAACTCGTCATGCGTTTCGAACCCCGGAGCTACGAGCTCGGCTACTGGCTTACCCTCGCCTCAACGATCCTCGTCTATGGCTCCGTCGTCGTCCTGCTCGGAGCCGGCTGGGTCCGACGAAAACGCTCGATAACAGCCCCGAATGAGGAGGACGCATAACAAGTTAATGCATGTTATGAGGGGTCATCATGTATGGACTCCTGTCATAATCATGGCTCTCATGTCATACTGTTTCAAACTCCGTTTCTCGGGCGATGAAGTGTTAAGATTTGGTTAACGGAACCGCTTTTACTGTGGATTCCGGGTTTGTCCCGTCACCATTTTGTTGAATAAGTGCATCTTCGCCTGTTAATTGAACGTGTAACAGTATGATGCAGTAGCGAACAGATAAGTGGGTTTTGTCTGACTGTAATGAAGGTCCTCATCTGAACTTGTAATGACACCTGATTCCTATCTGTCTGGAGCGATGCGTTCGCTCACCCATGCGTTTTTATATCCTTTTGACTCTGTACCCTTAAGATAACTCACCATGGAAGTTACCAGCTGGAAAGAGCGACTGGCCGACGACACGGCCGAATCCCTCACACACGAGATCGACATCTTCGAGGGGCAGATTGCCCTCATGAAGCAGGGAAAACTCGACGAAAAAGTATTCGCTGAAACGCGGCTTCGCAAAGGGGTCTATGGCCAGCGGTACGACAACGGCCAGCGCCACGACGGATTCGAGACGCGCGAGCTGGCGTATCCTCAGAATCTCGTCAAAGGCCCCGACACGAAGTGGGACGCCCCTGGCATGCAGCGTGTGAAGATCCCGTTCGGGGGCCTCACGCCGGATCAGATGGACGCCCTCGCCCAGGTGGCCGACGAATATGCCGACGGCATCCTCCACGTGACGACGCGCCAGGACTTCCAGCTGCACTACGTGCATATCGAAGATACGCCGGACATGATGCGCCGCCTCGCCGCTGCCGGCGTTACCACCCACGAAGCGTGCGGCAACACCGTCCGAAATACGACGTGCTGCCCGCTCGCCGGCGTCTGTCACACCGAAGCGTTTGACGTCTCTCCGTACGCCCGCGAGCTGGCTCACTTCCTGATGGGGCACGACGATACCCAGGACTTCGGCCGCAAGGTGAAGGTCGCTTTTTCGGGCTGCGAACATACGGCCTGCGGCCTCGTCATGCTGCACGACCTTGGCTTCATCGGTAAGGTCAAGACCATCGACGGCAAGGAAGTGCGTGGTTTCGACGTCTACGTGGGCGGCGGGCTCGGCACTATCCCTCACCAGGCCAAACTGCTCGGGGAGTTCGTCTCCGAAGAAGAGATTATGCCGCTTTCGCAGGCTGTGTCTCGCGTTTTCGCCCGGCTGGGAGAGAAGAGAAATCGGAACCGGGCACGCATCAAGTTTCTCGTGGCCAAACTCGGTATCGACGAGTTCCGCCGGCTCGTCGAGGAAGAGCGTGCGATCCTGCCCCACGACGACCGCTGGTCGGCCTACCTTGAAGACATCTACGCATACCGGGAAACGCCGCTCAAACCATCGGCCTCGTTGAACGGCCAGACGCGGAGTGAGGGCTTCGAGACGTGGTATAGAACCAATGTATACAAGCAGCGCCAGTCCGGGTATTGTGTGGCTACCGTCCATCTGCCGTTGGGCGACATCACCTCGCACCAGATGATCCAGCTGGCAGATGTCGCCCGGAGATACGTCGGCGACCACGTGCGGACGACCGTTGAACAGAACATGGTGTTGCGATGGGTCGCCGAAGCCGACCTGCCGGCCTTGTACGACGACCTCGCTGCGCTGGGTCTGGGTGACCCCGGCGCCGGCACCATCGTGGACATCACCGCCTGCCCGGGGACGGATACCTGTAAGCTCGGCATTGCCTCCTCGCGAGGACTGGCCCGCGAACTGATCGTCCGGCTAAAAGCAAAGAGCGCTTCGTTGCCTCATGCGATTCAGGATCTGAAAATCAAAATCAGCGGCTGCTTCAACTCGTGCGGCCAGCATCACGTCGCCGACATCGGCTTCTTCGGCAACAGCCGTAAGTCAGGCAACCGCAAGATGCCGCACTTCCAGGTCGTTCTGGGAGGGCAGTGGGGGCAGAACGCCGGGAGCTACGGCCTCGCCATCGGCGCCGTTCCCGCTCGCTCCGTGCCGGACGTCGTGGACGCTATTGCGGATGCCTACATCGCACAGCGCGAGCCCACCGAACGGTTTCAGGCCTGGGCCGGCCGGCTCGGCAAGAAGGAGGCCCGGGAATTAATCCGCCCGTTCATGACGACGCCGGCCTTTGAACTCCAACCCGACTTTTACTCGGACTGGGGCGATCCGAGGACCTTTACGCTCGGCGACCTCGGGGTCGGTGAATGCGCCGGCGAAGTCGTCTCGCTCTTTTCTATGGAGATCGCCAAAGCAGAATCCGAGGCCTTCGATGCGCAGCTTGCCCTGGAAGAGGGTGAAAGTCAGATTGCTGCAGACAAAGGCTACAACGCAATGATCCTCGCTGCCAAGGCCCTGATCCGGACCGAATTCCTCGACGTGGGCGACGACCCCGACCAGATCGTGGCCTCGTTCAAGGAGCGCTTTTACGATACGGAACGGTTCTTCGATACCTACGCGAAGGGTAAATTCGGCCGATACCTGTTCAAACAACACGAAGAACGCCTCGAACATCCTTCGGCTGAGGAAGCACGCCAGGCGATCGAAGAAGCCCTGCTGTTCATCGAGGCAACGCATTCCTGTGAGATGAAAATCAGCGAGCAGCAAGAAAAAGAAGCGAAGTCGCTCGAAATAGCGGCGCCCTCCATCGATCGGGATGTGAAACTGCCCCCCGGCTACACGCCGTAAGCGAAATGAAACCGATGATATCCGTTGAGACCCAAACCGCATACCTATGACGAACCATACGCCCTTACCTGCACCGCACCGTCTTCAGGTGAAAGTGTTTACACGCGACGGCGGCTCCATTCCGTCCGAGGCGTGCATCCACATCTTCCACCGGTGGATACAGACGCAGGCTGTCGACGGCCTTGCGATCGACGTAGCCGACTACAGCCACGTCCCCGACGGTCCGGGCATCATGCTCGTCGGTCATGAGTTCGACTACGCATTCGACGAAGTAGGCGCTCCCGGATTGCGGTACGTCCGCAAGAAGACGGTCCCGGATACGTTTCCTGCAGCGCTCAATCTGGTACTGCTCCAGCTCATGAAAGGCGCCCGCCTTCTCGAAGAAGAGTCCAGCGAACCGGTGGATATTTCGTTCGACCTCGCTCGCCTGGAAGTCACTGTACTCGATCGCCGGCTGTACCCGAATCGGGCCGATACAGTTGCTGAGATTACCGGCGCGCTCAGCGGGATGATCCAAAGCGCCCTCAAAGTGGGAGAGGTGGGGATATCCCGGGTGTATGACGACGCTCGCTACCCGCTTACCCTGCGCCTCGAACTGGCGCCCACGCCGGCGCTCGACAGCCTGCTGCATTCGCTTCCTGCCCAACTTTCTCCGGCCGAACTGACCTGATCTTTGATTGACGCATGAGCGACGCCCCAATACATACAGGCACTGTTTTTCTCGTCGGGGCCGGCCCCGGTGACCCCGAGCTGATCACGGTTCGCGGGTGGCAACTGCTGCACCGAGCGGACGTCGTCGTATACGACCGCCTCGTACATCCTTCCCTGATAGAGAAACTGCCTCCGGAGACCGAGCGCATCTTTGTCGGGAAGTCGCCTGGGTACAAACTCGTCCCGCAGGACGGCATCCACGAGCTCCTCATCGAGCGCGCGCGGCAGGGGTACGACGTCGTACGCCTGAAAGGCGGCGACCCGTTCGTCTTCGGCCGGGGAGGGGAAGAATGCCTGGCCCTGCAAGAGGCCGGCATCCCTTTTGAAATCGTGCCCGGCGTCTCCAGTGCCATCAGCGTACCTGCCTATGCGGGCATTCCAGTGACGCACCGCGGCCTGGCGCGCGGCTTCAGTGTAATGACCGGATTTACGAAAGAAAATTACGACAAGCCGGCGGACTGGCCGGCGCTGGCGAATGCCGGCACGCTGGTGATCCTCATGGGATTGCGTACGCTCCCGGATATCGTTCAACACCTCCTCGACGGAGGTCAACCCGAAAACACACCGGTTGCCGTGGTTTCGTATGGGACTACGCGCGATCAAGAGGTCGTCACGGCCACACTTTCGACCGTCGTTCAGGCTTCCGCCCACTTGACGCCGCCCGCGACGGTCGTCGTGGGCGATGTCGTGCATTTGCATGCGGCGCTCTCCTGGTTCGACCCATCTCGATTCGAAAACCCGGAGGAAGCTGGGCGAGCCTGGTTTTCCGACGTACCTGAGCTGCCCGACCTGAATGTATTGACTGCCGCCACACACCCCGTGAATCGATGAATATAGCGAATTCTTCTTTGTCTGAAACAATCTGGAATGCAGATAGACTCGCTGAGCTCAACGAGGCGTTTAAGGACGCCTCCCCGAGGGCGATCCTCGAATGGGCGTACGAAGCATTCGGCGACGATCTGGCCATGGCCACGGGCTTCGGCACGTCCGGGCTCGTCCTGATGCACATCGTTTCTCAGATTCGCGAAGATCCCACCGTTTTCTATCTGGACACCGACCTGTTTTTCGAAGATACCTACGCGTTGATCGACCGGCTGTCGGCCGAGTTCGGCATCCGGTTCACGAGGGTCCATGGCGGGCTGTCACTGCAGGAACAGGCGGCCAAATACGGAGAGGCCCTGTGGCAGGATAATCCCGATACCTGCTGCTTCCTGCGCAAGGTGGTACCATTGCGCAACTACCTGTCGGACAAGCCGGCGTGGGTGACCGGCCTCCGTGCCCATCAATCCCATACGAGAGCCCGTGCACAGATCTTCGAATGGGATCAAGCCAACAACCTCCTCAAGATCAACCCCCTCGTGAGCTGGACTACGGAGGACGTATGGAGCTACATCCGCATTCATGACATTCCCTATAATCCCTTGCACGATAAGGGGTACCCGAGCATCGGGTGCAAACCCTGTACCCGCGCCGTCGGTCAAGGAGAGTCCGAACGAAGCGGCCGCTGGTCTGGCCAGGACAAAACGGAGTGCGGCATCCACGTACAACCGCAGGTTGCTTGAAGAGTCTCTGAATGAAGGTATATCCCATCTTTCTGAACAACCTGAAGGGACGCCGGTGCGTGATCTTTGGAGGCAACCACGAAGCGGAACGTAAAGCGGCCGGCCTGATGGAATGCGATGCCGATGTCGTGGTCTACAGCGAAAAAATCACGGAAACGATGCAGAGCTGGGTAGACGAAAGTACGCTCGAATGGGTGCCCCGCTGGTACAAACCCGGCGACCTGAAAGGCGCCTTCCTGGCCATCGTTGCCATCACCGATCACGAAGCTACCCGGCCGATCTGGGCGGAAGCGGAGCGGGAGAACGTGCTCCTCAATGCCATGGACGACGTTCCGCATTGCTCCTTCGTCGCCGGATCCGTCGTACAGCGAGGGCCTTTAACCATTTCCATATCCACCAGCGGGAGCGCGCCGGCGCTCTCCGTCCGGCTTCGGGAAAAGTTGGAGGAGCAGTTCGGCCCCGAATACGGCGATTTTCTGGATGCCCTGAAAGCGCTCAGGCCGGCGATGATGAGCACGTTTCCGGAGTTTGCGGAGCGAAAAAACAAATGGTACGAGATCGTCGACTCCGACGTCATCAAGCATTTCGAAGCCGGTCGCCCCGACGACGCCTGCCGGCAGATCAAAGACATCCTGGACGCCGACGAAGGGATTTGCATTGGCCAGAACGAAGACTGCTTCTGCGAACCTTCAGCAAAAAATTAACCGGCCTTCTCAGCAGCGCAGGAATTCGTCTGCGGATACAGGAGCTCGTTACGAGGACTGTATGAAGGGTGTCTAGCGCACCTGTTTTAGAATCATATCATACCAGTCCCGATCCTTTCTATGAAGCCTCTCGCTGGTGTAAGCCTGTTCCTGCTCTCTTTCCTGTTTTCCCTGCCTTCGACCGCCCAGTCTGTACTTCGACTCAACGAATTCATGGTCGTCAACCAGACCACCGTGCAAGATCCTGACTTTGGATCCTACGCGGCCTGGATCGAGCTGCACAATCCGGGCCCTCAATCGATCGATTTGACGGGCTATTTTCTCACGAACGACGTGTCTCAGCCGGGGATGTGGCCGATCCCGGTCGGCACTTCGATAACACCCGGTGGATACGTCGTCTTCTGGGCCGACGAACTAAACATCGGGTTACATACGAACTTTTCCCTCTCGTCCTCGGAAGGGACCCTGGCCCTGTTCGACCCCTCAACCACGCTGGTCGATCAGATTCCGTACAGCCGCCAGTTCCCAGACATTTCGTTCGGATTGCTGGGTAATACGCCGGGTGCCTTCCGGTATTTCGAAGTCGCCACCCCGGGCGCGCCCAATACGAGCGTCGGTTTTCAAGGTGTCACCGATCCGGTCGTCTTCTCCCAGGAAGGCGGATTTTATACCAGCACACAGACCGTTACGTTGAGTACGGCGGCAGGGCAGGGGACCATCCATTATACCGTCGACGGTTCGGAGCCTATGCCAGATTCTCCTGCTTACGTCAACCCGCTGCCCGTCTCGTCGACCATCGTATTGCGCGCAGCCGTGTTTCAGGAGGGTTTCTTGCCGGGGCCAGTCTCGACGCATACCTACCTGATCAATGAATCGACTGCTCTGCCCGTATTCTCCATCTCGACGGCACCTGACAACCTTTTCAGTAACAACGCAGGCATTTATGTGGCGGGGACCAACGGAGTGCCGGGGAATTGTTCTTCTGTCCCCAGGAACTGGAATCAAGATTGGGAGAAGCCCGTGCACGTCGAATTTTTCGAATCGGACCGCGAGCGGGTAGTCAGCCAGCAGGCCGGCCTCAAAATATATGGGGGCTGCAGCCGGTCCTTCGACCAGAAGTCCCTATCCTTACATGCCCGGCCCGAATACGGAGCGGCCTCGTTTACCTATCGCTTCTTCGACGACAAACCGATCGACGCTTTTTCAAACCTCGTGCTTCGGAACTCGGGGCAAGACTGGTTCCGGACCATGTTCCGGGACGGTTTAGTCCAGCATCTGATCAAAGAGTCGATCGATATCGACCACCTCGCGTATCGCCCGGCCGTCGTATTTATCAATGGAGCCTACTGGGGGATTCACAACCTTCGAGAACTACCGGATGCGGCCTACCTGGAGGAGAACCGCGGGGTTGACGAGAACCAGATCGATCTGCTCGAAGGCCGTGCAGCGCCCCTTGTGGGCAGTGCGATATTGTACAACGAGATGCTCACGCTGGCGAGAGCGAACGACCTTTCGGACGTACAAAGTTTCGCCGTGATAGAGGCGCTCATGGACGTAGAGCAGTACATCGATTACCAGACGGCCGAGATCTACATTGCCAATGCCGACTGGCCGAGCACAAACATTCGGTACTGGCGGTCCCGGGTTCCTGTGGGCCGATGGCGTTGGATCTTGTTCGATACCGACTTCAGCTTCGCAGGCAACGAAAACGGCCTGTTCGCCTCGAATACGCTCGAACAGGCCACAGCCGACGACGGGCCGGACTGGCCCAATCCACCCTGGTCGACCGAACTCCTCCGGGAACTGCTCGAAAACGAATCCTTCGAACACCGGTTCGTGCAGCGGCTCGCCAGCCACGCCAGCATTACGTTCGAGCCCACGTACGTCAGCCAGGTGATTGACAGCTTCAGCGCCGCGATCGCCCTGGAGGTCCCGCGCCACAAGGCCCGCTGGCCCGAATCGATCGGGTTCAACACGCCATGGGACGCCCATATCGCTTCGATGAGGCAGTTTGCCGAAGAGCGCCCCGAAAACATCAAAGCCCACGTAGGCGCGAAATTCGGGTATACCGAAATGTTCGAGGTGGACGTGCGCATCACAGGACAAGATGGGGGGCGCGTGTTCGTGGCAGGAGTGCCCATGAGAGGAACGACCTTTACTGGAACCTACTTTGCCGGGGCCCCGCTCGAACTGAAGGCCGTCCCCGGTGAAGGCTACCTGTTTAAAGGCTGGCAGGGCGACGTCAACACTACCGACGAGGTGATCGAAACGACGGGCGGCCTGTCCATAGAAGCCGTATTCGAAGCCAGTTCTACGCCGGTCGAAGATGCACCCCAGCCATTCACAAACCGGCTTCATCAGAACTATCCGAATCCGTTTCGTGCCGAAACGGTCATCCCATTCGAACTGTCTTCACCCTCACCGGTATCGATCCGTGTTGTGGATCTGCTGGGCCGGGAGGTGTTCTCGTTGGAGGTACCCCATCTACCTTCGGGCGAACACATCCGGCGCATCCCCGGAAACGGACTGGCTGCAGGGGTTTACGTCTACGAGGTGAAGGCCGGAGAATCGTTCGTGGATCGAAGGACGATGATCCGGATCCCCTGACGAAATTGTGCGCTATACATAGCTCAAGAATTTTTAGCTCGTTAGTCGGGTAAATAGGGGGAGGCCTCTTCATCAAACAGTTTTGATGCAAGCGCTCCCGGGTTATCGGACAAATACTCATCGACAATATGATAACCGATCGCATACCCTGCCCAACGAGGGTGCTTACGGCTCGTCGAACAGGATTTCGGCAATGGCATCGTTGGCCGGCTTCAGGGCCGGGTAGAGCTCCCTGTAGAGGCGGTAATGGACCTCGTACCGGTCGGCCGTTTCCGGGTCGGGCGCGGTTGTTCCGGTGATCTCCAGCACCTGATCGAGCGCATCGTCGATGTTCGCCCAGAGCCCTGCCCCCACGCCGGCGAGCAGCGCCGTTCCGAATGCAGCGCCTTCCTCCGTATTTACGGTCGACAGTTCAGTGTTCAAAATATCGGCCAGGATCTGACGCCATCTCGGGCTGCGCGCGCCCCCTCCCGAGATGAGCACCCGTTCGGCGCGGGGCAGCCCAGACCCCTCCATTAATGTGAAGCTGTCCCTCAGCCCGAAGCCCACGCCCTCCAGCACGGCTCGCGTCATGTGCTTTCGTGCATGCCGCACCGTCAGGCCAACGAACGCACCGCGCGCATACGGGTCGGGGTGGGGTGTGCGTTCACCCGTCAGGTAGGGGAGGAAGAACAGGCCTTCGCTGCCCGGCGGCACGCCGGCCACTTCGCCGGCAAGGTCCTCGAAAGACAGAGCCGGCGCCGCCGTGTCTCGGAACCAGCGAAGGCTGCCGGCGGCCGACAGCATGACGCCCATCATGTGCCAGCGATCGGGGACGGCGTGGCAGAAGGCATGCAGGCGCCCGTCGGGTTCGACAAACGGTTCGTTCGACGCCGCAAAGACGACGCCCGAGGTACCGAGTGTCAGCGCCACGATCCCTTCTTTCACGGCGCCTACACCGACGCCCTGAGCGGCCTGATCGCCCCCACCAGCGACTACCGGCGTCCCGGCAGACAACCCGGTTAATGCGCTTGCCTCTTCGGTGACACTCCCCGTAATGGCCGTGCCCTCGAATGTGGCCGGTAAAAAGGACGGGGCGATCTCGAGCGCTTCCAGCACTTCGGGGGACCAGTCCCGTTTCGTCAGGTCGAAGAGCAGGGTGCCGGCGGCGCCGGCTTTGTCGGTCGCCAGTTCGCCGGTCAACCGGAACCTCACGTAGTCTTTGGGGAGGAGGATATGCCGGACGCGTTCGTACAGAGCCGGTTCTTCGTCGCGCACCCAGAGGATCTTGGGCGCCGTGAAGCCCGTCAGGGCATCGTTGCCCGTGATCTCGATCAGCCGGCGTTTGCCCAGGCGCTCGCGGATCGTGTCGCATTGTTTGCCGGTCCGCTGGTCGTTCCAGAGGAGCGCCGGGCGAATTACGTCACCGCGACCGTCGAGAAGGACGAGCCCGTGCATCTGTCCGGTGAGCCCAATCCCGGCGATTTCGCGGGCGTCGATGCGGGTGCGATCCAGTAGCACCCTGACGCTCTCGACGGTTCCTTGCCACCAGAGTTCAGGGTGTTGCTCACTCCACAATGGATGAGGCGTGTCGTACTCGTACGAGGACGACTCGACGCCGATTACGGCGCCTGCCTTATCAATCAGCAGGGCTTTGGTCGCCGTGGTCGAACTATCGATTCCAAGCAGATAGGGCATAGGGTTTCGTGCAGTGAATGGGGTTATAGACTTCGGTGTGCAAATATATCGGTTCTACTCGAAAATCGGTACCGGGAATGCCCTCGACTTTATCCAACCAGATTTGTCACCAATCTGTGTTTTTAGTGTGACGCCATTGACAAACCATAACAATGAGTATATATTACAAGCGATTTTAATAATCGACCCACATCTTTGAGACCTGATCCCTACTCTGTCAGGCCGCTTTTTTATTACGCTCCCTCTTTATAGACGACGATCCCCCTGCTATTTCTATCGCTCACTTATACATGTATCTATCAGCTCTTCGGGTAGATCGTTAATCGTTCAGAACTATGGGTAAAGGTGCAATGGTTGCAGCCGTGTTCGTGCTGACGACCACCCTCGTATTATTGATGAATGCGCAGCTGCAGTCCCGGGAAACCGACGACCGCGAATTTCAACAACAGGCTACTCAACTCAGCCGGGATCTTGCCATGGAGGGGCGGAAGATGGTGCTCGCTGCCTGGACGCAGTCCGACGGCACGTTGAATGCCTCCCCGTTCACGCAGAAGACCAGAGACGGGGGGCACATCCGTATCACCAGCTACGGGTTGGCCGGCAAAACACTCGATTTCACCGTGCAGGCGGATTTCGACTCCACCGTTCACGAGGTGCGAAGCCGGTATGAATGGCAGGACGGACTCATCATCAATCCTTTTCAGCTACAAACCATTCAGCTCAACCCCACCATTTCTCCGAGCGCCCAGCTCAACTTTTCTACGATAGCGCTCGACGACCAGAATTTCATGGAAATCGACGAAGTGCTCATTCAGGACCTGAATCTGGCTCCCGACCTGGCAGCTCTGGGCGTCGGTATGAGTAATCTCGTGTCTGACCTGGGCACGGAACTGGCTTCAAGCGGCATGGGATCGATGTCGATGTTACAGATTGACCAGACGTACCGGGACCTGCATCAAACGCAGGATGGCATCTTTTTTCCCAATCAGGTCAGCCAGGCCGTGGAAGGGTTCGCGCTGGCTAACCCGTCGCAGCATATTACCGTGCCCGACCTCTCCAGCGTCGGCAGCACGTTCGGTATCCACGACTCCAATCGGATGCTCACCGTGACGTCCGATCTGACGTTGACGAACGACCTGGACGGGCGGGGCATTCTCGTGGTGGAAGGCGACCTGACCGTCCCTGCCGGGATCGACTTCAACTGGCGGGGCATCATCATGGTCAAGCCGCCCTCAACCGAATTCAGCCCAAAGGTCGACTTCAGCGGCAACGTCAACCTGCAGGGCATGTTCGTGTTCTTGCAAGATGCCTTATTAAATATCGGGCACATGGACGTGTCCACGTTTCGAGACATGGGTGGGGTATGGGCGTACGCCGGCGGAGCCGAGCTTCTACATACGGGCAGCGGGCATAGTTGCCTCAAGCATAAGCACAATTACAGCTCCATTCACGGAAACCACGTCGTATTTCATACCGACCATTCCGGGTTTCCCAACCACCAGAATTTTGTCAAGTTTAATGAGACGTTAGGATTGCTGTTTCCCGGCGACGAAATATTCTTCGAACTCTTCAATCACACGGCGCACGGGCTGGGGCTTGTTCGGATCGATCTCGCATCACAAGGACCGGTATACCAGTCGGTGCCGGCCGGATTCGACTCTTCCATCGTAGATCCCGGCTCGGTGTACCGGACGAAATCTTTCCCTGCATCCGATCTTGAGCATCTCGAGATTACCATGACACGGCCTAGTTCTTTGCTGAAGTTGCTGGATCCGCCGGTAGGAACGAATCACCCGGGATGCGACAGTTACGACGGCCCCGTTTGTGTGTGGCAGCACCACGACCGATACGGCGCCTTTACCCTCAGGATGTATACCAAAGATCCCATCGGCTTTGAAAAGCGGATTTATGGGACGAGTTTGTACTGGCACAAAAGACCTAGCGAGGATTCCCTGTTTACAGCGGAAATGGACAGCCTGAGGGATAATGTCACCGACCCCAACAACGCCCTCGACCTGACGCTGGGCTCCAACGTGACCATAGACCCCGATCTCGGGGCGGTGCTCAACCTGGTGGGTACAAACGGGGCTCCGTTCGGCCCCAAACACCTGGGGACCTGGCACCGGCAGTGGCGAAGAGACGACCCGGCTAATCCACTCTAGCCGTCCAGGGAATCCAGACCCTCTGGGAGGTATTCAGTCTTGATCAGCCTTGCATTGTAAAGGCCCCAATTAGTGGGGGAAGTGTTCGGAGTAACCTCGTACAGGTCCAGACTGCTGTACAAGGGGAGTAATCACACATTGAGTCATACCAAATTGGAACGGATGGGGTCAGCGTAACTCCGCATAGGGCTGAGCCACTATGAGGAGATGTCAATCAAGCTGCGAAGTCCATTCTTCGCCCTGTCCTCGTGCCTGAAGGCGCGCTGCAGCGTAGCCGAATACTACACAGACCCTCGAAGCGGCATCGGAGTCCCGCTCCGCCCTGGAGGAAGGGGGCGAGGAAAAACTGACCCCTTTTAGCACCCTCTCGTCCCGAGTCCGGACAGTCTGTAGAGGTGCTGTTGCCTTCTGGTTGTCTACAGACAGACACCGAAGTGGTGTGTAGGCGTCTCGGAAGGTGGCCGTCAAAGACGGAAGCGTATCTTCGGGAACTGGGGCGCCATCAAAACAGAATGGAAGGCTCTATTTCTGCTGAAGCATCTCGAAAGCGTCATTGTTGCTTTGTGTGGGGATATTCGGGATCTTCGGACTTTCTGGTGCGAGATTTAACTATATTCCCAGATGTTACGCGCCGGATGCGCATACGTCCTGCCAGAGCGGCTTTGCACGGCTGCAAAGCCGCGTCAATCCGCCTGCTGTGCACAGTTCGCGTAACATCACTATATTCCGACACCCTGTCTGCCTCATGCCTTCCGTTTCATCGACAGAAAACGTATCGTACAAAGACGTAGTAGCTGCTGCGGGGCGGCTCAAGGGTACAGCGTACACAACGCCGGTATTGCATTCCCGTACTCTGGACGAACGCACCGGAGGGCGGGTGTTTCTCAAGTGCGAAAATTTCCAGCGGACTGGCTCGTTCAAGTTTCGAGGCGCCTATAATGCGCTGGTGCAACTGATGCCTGAGCAGAAGGCGAGAGGCGTCGTGGCGTATTCGTCGGGGAATCATGCGCAGGGTGTCGCTCTGGCCGGCCGGCTGACGGGGGTGCCCACGGCCATCGTAATGCCCCAGAACGCTCCGAACGTCAAAGTGGCCGCGACCCGGGGATACGGGGCCGAGATCATCCTGTACGATCCTGAAGAGACCACCCGAGAAGCACTTGCCGCGAACATCGCCCGCGAACGAGACGTAGTGATCGTTCCTTCTTACGACCACCCACACATCATCGCCGGCCAGGGAACAGCAGCGAAGGAGTTAATCGAGGATGTGGGTGCTCTCGACGTTTTGCTCGTATGCTGCGGCGGCGCCGGGTTGTTGTCGGGGTGCGCCCTCGCAGCGAATTCCCTCTCGCCGGGCTGCCGCGTCATCGGCGTCGAGCCCGAAGCGGCGAACGACGCGTCCCGGTCTTTTCGTTCCGGCTTCCTGCAACGGGTTCACAATCCCGACACCCTCGCCGACGGCGCACGTACGCCATACCTCGGCGCCTTCACTTTTCCGCTCGTCATCGAACACGTCCACGACATGGTTACGGTATCCGACGAACTGCTCATCGAGGCGATGTTTTTTCTCTGGGAGCGATTGAAGATCGTGGTGGAGCCTACCGGCGCTCTGGCGGCGAGTGCGTTGCTATCCGGAAAGGTCAATGTGCATGGCAAACGAGTCGGCGTACTCGTGACAGGAGGGAATGTAGACCTGAAGCGAGCTGTAGGGCTCTTTGCACGGAAGGGGTAGGGGAAACCTATCGAAACGGCAATGGCGCTCAGGAATCCTGCCCCGAACGGTCATCCACCCATTGTTGCAGGGCTGCATTCAGGCGCTCTATACGGATGGGCTTTGTTACAAATGCGTCCACGCCGGCTTCGAGGCCCCGATGCCGGTCCTCTTCTATATCCTTTGCTGTGAGGGCGATGATACAGGGTTCGGATGGGCTCTTTCGACGGCGTAAGACGCGTGTGACCTCGAACGCATCCATATCGGGCATCGAGATATCCATGAGGACGATGTCATATTCCATGCGCTCGAATGCCTTTAACACTTCGAGTCCGCTGGCGGCTACGTCGGCCCGGCATCCCAGCCGCTGAAGCATCTTAAGGGCCACTTTCTGGTTGATGACGTTATCCTCTGCGAGCAAGATGTGCGCGGTTTCTATAGCTCTTTTTGTGGTAAGTACTCTGACTGGAGGAGAGTATGGATCGGGAGACGGGCCCCCTAGCATCTCGGTCAGGACTTGGAACAGCTGCTTTGCCTTGACCGGCTTCGTCGCCCATCGCGATATGAGGTCGTTCGAATACACCCTGCGTACACCCACCGAACCGAGCATTAGGATGGGCAGCGACTGCGCTTTTTGGTGATTCGAGAGGGTCCTGGCCAGCGTAAGGCCGTCCATCTGGGGCATTTGAAAATCGATCAGCATGACGTCGAACAGGTTTTCCTGGTTGATCACGTCCAGGGCCTCTGCCCCCGATCCCACGGTATACGCATTCATGCCCCAGGACGAAACCAGTGCATTCAGGATCTTCTGGCTCGTTTTACGATCGTCAACGATCAAAATGTTCTTCCCGTTAAGTACCGAACGATCGGTATTGGGGGTCCTTTCGACGGCCTGCGCTTTGATGGTTACATAAAACGTAGACCCTTTGTCGATTTTGCTTTCTACTCGAATGCCCCCACCAAGTAACTTGGCCAACTGGTGGCTGATTGAGAGCCCAAGACCGGTGCCGCCGTATTTCCGAGTGGTTGATGCATCCGCCTGCATGAACGAAGCGAAAATATGCTCCAGGCGATCCTGTGGGATCCCGATTCCGGTGTCCTTGATGGCGAACTCGATGATGTGTTTGCCCTCATCGATTCCTTTCATCGATACGAAAACGAGAATTTCTCCTTTCTGCGTGAATTTGACCGCGTTGGAGAGCAGGTTGACCAGAATTTGCCTGAGCCGGGTGGTGTCGCTCGCAATATGAGAGGGCACATTCTCTTCGACGTAATACAGCAGCTCGATTTGCTTGCTCGCCGCAGAGGGCGCGATCAGATCGATGGCCTCTCCGATGCATGCATCTAGATCGAAGATTTGCTCTCCCAACTCGAGCTTCTGGGCTTCGATTTTCGAAGAATCGAGGATGTCGTTGATGATGGTAAGGAGAGACTCGCCACACGTCCGAATCATCTGCACGAATTCTTGCTGTTCTTCAGACAACTCGGTGTCCAGGAGGAGTGACGTCATGCCGATCACTCCATTCATGGGGGTGCGAATTTCGTGGCTCAGGTGGGCCAAAAAGCGGACTTTCTGCTGGGTGGAGTCGAGTGCCTGCTCCCTGGCTTCGGCCGCCATTTTTTCTTTGTCGAGCGCTTCTTTCAGCTCCGCATTCAGTTTTTCGAGTTCGTGTGTTCGGACCATCACCTTTTTCTCGAGCCGATCGTTGCTCAGCTCGAGTTCCCGGGCTTTTTGTTCGAGCTTCTTTTCGGCATCCTTCCGGGCCTTCAGTTGGTGCCGGAGTGCGATCTCCGTCATCGCCAGATCGGCAAGATCCGACAGCATCGAGATTTCTGCCTCCGTCCATGTTCGGGGTCGGAGGTCGATTCCGCACAACGTTCCGATCACAAATCCCCCGGGCGTAGCAAGGGGGAGGCCGAGATACGCGATGACACCGAGCTCGCGAATGGCCAGGTTCTCGCACACGAGGTCGTGGGCGGGGGCGTTCTCCACGATGAGCGGTTCCCCCGTGGCAACGACGTGTTTGCAAAAGGAATGCGATAGGGGCGTCTCGCGCATCGTGGCCCAGGGTTCGGGCAACCCGATACTGCTCATGAAGAATTGCCGGCTCCGATCGACCAGGGACACCAGGGCGACAGGGACCCCCAGCAACCGCTTGACGAGCAGGGTCAATCGATCGAAGGGCTGCTGTGAGGGGGAATCCAGCAGCCCAGAGTCGTGGAGAGCACGCAAGCGATCGGGGTCATTCACGCCGGGCTGTACGAGATCGCCATCAGACCCCAGTTGGCCGGAATGGGCTGGTAAATCGCTCGATGGTTTTGCCACAGACATGAGAGATTCCGCTCTTCTGTTCGGAAACGCTGGCAGGCTTATGAGTCATTAGAACAGGTAATGGTCGCCGTATTTCCTGTATCGGCTGTTAGAATGGAGCCATAAACGGAAGCTCTATCCGGAGCTTCCGTTCCATTGGGCGCCGGGGTTTTGGGCCATGGCACGCAATGAGTGGCAGGTTCTCCTTTAGAAATCACTGGTTTGTCAATGCGGGATATCGTACTATTAACAGCGCACATTTGACCTGATCAATCGTTATTTCTTACATGAAGACAGTGGTATTGGAGAAGCCGGGGCAATTTTCAATGGAAGACCGCCCTTCACCGGAGAAGGCGGCTCCCGGAGAGGCTCTGGTCAAGGTGCGCCGGATAGGCGTGTGCGGCACCGACCTGCACGCCTTCAAGGGGGATCAGCCGTTCTTTTCATACCCCCGTGTACTGGGGCACGAACTAGGCGTCGAAGTAGTAGAAATGACCGATGATTCGTCGTCCCTTGGTGTAGGAGACTACTGCGCAGTAGAACCCTATTACAATTGTGGCTTTTGTGCCGCCTGCAGGTCTGGGAAAACGAACTGCTGTGAACAGTTGTCCGTGCTGGGCGTCCACGAAGACGGCGGGATGCGTGAATTCCTCACCGTGCCGGCCTGCAAGCTCCACCGTTCGCACACGCTCCCATTAGAACACCTGGCCCTCGTCGAGATGCTGACTATCGGCGCACACGCAGTGGCGAGGGCAAACGTGAGCCCGAGAAACAGAGTACTCGTCATCGGAGCCGGCCCGATCGGCCTGTCAGCCATTCAATTCGCCAGGCTGGCCGGGGCAGACCCCCTGGTTATCGAGATGGATCCACAGCGACGCTCTTTCTGCGAACTCTTTGCCGGAGTAAGTGATCCCATTGACCCGTCTCACGATCCTGTCGCTCAGATCAGGGAGCGCCTTGGTGGTGCCTTGCCCGACATGGTCTTCGACGCCACGGGAAATCCGACCTCGATGCAGCGCGCCTTTGATCTCACCGGCTCCGCCGGAACGCTGGTCTTCATCGGGTTGTTCATCGGCGACGTCACGTTCTACAATCCGGAGTTTCATCGCAAGGAGATGACCCTGATGAGTAGTCGGAATGCCACGCCGGCCGATTTTGCCTATGTCATTCGGATGCTCGAAGAAGGTCGCTTCAACCTGACGCCGTGGATCACGCACCGGTCTTCGTTCGGCGGCGTGATCGACGAATTTTCATCGTGGCTGGATCGGGACCGTGGGGTCGTCAAGGCGATGATTGATCTGGATTAAAACGCTGAGCTAATGCCCGAGCAATTACGACTGTCTTTCGAACAAATCACGCACGAGTTAGAACGTATCCTGGTGAAGAAGGGCTTCTCGGCCGTACGAGCCGCCCTCTGTGCCCGCCTGTTCGCAGAAACCAGTCAGGATGGCGTCTATTCCCATGGCTTGAACAGGTTCGGACGTTTTATTGCGATGATCGACAACGGATCCATCGACGTGGATGCTGAGCCAGAACGGTTCGGCGAAATGGGGGCGATCGAGCAATGGGACGGCCGGGCCGGGCCGGGCAACCTGAACGCATTTGCGATGATGGATCGGGCCATCGAGCTGGCTCGGAAACACGGCGTAGGCGTCGTTGCGCTGAGAAACACGAACCACTGGATGCGCGGCGGTACGTACGGATGGCAGGCGGCCGAGGCCGGTTGTATCGGCATCTGCTGGACCAATACAAACCAGAATCTGCCGCCCTGGGGAGGCACCGAAGCCCGCATCGGCAACAACCCTCTCATCATGTCTATCCCGAGAGATCGAGGCCACATTGTCATGGACATGGCCATGTCGCAGTTTTCCTACGGAGCTCTGGCTTCCTACCGAAAGAAAGGAGCCGAACTCCCCGTCCCAGGAGGATACGACAAAGAGGGCAACCTGACGACCCACGCCGGCGATATCGAAGCCTCCGGGAGACCGCTCCCTATCGGGTTCTGGAAAGGCTCGGCGCTGTCTATAGTGCTCGACATGGCGGCCTCGGTCTTGTCCGCCGGCAAGGCCACGTATCAGATCTCCAAAGATCCGTTGCGAGAAACCGAGCTTTCGCAGGGTTTTATTGCCATCACTCTGCTCACCAATCCAGACCTCGTCAGCGAGCTTCTCGACGCTACAGTAGAGCACCTGCACCAGACGCAGGGAGAACGGGTGTATTACCCGGGAGAGGGTACGCTCGAGAGAAGGCGCGAGAACGAAGCGAAGGGGATACCCGTCGATCAGGATGTGTGGAATGCCCTGCTCGCTATGTAACTATTCGCTGTGATGTGATTTCATACGCTCAGGATCGTGTTTCAAAAAGACTATATACTCCGACAGATCGAGCAGATGATCCAGGTGGTCTCGCACATCGCAGGGCTGCGACAAATGAAGCGATACGACGAAGCGGGGCTCGCAATCAAAAGCGCATTGAACGAGATATGGGATACTCATTTGCAAGACCTGATCGCCATGGACCAGGAAGAGCTGGAAGAACTCTGTGTAGTCGATCACACATTCCATGTAGAATTCGCTCACGCCCTATCGGACCTGTTGGAACAACAAGGGGCCATCTATCTGTATCAAAACCAGCTTGATGCCAGTCTGGCATGCCACCACCAGGCCCTGGCTCTGGCGCAGAAGGTCGTTGACCGAGGCGATAGTATCCCGTTCGATGCCTACGAACGCATCGAACACCTGAAAGAACGTGTAGCCGACATCGAACACCGATTGTCATCCTAAGTGATGTTACGCGAACTGTGCACAGCAGGCTGCTTTACGCGGCTTTGTACGTGTGTAAAGCCGCTCTGGCAGGACCTATGCGCATCCGGCGCGTAACATCTAATCCTAAGATGTCATCCTCAGAATAACCGCTGATTTATCGCTCTCTTATGCAAAGGGCTCAACTTCAGGTACTCCTCATTCTGCTCCTCGCCTTTTCATGGGCGAAACTCGATGGAAAGGCCCAATCTGCCGACTCGCTCGTTTTCCAGATTGCTGAGACCTACAAAGATCTGAAGGTGTACCACTTCGAAGGGGAAACGGAAGTACGAATCCGGAGAGGATACCAGACGCAGGAATCCTCCTTTTCCGTACAGATGGCGGAACGCTTTCCCACGCACTTTCGCGTACAGGTCGGAGGCGAACAGGCACGTACACTCGTGTACAACGCCGACTCTACCTGGGCTTTCCATCCTCCCTCCGGGGAGTACATCGCTCGTCCCGGGCGTTTGCAGCCAGGGCCTCAACGGACCGACTTCCCGGATTTCTTCAATGCCTACAAAAGACTTGACGAAATCACGGATCGGACCCAAATCATATCCGCCGACACCACCTACGAGTTGGGTAACGAACAACGCAGGGTCTTTTTTCTTGAGCTCATCCTGAAGCCCGACCCTCAGAACCCGGGCGCCTCGAATACGATGCTGCTGTGGGTGGATCGCGATCGAGGGGTCGTTTTGCAAGAACGGTCCTCCCGGTACATTCCGACCTCTCCGGCAGGCCCTGTCTCACTCAGGCGGACCACTTCTTTTCGCATCGCTTCGGTCAATGAAGGCATTCCCGATTCACTCTTTACGTTTGAGCCACCGGAAAACACCCGAGCCGTCACTGAAATCGTCGCGTTCCCCAATCTACCTGTAACGCTACATGGCCGGCAGGTCGATCCATTCTCCCTTCCTGCGCTGCATGCTGAAGAAGAGCTGTCGTTGAGCCGCTGGCAGGGGCGTGTCATAGTGTTGAACTTTTGGGCGACGTGGTGTGCTCCCTGCCGGGCGGAAATGAGCGCGCTGAACCGCCTCCAAAAACAGGGGCAGAGCGAGGGACTCACCGTGCTGGCCATCAACGTCGAAGAATTGCCGGAGCCTGTGCGCTCCTATATCGAAGAGGAGGGCTTGGACTTCACGGTGCTGTTGGATCAGTTCGGCCTGGTGTCTCGGCAGTTCAGCGTAGAAGAGCTCCCGACCACGTTTGTTATCGACCGGTCAGGCATAATACGAGACCATATGATCGGCGCTCGTACGGAAGCTGATTTCAGGAAAGCCATAGAAGCCGTATTGTAACCCGCGGAAGCGAGCACCCATGGACCAGACCTACCGCATAGAATTCAACAGGTACCGTACAATCGTCGAAAAGGCAGTCGTTCAGGTTTCCGATGAAGCCTTTTTTCGAGTCCCTTATCCCGACGGAAATTCCATCGCCATGCTGCTCAACCACCTGAGCGGAAACCTGAAGTCGCGCTTCACCGACTTCCAGGACTCCGACGGTGAAAAACCCTGGCGCCACCGGGATCGCGAGTTCGAGGCGGTCGACCTCAGCCGGGACGCCATGATGGAAAAGTGGAATGAAGCCTGGGGTATACTCGACGAAGCGCTCGACTCGGTCGGCTCGGACGATTACGACAACGACGTCACGATACGCGGCATCTCGTTGACCATCCGGGAAGCGCTGAATCGCTCCCTGGCGCACATCGCGTACCACGCGGGGCAGGTCGTCCTGTTGGCCCGCATGTCCGTCGAGGACTGGCAGTGGATTACGGTGCCAAAAGGAGGGTCCGAAGCGTATAACCGCAATCCCGACATGGAGAAGTCGATTGGCGGGTGAATCGGATATCTTATTGAACCAGCGCGAACGCGACGTAGCGATCGCCTCTCTTCGTGCCGGCCTTTCCGCCTCCGCCGGCAGCGATGACGACGTACTGGGTGCCGTCGACCATATAGGTCGCCGGCGTGGCATACCCGCCCGCTGGCAACTGGTACTCCCACAGGAGCGCACCGGTGGCTTTGTCGAAGGCCCGAAAACGCTCGTCACGGGTAGCCCCGATGAATACCACCCCACCGGCCGTAACGACCGGCCCGCCCATGTTGAACGTACCAGTAGGGGAGAGGCCCCTGGCTTCGAGCTCGGGATACGTGCCCAGCGTGACCTGCCAGGCGATATCCGCCCGGGTCAGGTCGATGGCGCTGAGCGTGCCCCAGGGGCGTTTTGAGACGGGGAACCCTTCGGGGTCGTAAATCTCGTCGTGCCCGCTGGCCGCCCACTCGTACGGTTGATCTGGCCCCGGCTCGACCTCATACATCGTGATCGCTTCGGGTTCGTTGCTCGCGTTCGTATACAGGATGCCTGTTTCCGGATCGAAAGCGGCGCCGCCCCAATCCGTGCCTCCGTTAAACTGAGGCATGACGAAGTCGCCCTTTGTACTCAGCGGCTGGTACAATACGGCCGGCCCCCAACTGTCGAAGTATTTCTCTTTCACGTGCCGGTGCGCTTCCTCGTTTAAATCTGTGATGTCGTCCTCGGTAAACCCCTGAACGGCATGAGGGGGCGGCAACAACGGGAACGGCTGGGTCGGCCAGGTCTGCTCACCCGGTAGCGTGGATTGGGGGACGGCCCGCTCTTCGATGGGGTAAATGGGCGCTCCCGTTTTGCGGTCGAAGACGAACAGAAAACCCATCTTGGTGACCTGAGCCACGGCCTCGTGGAAAACCCCTTCGTACTCGAACGAAACAAGGTTCGGGGGCGCGGCCAGGTCGTAATCCCAGAGGTCGTGATGGACCGTCTGGAAATGCCAGATGCGTTCGCCCATGCGAGCATCGAGGGCCAGCACGGAATTGCCGAACAGGTTCTTCCCATGCCGCTTCATGCCGTGGTGATCGGGAGCCGGCGAACCGGTAGGCGCATAGACGATACCCAGCGCAGGGTCTAAGGACATGCCGGCCCACGAATTGTTGCCGCCAAACGTCTCCCAGGCCTCCTCAGGCCAGGTTTCGTATCCGAATTCCCCCGGATGAGGAAGGGTGTGGAAAATCCATCGCCGTTCGCCCGTGTGAATGTCGAAGGCGCGGATGTGTCCCGGAGGGTTCTCTCCGGAAGGGCCATCCGGAGTGGAAGAACCCATGATGATGAGGTCCTCAAAAATGATGCCCGGGGTCGTAGCGCTGACCGGTTTTGCGATGGACTCCCGGTCCAGGCCCTTCGTCAGGTCGATCGATCCCTGATCGCCGAACGATAACACCGGTTCGCCGGTATGCGCATCTACGGCGTACAGCCGCGTCCCGGCCGGGTAATAAATACGCTTCTCCGATCCCTCTTCCCAGTACGTGACGCCGCGATTGACGCGCTGCCCGTCGCGCCGCGTCCCCCGGTTGTCCCACGGGCTGAAGCGCCAGCGCTCTTCGCCCGTGGCAGCATCCAGCGCTACGGCATCGAGGAGGGGCGTGGTGACGTACATGACGCCGTCTACGACAATCGGGTTACATTCAATCGTATACAGCACCGAGTCGCCGGAGGCATATTCCCAGGCCACCTCGAGCCGGCCTACATTGTCTGCGGTGATCTGACTGAGGGGCGAGTAGCTGGACGAGGCCAGGTCGGCCTTGTAGTGGGGCCAATCGTGATGGGCGCCCGAGCGAGTTCCAGGAGAGCTACAGGAAAAAAGAAGCACGATGGTGCAGAGTGTGCCGATCCGTGCAAAAGGGCGGTGGGGGCTGGTGAGAATCATGAATGCGGTACTATATCAGGTGAGTTTCCGGACTGCACACGACGGATCAATACCCTGTAATCTCTTTTACTTTGGAGAAAAACTGCTTTTTACGCTCGCTGCCTATCGACCAGTCTACGGGAACGCTCTGAAAGCCGGCCTCAAACCCTTCTCCCTCCATGCGAAAATCGAAATATCCCCAGGACGCATACATGGAGGTCGCAGCTACCAGGTTGTTCATCGGTTTGTCAAAATCGAAGTGGTCATCTTCGTTGAATACGATGGGCATCGGCGAATAGGCTTCCAATGCCCGTGTTTTTTCCACCATGTCTATGATACCCTGGGGGTCGTGTACGCCGTTGCCATGCAGCAACACAAAGTCGGCCACCTCAACAACGCTTTCTATGGGAACAACGCCGCCGTTAAAACTCGTGCTTACGAGAAGCCTGCCCCCGCTCATGGTCTGCACGCGATCGATAAGCTCATGGACCCGGGCATATGTGAGAATTTCGTGCTCATAACCCTTGCCTTCCGGCCGGGTTTCGTTGTTGATTTCGATCAAGATGTTTCGATACCCCTTCTCGAGAAGCCACTTCGTGATGTTGTCCGTCGCTCGCAGAACGGCCGCCTCGTCCACCAGGTGCTGGTCCTGCCCGAAGTAAAAGTACCCCAGAATGACAACCATCCCGAGTTCGTCGGCCTTGTCCAGGATGCGCACCAGCCGGCTCATATAGGCCTCGCGCAGATTGCCATCGGGGTCGAACGTTGAATTTATCCAATTCTTGTTTCCATATCCGAGCGGACTGCCGCCCTGGAGATTGAGCGTAAACGCGAGCAATCCATGGGCATGCCAGTCCTCCATGGCACCGACGAACTCGTTCGTGTTGCGCTCGGGGTCCCATTGTTTCGTATCGGGATAGACGAAACGTTCTCTGGTTTCTGGATTCAAGTCGTCGAAGATACCCTGAACGAGACGGGCATTAAAAAGCAAGCCTTCGATCTTGTGCCCATTCCACGTCCGACCTTCATACGTGGGTTTACCGTTGAGGTAGAACTGCTCTCCTTCGATGGAAACGACTGTCGTCCCTGGCTCATCGTTCGATGGCAGGGAGGCGCCCGGGGCGAGGAGACAACCGGCGACAAGAAGAGAAACAAATCGAATGGGATGCATCATACATGGCAGAGATTAAGGGGTGTATAGATAATAGCCTTTACTGCGCCTTTGCTCAATAGTTAAGATCAACAAAATAGGGATAAGCAGCTACAGGTACACGTTCATTCGAGAAATAGTGCTTCGGCAAACGGCGCCACAATTATTGCCCGAGAGGAAAAAGGACGTCAAGCCCGGTAGATTGAGAGGGTGGGGCATCCTCCGGCCGGGCGCCCCATTCGGTGTTGGGCTCGGGCCCCATTTCGAAGACCAGCTCTCCGCCTGCGGCAATGTCCGCGTGGGGGATCCATGGTCTATGGAAAGGCTCCCCGTTGAGGGTGGCCGACAGGATGTATCGATTTTCGTCGGACACGTTATGTGCTCTGATGACGAATTGCCGATCAGCCCCCATTCGCAGGCGCACTTCTTCGAACGACGGGCTTCCGATCACGTAATAGGGCAGCCCGGGAGAGACCGGGTACATGCCGAGAGCAGAAAACACGTACCAGGCCGACATCTGGCCGGCGTCATCGTTGCCGCTCAGGCCTCCCGGGCCGTCGCTGTATTCTTCTTTCATAATTTCACGGACCCGGTATTGCGTTTTCCAGGGGGCGCCGGCATAGGCGTACAGGTAGGCGATCTGATGACCGGGTTCGTTGCCGTGCCAGTATTCGCCGTGGTCGAACAACGTATCGAGCCGTGCGATGAATGTATCGCGCCCGCCCATGAGTTCCATCAGGCCGGCGACGTCGTGGGGTACGTACCAGGTATACTGCCAGGGCGAGCCTTCCGTGATGAACGGGTACGTCCGTTCCGAAGGGTCGAACGGCGTATACCAGCTGCCGTCCCGGTAGCGTCCTCGGGCGATGCCGGTCTCCGGGTCGATGATATTCCGGTAATACAGCGCCCGTTCGAAGAAGAGCTCAGCGTCGCCCGGTTTGCCCAGCGCCATGGCCATGAGGCCTACGTTGAAGTCATCGTAGGCGTACTCGAGGGTACGGGAGACCTGCTCTTCCTGGTGGAATGCTTCCGTTATTGGTTCCTCCAGGGGCATATACCCGGACTCCAGGTAGGGGAGGAGGGCGCGCCGCCCCTTCCCGTCCACATATTCGTCGTATGGCGGCGTCTCCGTGGCGTTTTGAAACATATACGCATACGCCAGCTCCGCGTCGAAGCCGCGCAAGCCTTTGAGGTAGGCATCGGTGATGATGGACGACACATGATCTCCGATCATGGCCGCCGTATAGTTGTTCCAGGCGGGAAAGATGGGCAACCAGCCGCCCTGATCGGCTTTCTGAACGAGGGATTGCACCATGTCCTGCGCGCGGTCAGGGTCGGTTATTGTCAGCAGCGGGTGCACGGCCCGGTAGGTATCCCATACCGAAAAGTCAGCATAATATGTAAAGTCTACGGCCCTGTGCCTCGTGGTATCACCTGCGAAACCAGGGTACACACCGTCGACGTCGCTGAAGATGCGAGGCAACAGCATGGCGTGATACAGGGCCGTGTAGAACTGGGTGTTCAACCGCTCTGCATCGGCAGTAGTGCTGTTATTGTCACAGAACGTACAAATGGCCGACAGCGCCTGATTCCAGGCTTCGCGTGAAGCTTGGCGAGTGGCGTCGAAATCCCAGTTCGGGATTTCGTGCTGCAGATTAGCCCGCGCCGCGTCGAGGCTCGTGAGAGAAGTGCCGACTCTGGCCTGAACGACGTCACCCGGACGGGTGTCGAAGGTGACGTACGCGCCCACAGAGGCGCTGTCGCCGGTAATGGTAAGACGACCGTCCATCACGTCGGTCGATTGCCAGACGCCGAAAGCCTCGAACGGCCGGTCGAATTCGACGACGAAGTAGCCGTTGAATCCGGCGTACTGGTCCCAACCCTGATAAATGCGGTGGACTGGATTGTATCCCGTGATTGTCTGACCGTCAGGGTCGATGCCCACGTAGCCGACCCCTTCGTCGCTGTTGGGTTCTACGATGACGTGCGCGGGTGCGTCGCCGTCGAACCGAAACCGGAAAAAACCCGACCGCTCGTGGCCCGTCAGTTCGACACGGATATTTTCTCGCGTTAACAGGGCGGCGTAATAATCAGGACGGGCCGTTTCATCGTCGTGGGAGAAGGCCGTCTTGCGGGCAAACGGGTTTACGCGCAGGTTGCCGTGCTGGGGCATAATCGTGACACTGCCGTAGTCTTGCGTACATGACCCGCTCATCCACCGGCTGCCGCGGAAGCCGTTCAACGTGCGATCGCTATAGTAATACGGCGAAACGCATTTGCGCTCACTGTGGCGCGTTTGCGGCGTCCATTGCGTCATACCAAAAGGATGGCCTACGGCCGGAAACGTCTGACCACGGGGTTCATTGTCAGCTTCGCTGTGGCGTTTAGCGCTGGGCGTCGTCGACGTACCAGTGCCGATCAAGGGGTCAACGTAGTCGATGGGTTCGAGGGCGTGCGACGCGCAGCTGCTCATCAGGAGAAGCATACAGGCGAACGACAGGCAGGCGAAAAGAATGAGTGGTATATACGCGTTGCGTGCAGGCATTGCAGAACTTCGTGGGTGATCATTGGCTGGGGTATAAACTGACGTGCAAGATAACTGCAAGAGGTCATGGGACACAAGCCACGAGAAGGCGAAACGCAGGGAAGCCGGCGAAAGGATGAAGCACGAGTAACAATAACAGCACAAAGAGTGGGACACAATACGCCTGATATCTAATGTCCGATAAGGAAACATTATCGGACACCAGGGGTGTACAGGAAAACCACCCCCCATTATACAGTGTGTCACTATGCTCCTGCCTGACGCTTCCTTCCCATCCTCACACCTGCCGGATCCACTGCAGGACGACCTCGATCGGGCCTCCTGCTATGCCCGGCAAGCCCGGGCCGACAACACCAAACGTTCCTATTCCTCGGATTGGGCCCATTTCGTCCAGTGGTGCGACGAGCACGAGCTCGACAGCCTGCCAGCCACGGTTGCCACGGTTGTCCTGTACGTGTCCCATTTTGCCGACGTATACAAAGTCTCTACCCTGGAGCGCAAACTCGCTTCGATCAGCCAGGCACACAAAACAGCCGGCTGCGAAAGCCCGGCGCTGGTCTCCAGAGAGCCGCTGCACTCCGTTTGGAGCGGACTCGTTCGATCTAAGTCTCGCCAGCGAGATAAAGTGGCTCCCGTGTTGACCGAAGACATCAAGCTGATGGTCGATCACCTCGAACGCGTCGACGACACCCCGGACGCCCCCCTGAGCCTGCGTGCAATCAGGGACCGGGCTCTGCTCCTCGTCGGCTTTGCGGGTGCGCTGCGCCGGAGCGAGCTGGCCGCCATCCACGTCGATGATTACCAGTTCACGCCTGACGGCCTGCGTCTGCGCATCAAGAAGAGTAAAACGGACCAGGAAGGCTCGGGCCACGTCATCGGGCTGACGTACGGGGACAACCCGTTGACCTGCCCTGTGCGAGCCTTAAGAGCCTGGACGACCCGGGCGCAGATTTTCGAAGGGCCTGTGTTTCGTTCTATCGACCGGCATAACAATATTAGCCAGTCCGCAATAACGGGTCGCTCTATCGCTAGAATCGTCAAAAAGGCCTGTTTACGCTGTGGTCTTCCGCCCGAACTCTATAGCGGGCACAGCCTCCGCGCCGGTTTTGCCACCCAGGCGGCACGCGCCGGCATGCCTGAGCGCGTCATAATGAAACATACACGGCACAAATCCGAAAAAATGGTGCGCGAATACATCCATGAGGGAGATTTGTTCAACGACAACCCCACCGAATCGCTGGGTCTATGACGGCTCGCTCCCCAGAAGTGCCTCGAGCGCATCCAGGATACGTGCCTTAGTGAACGGTTTGGCAATGTAGCCACTGAATCCTTCCCGTATCAATTGCTTTCGAATTACATCCAGAGGCAGAGCTGACACGGCGAGAACGGGTGTATCTTCGTAGGCGGGTATGGTCCTCAACTCCTTCAGCAAATCGAACCCAGTGCTGCGTCCCCCCAGGTTCAGATCCATGAGGATGGCATCAAAGGTTTGGTGCTGGGCTATCTGGAGCGTTTCTGCAGCATTAGACGTGAGCGTCACGTGGTACGAGTCCTGGAGAATTAAGAGCAGCAGTTCTTGCGTGTCGACGTTGTCTTCGACCAGTAAGATGTTGGGCTCGTAATCTCTCACACCTGCGGGCTCAAGGTGAATCCGCCTGGACAACGTGTGTCTGCGGTCTGGCACGTCGAGCACTTTCGGAAGGCGTACGGTGAAGGTGCTCCCCACCTCCACTTCAGTTTCTACATGTATCGCCCCCCCCAGAGTTTCGACCAGCTCACGACAGATGGACAGCCCTAAGCCACAGCCGGAATACGAGCGGGATTGCCCTTTGGCTTCTTGTGCAAACCGGTCAAAGATATAGGGTAGAAAATCCTCGGCAATGCCAACTCCTGTATCACGGACACTGACAATAACGGCACTCTCGTCGCTGTTCACATTGATGACAACTTCCCCTTCCTGGGTAAATTTCAGCGCGTTACCGATCAGGTTGGCCATAATGCGCCGAAAAGCGGCCCGGTCTTGCCTGACCTTGACGCTCTCCTCAACGACCATCTTTATCGCGATGCCGTACTGCTCGGCATGCGGCTTGAACAGTCGAAGTAGCCCTTCTATCTCATCGGTAATATCCAGCATTTCCGGATAAAGCGTAAGATCGAGGCCATCCATCGAAGAGGCGCGGAGCACGGCATTTAATGTTTCGAGGAGCCGGTTGCCACTTTCGCTAATATAATGCGCAAATTGCACGTCGTTTTCGCTCAACTTATCAGCGAGATAGTCGGCAAAGCCGATCATCGACGTGAGTGGCGTTCTGATCTCGTGGCTCATATTGGCCAGGAAGGCCTTCTTCGTTGCAACACCGAAATCCGCGCTTTCGGGGGCAATGCCCATCCCCGAGTTTCCAGGATAGTTGGTGATATCGACAGCCATCGTCAGCGTCAACTTTCGCCCATGACTGTCTTTGCCCAGGAAATGGGAATGGAACGCGAGCAATTTCGTGTCTCCGTGCAGGGTGCGTATCGATATGCAAACGACCCCTTTTGCATCGTACTCGTTTTTCAGCTTGGAGTCTTTGAGGCGCAGACGTTGTCCCTTCGCGAGATGTGTCCATTCAGTGATAGTCGGGGCATCTTCTTTCGAGATTCCGGCCATGGAATGCCACGCCGGGCTTTGCTCGACAATCGCACCGCCTTCGGCATGAACGAGTATAGGAAAAGGTGCAGTTGCAATGACACGCCAGAAACTTTCCTCAAAGAGAAACTGATCGCCCGAGTTTGCTGACAGCAATTCTTTGAACGAATCGTCGTGCAGATCGCGTTGCAACTCGGTCGTGTCATCCGGGGCATCCTTGAACACGAGCGATACATAGTCATGTCGTTCGTGATGGTCCGTGAGATACTGGACATCGATGACGGAGCCGGCAATACCGTGATCGATGCCTTGAAGCGGCACAGTAGCTGTTGCCAGCGCGTTTTTCTCCGTAAATGCCAGGTTAATCGCCTCCTCGAGCCTGAATCGGTCAGAATCGGACAGGGTACTCAGATAATCTTTCTCGAGGTCGCTCGTGGCGGGAACAAATAGCCGCGTCAATCGATCGGTGTAGTCGAGAATGGCATAGTTCGGATCAATGACGACGCTTGCAGGTACGTGGTCAGCAAACAGTTTCCTTCTGTACTCGGGTATAGATTTTCGCTCACCGACACGTATAGACTGGACCTGAGGCGAGTGGTCTTCATGGGTATCAACATGAATGCCGTTGCTCCCTTTTCCCGCGACGAGCGCCGAAGATGACGCCATAGATATTTGTTCAGAGACGAATCCATTCCGCTCTCTCTTTGATTCGACCCCTGGTCTGGTGCGTTCGCGAGACGTGAGTGCCTGATAACTATCTTCAGCTTCCTGAAACGGGGACCCTACCTTTTCACCGCCGCCTGTATCATCTAATTCGATCAGGCGATAGACGTGGTGAGGTGTATTAATAGGAACGAATTGATCGGGAAGCTCGGTATCTAACTCGGTCATGCCGAGAAATAAAAACCCGTCGGGCTTCAACGAGTGGTGAAAAAAAGCAAGAACTTGCGACTGGCTGGTTTCGTCGAGATATCCCAGTAGGAATCGGCAGGTAATCAGTTCGAATGATTGAAATGAATTATCGATTAGAACGTCGTGGCTCGAAAATAAAACGGCAGATTTGACCGACGACGAAACAGCATAGCCGTCCTCGTGCTCAGCAAAATAGGTTGCCAGACATACATCCGACATGTCATGAGCAATGCTTTGGGGATAGATTCCTATCCGGGCCGTTTCCAGAGCCTCCTCGTCATTGTCGGTCGCATAGACTTCTATGCTTGGCGGTGATCCTAGCGTTGATGCATATTGAAAGAGAAGGATTGCAACAGAATACGCTTCTTCTCCTGTTGCACAACCTGCTACCCAAACACGTAAATGATCTTTCGATGATTTGCCTTCAAATAAAGCAGGTATGACCTTTTCCTCTAATACTCCAAAAGCGCTGGGTACATGAAAGAAACCAGTCATTCGTTAAACCGGAGTTACCAAAAGAACTGTCATTGATACTGTTTGCAGGAAATTACGCCTCAATACCGCATGGCATCAGGGAACGTATTCGACTACCATTTGATGAACTGTCGTTACAGAGAAGAGCCTTTTCGTGTAACCGCCCAAAAAAATACATTTTCCGGTTTTCCCTCTGATCGGGGATTCCAGACGAATCAATCACTTCAACAACGCATTCTCAAATACCGATCTCTGGGGCGCACTCTTATCAAGGCACTCTGATCAAGACAGACCTTCACTGGCCGGCCAGGACATCTAGCTGATGAGCCAAATACATGAGTTTACCGCATTCGAGGTCCCTCATTCGTGCCTCCAACCATTTCGAAGTTTGATCGACCGAAATGCGTGAACTCGCTGATAACTCGTTGTAAAAGAAGTGCAAGATACATTCCAGAAAATAACCCTCATCATCAGGGTAGGATCCGTCGGGCCCGGGTTTGACGAACCAGTCAGAACCTCCCACATCCGTTACGTTCATACCGAGTTGCATGAGCTCTTGAACGAGGCGACGCCCGGTTATGCTTTTGTCTTCACTGCCTGAGGAGACTTCCCCCATCATAGAAGCATGATAAATGGTTTCTACTCGTCGGTCCAACTCCCTGTCGTGGGACGGTAAAAAAGCAGATACCCCGTCGAACGTAATGGGGAAATACATGAGGCCGGGCTGGTTTAACAAAGATTTGAGTGACGGCAATACTTCTCTCAAATCAAATAAATCCAGCACGGCCTGGCCAATGATGACGTCATAACCGGCCTGTTCGTTTCGCACCTCATCGTGGTGGACGTATGCGAGCAGATCCGCAAGCAAAAAAGTGACATCCCATTCGTTCTTGTCGATGTACACTTTGCAAGCCGCTCCGATGTCACTGCCGGGAAACTCGCGTTGCCATTCGGCACCGTAGCTGGCGACCAGCTTATGCCGGGCCAGTCGCAGATGCTCCTGGTTGTTGTCGAGCAACGTGTACGAGACGTGGGCGTACTCCAGATGCTCGATGATCTTAAAAAACGTTGACCCGGTGCCGGCTCCAATTTCAAGGACCTTGAGGATGTCTTGACCCGGAAAGCGGGCAATCTTTTCCACAAACGATTCCCACACGGAACGATTCAGCGCTCTCTCATCGACGCTTCGCTTGGCTTCCAGATATCGAGTATAATCAAAATCCACCGGGTCTATGACTCCTGGGACAGAGGGGCCGAATAGGAGGCCCAGCAATGCCGGTCCTCCCAGATACGCACAGTGAGTGAAGACAACCCTTTCGAAGGCAATGCATTTTTCAGGCGATCTCCAACGATTCTCGAAAAATGCTCGATACTCGGGTTCAGTCCTTTGAACTCAGGCTTATCGTTGAGGGTCTGGTCTTTATATCGATCGATGATAGCCCCCATCTCGCGTTTAACTACGTCGATGTCCACCAGGTAACCGTGCTCGTTGAGTCGATTACCACTCAGATGCAGTTCGAGCGCATAAACGTGTGAGTGTTTGATATTTTCGGGACCGCAGTCGGGCACGGTAAGAAAGTGCTGAGCGACGAATTCTTCGCGAACAGAAAGTTGATACATGGCTGAGAACCCCTCATGGTGTCAAGGTGTAGCCCGCCCCTTCAGCCCATCAGTACGAGAGAACGACCTGCACCCCATCGGCGTTGCGCTGGTCGAGAAGGGTATAGGCTTCTGACGCATGATCGATGGAGTACTGATGGGTTATCAGTCGGCCGGGTTTGATGACTTCGAGCATATGAAGAGCGAAAGCGAGGCGCCTGTTCTTGTTCCATCGTCCCGAAAAAGCCGGGTCGATCCGGCTGACCTGACTGGCGTAGAGCGTCATTTTAGACCGATGAAAATACGAACCCAGATCCAGTGATACGTCGTTCGCACCGAACCAGGACCCGACGACCAGGCGCCCTTTGTAGCCTGTTTTCGACAGGGCATAACGCAGGCCCGATTCGGTGCCGCTGAGTTCGTAGACAAGGTCGCATTCAACTGCTCTTGATGATTGCTCTGGCGCCTCGACTTCGGCGCCCCCGATCAATTGCCCGAACCCCCTTCTTTTGACCAGCAGATCTACTCCGGTGAGTTTGCCAAGCGGCATCCTGCCGAGAATCGCACTCAGCAACAATCCTACCACGCCCAATCCGACGATGCAAACGTGCTCGCCGACAGCCGGGCGACCATCCATGGACAGCGCTACAGCGGTTTCCATATTAGCGAGGAACAGAGCATCCTCATCGCTCAGCGAGTCCGGCAGGAGGACTGCTTGATCAGCCGGCAGCAAAGCATGACTTTCGTGGGGGTGAAACGCAAATACCCGTTTTCCCAGCCATGTTGTATCCACGGAAGGCCCCACAGCCGCAACATTTCCCACGAGGCTGTATCCGTATCTGAACGGATAGGCGGCTGTACTCTGCATTTCAGGAATCGATTCATCCAGCGGGACGCCAGGTGGCAACTGGTTGCGGTACGCGAGAAGTTCGGTTCCGGCGCTGATCGCCGAATAGCGGGAGCGAATGAGGAGTTCTCCTTCACCTGGATCTGGATAGGTGGCCCTCCGTACATCGACGGAGTACGGTGCTGTAAAAAAGAGAACCTTTCCCTGGACTTGCACGACAGATACGATGCTGATTCGTTTTCGTTCGTTCAGGCGGCTGCCGTAAGAGCCCTTTCGGTGTTGCCGTCAAAATAATGAAGCTTCTCTGGATCCAGGGACAGCAAGAGGGAGGCGCCGGGTTCTGGAAGGTGCCGGGGTGGAATTCTGCCGACCAGTCGGTGCGCAGCGGTATCCGTATAAATGATGATCTCGTTGCCCATAGGTTCGATCACGTCGAGATTGACCTCGATCACAGGCCCTGGATTATTTTGGTCTCTTCGGTCGAGTACCGATAACGCTTCCGGCCGGACGCCGAGAACGATATCTTTGCCCAGATAATTCTTGACGATGTCAGCATGGGATTCCGGCACTGCAATTACATTTGTTCCGTCCTTCTCCTTGATGGTGAGGCCGTCATTCCGCGCCAGAGTGCCCGTAATGAAGTTCATCGCCGGGCTGCCGATAAAACCGGCGACAAATATATTGACTGGATGATTGTACAGCGCCAGCGGAGCATCTATCTGCTGGATGTACCCGTCTTTCATGACCACAATACGATCCCCCATCGTCATCGCTTCCACCTGATCGTGCGTGACATAGACCATCGTCGATGCCAGTCTGTGGTGGAGCTTGGAGATTTCGGTCCGCATCTGAACACGCAGCTTGGCGTCCAGATTGGAAAGGGGCTCGTCGAACAAAAACACTTTGGGCTTGCGAACGATGGCGCGTCCCACAGCAACGCGTTGTCTTTGACCGCCGGAAAGTTGCTTGGGTTTTCGATCCAGGATGCTGGAAATACCCAGCACGTCAGCAGCCTGCTCGACTCGATCCGCAATCTCTTTTTTCTTGAATTTTCTGAGCTTGAGCCCGAACGCCATGTTGTCCCGGACTGTCATATGGGGATAAAGCGCATAGTTTTGAAAAACCATTGCAATGTCTCTATCCTTGGGCGCGACGTCGTTGACCTTTCGATCGTCGATGTACAATGCGCCTTCGGTGATCCCTTCCAGGCCAGCGATCATGCGCAGCGTCGTACTTTTTCCGCAACCCGAAGGCCCGACGAGAACAACGAACTCGCCATCCGGTATATCGATCGACGCACTGTGGACCGCTGTGAACGAATTTTCGTAGACCTTCTTAACGTTCTCCAGACGTACGCTTGCCATATGTCTCCTGTGTTGCTTAAACGACCAAAGATAGCAAAAATACCCATTTATTCCAGTTCAACCAGTGCTACATCAACGGAAAGCTCCTCGAGCTGCACCCATATCGGTTGCCGGTTAACGCTTTCATAATGGAGCCCATTCTTTTTTTGGATTTGTCTACAACAAATTTGTTATTAACTTTGAAAAAACAATACGTTCAAAGTAACGGTCCTTCGTAACTCGACTGCAGACGACCATGGCTCAAGGTAAGGGGAAGACAACTATCTATGACGTAGCCGCCAAGGCGGGCGTAGCTATATCGACCGTATCACGGGTGCTCAACAACTCCAACGATGTCTCTGAATCTACCCGAGAGCGAGTATTGAAGGCGATATCGGACCTGCGTTTTCGACCGCATCGCACGGCTAAGATACTGGCGCAGAAACAATCAGAATCGCTCGTCATTGCGATTCCGTCGTTCACCACCCCATTCCACAACTCGATACTCAAGGGGGTCCGAAGCCGCATCAAAGAGCAGGAGTTCGACCTGATTCTTTTCGATCTGGGGTCGATAGACCCGAAGGCAAAGTTACTGGACTTTTTGCGCCGTGGCGCTGTCGATGGGTTGCTTCTCGCCCTGCATATCGATGACGAACTGGCAGAGGAGCTGCTCACGTTGCGCGCGCCGGTGGTTTTGATTGGCAACCAGTATGATGAATTTGACTCGTTTCACTGGGATAACGTCACGGGCGCCCATTCCGCAGTTAAACACCTGATCAGCCAGGGGCATAAACGGATCGGTATGATTACCTCCGCGTACGACGTAGACGCCGTGCTGAACGAAAGAAAACAGGGTTACCTCAATGCGATGGGGCAAGCCGGCCTGCCCGTTAATGAAGAATGGATTGTTTGTGGTGTTACGGAGAAACACGCTGGAATCAGCGAGGAGTCGGGATTCGAAGCCATGAATCTGTTGCTGGAACGGGAGCCACGTGTCACTGCCGTGTTTTCCGTCAGCGACACGCAGGCCCTCGGGGCCTGGTATGCCATTACGCAGAAAGGGTTGTCGGTGCCTGAAGACGTCGCAATCGTCGGTTACGACGACGTCAAAACCAGCCGATACATCGGACTATCCAGCGTCGACCAGAAGATGCAGGCGGTCGGGCACGAAGCGACGGATCTTCTCATCGAGCGCTTGAAACGGTCTAGAAAAGACGATCCGGTACATGTATTGACCTTATCCGAACTGCGCGTCCGCAAATCGAGCCTGTATGAAGTCCCCCGATGATAGACCGCTCGATTATCCAGCAATATTTATCTCGAAGCATCGAAACCGTACCTCTCGATCTGCCCGGTCTGTATCGAGGCAAGGTGCGGGATAGTTATCGGGTAGGAGGTTACCTGGTTTTGATCGCGACGGATCGCATTTCTGCATTCGATCATATCTTAAAGCAAACGATACCGTTCAAAGGGCAGGTACTGAACCGGCTTGCCGCGCATTTCTTTTACGCCACTGCGGATATAATCAGGAACCATGTTGTCGAAATTCCGGACCCTAATGTAACGATCGCACGGGCCTGCACGCCGTTCCCCATAGAATTTGTAGTCCGTGGGTATCTGGCAGGTCATGCCTGGAGAACCTACAAAGCAGGGCATAGAATGTTATGCGGCATCCCGCTGCCGGAGGGACTCAGGCAGAACAGTCCATTTCCCCGGCCCATTCTCACTCCGGCTACAAAAGCCGAAGAGGGTCACGACGAGGACATCAGTCGCGCTCAAATCCTTGAACACGGCATTATGGACGCCTCTACCTTCGACGTTCTGGCCGATGTTTCTTTGAGGCTCTTTGAACGGGGTACAGCGATGGCGGCAGAGCACGGGCTTGTTCTCGTAGACACAAAATACGAGTTTGGAGTAGGGGACGACGGCGCCCTGTACCTGATCGATGAAATTCATACGCCCGATTCATCCCGGTATTTTTATGCAGAGCCATACCGGGAACTCCTCGAACGAAATGCACCTCAGAAGCAGTTGTCGAAGGAATTCGTGCGAGAATGGCTAATGGAACACAACTTCCAGGGTCTCGAGGGGCAAACGTTGCCCGATTTACCCGACGACTTCCGGGTAGAAATTGCGACCAGGTATATTGAACTCTTCGAGCAGGTTACGGGCCGGGCATTCGAAGCTGATCTCCATGAACAGCCTCTTATCCGGATAGCGCAGTCGATACAACACACGTCTAGGCTGGCCGGCTCGTAATTCACAATCGTCCGTGAACCCGGGCAGGGCTCATCGATTGATGCCAGGGGTAACCCATTCCTCGGCGCCATCCGCATACGTCTCGTGTTTCCAGATAGGTACTCGCATCTTCAGTTCATCGATAAGGTAGCGGCAGGCATCGAACGCTTCGCTTCTGTGGGGGGTGGACACTCCTATGAGGACACTCGGTTCGCCAGGAGGAACCGTACCGAGCCGGTGTAGGATGCATGCTTTGATGACTGGCCATGCATGGCAGGCTTCCTCAAGGAGCGTTTTCATTTCCTTTAACGCCATCTCATCGTAGGACTCGTATACCAGTTTCTTTGTCTCCCGGCCTTTCGTCCATCTTCGGGTGACGCCTACGAACAGGGCAGTTCCTCCCGCTTCGTGTGAGTAGAGGAAACGCTCTACATCAGAGAGCTGAATAGGCGTTTTCTCCAGGGAATATCGGATTTTTTCGTCGGGCATTAGTATCTACCAAAGTTCAGGGGTCCCTCATCCCCCGCTCACAGGAGTGATGAGAGCCACTTCGTCCCCGTCGCTTATGTGGGTTGTTTCAGGTACGTAAGATGCATTAACGGCAATTCGTATGACCGGGCGGTACGCCTCGATGACGGCGTACTCCTTCGTCAAACAATCGAGGAGGTCCTTACCGGTGGCAGGAGCCTGGAGCGTAAGATCCAGTGACTCTCTCCCCAGTTTCTGCTTCAGGACGCTGAATAACAATATTTTTACGGAAACCATTCTTTCGGAGATCATAGACTCACCTGTACGTCCGTGTGGTGTACGCGGCAGGACGGCAATTAACGAACGCGGATTGCATTGATGGGCTTGATGTAGGAAGCGATAAGCGCTGGAATGATTGCTGTCAAGGCGCACAGTGCCAGTGTAACACCCCCCACTATCAGGAAATCGATGCCATTTAGATCGATAGGGGCGACATCCATGTAATACGACTCAGCCGGCAACGGGATAATCGCGTACTCCTTTTGCAGCAGAGCGAGTATCAACGCCAACAGTTGACCGGCCACAACGCCACCACCGCCAATCATGAGTCCGAGACAAAGAAAGAGACGGAAGATCGTAAATGGAGAAGCCCCCATGCTACCCAGAATGCCTATCTCCCGGGTCTTCTCGAACATGATCATCAAGAGGGTCCCGAAAATATTAAACGCAGCGACCAGTACAATCAGTGAGATTACAACAGGTGTAATCGTTTGTTGCAGTCGTACCCAGGCAAAATATTGCCTGTATATCTGGAATACAGTGTTGGCCACGATAGGAAAGCCTATCTTTTCATCGACAGCAACGGCAACGGCGGCTGATTCATTCACGTCGTCCAGATATACGTCAAACCGCGAGACCTGGTCCGGGGCGTAGTCGAACAAAGCTCTAGCAGACGCGATATCGGTGTATACGTAGTACTCGTCATATCGGGCAAAGGACGTTTCGTAGACGCCGGCTACGTAAAACTGTTTGACGTCGGGCCGGCCGATGAATGCGGGAGCAGGTTGATTGCGGCTCCGGACAGAATACGCCGTAACCGTTTCACCGACCTCCGTGTTCAGCAGTCGGGCGAGTTGACGTCCGATAACGATGGCGGGGCGTCCGGAAGAATCGGGGTGTAGAAGCAGGTCGCCTTCAATGAGTCGTTCTTCCAGCGCTTCTGTCGCCGCACCTATACCGCTCACCAGGACGCCGTCGATATCGCGGGAAGACCGCCTTAGAAGAGCGAATTCCTGGATGACGGGAATAACGCTCTCCACGTCGTCCAGCTGATAAATTTGCGCCATAATTCGATCGGCTCCATCCACCGGCTCACCTCCGTACTTCTGCACCTGGACGTGCGAACCGAAGCTGATGATCTTCCCCGTTATTTCTCCGCTGAATCCCCGCACGATCGCCAGTGAAAGTAGCAATGCCGCCACACCGACGGTGACTCCCCCTACGGCAATGGCGGTTACAACGCGGAGAAATTTCCTTCCTTCCTTCCTCCCTTCTGCATTCCACAGATATCGGAGAGCGACAAAGCGTTCGAATCGTGCAATCATATTTTATGGATGGTTGCTCTCTCTACTTTCGGACATTTTATTTGGATCCGGGGCAAAAAAATTCTATGATGCGTTTCAAGCCGATTCATGGTAATGTAATCTTGCAATAACAGAACATAATATGAACGCTGTGCTACAGGTCCCTTTTCCGATCAATGAACCCGTCCGAACCTATGAACCTGGCACCCCGGAACGCTCGAGCCTGCAGAAGAAGTTGCACGCGTTAAAAGCCGACCTCATCGAGATTCCTGCTTTTATCGGCGGCAAAGAGGTACGTACCGGCGAAATGGAAGATATCGTAGCCCCCCACGAGCATGCCCACGTTCTGGCGCGCATGCACAAGTGCGGGAGCAAGGAGGCCGAGATGGCGATCAATGCCTGCCGGCAGGCGAGCGGTTTCTGGAGCCAGATGCACTGGACAGAGCGCGCAGCCATCTTTTTACGCGCTGCGGAGCTCCTGTCGGGCTCATGGCGCGATACGCTGAATGCGGCAACTATGCTGGGGCAGAGCAAAAATGCCCACCAAGCCGAAATCGACGCCGCGTGTGAGCTCATCGACTTCTTGAGGTTTAACGCCTATTATATGCAGCAAATCTATGAGAATCAGCCTCAATCTCCGAAAGGGGTCTGGAACCAGCTCCAGTATAGACATCTTGAAGGATTTGTGCTTGCGGTGACGCCGTTCAACTTCACGGCTATTCAGGGCAACCTGCCCACTGCTCCTGCTATGATGGGCAATACCGTTATCTGGAAGCCTTCCTCAACAGCTATTTTTTCAGCCTACTTTTTCTACAAACTCCTCGAAGAAGCTGGATTACCTCCGGGCGTCATTAACCTTCTCCCGGGAGACGGTCCCCCTATCGGTAATCCATTGATGGCCTCGGAACACTTTGCCGGATTGCATTTCACAGGTTCGACGACAACGTTCCGCTCCATGTGGCGCACGATTGGTCAAAACGTCGACCGCTACCGATCCTACCCGCGGATCGTAGGCGAGACCGGCGGAAAGGATTTTATCGTCATCCATCCATCAGCCAATATCGAGTACCTCAGTACTGCTGTCATACGAGGAGGATTCGAGTTCCAGGGCCAGAAATGCTCGGCCGCGTCGCGAATTTATGTCGCTAAATCCTTGTGGGTAGACCTCAAAACACAGTTGTTGGAGCAGGTGGCGACATTGAAGATGGGTCCGGTGGAAGATTTCGGCAATTTTGTCAATGCAGTCATCGACCGAAGAGCTTTCAGCAAGATTACAGGCTATATCGATGCCGCTGAAGCCTCCGAGGACGCACAGATAATTGCCGGCGGCCGGTACAACGATGAAACAGGGTTTTTTATCGATCCCACTCTGATCCATACCGAGCGCCCGGATTTCGTCACGATGGAGGAAGAGATCTTCGGCCCAGTAGTGACGCTGTACGTGTATGACGACAGCGACTATTCCCGCACCCTCGACCTCGTCGATCAGACCTCTCCGTACGCACTCACGGGAGCCATCTTCGCCCGCGACCGGAGCGCCATCATCGAAGCGAAGGAACGCCTGGTTCATGCAGCTGGAAACTTTTATGTGAACGATAAGCCTACTGGTTCTATTGTAGGGCAGCAACCCTTTGGGGGCGGCCGGGCGTCGGGTACCAACGACAAGGCCGGCTCGTACCTGAACCTGGTCCGATGGGTATCTACACGCACGATAAAAGAAAATTTTGAACCTCCTACGCACTTTGAATATCCGTCATTGAGTTCGGATTAACTCTTTTTTCTTGTCCCCCTCTATCGAATTGAGCGAAAAACGCTTTCAGTCTGTGCTAATGGCGCACATGGATGGCGCATGTTATTACTACCATTCATTGAGTCGCCCCACTCTCTATTAATTCCCGTGTAGCGATACTTCAGCAGCCGTGAGTATGACCTATCAAAAGACTACACCTAGTGAACTCCGCGCACTCATTTCTTTAATCGACGATCCTGATCGGATCGTTCAGGATGCCATTCATCAACGCTTCAGGGAATTAGGCCGCCGGGCCTTGCCCGCATTGCAGGAAGCTCATCGGCTGTCTGAAAAAACCATGCGCCCGAAGATTGGCAGGTTGATGCAGGAATTGCATTTCGCCGAAATAGAGCAGCACTGGAAGAGCATCATGCGTATGCCCAATGCGGAGCTCGAGTACGGAGCCTTTCTTCTCGCACTGCATCGTTTTCCCGGACTCAATATTCGCGCCTACCAATCTCAACTGGATGAGATGGCGAATAAAATACGCCCTGAAGTAGAGGCGGCTAGCGGAATCGGCAAAGCGTTTGTACTCAGCACGTATTTGTGCAACGAACTGGGATTTCGGGGCAATAACGAACACTTCTCTGACCCCAATAATAGTTATATCAATTGCGTGATTGAGGCGCGCCGAGGCATCCCGGTCACGCTGTGCACCATATTCATATTACTCGGGCGCCGCCTGGGGCTGCCCATCTATGGCGTAAATATGCCGGCTCACTTTCTAGCCAAGTATAAGGACGACCGCCACGAGGTCTTCTTCGATATCTTCAACGGAGGCAATCCGATCATGAAGGAGCAGTGCATCCAGTTCCTGACCAAGGCCGGCATCAAACCCCAGGCTAAATACTTTCAGTCAGCTACCGGCCAGGCGATTCTGCTCCGTATGATCTGCAATCTCCTGGCCGTATCTCAAGCCGAAAAGAAATCTCGTTTTGTCCAGGAGTTGGGTATTCTCATGGAACCCTGGAGAACCAACTCCAACATTTCATAAAGGCCCGTATTTTGCTTGGTTTTTCCCCCGTAGACATTTCCGATACGATTGTAATGTAATGCGTAGTGCCTAACCCCTCTTTTCCTGTAGATCTACGAGGCCACTTGGACAAATAATAGACCTCCAATGATGACAAGACACCAGATTATTTCATCGGCAAAACAGATAGCTGAAGCCATAAAAAGCGCTGGGATTTCAAGCATACCAGGGACATCAGACGATGAGATGACCCTTCAAGACTACCTGCTGGCGTATAAAAATTACAATATCGTTGCCGAAAAATTCAGCCCCGGAGCTGTGTTTCTTGAAAATGAACTCGGCTTTGCCGAACTGCGAGACCCCAATCCCTGGATTCTCATGTCTAAAACGGAAGAAGACGACGAGAGAAATCCTCTGGTCCAGGTCAGGAATTCGCTGGATACACTGAACTCGCTGGCAGCTCTTCTCAAAAAGATTTTTGACGGTTCGAGCACCGGAGATCATAGAGAAACGTTGACCCTCATCCTGATCGAGCAGGAAAACGAATTGAAGTCTTCCCCCAGGCGAATCAGCGAGTCCCTCAAGGGCATCGAGTTACTGTATGAGTCGTGTGCCCGTCTGGAAGGACTCCCCTTCGAAGACCTGGAAGTGGTGTCATGTGACTCCGGCCATGAGAAGCGGTTCGATTTTTCGGGCGACGATGCCTTGATTCGGGCTACGAAGGATCTCGTTTTATCCATCTGGGAGCGTGTGGTCTTTTATCGCAACAAGAACCTGCAGGAACGCATCTCTCTATTAACGCACTCACTTCCTATCCTTGACAATATCGCTGAGCGTGAGATGGATGGGCAGTTGACCGGAGAGGAGGGCGAAACAGCCAGAACCACTGTTATCAGTGGCGTGGCCAAATTTCTCGACAGTGGCTCTATTATCGAAGAGATCCAACAAATAACGCCTGTCGATCAGCGGTCCCTGATCAGCTTGAATCGATCGTTGCCCGATGCGACTGGGAACGGCCACGAACCCGCAGTTGTTGCTCCCGAACCCGGCTTCCCTACTTCGGGACTTAAGAATATCAGCGAAGCATTACAATTTGATACGCCAGAAGAGCCCGTGAACGACACTGACGAATCTGCCGAGGACGATTACTCCTGGGACGGAATTCTAGAGGATGACTTAAAAACGCTCAGAGAATTGATCGATAAGACCAAGCGAGGTGAAGAAGAGCCGGGGTGATCACTGCATGTAGGGGCGGAGTGCCGGCAGGAGAACAAAGGGGTTCGTTCGCGATTAGTTACGTGAATTAAACCCTGTTTCCCGCTAGACCGGGCACCTTGCATGATCAAAATTGAAAGATCGTCGAGCATCTCCGTACACGAGCAACTCGTTGAGCAGCTCAGGTATCAAATTGCTAGCGGTACGTACAAGGTCAACGACATTCTTCCGCCGACCCGAAAGCTGGCAGAGCAGCTAGGCATTTCATTTCATACGGTGAGGAAGGCCTATCAAAAGCTCGTCGAAGAAGGTATTCTTTCCGCGCAGCAGGGAAGCGGGTACACCGTACTTGCACGCGCACCCCTCAGCAACGAAGAGCGTCTGGAGAAAGGCGCCTCCATCGTCCAGGAAACGCTGCAGCGCCTCGTCGGACTAGGGCTGGAAGATACCGACATAGAATACCTGGTGCAGGAGCAACTCACTATATTTGACGCTGTCACCCAAGGTGCCAAAGTGGTATTCGTGGCCCCTTATCTCGAAATGGCCGAGCAATGCGCTTCGTACATTTCCTCGGTGCTTCAATCCCCTATCGAATTCACCACCCTCCCGCAGCTTGATCACCATCAGGACGCTGATTTCTGCCTGTGCCCTCACGCTTATATTCGCAGAATCACGGAAGCGTTTCCCCGTGTAGATGTGCTGGGAACGACCTCCTACCTGCTCCCTTCTACTCTCGATCGAATAGCACATTTATTTTCTCAGGAGACTGTGGGGCTGATTACGTTCTATAAAGAAACAATCCCCTTTCTAATGTCCGATATCCAGAGCCAGACCGGGTTTACCGGTCAGATTTTTGGAGCTTCACTCGAGGAAGGCACTGCACACCTGAATCAGTTCATAGATCAGACGGACCTCATCGTCTTCACTCCAAGGTGCAAAAGACGGCTGATTTCATTCACAAAACAGGACAAAACGTTCGCACCCCTTTATTATATCGTAAGTGCCCCTTCTATCAAAGCCATTCAGGAGTTAATCCCTTCACTGTAATCCTCCCCCTTCATTAACACAGCTACTCAGGGCACATCTCTTGCTTCTGACCATCACCGGTCATTTAGAGAGCACAGGATCCCGGGGCTCATCTTCTACACGCGGCGTATTTGGATTCTCCTCCTGGAGCAGTTCATCTCCTTCTTCAGCCTGATCGGGATATTTTACTCGTCCATGGTGAATGCCCAGGAGCATAGCCAGGAACGTATCCTTGATTTTGTCGAGGTCCCTAAACGTTAAATCGGTATCATCGAGCTGATCGTCAGCGACACGGGACTTGAATATCGATTCGATAAGCCCTTCCAGGCGCTTGTGTGTGGGCTCACTTATGGTTCGGCTGGCTGCTTCGACAGAATCGGCCAGCATCAAGATTCCGGTTTCCCTCGAAACCGGGCGCGGACCCGGATATCGAAATTCAGATTCTAGAATTTCGCCCTGGTTCGTCTCTCCATTTTCCTTGGCTCTGCGGTAGAAGTATTCAATGAGAGATGTGCCGTGATGCATAGGAATGAAGTCTAGCACAACCTTTGGCAAATTATAGTTGCGCCCTATTTCCAGGCCTTCTTTGACATGACTGGCAATGATTAGAGCACTCATTCGAGGCTTCAAAAGATCGTGCGGGTTATTGCCGGAACGCTGGTTCTCTACAAAATATTCCGGCTTCACCATTTTACCGACATCATGGTAAAGCGCTCCTACGCGGGTGAGTAGCGCATTTGCCCCGATCGCATCCGCTGCTGCCTCGGCGAGGTTAGCCACCTGCAAACTATGGTTGAAGGTGCCCGGCGCCCTAATGCTCAGTTCTTTGAGCAGGGGACGATTCGTGTCGGATAATTCGAGCAGGGTCAAGTCGGTTGTAATATCGAAAGCTCTCTCAAAGACCCATAGGAGCGGCAAAACAACGATGAGCTGAATAGCATTGACTACGACGCGGATCAAGTCCTCTGTCAAAATCTGAAGTGAAATGTCGTAGAGCAACCAGCTCGTCGCCAAAACGATGGCGTATCCAAGGCCCACGAGGGCTGCACTGAAGAAGATCTGCCCCCGATTTTTAATATCCCGCACACTAAAAACGCCCAGAACACCGGCAAACAACGTCGCCAGGGTGAATTCGTAATCGAAACCGTGAAAGTGCCCCCCCACGAGAGAAAGTGTCAACAAACCAAAGAGTGCAACCCGAGAGTCGAACAGAACCGTGAGCATAACGGGCACTATCGCAACCGGTACAGAATAGATACCCAGGAAGGAATTCCTGACAGCAAGACCATAAGAGGCAATGATACCGATAAACAAGAGGGTGATCAATAAAATTTTTCTGTTGTCGTAAAAGATTTTCCGGCGCAGTATGAACAGGTATAGGAAGAAGATGACAAGTGAGGTAAGGGTCAAAACGAACTGGCCCAGTGCAACCTTCCAGGAGAGCCGGTCCCCGCTGAGCTCTCTCTGAGCCCGTTCCAGCGAGGTCAGATGCCGGCGCGTTTCCTCGCCGATGAGTTCCCCTTTGTTGACTATGACCGTACCGGCGCTTACCATATCCCTCGTAGGTGATATGCGCTGTTCTCTCCGCCTCCATTCCCGATACGTTTCAGCACGCATGAAGGACAATGAATGCTGAAATATTGCCCGAAAAAACGAGTTTCCGAGTCGAGCTTTCTGGGGTTCCGAGGGGAATAGGGTTGAAAACTTCTCCTCCGCAAACATGAATGCTTCGTTCAAACCGAAGACATTCTCTTTTGCTTTACGAATGTCGATCGATTCTTCTTCTTTCCGGATGATAATTTCATCAGTCAGGACGCTGTCGAGCGGGATATCCAAAATCCCGACGCTGATCAACTGATTTGCGATGCCCCAGGCCTGATCGAGCAACATAATATCCAGCCGGTCCTCCGTATCCTCACCCATCCCCATGGAGGAATCGGCCTGGTAAGCCATGTACGAATCGATGAGAAGACCCCATTGATCTTGTGTAAGCCTCAACCAGGCTGTCCGCCTTAGTTCAGCGAAGCGCAACGAATCCTGGATGGCCCATTCAAGGCTGTCGCGGGCTTTATTCTCGCTGAACTGACGGTAAGCGCTAAACAGGCGGTTGAGCTGTTTTCGAACGGTGTCCCTTTTGGACGCCATTTTTCCTTTCGCATCAGGAATTTCACGAAAGAATGGGGCGATCGAGTATCGAATGTTTCTCCGTTCGGATTCTATCACACCAGGATCCTTATAGATCGCAAAATCGAAAGGGGCCTCGAGCGTCTCGTATTGCCAGGTATCGCCGACCTCGACGTTGAACTGATATAACCCGCTCCGGGGATAGGCAAAATAGGCAACGATCAACAACACGAGAAAAATCATGCTCTTGATCAGTAGATTCCCGGTTGCTACTAGAGGTCGTTGTTCTCTCCCCTTCTCGAGCTTTTCTCCAACAGGTCTGATCTTCCTGCGAAATCGGCGTATGATTTTGTTCAAGTCCATATAAAGAACACCCCAGTAAACCCAAAGGATCGCACCCCTTCACGTACACTCATGGGAGATAAGGTATTGTTGTGCAGTACCACTAAAAAAGCCACCTAGAAACCACGTGAACTATTCGGCAGGTTGGATTAGGGCCTACCACTTCGGAATTGACTACTGAACGTTAGAAGCCATCCAATGACAAGTGCGATGAGAGCCCCCATAAGCGTATAGAGTGGCCAAGCAACTGAGCGAACAACTCCTACGTCGTCTGGTGAGCCAGCATGTATTAAAGTGAAAAACCAGCCATTAGTTTCGGAATACCGAACCCCAATGATAATAAGGGTCATCAATACGATCGTGGTTAATAAGCTGATACATGCCCCTCGATCGTTAATCTTTTTGTTGGCAACGCCGAGCAAAAAGATACCGAGCAGACCGCCGTAGGTGAAGGTAGCTATGGCTAACCCCAGCTCGACGACCGGATTTTGTTGTTCTTGAAAGAGGCTGGCAAATCCAATGAATACAGCTCCCCAAACAAACGTTAAAACGCGAGCGATCCAGAGTTGATTCTTCGATGTACTGGCCCACTTGAATCTGGAGCCAAGAGCGAGGTCTCCTTTTGTAGATGAAGCGAGGGCATTTAAAGAGGATGAAAGAGTACTCATCGCAGCCGCTACGATACCGGCCAGAATGAATCCTGAGATGCCCGCCGGAAGTCCTTCGAGAATAAACTTGGGAAACACTTCGTCTGCCCTGGAAAGCCCCAGCTCGGCCAGAGCCGCGCCTTCGAAATGAAGCCAGAGCAATGCGCCGAGCAAAAGAAAAAGGGCGAATTGAACAATGACCAGCATACCGCTCCCGATCAGTGCCCACTGGCTATCGCGCAACGAACGGCAGGCAAGCAAACGTTGGACGATCAGATGATCCGTCCCATGGGAGGCCATCGTGAATACGGCTCCCCCAATTACAGCCGTCGCGAAGGCATAAGGGCTGGTCAGGATCTCCCAGGCAGGTCTCCCCCACTCGATGTCGAATACTTTCGTTTTACCGGTTTCTGCTATGCGTTCGATCCACCCCGTTCCGAGCGTGTCAATGAGTACGCCGACCGCGATGACACCTCCGATAACGTATACGATAAGTTGTATGACATCCATCCATACGACTGCCCGAAGGCCACCGATCAGAGTATAGATGATTGTTAGTATTCCAATAACAGAAATAATAAAGGCGTAACTGATGTCGAATCCGGCGGATTCCACAATGACCTTGATCGGGATCGCTGTCGCGAATAGGCGCACTCCGTCGGCCAGCAAACGGGTCAGCAAGAACGTCAATGACGCAATGCCCTGCGAGTAACCCCCAAAACGGGCGCCGAGGAAGCCGTATGCCGTAGAGAGAGAGCCTTCGAAATAGCGCGGCAAGAACAACACGCTGACCACGATACGCCCAATGAGGTAGCCCAGCGTCAGCTGGAAGAAGGTCATATCTCCTCCATAAGCTATGGCCGGTACCCCAATCACGGTGAGTGTACTCGTCTCGGTAGCTACGATCGATAGACAAACGGCCCACCAGGGGAGGTCTTTACCCCCCAGGAAGTAATCCTGCTCGGTTCGCTGTTTGCCCCCGGCCTTGATGCCAATGCTGACGACGAGGATAAAGTATATTGCAATAACGGCATAATCTAGGGGCGTCAACACGGCTTAACTCATTCGGTTCATTGAACATTGACCAGGACGCGGAATGCTTCTTCATCCAGAATCGGGATGTCCAGTTCTTTTGCCTTCTCGTATTTGGATCCCGAGTTCTCGCCGGCAACCACGTAGCCGGTCCGTTTGCTTACGCTGGAAGCGACTTGACCTCCTGCCTTCTTGACCATATCCTGTGCTTCTTTTCTGCCGAGGTTGGGCAATGTACCCGTAAAGACAAACGTTTTTCCCGCCACCCCCTCGACCTGATCAACGGGAACGTACTCTGTGTCGAGGCGATGCATATCTACTCCGGCTTTCTTGAGTTTTTCTATGAGCACTCGGTTACGCTCCACCTTAAACCAGTCGACAATACTTACAGCGATCGAAGGTCCTATACCTTCAATGCTTTCAAGATCCTCGGCAGAAAGCGCTCCGAGGGCATCAATGGACGGTACGTGCTGAACGATCAGTTCGGCCGTCGTCTTCCCTACATACCGCATCCCGAGGGCAAAAATGAGTTGGCTGAGGGATCTTCTTTTAGAGGCTTCGATCCCTGCAAGCAGATTTTTGGCTTTTTTCTCGGCAAAACCGTCTAGCTCGATCAACCGGTCATAGGTGAGATCGTATATATCGGACAGGGTGCTCACCAGGCCGGCTTCCGAAAGTTGAATTGCTAGCTTGGCGCCGAATCCTTCGATATCCATCGCTTCGCGGCTTGCGTAATGTTCGACAAGCCGAATGAACTGTGCGGGGCACTCCGTATTCACGCAGTAATAATCCGCTTCACCGGGAAGCCGGACGAGCGTCGTATCGCAAACAGGGCACCTATCTGCCATGCTCCAGGGCTGTTCTTCCCCGCTTCTTGCTTCAGGGATCGGTTTTACCACCTGTGGGATGACGTCGCCGGCCCGTTTTACAAGAACGGTATCGCCAATTCTGATGTCGCGCCCGATGATATAGTCTGCATTGTGCAGCGTCGCCTTCGAGATCGTGACGCCGCCTACCTGGACCGGCTCCAGAATGGCTTCCGGTTTAATCGCCCCGGTCCGACCGACGTTCAGAGTGATGTCTCGCAACACCGTGGTGTTTTCTCGAGCGGGAAATTTGAAGGCAATAGCCCAGCGGGGGGCATTCGATATCGCACCCAGCCGGCGTTGCAATTCAAAGTCATCTATTTTGACGACTACCCCGTCTATTTCGTAATCGAGATCGTCTCGTTTTTCCGCCCAACGCGAGCAATACGTGATCACGTCTTCGATGACTGTGTACCGTCTTGCATGTTGTTCCACATCAAACCCGAACGCTTCGAGTTGCTCCAGCAATGCGTGCTGATTTTCGGGACGATCCTCGGATTCGTATCTACCTACGGAATATGAGAAGAATCGCAGAGGTCGGCGTGCTGTTACGGTCGGATCCAGCTGGCGCAGGCTCCCTGCCGCAGCATTTCTCGGGTTTGCAAACGGCTTCTTATTCTCCGAGACCAATTCTCTATTCAAGGTTTCAAAAGCCTCTTTTGCCATATAAATTTCACCTCGAACTTCGAGAATATCCGGCACGACCCTCTTCGAAAACCCTTCTTTCACTCGAATGGATAGAGGAATTGTAGTAATTGTCTTGACGTGCGGGGTAATGTTTTCCCCTTGCACCCCATTTCCACGGGTAGCCCCTACGGTCAATGTTCCTTTTTCATACGTCAATGCCAACGCCAATCCATCTATCTTGAGCTCCACGGTCAAAGCAGGCAGGATTACTTCATCTTCGTCGATTTGCAATCCTCTCAGGCATCGCTTATACCAGGCTCGAAGCTCATTGCCATCGAAAGCATTGCTCAGGGACAACATAGGAATAGCATGCGTATATTTCTCGAATCGATCAAGGACATCTCCGCCTACACGATGTGTCGGGGAATCTGCTCGTTTCAGTTGCGGAAACTGTTGTTCGAGCTGTTGCAAGGCCTTGAGCAGCCCGTCGTATTCGACATCCGCGATGAGGGGGTTATCCAGGACATAATACTGGTGGCTATGGTGATGAAGCAGGTGAGATATTTCACCAATGAGCTCCCGGGCAGTATCTTCATCAACCTGAGACAGCCTATTAGAATCCCATTCACTGAGTATCCTTTTGGTCGATGCAACAGGATTCACGGGACCGGTTCCTTCATAGGTCATGAGCGTAAAGAAGAGATACAAAACGAGCAGTACGCAGCGAGTGAAATATATGCAAACGGGTACGACAACCGGATGTCATCTCACCGAATTGAGAAAGGCGAGAACTGAGTCGCGCGTAATGGTCACTCGAGCGGTTGAATCCGTTTCGTGGATCGGGTATTCCTCTCCTTCCAGCAGGATTTTCATGGCCTGCAGATTATCCTCGACGATAATCTGCTGACCCATGAGGAATCGCATAGAATCCCCTTCCTCGAGCCAGTAGGGCCTTCGAAGATCAGCATCGATCCGGACTCTGAAAGGATCCAGCTTTCCTGTCTCCGCAATGATTACGACGCCCAGGCTATCCTCTAAAACGACTGGACGGACAGGTTTCTGAACCTGCGATAACGTTTCATCAACAGCGGGTTGAGCGGTGATCTGGCTGGTATCAAGGGCCCCTTCCAACTGAGAAAGAGAATCCGTATCAGAGCTTTCCTTGTTGGCTACGGATGTTTCCTGTATGGTTGTACTTTGCGAGTCATCCGCAGCCATTTCGATGCTCTGCCGAGCGACAATCTGGAAAATGATGATGAGCCCGACGATGATGCAGCCCGCCAGTATAGCCCATTGAACGAATCCATTTTCCTGGCTGGCCTGCAGCATAACCTCCAAACTCCCTTTTGCTTTCTCGGTTCTCCGCGGGGATGGTCGTTCACTTGATTGGTTTTGGGCGTCAATCGAAGCGGCGGGTGAGACATCGGACCTCCTCGTCCCCTGGTCCTTCCCTTCGGAGACCTCGGATGCAGCATTCTGGTTATGTTTTTCGTGGCGGTTTCGCTGCGCCTCGAAAGCTTCTTTTTCCCGGGGAGAGAGTTCGTAACCGAGATGCTTCACTGCCAGCTCTCTGCCGTACACCCCATCCTTTGCCTTTTCAAAAAGCGTTACCGTGTTCTCCGGATCGATCCCGACGACCTTCGAATAACTGCGAATGAAGGCCTTTACGTAGAGATCGTTGAAAAGAGGATGATCGCTAAGGGCGTCTGTCTCGAATTGTTTGATGATGTGGGGATATACCTTCGTTTTCACCCTGATGTCGTCAAGAGATACCTGGCTTTTCTGGCGAATGGAAACGAGATCAGCCAGAAAGGATTGCAGCGACGAAGGTAAAGGCAATTCAGACATAGGGAAATTCCATTTCCACTGATTTACCGGAAGGCATAAATTCCATATCGTAGGGGCGTAACGAAGGGACACTCTTATAATATAATACGGATATGCGATCTGCGTATCAATAAAGAACCCATAAAGCAATAAAGCAAAAAAGGCTTCCAAATCCGGGGATTGAAAGCCTCTTGACGTAAATTACGGGTCGGGACGGCGGGATTTGAACCCACGACCCCTTGCACCCCATGCAAGTGCGCTACCGGACTGCGCCACGTCCCGAGTATAGAACAGGTCTGAACACTAAATTCCCGGATTATCGCTAAACAGGATTACAGCTTCTGCAGGAGTTCGGATAGAAAGGATCGCAGAGACAAAAGTTCCGAACGAAAGGTCTCCACGCGTTCGTTTCTGGCCTCTTCCTCTTCCAATGCATTCCTGGCCCCCTCGATGGTAAACTTTTTGTCTTTGAGCAAGTACTTCAGGTGCTCGATGAATTCGATGTCGGCTTTGGTATAAATACGCCTTCCAGCCCGGTTCTTTTGAGGATTCAAACCGGGAAACTCGGTTTCCCAGTAACGCAACACGTGTTGTTCCAATTCGGTCAATTGACTGACTTCACCGATCGAATAATATAGTTTCCTTATGCCGTCGGATCCCATCTCTTTGCTGGTGAATACCACGGAAATATGCTGACAAGAATGCCGCCTCAGGAGCGAATGTACAACCTACGGGCCTATATTGCCAAGTTTGGCGCTAACATTACCGCCCCGATGTAGAATCGTATGAAAGTATTTATATCGGGTCCTGTTCATCCAGCTAAATTACCGATGTTACGCTCCGGAAGTGCATAGATCCTGCCAGAGCGGCCTTGCACAGTTCGCGCACCATCACTAAATCATCATACTTCAGACGTTTGCAACGTATCCCATCCCCTCAAGCTAAATTTGACGCCTTGCTCCTGGTCGTTGTGCTGATCTGGGGGATCAACTTTCCCATCATCAAGCAGGTTCTGGATGTCATGCATCCGTTTGTACTGAATGTGTTTCGTTTCCTCATCACGATCATGACTCTCTTTGTCATCGTACTCCTGCAAAATAAAAACGAATTAAATTCGCTTTTGGACCCATTTAGAAAGCATATCTGGCTCATCCTAGGGCTCGGTTTTCTGGGTTATTTTTTCTATCAGATCTTCTTCATCCTTGGCATCGCAGGCACAACGGCAGGAAACTGTTCACTGATCATGGCAAGCTCGCCGGCCTGGACGGCTTTGATCGGGATATTGTTCACCAACGAGCGCCTTCGACCATTGGCCTGGTTTGGCCTTTTTCTGTCCATCGCAGGCACAACCGTCATCGTTCTTACCGGAAAAAGCGAGTTGAGCACGAGTAGCGAATACCTGGCCGGCAATTTATCCACCGTGGCTGCAGCAGCATGTTGGGGAGCGTATACCGCCTTCAGCCGGAAGGCTGCCATTCGTATCGATCCGGTTCAGCTTACCCTGTACGGCTTGTTGCCGGCCTTCCCCTTCATAGTCTGTGTCGCACTGCCGTATTTCAACCAGACAGCGTGGGCAGAAGTAGGCGCTTACTCCTGGTTATCAATCATTTATTCGGGCGGGCTCTCTACCGGGATCGCAGTAGTCATTTGGACGTTTGCTGTTCGCAGAGTCGGAGCGACTCATACTGCAATTTATGCGAACCTCGTCCCTGTAGTCGCCCTCCTGGGCAGTTACTTGATCTTGAACGAATTCATCTCACTCGGTCAGCTGTTGGGAGGGTCTCTCATTCTCGGCGGGCTCCTGCTCATGCGATATGATCGCCGAATGTCCTTTTTTCAATTGAAAACCCCTTCTTGAGTCTTCGACATGAACGGAATCCACCGTAGCACGACAGCTGCATTCCGCTCGCGGATCCGCCTCTGTATCATGGGGCTCGTGTTCTTCGTGCTTGCTCCGGCGAGTACCTGGGGGCAAGTAGTCGGCCCAATCAACAATCTGGGGATGCAAATTTCGCCAGAGTTCAGGTACGACCGGATCATCCAGGAGGACGCTGAACATGCTTATTATGCTCAGCTCCGTTATGCGCGATTGGCTCCTTCATCCCAGGTGTCTCCAGATTCTAGAAGCGCCGGCCTCGTAAATACGTTGTTTTTTTCAGCCGGGGCACGCACGAAAGACTTCGACACCTTCGAATTCAGATGGCGCGCAGGTCTGCTGGACATGGACATCACGCGCATCCCCCTCAGCATGGGGGTTACGCTGATCGACTACAATCAATCCGAATTGTTAGACGTGGATGTCAAATGGGCCAACCTGCGATTCGGGCCTTCGATTTATCTGGGGACCTCCCGCACCTTTTTCACGCTGAGAGCGGTGGGAACCGGCGGCATAACGACGCTCCGACCCGGTATGTTTGCCTATGAGGGGCTGGCCTCTCAGGAAAACCTGACGCTCAGGAAACGCAGCTACGAGATCGGGTATCTGGGGGAGTTTGAGATCTTTCTGGCAAATGTGTTCTACCTGGCCGGCCGCCTCGAACATAGAAATTTACTGGGCGGAATACGCCCCCGATTCTACGAAGCTACCGGATATCTGGGAATCAAATTCGATTCCAGGTTCTCTGCACGAGCTACCTATTCTTTCGAGAATTCAAGAGCCCGACAATCTTCGATTGACCGGCACATCCTTGGCATCAGCATCACGTACCTCCTCTGACACAGGCTGCCCGGCCTAACGTTTCCTCACGTGTTCAACGGAATGGAGACTCATGACCCCAGCATGGATATTTGAGATCCCAACACCGGGTCTTTGTGCACTTCGATGCGCACCGGGAAGGTTTCCTTGAGCCTATCCAGATGTGTAATCACGAGTATTTTGTCAAAATCGTCTCGAATTCCCTGTATGGCTTCGACGAGGTACTGAATGCCTTCTTCATCCTGGGTACCGAACCCTTCGTCGATACCGAGCGTCCTGATCTTGACTCCGTTTCTTTCGGCCAGCAGTTGAGACAGCGCAATCCGTAATGAGAAATTAACCCGAAACGCTTCACCTCCAGAGTACGTCTCGTAAGGCCTGGGAAGGCCATGTTCATCGGTAATCACAATTTCGAGCGTTTCCCTGGTACCCCCTCCGGATTTTTTGTCTTTCAGTGTCTCCAGATGCACTTGCATTTTGCCTTCACTCAACCGGTAGAGGATCTCACTGGCTCTTTCCTCTATTTCCGGCAATGCCTGTTCGATAATCAACGTCTGAATACCGTTACGACCGAAGGCGGTCTTTAGCTTTTTGTACAGGTTGAGTTCGTATTCACACGACTTCCGAGATTGCTTCGTCGCTTTCATCTTCTCCTTCGTATCGGCAATCTGGCTAAGACGAGCAGCGACTTCCCCCTTGTACTGCTGCGCTTCTCTGAATTCGTTTTCCAGGGATTCTCGACGCGCTCGTATCTCTTCCAGTCGCTCTTCCAGACCAGCGAACTCGGCAAGGTGATCAGCAATGTGCTTTTGTTTCTTCTCCAAGGTCTCGCGTCTCTTGTTCAAATCGGCCTGAATCTGGACCACTTTATTTCTTTGTTTTTGCCAATCTTCCACATTTTGCCGTGCGTGCAGCAAGTCTTTCATCTTATCCGGAGCATCGCTGTATTTCTTCAGTACGCTTCGAACTTCTTCAAACCGATCGGGATCGAAACCGCTCTTTTGCAACTGTTGCTCCAGCCTTTCTTTCGTAGCCATGAGCTGTTCGAAGGGGTGACCACTGTCCAGTTGTTTCCTCAGATCCAAAAGCTCTTTTTGGTACCTCACCAGTTGGGCTTGTACATTCTCTTTCTTTCCCTCCGCGAAGGTCAGCGCTCTCATTTTCTCTTCAAATCGATCAATTTGTGCAGCCTCGAAACGACACCGATCGAGCTCTTCTTCCTCCACGAATAAGTCCTTCAACTGCTCTTGTTGTTGGTGGAGAATTGCTTTTTGCTCTTCAGCATAGGAACCGGAATCGATCTTTCCCTTGAGATTCTCTTTTTCCTGTACCAGATGCCGCACCTGTTCAGCCACTCGTTTGAACTCTTCGATCTTTTGAACGAGTTGTGCTTCTCGGGCCATGGCCGGAGCCAGTTCCTCCGACCTACCGGTAAGCGCTTTATACGTGCTGCGCAGTGCATCACGGCTCTCAGTGAGGGTTTCAATAGCCGCCTCATGAGCGCTTTCCTGCTCGATGAGCGTCGATCGTTCCCCTTCCAGGTTTGACACTACTTCCTTTCGGTGCTCCTCTGAAAGCGACGTACCACAGGTCGGGCAATTCAGCGTTGACCGGTCGGACAACCGCTCAATCTGATCCATGACCTTTTCTTTATCTTGACGAACCCGAGATAGAGCACCCTGGTGCTGACTTATGCTTTCACCGGCCTCCTGCCCTTCCCTCATGATTCGCTCCAGCTCTTCTTGCACTGCTCGCATTCGTTCTTGTTGAGAACGAACGGCCCTGAGTTCGTCCTCCAGATTGGTGCCCGCTGCATCCGATGACGGCAGTCTGTTGATTTGCTCCTCAAGCGCATTTAACTTGCCGTTTAACATCTCCCTCTCGCCCGCTATCCGGCGCTCAAGGCTGATGATTTTCTTTTTAACCCGATCTGCATGCTCATTTTTTCGATCCAATTCTTTCAGTCTGTCTCGAGCTTCTTTTGCTCGCAAGAGCTTATTCTGAATGGCCTCTCGTGAGGCCATTTCGTGATCAATCTCTGAAACGGCCTTTTGCAAGTGCCGAATTTCGGCTTCAAGTTGGTGTATCTTTTTTTCGAGTTCGTTCCTTTTAGCCAATATTTCGGCACGACAGGCATCAATACGTTTTTCTACTCCTCTGTAGATCTCGCGCTTCGTGTCCAACTCTTCCCTTTCGTGAAGATGTGCAGTGTACAAATCGTAGGCATCCTGTATTTCGGGTTCTGACTCGATGAGTTGGCCCGCATTTACCAGGCGACGCTCTAATTCATCGTGTTCGAGGGATCGATCCTGGAATTGCTGTCCCAGCTGCTCAAGATCCGATTCAATCGAATCACGCTCTTTGAGAAGCATTTCGCGATTTGCCACCTGTTCCAGATGCTGGGCTTCGATCTGCTGAACAGAGCCCAGTTCTTTCTCTTTTTTTGCGAGTTCCTCCTGTATTCTGTCCCGTTCGTCTCGCCATTCCCCTTCCTGTTGTATCGTTTCCTGAAAAATCTCTACTTCCCGATCTAGCCGCTCCCGTTCCATTTCGAGAGCCCGTTGACGTCGTCGGGCCAATTCGGCAAGGCGATCGAACTTACCCAGGTTGAGAATCTTTCCGAGAATATTTTTTCGCTCATTGGGTTTTTTCTTGGTAAACTCATCCGAACGCCCCTGGAGAAGAAAAGCGGAATTGACAAACGTGTCGTAATCCAACCCTAACCGTTCGTTGAGAATGTCCTGAGTTTCTCTCATCGAAGGCCGGGTGAGCGGGATGCCTGCCTCATTTCCCTCCTCGAGCAACTGAACCTCGAGTTCTGCCTTGCTGGTCTTTCCCGTCGCCGACCTGGAAAAGGAACGGATCACCCTGTAGCGATCGCCTTCTACGTCAAAAACGAATTCGACGCGCATACGTCTACTGCCGATGCGTAACAGTTGATCATCGGGCTTTTGCACACCACTGGACTTACGTGCTTCTCCCCAGACCGCCCACGTAATCGCATCGAGTAAGGCAGACTTACCCTGTCCATTTTTGCCTGAAAGACAGGCTACATGGAAGCGTGTAAAATCCAGGGTTTGGGCCTCTTCCCCGTAGCTGAGGAAATTTGACAGACTGAGTTCAACAGGTACCATTACTCAATGGAGGGAGAAGGTGAGAGTCACAGAGTCGTTCCCATCTCATCAACACCAGGTCGGATACACCCTACCCAAAATCTGGTTCGGTCGGGATGTTTGGGACTCTACCTACGACAAACTCCCAGGTTGCCGGCAAGATGGGATAAATGCTCTCATAAAAGAGCGACTGGTCGCGTGTGTCCTCGTTTGGCAATCCGAAGAATCGCATGAGGAAGAAAAGTAAGCTAACAAAAAGCAACGCTTTGAACCCACCCATGAATCCACCCAGGACACGATTCAATATATTGAGATTCAGGGTTTTGAGAAACGAAACGAGAATCCGTTCGAGCAGATAGGCAGCCAGTTGAATGAAGACAAAGATGGTGACAAACGTCACAACCAGCCCAAAGGCATTGGATATCCCGAGCAGGCTGGACACTTGCTCGCTCATGCTGCCCGTCCCTCGTACTGCTACCAGCACAGCCAGGACAATACCCACTAAACTTAACAGTTGCCGTATACCCCCGGTGGAGACACCTCTGCCGATACCAATTGAGACGATAATTACAACGACTAGATCTACGCTATTCATAATCCCGTATATTCCCGTGTATCGCCGATTGATGGCCTCAACTGCCAGGCAGTATGATGCCAACTGGGCGTTACTCGAATGCTGGATCCAAGTTACAGCTCACGAACCGTTTCGACAAACCGGCATACGTGGAAATTTTGAGACATCGGGTTCGCTTTCTCGCAGGATACGCATCGAATGAAGCGATCTAGGTCCCGGCACATCCTGCGACCCGGGAATCAATCGAACAGTGTCGCAACAAAGGCTTTCACTCTTGGGGCCAACTGCGTCCCCAGTTGGTCGTACTCCTCGTAAACCTGGCTGTAAAAGCGTTCAATGGCAGCGGCGCCTGCGTATCTATTGATGTAATCACTCACCGCGAGCTGCGTCGACCTGTCGAGTGTGTCGCGGAAACGAACGTATTGTTCGATCACATATTCGTTGATATCAACGCCTTCGGGTTGGGTCACTTTGTTCAAAGTGTCTTTGATATAGGAAGCGATGTTAGAATATATCATGTACAGCCAAATTACAATATCCGAGCGAGAAAAAGGCGTGTGAGGAAAAACCTGGGCATCAGGTTGCATCACGAGTCTTGAAAATTCGTGCTCTTCGATTGAGGTTTTGTGTAGAATTGGACGGGGGTTAGCAGAATCCAGTGCTGATTCTATGGGTGGCGTATGGGCATCGAACTCCTTAGGTGTTCGTACAACCGCGTTCTTAGCCGTTTTCACGGCCGAAAAGAATGAATCCCGGCGCTGAAGACGAAGCGCGTCGCCTTCGGCACCGAAGACAACGGCAGGCGGAGAATGTCAAAGCCCTGCAAAGTTCACAACCATCTTGTGAAACTTTGTACACTAAATCGTAGCAACCTTTAGCACCCGCGGAAATATTTATTTCGTATAATGCGGAAGCAATCTCGAAGGCTTTTCCGTTCATTTTTGTCGCCTTGTAGTAGTACTTTTCGAGCCTGGCTCTAAAGGTATCCCTTTTTGCAGTCGATTCAAGGAGTGCCGGGTTGCTTTTAATTGCCTCAGGATGTAGTTCTGGAACATGATCGAAGTATTTGAGATAGTACCTACAGGTACCAATAAGGCGTTGTGTGCTCTTCACAAGCATAGCCCCCACCTGATCTCAGCTTCGTTCGATTTTCGGGTGCTCACACCTTTTTTCTGCTGCATTAAAGCTGTTTGCTAAACCCTTACGAAATAAGGCTTTCTCGTTTCTGTACGACGTCGTTGCTGGTACGAGATAGCATGTAGTTTTCTAGGTCAAAGGGGGCATACATTCTATCAGCCTCATCCAACACGTTCGCGTCAATTTTTGGGATTCATGGAAAAACCATCTTATCCGGTAAACCGGGCTTTTTATCAAGACCTTCCCATTCCTCATCATGGACCACCTGACCCGCGGTTCTCTAAGCCTTACAATCCGCGGACGACGGGGGAGGCCAAATCTTCCCTGAACGAAGCGCTCGAAATCCTCAGACACGGGAAATGGTACATCATTGGTGTAACATTTCTGGTTCTGTCGGCCGTCGCCTTGTACACATTTACCACCGAACCCGTGTATGAAGCGTCGACGATCCTGATGGTCGACACCGACGCGTCGGAGTCAGAAGAGGAACTCGGCATTCCCGGACTGACGGCACCGAACACCATTAACACGACACTGGCCGGCCAGGTTCTCATTCTTGAAAAATCGCTCGACATCGCCAAAAGAACGGCAGATAGTCTCATCGAACTGCGCAGTTTGCCAGGTACGAGCGAACCGCTGGATGTGCTGACCCAGGCGACATCGCTCAATCAACTCGCCAACCTGCTGCACGAGGAAATTTTGACCATCAGAACGGCCGAGGAAAACACCGATGCTATCGAAATTTTCGCAGTCAGCAATACAGCGGAAGAAGCTGCTTTGATAGCCAGCATCTATGCGACCGAATATGTCCGAGAGACCGAGAATATGCTCCGGGCCAACCTTACACAGCTCCGGATCTTCTACGAGGATAAGCACGAAACCAAAAATGGAGAGCTCGACGAAATTGAGTCGAAACTGGCCAATTACATGAACCGCGAGGGAGCCGCCGGCCTCGATGATCAAGTTACGTACCTTGTGGCCCAGATTGCGCAAATGGAAGCCATGCTGGAGACTTCACGGGTCGAATTGAGCATGGGTGAATCGCACCTCCTCTCACTCGAAAACGAGCTCGCAGAGCTTCAGCCAGTGATCGCCAAGAGCCTCACGTTGGATCTCGAGAACCGGATCGATGCCGCTCAGGAAGAGCTGACGGATCTCGAGATGAGGGTCGAACAGATCTACCGGCGCAATCCATCGGTACGCAACAACCCTGAACAGAGCCCAGAGCTGCAGGAATACCTGCAACGCATCAAACAACTCAGATCCCAGGTGTTGTCTCTGTCCAATGAACTGGTGGATATAGTCGTAGAAAGTGGCGGCGGCCCCGATGCAAGCATCCCGTACGTCGCCAGCTTGAAGCGCAAAATTGCTGAAGAACGCGTATCCATCAGCGGGAAGCAGGCACAGGTCAGAGGTCTCGAGCAACGCCTGCGAGAATACGATCGGCGTTTGCGTGACATTCCGGGAACGGCAATCGAGCTTGCCCAATTGGAGCGAGAACAACAGGCTACAGAAGAATTGTTCAACCTGTTCACCAAAAAACTCGAAGAGATCCGTATCGCAGAACAGTCTGTTGCCGGCTTTGCTCGCGTCATACGCGAAGCTATTCCGCCCGATGACCCTGAAAAGCCGAAGAAAGCGATCAACCTCGCTCTGGGCCTGATGCTCGGCCTGATGCTCGGGGTAAGTGCAGCTGTCGCACGCCGCAAATTCGATACCCGCGTCTATTCCCCCGAAGACCTGACTCAGAGCGACATCAACATGTTGGGCGTAGTACCCGACATGCGCCAGCTGATCAAGAAAGAATTCGGCAAACGGCTCAAGATCGACTTCGAGGGCCGAGAAGTGAGCACTTCATTAACAGCCCTGATTGCCCCCATGTCTCCTATCGCCGAAGCCTACCGGCGGCTGTACATCAAGCTACAATTCAGCAGGGACGACATGGGCATACAGAATCTCATGGTTACCAGCCCTAAATCTGGCGCAGGCAAAAGCACCACCTCGCTTAACCTGGCTTTCACGTCTGGCCAGGCAGGCAAACGTACGCTCGTTATCGACGCAGACCTCAGAAGGCCTTCCCTGCACGACAAGTTAGGGCTTCCCGAAGGTCCGAGCCTGCTCGAACTACTATCTGAAGACGAAAGTCGCTGGGATGCCGAGCGTTTCTTTACCGGCATAGAGAATGTCTACGTCATTACAGGAATACCCGTCTCTCAGCCAGCAGAATTGCTCGGTTCTCGTAAGATGATGGATCTGATTGACCGGTTCAGAACTGAATTTGACATTATCATCTTTGACACTCCTCCTGTACTCGGTGCGGTTGACCCGGTACTTCTGTCTCGCCAATGTGACGGCGTCATCGTCGTTGTTTCGGCCGACGGCACCGACATGGAAGCCTTGACGCAATCCATCGACGAATTACGCAGTGTAGGAGCGAACGTACTCGGTACCGTGCTCAACCGATTCGATCCATCCAGCATGTATGGATACAAAAATACGTACGGCTATAGCTACGGATCAAACAGTTACGTGACCAGCTGATGGGTATGGCTGTGTCCCGGTAAGGATCTATGCCAGGCGATCTATCTCAGTGGTCTACTACGCAATGTGGCCTCCAGCAAGAAACGGCGCCACTGTCCAAGAATGTACATCGACATGCTGCACCCTTGAGCAACGGTGCAGCATGCTGTGTATCCCGGCCTTTGCCGAACCTTTCAAGCTGCTCTTTACTGAATAGCTATATCTTGCTCTTTTCATATACGGTCGATTTTTTTTGCAGGTATATTTACAAATAATCATTCATTTCCCCCTGTTTAATATGTTGATTCTCTTTCCGATACCTAGAGCGAATGCGATCGTGGCGTTCGCCACAATGTCAACCCTGTTCTTTCTGTTTTGCCAGCCCAGCCTCGGGCAGGACCCTCCCCGCTTCGGCCGAGTCGAGGACACAGAGACCAATGTGGATGCCTATCACTATCTAGTACGACCGGGCGTGGCTACGGTTGAGGTATCTGCATTTGGAAATCTGGTTTCTCCCGGGGTATACGTACTCGAAGAAGGTGTCAATCTGGCTTTTTTGCTGGCATTGACGGGCGGCCCCAACTTTTTTAATCAGCCGGACATCAAAATCAGCACGACCATCCGGTTGTTTCGAAATCGAGGCGGCACGCAATCGCTCGTATTCGAGGCCCCGTTTGAGGAAGTAATGAACGAAGCCGATAATACACCGGTGCTATCGGAGGGAGATATCGTCACGGTTGAAGTAGTGCAAAAACGAAAGCTGGTTTGGCGGGACATCTTTACCGTAGCCGGTCCCATACTTTCTACACTCATTCTCGTTGATCAATTAACGAACCGAAATTGATGTCCAATATTTCGAAATCAGATCGCATCTATGTGGCGGGCCATAGGGGCCTCGTGGGATCTGCCATCACTCGAGCATTAGGCTCCCGGGGGTACTCTAATCTGCTGCTGCGCACACGAAACGAACTCGATCTGCGCAACCAGTATGACGTAGATACATTTTTTGAGGAGCACAGGCCAGAGTGTGTGATTCTGGCCGCTGCGAAAGTAGGCGGGATTTACGCCAACGACACCTACCCGGCTGATTTTATCAGCGACAACCTGGCTATCCAGACACACACTATTCGAGCAGCACACGCCAACGACGTGAAGCGGCTCATCTTTTTGGGGAGCTCCTGCATCTACCCCAAGCTCGCTTCACAACCCCTGAAAGAAGAATACCTCCTCACTGGTCCGCTAGAACCTACAAATGAGTGGTATGCGATAGCCAAAATCGCTGGCATCAAGATGTGCCAGGCCTACAAAAAGCAGTTTGGACGCGACTTCTTCAGTTTGATGCCAACAAACCTGTACGGCCCGCGAGACAATTTCGACCTAGCGACCAGTCATGTGCTTCCGGCCCTGATCAGAAAATTCCACGAAGCCAAACGACCATCTACAGGGATTGACGAGCCGGTTACTCTCTGGGGTACCGGAACCCCGAAACGGGAATTTTTATACGTCGACGACATGGCGGATGCCTGCATCTATACGATGGAGATGCCCTCATCCGACATTTTCGAGGCTGCGCCGGATGGCATATTCAACATCGGCGTAGGAGAAGACATCTCCATTCTCGAACTCGCCGAAAAAATAAAAGATATCCTCGGTAGCAACAGCGAAATTGTACACGACACTACCAAGCCGGACGGCACCCCCAGAAAACTTATGGACGTTTCTCGCATGAAACGCCTCGGGTGGTCTGCCAAAACCTCATTGGAGGAAGGGATTCGTCTTTCATACCAGTGGTTCCGCGAGGAGCATCTCACGACAACGTAATTTCATGATCACCCTTCTCATACCTGACGAGCAGCTCCGCGTTTGCAGCTCGACCTATTTCGTATAACATTAACGGCTAGACTTAGACAAATCAGCATGGAAACACGGCGCGCCTTGATTACTGGCATAACGGGACAGGATGGAGCCTATCTTGCCGAATTACTCCTCAGCAAAGGCTATGAAGTTCACGGCATTAAACGACGTGCCAGTTCGTTCAACACACAACGTATCGACCACATCTATGAGGATCCGCATAATTCTGGAGCTCGTATGTTCCTCCACTATGGCGACCTGACTGATTCTACCAACCTCATTCGAATCGTTCAGGAAGTTCAGCCGGTAGAAATTTACAACCTGGCTGCACAAAGTCACGTTCAGGTCAGCTTTGAAACCCCTGAATATACAGCAAATACGGACGCCCTCGGCACGCTCAGGCTGCTCGAAGCCATTCGCATCCTGGGCCTCCAGGAACATACACGGTTTTATCAGGCCTCCACCAGCGAGCTATATGGCAAGGTCCAGGAAACGCCGCAGAAAGAAACAACGCCTTTTTATCCGAGAAGCCCTTATGCCGCGGCCAAACTCTACGCGTATTGGATCACGGTAAACTATCGCGAGGCTTACAACATGTATGCGTGTAACGGCATACTTTTTAACCACGAAAGTCCTCGACGTGGCGAAACATTTGTTACCCGTAAAATCACGCGCGCCGTGGCGCGTATTCATCTGGGACTGCAGGACATGCTGTACCTCGGCAACCTCGATGCAAAACGCGACTGGGGTCACGCACAGGATTATGTCGAAGGCATGTGGCTCATGCTCCAACAGAAAGAACCTGTCGACTACGTTCTCGCTACCGGCAAAACTACGACGGTCCGCTCCTTTTGCGATTATGCCTTCAAATCCGTCGGGATCGATATTAAATGGCAGGGCAACGACGAAGACGAAGTAGGCTATCGAGCCGACACTGGAGAACCGGTCGTGCGCGTAGATCCGAGATACTATAGGCCCACCGAAGTTGAACTGTTGCTTGGCGATGCCACCAAAGCCAGGCAGGAATTAGGATGGGAACCGAAGCATACCCTCGAGAGCATGGTAGATGAGATGGTGAAGAAAGATCTCGAGGCTGCAAAGGATGAGTTGACGCTGAAGGCAAGTGCCAGCCAGCCGGCCTGATCAATGGCTGCACCGCAGAGGTATATTGTGACCCTGCATCACGATCCTATCATCAAAAAGGCACTGCATATCAGGTGTGGTGCCTTTTTGCCGGATAAGAATGGAGATGTCCGATACTGTCTGATAGGCCGCCTCTCCGACAGGGTACGCATTACGGATTCACTGGAACGATCCTATAACGTTCGGTACCTATGATTATTCGAAAGCCAGCTCACGATGTGCTCTGCTCACCCGAAATACTCTTGCTATATATTTCTATATTCAGGTACCCGATTGTAGTATCCCCGAGTTGTCGTCGATACCCCCTCTGGGTGATCCCACTCCGTATCGATGGAGCAATCCATGTTTAGCGCTCTGGAAAAGATAAAACTCAAAAGGAGCCCGCTTGAGCTCATCGCTATAGCCGGCGGGGGGCTCGCTTTGTTCGGTATACTCCTGTTTGGAGGCGAGTTGGGATTGCTGGCACTGAACGGGCTGTTCGGGGCTGCAGTGCTGGTTTTGATTGCTTATCGACTGCCGGCAATCATGATCCTGATCTGGATGTTCTCGACCCAGATTATGGTCGAACTCATTGTGTGGGACTACGATAAGTACTTCGAACCTTCGTTGAGTATTGGCGGCGGCGTGGACATGCTATACGGAGACCCCATCCTGTTCGCCATGATCGCAGCGTTGATGATCAAACTCTTCGTTGGCGACGAACGAGCCCGCCACACATTGTTCAAAGAAATCTCCATTTGGTCCATTTTCATGATATGGATGGTCTTTGAGCTCGTTCGCTCTTTTGCTCTGTTTGGCGTGGTCAACGCTCTCGGAGAATTCAGAACATACTTCCGAGAGATCGTCATCATCCCTTTTGTCGTCATTTTCATCAGAACTCGCAAGGAGCAGTGGCGGACCTTTCAAATTCTCCTCTGGTCCATGCTGTTCTTGATTCTGGTCGGGTTCTTCAGAGGCGCCTACGTACACAAATTCCAGTTTGCAGCCTATGCGAAGTGGTTGTATCAACATGGTTCTCTCGGGCTTTTGTGGGGCACCCTTGCCCTATATCTGATGCATCGTTTCGGGTATTGGAGAAAGAGCAATATTCTGTTCGCACTCATAATTGCCGCTTCGATGGGCCTGACCGTAATTGCCAGTCATCGATCGGTATGGCTGGCCGCTTTCATCTCGATCGCCATGCTGCTATTCATGGGGCATTTTAAGGTCGGCACCCTTGTCAAGATGGGTGTAGCGCTTTTCATAGCCGCGCTGATCATTAACTTCACCTACTCGGAAATCGATCTGGTTATGTTTGTGCAAGAGCGCCTGGTGGCACTGACAAATCCCACAGAAGATCAGACGGCGAACTGGCGCTACCTGGTCTGGCAGGATGCCCTGGAGCAGTCCAAAGCGTTCCTATGGGAGGGCAAAGGACTGGGCAACTACTTTTCGACACGCCTTCCAAATGGAATGATTGTCGAGGTGATGCTCCACAATCAGTATATCCAACTGATTTATCAGGTGGGGGTCATCGGTCTCCTCCTTTATCTCGGATTTCTCATTCAGATGTACATGCGTCTCCGAACGACCTACAGAGAAACCACAGACCCATTTTATCGCATGATCGCGCTATTGAACATGGTCATCATTGTGGCTGTATCCGCCTATTATGTCGCCTATGAATACGAACCCTTCACGTGGCTCTTTGTAGGTCTGGGGTTATCCATAACAACGAGTCATTTTGAACAGAAGCGGGCTCTTTATCAGCATATGGATGCTTATGGCCGTGTTCAACATCCTTATATCTCTCAATAGACAGTAGAAAGGCACTCACTGCATATCCCGTATTACTTACTCCCCATTATGTCTCGATCCTAGGCATTACGCTGATGTGGTTATGGAGCACAAAGAAGTCGAGTGGAGAAAATTTCTAAAAGGGAAAGACAATATCTCCCAGTTTGTTCGCGGTTCGGGTGGCAGCCTGTTAGCTCGCTCATTCGCCAGTGTGGTCGCTTTTGGTTCTGCTATGGTGCTCACGAACTTCCTGGGCACCGAAGAATACGGAAACTACGCGTATACGATTGCCTGGCTGACAACACTCGTCCTGTTCGGCAAATTCGGTTTTCGAATGTCCGCGATGAGATACCTTGCTATGTACCAGGGTCAAGAAAAATGGTCGTTGTTGAGAGGCTTTTTACTTTATAGCAGGAGCACCTCGTACAAAATATCGATAGGAATTTCTATCCTCGTCGGCCTCTCGCTGATCGTCCTTGGACCACAAATCAAAGCGTACTACAACGACGACGGATTTTACAACAGTATGCTCATTGCCATGATCATGCTTCCCTTTGTCGCTCATCTGGAACTGAACGAAGGTGTTCTGGACGGATACAAGAGAGTCGCGTTGTCCCAGGTGCCCATGCGGCTCCTCCGACCGGCCCTGATCGCTCTGTCTCTACCGGTCCTGTATTACGTGACCACCGCCTGGCATACGAGTGGCGCGAACGGCGAGTCCTATCTGACTGTAGAGTCCGCGATGACGATCAATCTCATTGCATTGCTGCTCTCTCTAGGCTTATCTATAATCCTCGTTCGCCAATCCACACCGCAGGAAGCGAAAAACGTAATCCCGGACCGGGAACACAAAGAATGGTTCTCGACATCCAGAGATATGATGCTAACTACGGGCTCCTACCTGCTTCTTGTACAATCGGATGTAATGATCCTGGGCGCGCTGGTGGGTACCGAATCTGCAGGTATTTATTCCATCGCTTCCAGGGCCGCTTCTCTCCTGATCCTCGCCCTCACTGCGGTAAATGCCATATTGCATCCTATCTCAGCGGATCTCTTTGCCAGAAAACAAATCAAAGAACTGCAGCGCATCGTATCGCTAGGAGCCAATGCCGTGTTCGTCATCTCGGTATTGGGCGCCCTTACGCTATTTCTTTTCTCCGACTTCCTGTTTCTTCTTTTCGGAGAGGAGTTCACGCAGGCCTCGCCATTGCTGAACGTACTCATTCTGGGTCAGTTGACCAATGCTTTTGCAGGCCCGGCGGTGCTTTTGTTGAACATGACCGGCCATCAGAGAGATTCCGCAAAGATTATGACCGGCGGCGCCTTCTTGAATCTGGTTCTAAATTTTCTGTTGATCGGAGCCTTTGACATGGGTGCTATGGGGGCAGCCATAGCCACATCCACTACAACGGTCATCTGGAACGTCGCCGCAGCCGTTTTTGTGTGGACCCGGTTGAATATCGTCTCGGTCGCCTTCTGGAGGCTCAATGTAAAACCATCCTCTTGAGCGACTTATTCTCGAACTCTTTCCCTTTGCGGGCGAGCGCAACGAGTCACCCGAACCGCTAACATTTTGTAATAATTCTCCGATATCATAAACAAAGGGGTTTCTTTTCTTTCTGCGATTGTCATTTAGTTGTGACGAAAATACCCACAGCGTAGTCGACCTTTTCCGCTACCTACCGAACGCAATCTCAACATGAAGGATACACCTATACAAATTGCCGCTATTTTAGCCTGCCATAACAGGAAACCATTGACCTTATCGTGCCTGGAGGCGCTCTATACCCAGCAGCTCAGCCGTCCGGTGCAAGTGAGTACGTACCTGCTTGACGACGGGAGCACGGACGGAACGGCTGAAGCCGTAGAAAATGCCTTCACCCATGTGAACGTAATTAAAGCTGATGGTTCTTTGTTCTGGAATGAAGGGATGCGAACTGCATTTGCAGCTGCTCTCGAGGAAGGAGCCGATTTTTATTTGTGGCTCAATGACGACACGACGCTATACCCCGATGCCGTTAACTCCCTGTTAAACACGTATGACGAATTATCGACGAGCCACCCGAATTCCATTATCGTAGGGTCTGTGCAGGATCCTGACAGCCTCCAGCTAACCTACGGCGGCATGCGCAAATGCAGTAGCTGGCACCCCTTTCACTTCGAACTCATCACACCTACCGATCGGGTACAGAAGTGTGATGTGATGAACGGCAACTGCGTATTGATCCCCGACGCCGTAGCCAGACACGTCGGCAACATGGATGCCGGTTATTCGCACGCGATTGGCGACATAGACTACTCTTTAAAAGCAGGTAAGAATGGCGTACGTGTCTGGATTGCACCCGGCTTCGTCGGGACTTGCTCCACGAATCCAGTTAAAGGGAGCTGGCTCGACACCTCTCTCCCCCTTCAACAACGATGGAAACATATGAAAAGCCCAAAGGGGCTTCCCCCGGGGGACTGGCTTCTATTTACCCGAAAACACGCCGGCTTGCTCTGGCCTCTGTTTGGATTCATGCCTTACATACGATTATTCTCATCGGCCATACTGGCACGATTTCGATCCAGCAATCCTGAAGCCACGTTATAAATCACGCATCCTCAAAGTTTATAATACCACATACCTCTTGCCCCCGCTGCCAGCTGCATAAGACGCCATATATTTTCCCTGGCAGTCACTTTTGCTTGGTGATGTTACTATTTATACGAGCCCCCCGCCTCGTGCAATGGCACGTCTTGCATTATTATGTCTCGTTAAGAACAGATCAGCCATGAACCCCTTCTGTATAGCAGTTATATTTAGTTTTTTTGTGTTTTCCTCTTCATTTGGCCAATCGTGTTATTTGCAGCAGGACTGCGGGGCGGGCACGCTCTGCTCGGCCT
>CAZGHT010000022.1:0-69182 GCA_964525535.1 uncultured Rhodothermaceae bacterium
TTAGTAGCAGATGTTACGCGCACTGTGCACCAACCCTGTATCTTGCTCACCCATAGACAGGGGTACATTACAGTAGTACATTACAGGGGTACATTTAAGCCGCCGTCCCCTTTTCGCGATAATACGAACGACAGTAATCCGAGTTATTCGTGCTGATTCATCATCGAACATACGTACTGGATCCCGACCTGGACTGGGTGGTCTTCGTCCACGGCGCGGGCGGAAGCTCATCGATCTGGTTCAAACAAATCCGGGCCTACACGGCTCATTTCAACGTCTTACTCGTCGATCTGAGGGGCCATGGCAAATCACAGATCAACGGCTCGCCCACGAAGAGGGGCCGGTACACGTTTGAAGAGATCAGCCAGGAAGTGATCGACGTGCTGGATCACCTGGCGATCGAGAGAGCCCATTTTATCGGGGTGTCACTCGGCTCGATCATCATTCGCACCATTAGCGAGCTGGCGCCGGAGCGGGTTGCTTCGATTGTATTGGGCGGGGCGATCGTTCGGCTCGACTTCCGGTCCCGCTTCCTCGTCGGCGTCGGGCACCTGTTCAAACGCGTCATCCCCTATCTATGGCTCTATAAGTTGTTCGCCTGGATCATCATGCCCCGAAGGCGCCACCGGGAGTCCAGGCTGCTGTTTATCAACGAGGCGAAAAAGCTCTGCCAGAAGGAGTTCGTCCGCTGGTTCAAGTTGACGAACGAGGTCAACCCGCTGCTCCGTTTTTTTCGGGAGAAAGAAATTCCCGTACCGACGCTTTATCTGATGGGCGACGAAGATCACCTGTTTCTCCCTCCCGTACGAGCGCTCGTTAAACAGCACCGCCACAGTGTGCTTCAGATCGTCGAAGATTCCGGTCACGTATGCAACGTCGATCAGCCCGAGATTTTCAACCGGCGTTCGATCGATTTCATCAAAACCCATCAACTCGTTTAAGGACTGCGCCATAGGGTCGATATCTAAAGAGCCTCTTCTATCTGCAGGAGTCACGGATCGCTCTTACCTTATCGGATATCGTTCAACGAGTATATGTCGCATTCTTTCGAATCGCTTGTCGACACCCCCGGCGCCTCGATAGGTTCTCAGGTTGGTTCTCAGAAAGGTTCTCAGCCCTCGCCCGGCAAACCGGTTATACCGTCCAAACGCCGGCGCGTAGAACTCCCCCCCATTCCCGAGATCTGCGAACGGATCAGGACGACCATCCCGAGTACGTTGTACGGCATCGAGCGCCTTCAGTATCTGGCGCAAACCATAACCAAGCTCGATGAGCAGGCCATCGTTCGGCTGCAAGCCGTCATCAAGTTTTTCATGCGCTACATGCGCACGTTGGGGGCCAGCGACATCGACGTCGGCGGGCCGGCTTCCCAGGGAGGAGTCTGGCTGCGCATCAACGGTGAAAAAAAGGTGCACCGCGAGCTCGGCCAGTATCACGTGGATATATCCAACATCCTGCTGCTGAGCCTGCTTACGAAAAACCAACTGGTCGATCTGTTCGGATCGTACTCCCTGGATCAATCCCTGGAGCTCCCAGACGAGACGAACCAGGAGACGATGCTCCGGTACCGAATGAGCATGTATTTCGACAACAACCATATTGCACTGAACCTGAGGGCCATTGCCAACGAGTTGCGTCCGATCGACTCGCTCGGCTTCCATCCCTCGATCCAGAAAGGTCTGATGTTCGACCACGTACGGGACGGACTGACCCTGATCACGGGCGTCACTGGCTCGGGGAAAAGTACCACGATGGATGCCATTGTGGACGCCAATAACGTACGCGTTCACGGCCACATGGTCATCATCGCGAAGCCGCTCGAGTTCATCCACCAATCTAAAAAGTGCATCGTTCGGCACCGCGAAGTCGGCAAAGACGTCGCTTCATTCCACCAGGGCGTCGTACAGTCACTTCGGCAGGACCCGGATATCATCGTGATCGGCGAGATGCGCGATCCGAGTACGATATCGGCCGCGCTCGAAGTGACCGACTCGGGCCACAAGGTGTTTTCTACCCTGCACACGAGTTCGGCCGTCGAAAGCGTGGCGCGCATCGTCGCCGAATACGCAAAAGAAGAACAGGACCGCGTACGAGACCGCCTCGCCGACGTGCTCCGCTGCATCATTTCACAAAAGCTGCTGCCCAAGGTCGGCGGCGGCCGCATCCTCGCTAAAGAAGTCCTCTGGGTAACTCCTGGCGTTCGTTCGGCCATCAAAGGCAATAACCTGGACGAAATCTACCAGATGATGTGGGAAGGGAAAGCGGCAGGGCAGCATACCCTCGAACAAGACCTCTACCGCCTCATGCGCCAGCGCTTAATCACGCAGCAAACGGCCATCGACTTCGCGAACAACAAGAAACGCCTCGCCCAACTGCTGAACATGCGGTGAAGGGTGCAGGGTAGTCAAACATCGAAACGCTGGTCGTCGGTGGTGTTCACATCAGGATCACAAGTGGGTTCAGAGCATTCGGGCTCGCACTCGGTGCATTCTTCGAAAAGGGAACAACCGGACAGGCCGAGTAGAAGAATCAGGCAAAAAGAGGGGAATACCTTTCGGAGCCTGTACATGAATGGTATGCGATCGGCATACGGCGGCTGAGGGGGAACGCTATTTTGTGAACGGTTCATCGCAGCCATTCGTGGAGGTGAGCTTTTACGAAGGCGTCGTCGCTCAGGTGTGGGTAGCTTGCGAAAACGCGCTCGATGGCGTCCTGTTGCCCTGGCGACAGGGTTTCTGCAGGATCCAGGCACCGGGTGGATGCCATGAGCCCCTGTTTTCGCAGCACGTAATGGATGCCGGCGATGCATCCACGAAAGTTGTTGGCGGCATCGAAGAACGCTGCGTTCGCATCGGTGACCTCAGCAGCGAGGGTAAGGGCATCCCGAGGGATTGCGTTCGAGGTACTCCATGCCTTGCAGCGCTCGAGGTGTTCGACCGCGCGACGCGTCCAGCACGCCCAGTGACCGAGCAGGCCCCCTTTGACGCCGAGGGAGACGCTGCCCTCGGCCGACGGCAGCCGAAACGGGGTCAACAGATCCAGAATAATCTGGTCGTCGTTGCCCGTGTAGAGCGCGATCCGGTCGGCACGCCCCGAAGCGGCTACGCCGCGGAGTACGTCCAGCGTTTTATACCGGTCGAAAGGGGCGATCTTGATCGCGATGACTTCCGGCATGGAGGAGAAGGCCGCCCAGAACGATTCTGACAGGGGGCGCCCTCCTACAGCCGGCTGAAGGTAAAACCCGAACAGGGGAATGACGGCTCCTACCTCGCGGGCATGCACGAGCAGTTCTTCTTCAGAAGCCTCACCGAGCGCCGCCAGGGACAGTAAACCGGCATGATAGCCCAGATCTTTCGCGAGCGTTGCTTCTTTGACGGCTTGCGCCGTCTTCCCAGTGATGCCTGCAATGCGAACGGTCTGCCGGCGATTCGCCTCATCGCAGGTCTTCATCGTTTCCGCGGCGAGCGCCAGCACCGGCTCGAGCAGGTTATAGGCCGGCTCACGGATAGCGAACTGAGTCGTGTGTACGCCTACGGCAATACCGCCGGCCCCCGCAGCCAGATAATACCGGGTGAGCGCGCGCTGGTGCTTTTCGTCGAAGCGCCCATCCTGGGTCAGGGCCAATGGATGGGCGGGAATAACGAGCCCCTCCAGCAGAGCGTCGCGAATCTCGGCCTGAGCTGGCATTCGTGGGATCATGGCCCGGCCTACCTGGGATCGGGAGGGTAACTCTGCCAGAGTACGTTCACGATCATCCAGCGCCCGTCCTTTTGGGCAAGGTTGAGGTAGTCGACGCCCCAGTCGGCGCTCAGCTTGACGACGGCGGTTTGATCCATGAGATCGAGGATCTCGATCTTCTTGGGCGCTGTATCCGGGTCGATACGCCCTTCCTTGTTCCACTGCCCTGCCAGATCGTACAGCTGCTGGTACGTCATTGGAGATTCGCGGTAGGTCGTTTCGTCAGCCGGCCGGTAATACCCGATCTTGGCGAGGTCTTTCGAAACACTGCGTTCGATGCGCTCGGGCTGTACGAGATAGAGCCCTTCCACGTAGTCGAGCACCGCCATCTCGACGGCTTTGTGGTCCTCGCGATCTTGCGCGTGCAGGTCGAGAGGGATGAGGCTGAGGGTAAGAAGCGCTACGAGGGCAGAGGAGAGTCCTTTCATAGGGATGGCCTTTCGATAATGAGGGTTCAAGCAGGTCAGCATACCCGGGAACTACTACACCCGGGCTCCCTGTACAGTACGACGTCAAGACAATAGGTTTCGATAATAAAAAGATGGTACACCGCTAAAAGACGATTTCTTTTTCGAGTTCTTTGTCACCGCGTTTGACGACTGCCTTGACCTTCTGGCCTTTTTCGAACTGCCCCAGCGCCTTCATGTAATCGTTGATGTTCTCGATGTCCAGGTCGCCGAGTTTCAGGATGATATCGCCGTTTTCCAGGCCTGCGTTGGCAGCCGGCCGGTCGGCGAGGACGGCATCGATACGAACGCCTTCTTCGTCCGACACGTAGTCAGGCATGATGCCCAGCGTCACCTTGAAGGACGAAGCCATCCGCTGATTATCGTCTTTGGTTTTGGTGAAGGCCAGTTCCCCCTCAGCGTCGAGCGTTTCGATCAGATCCACGATGTACGACGCCACGGTATGAATGCCGGCGTAGTTGATCAGCTCGCTGTCGTCAGAAGCCTTGTGGTAGTCCTGATGCTGTCCCGTAAAGAAATGGAGGGCCGGGATGTCTTTGAGGTAGAACGACGTATGGTCGGAGGCGCCGACGCCGGATTCGTGTTTTTTGATGTCGATCGCGTCGGGTCTGGCCTCCTCGAGCGCCTGGTCCCAGGCCGGCGAGGTGCCGGTGCCGTTGACCGCAAGAATGCCGTCTTTGTTGAGCCGGCCGACCATGTCGAGGTTGATCATGTAGTTGATCGATGCCTGGTCGACGGTGGGCTGGTCGATAAAATGCTTGGACCCGTAGAGGCCGAGTTCTTCTCCGGAAAACCCGATGAAGAGGTAGTTGTTGGCTTTAGCTTCCGACTGTTTGAGCTGGCGAGCGATTTCGAGGACTCCGGCGACGCCGCTGGCATTGTCGTCGGCGCCGTTGTGGATGGCCGGCTCGCCGGGCTGGCGGGAGCCGAAGTGCCCCTGCCCCAGGTGGTCGAAGTGCGCACCGATGACGACCGTCCGGTCGGCCCCGTTGTCCATAAAGCCGACGACGTTCGTCCCGGTCCGTGCTTCGCCGCTACCGGGAGCGGCATGAGGATTGGTGCTGAACGTGAAGTCGAAGGGCTGCATCCAGCCATCGGTGCCCCTGGGTGTCAGGCCGAGCGCTTCGAAACGAGAGGCCAGGTATTGCGCTGCGAGGCTCTCGCCGGCCGTACCGGTTTCGCGGCCCATCATCAGGTCGGCGGAGAGGTAGACCACGTCGACCTGGAGCTGTTGGATCTCGGGCGCTACGGACTCGTGATGCAGGGTGTAATCCATGGCGGCCTGAGCCTGCGCATGCTGAACTGAAATAACAACGAGGAAGAAAAGGAGGCTCGAAAGCGAAAGCGTGCGTACCATGGGTGTACTTATTATGATGGAAAAGGCCATATGATGGATAAAGGCTGGAGGAAGTGGATAATCAGGAGCAATAAAAAGGTTTCCTCGGAGCGGGAGAACGGGAGGGCTGGTTGCACTCACGTGCGGTCCCTCAGTATGGATAGATATCTACTCCAGGGCCCCGTTTCGTTAGCATAGACCTTCGCCATGACCCTTACGATTTGACCGATGTGGGTCAGGTCGTGGACTGCCCAGGTGGCAAGCAGCTGCCCCAGGGTGACTGTTCCGAACTCCGGATGGATTCCGGTTTTTCGGAAGTCGGCTTCGGTCAGCTGCATGTCCATGAGCGCGGCTATGTTGTCCTTCCGGAGTGACGCAAACGTAGTCAGAAGCTCCGCGAGACTTTTACCCTGGCTATCTTTGAACTGAGCCCATCGATCGAAAGGTTCGAACGGTTCCCTATTCCCCGCCAGGATGTGACGCGCCCGCGGGATCCAGTCGGCCCGTTCGCCATGAATGAGGTGGCCTACGACGTCGTACGGCGACCAGGTGCCTTCGCCCTCGGTCGCCCGAGTCCACTCATCGGACAGGCCATCGAGCAGCGCCCTCAGGCTTTCGGGCGTTCGTTCGAGAATCGCCACGACGTCGTCGAGATGGAATCCAGCGTTTGTCGTTGTCTTTGTCGTTGTCATGGTACCATTCGAAGAGTTTTTCGAGGTGCAGTTGGGTTGCCTGTATCACGGATTCTACCTGTCTGGAGTTACACCTCGCCCATAAAAAAGGGGACCCGGATAGAATCCGAGTCCCTTTTTTTGACAGGAATGGGAGTGTTAAGAAAGTTGTGAACACACGGGCGAACATTGCGCCGTATACAGGCTGCACGTTTTTCAGCTATTACCATTAGCTGTTATAATACGCCTGTAAGGCTGTAATCGAGTAGTTCAGCACGCGTTCGGAAATCTGCCTGTACAACATATCATGGGCTTTCTGGATCGCAGCTTCGTCACCGATCTCGAGGATTGCGGCCAGTGCCATGATGCGCATCTCTTCCGATTTATGGTATAAGTAGACGTCAAGCAAGGTCGGCACCGAAGCATTCAAATCGACATACTCTCCGTAGTTCACCTCGAAGAAGATCGTGTGCTGCAGGGCTTCAGGACTGACCGCTCTGTATACCTGGTTTTCCAGGGATATTTCCCGCTGCAGCTCTCCCCACCAGGCGGCGTTGCGTGCTTCAGACGGCGTCATCATATACAATTCGACCGAAGGAAAAGGTTCTTCGTCCTCGTTGTTCATCATCAACGCCGCAGACAAGGCCGGGTCAGTAATACTTTCTATCGCAAGCTGCGCGTTCTGCTGAGCAGATGCAGTATACACGAAAGCAAAGGTGAACAGAACGAGGGGTGCTACCATTTTATGGAGAGTTTTCATCGATGTATCCTCTGTTGATTTAGTATCTAGATTAAAGGGTTTGTCGGATCGAATGAAAACAGGTACCAGTACCTGCTTCCTTTGATAAGAGGGAAACATCTTTCTCAAGATGCTCCGGGGAGAAAATCTGTGTGACTTATAGTTAGAAGCCATGACATATCCGTTCGAGAGAATTACTGGAGCGTTAGTCGCTAGAAGACCATTATCCATCCCACAGGGACTCAGTAGATGCAGCTATCCCATAGAGGCGCCGCTTCCAGCCAGGGTGGAAAAACCGCCGGCACGTACCTGGAGCACAGATTACCTTCTAACAGATGTTACGCGCCGGATGCGATACGTCCTGCCAGTGCGGCTTTGCACACTTACTTTGCCTACTTACAAAGCCACATGAACCGGCCTGCTGTGCACAGTTCGCGTAACATCACCTTCTAAAAAAATCGGATAGGACATGCGTCAGAAGCGAAAAGCGACGCATGGAACACGAGACGGTTATGCAACCGTCGCTAGACCGTACGTTCGAGCGGGGTTAGAAGCCACAGCCAGGAACGCACCATGCACAGGTGCCCGGGGTGTTTTTGAGCGCTATGACGTATACGATCTTTCATCGTTGCAAATGAAGAGGTGTTTTTCTTTGAAATACGCTGTAATATACGCAACATGATATTTCGTGTTACAACATGAAAACCGGTTTAACATCGACTTTACAATATTAATGACAGATGTTACGCGCCGGATGCGCATACGTGCTGCCAGAGCGGCTTTGCACGGTTGCAAAGCCGCGTAAACCAGGCTGCTGCGCACAGTTCGCGTAACATCACTTAATGATTCGGTGACACAGGGCGTACGGAGTGCAGGGTTTGGGGTGCAGAGACGTTTTGATGGAGCGTCTGTTCGGGTTCGGGACGTTGCGCCCCATCTCAGAACCCGCCGTCGCGAACCTGGAAGTGGGTCCGTTTGTCGTAGGTTCGGCCTCCGCGCTGGACCCACTCGGCAGTCCAGGCGATCATGTCATCCATCGAGACCTGAGGGGCGCCCAGGTAGTCATACGCCTCTACGCTGTTGCTGAGCAGGGCGGTTTCTGCCTCCTCCCCGACGAGGGCAACCTCGCGCCCCATGCGTTCAGCGAGTTTCTGTGCTGTTTCTCGTACCGAAAGAACGTTCAGGCCTGTCAGGTTCAACGGCCGCGCCGGTGATGCAGTGAGGGCCAGCGCGCGAATGATCATGTCGTTCGCATCTCCCTGCCATATGCCGTTGAAATATCCCATCGTCACGTCGACGGCCTCGCCCGTTGCAATCGTGCGCGCCAGGTCGACCAGGATGCCGTACCGCAACTCCATCGCGTAGTTGAGCCGAATGAGGACTGCTTGCAGTGCAGAGATCTGCGTATAGTACTCCGTGATCCGTTCGCGCCCCACGCAGGCATTTGCATACTCTCCCAGTGGCGTCAAGGGATCGGATTCGACCGACCCGCCCTGCTCGACCGGCGTCAACGGATACACGTTGCCCGTAGACAGGACGACCATCCGCGCATCTGCGTATCGCTCACACACGCGAGCCGGGATCAGCGTATTCGCCGCCCAGGTCAATGCCGGGTTTTCGCGAGTACCGAATTTCAAGCCAACGAGATAGATGACGTTGGCGGACTCGGGCAGGTGCTGGATCGAATTTGCATCGAACAGATCGCAAACGAGCGTATCAACGCCGTTGTCCATCAGATACGTTCGCACCGAGGAATCTGAAAACCGGCTCACCGCAATAATATCCAGCGGAGTCCCGGCAACCTGTGCTGCTCGTTTCGCCCGAACACATAAAGTAGGGCCCATCTTGCCCCCGGCGCCCAGCACGACCAGCGGGCCGTCGAGCCGGTGTACGAATTCGACGAGCCTGTCGCTCGGCTGAGTCAGGACCTCCAGCAGGAGGGATTCTGTGTCAATCCGATCGTTCATTGGAATCCTCCTCGGGTTGACTCACGATTGCGGCCATCAGGGAGGAAACGTCGCCGATCCGCTGGCCGAGCGCGGCCGGCACGATCGAACAGGCTTCGACGGCCTGTGGCAGGGCTTCGCGGGCCAGCTCTTCGCGGGCCGGCGCCAGGATGCGGTCGCCGAGTGCTACACCCAGGGAGCCCAGCACGATCAGTTGGGGATTCAGGGCATCGACCAGCAAGGCGAGGCCCCGCCCCATCCACGTCCCCGCCTGCGCAGCCACCTCCAGCGCCTCCTCGTCGTCGTCCAGCATCGCCTCGACGACCGCGCGGATGGGCGTGTCGCGGGGCCATCGCTCCGGATTCTTGCGGTGCGCCAGTTCGACGAGGCCGGCGCCGGACGCGAATCCTTCCCAGGATCCTGCTTTGCCGAATCCCTCCGGGCCCTCAGGGTGCAAGCGCCAGTGACCCACTTCGCCGGCCGTGTCGGAGGCGCCCCGCAAGACGCGCCCGTGGAGAATGAAACCGCCCCCGAGCCCTGTGCCGAACGTCAGGAAAATGAGGTGCTCGAGCCCCGGATCGTCTTTCCCTGCGCCGAAGTGAAACTCGGCCAGCGCCCCGGCATTACCGTCGTGTTCGACGTAGACCGGCAGCCCGGGACCATGGACTTCGAGGTGTTGCTTCAAGGAAATGCCGTGCCATCCGGGCAGATGCGGCGGATCGATCAAGAAACCCTCGTCGATTCGGAGCGGGCCGCCGACAGACACGCTGATGGCAACGACGTCACGCCCTGCTTCCCGTGCCGCATCCACTACGCGGTTCACCGTAGCCATCAGCCGGGGAAAGGTGTGCCCGAACGGGTGTTCGGCGTGCGTCGGGTGCTGATGCCGCTGCAGGATCTCTCCTCCGTAGGTCCCTTCCACGATCGCCGTTTTCGTGCCGCCGATATCCAACCCGACGATTGTTTTCATGGGGGAGCCAGAGATCAATCCGATGCAGCCAGGTAGTGTTCGGAAAACTCGGCGGCGCTCGCATCCAGAAACTGGCCGAAATCATCGACCGATAGGATACCGCTGCGCCGGGCGATGAGGGCGCCTGAAGCCGGATCGACTACCGCATACGTAGGCAGCGCGACCGTACCGGTGAGTTCGAGCTGAAACCGCTGGAGGGTGGGGCCTTCGTCCAGGTCGTCGGTGTAAAGGCGAAGCAGGACGTAATCCCGGTCGAAACGCCGTGCGATCGAAGCATGGGGGAAGACCGTGGATTCCATCTGCCGGCAGTTGGTGCAGGTGTATCCGGTAAAATCGATGAATACCGGCTTGCTGGCGAGTTTCGCTTCGGTATAGGCCGCGTCGATGTCTTCGAACCACGCCTCATCCCCGCTGGCCGGCTGCCGCGTCGTACTGGCAAACGTGGACACGAGACTGACGTCCGACCCCTGCCTCGGCGGTAAAAAAGCGTCGAGGTTATTGAGCGGCGCGCCAAAAAGACCGGGCAGCATGTACAGCGACAACCCGAAGAAACCGATGGCACACACCAGCCGGAGCGTTCCAATCTGTTCGGTCGCTTCTTCATGAGCGAGCTTCAACTTGCCAATCAGGTACATCCCGGTCAGAAACAGGATGACCACCGTGACCGCAATGGCTATAGGGCGCGATATAATATTCCATCCCCACACGAGGTCGGCATTGGACAGGAACTTGATCGCCGCCGCCAGCTCGATGAACCCGAACACCACCTTGAGTGTGTTCATCCATTGCCCCGATGCCGGGAGCCGGGTAAGGCCGTTAGGAAACAGGGCAAAGAGAAAGAAAGGGGCAGCAAAGGTCGCGCTGAAAACGAGCATACCGATGACCGGATAGATCCATTCCCCCCCCGCTGTTGCAGCGAGCAGGGTACCGACAAACGGGGCCGTGCAGGAAAAAGAAACGAGCGTGAGGGTAGTCCCCATGAAGAGGACGCCCGTATACCCCTGGCGCTCGTGGCTCTGCCGGTTGAAGAAGTTGACGAAGCCCGAAGGCAGGCGCAACTCGAAAAGGCCGAGTAAGGACAGGGCAAAAACGACGAAGATCAGGCCGATGAACAGGTTCACCCAGGGATTGGCTGCGATAACCTGAGCGCCGGACGCCCCGATCAGGAGCGCCGTCAGCACACCGAGCCCGGTGAAGATCAGCACGATAGCGAGCCCGTAGACGCTGGCCATACGCAGCGCCTCTCCCCGGTCGTGCGCGTGTTTGGTGAAGTAGGACACCGTCAGCGGAATCATCGGAAATACGCAGGGCATCAGTAATGCGCCGAGCCCGGCGCCGATGGCGAGCAGAATAAACCCCCAGAGCGTCGACTTCCGGCGCAGTGTAGAAGAGGGTGATGAAGAGCCCGTCGCCAGGGCTCCCGTCGATGCCCGGGGTTCTACTCCGGCCGATTCGCCGGCAGCGTCAGGATCCAGCGGCTCGCTCTCGAAGGGGACAAAAGATACCGCCTCCTCTTCACGCTCCTCCACCTCCTCCGGCACGGGCTCAAGAGTAGATTCGGGGGATGTCTCCAGGGATCTTTCTGGCGCCGACACACGATCGCTGTTGGCCCCCCTGCTCGCACCACCGGTGGATGCAGCTGCTTCCACGACGTCTACCTGTACGGTGAAAGGCTCGTAGTACGGGGGCAGGCAAAGGCCCAGCTCGTCGTTACAAATCTGGTAACCGACCTTCCCCGACACAACGTGGGGGCCGGGATCGGTCGATTCCGCTACGCTGAACGACGCAGAAAGAACCGCCTCCTCGACAAAGTAGGTGACGTCCTGTTTGAAGTTCTTATCGAAGGCCTGCTTCGGAGTGGATTGTGAAGGATCTCCGTCCTGCTCGATGCCGCCGGAGGGTGCATCGATTTGCAGCCGGGCTCCCCAGCTCGGAGGCGGTGAATCCATGGCATACAGTTTCCATCCATCCGCAATCCGGGCGCTCAGCGTGATGTCGAAGCTGTCTCCCTGCGACACGGACGAAACCGAGGGCGTCGACACCCACGAGACGTACGAAGGGGCCGGTCCTTGAGCCATCAAAGACCACGGCATATGAACCAGCAAAGGAAGGAGCAGCGCCAGAGCACGGATAAACATAAACGACGGAATGTTGGTGAGTGCAGGTATCGTTTAGAACGCTATTACCTCCTAGTTAGATTCCACCGCCTTCTACTACTGCATTCTATTACCGCATTCTATTGCTGCGCTGAATTACACCGTTCCGACAACCCATTCTGGAGGTTATTCTTCCGCTTCTTCGGCGGGGGCTTCCACCCGCACCTTGACCTTACCGATAGCGTCAGAGCTCAGCCTCACTTCGGCCGTGTACACGCCCAGCGTCTTGATGTCCTCGGTGAGTTCGATAACCCGGCGGTCGATGTCGAACCCTTGTTTGGCCAGCTGTATGGCAATCTGGGTGGGCGTTACCGTACCGAAGATGCGGTCCTCCTCGCCGACCTTAACTTCGACGACCACTTCCGTATTGCTCAGCTCCTCGGCCAGACCGATCTGCTCTTCTTTGCGTTTGGCGATTTTGCGGGAGGCCTGCCGTTTCATCTCGGCATTCGCCTTGATCGCGCTCGGAGTAGCGAGATGGGCGAGCCCCTGGGGAATCAAATAGTTGCGCCCATAACCGTCCTTCACGGTAACGACTTCACCCTCTTCGCCGAGCTTAGGCACGTCTTTTAATAGAATAACTTTCATGACTACTTGACCGTATCGGAAACGAATGAAATCAGGGCCAGATGACGCGCTCGCTTGATCGCACGCGACAGCTGGCGTTGTTGTTTTGCCGTTACGCCGGTAATACGGCGCGGGAGGATTTTCCCCTGCTCATTGATGAAACGCATGAGCAGGTCGGTATCTTTGTAATCGATGTACTCGAGGGCGTCGAGTACGGACTCTTTTTCTTCTTCGGAATTGGAATCTGCCATGATCGATCGGGATTAGCGGTTATAGATTAAGACTCTTCGGCTGTTTTGTTGCCGGGATTTTTCGCGGTTTGCTCATAGTGCCTGAGCATCTTGGCATCCATACGCAGGGTGAGATAGCGCAAGATGTCATCATCGATTTCGAGGGAGCGTTCCAGGCGGACGACGAGGTCGCCGACGGCCTTCATGTACAGGTTTACGTAATACCCGTTTCTTTTCTTGTTGATGGGATACGCGAGGCGCTTGGAACCCCACTCGTTTAATTCGATGATTTCACCGCCGTTGTCTTCGATGAACGAAGAGATGCGTTTCACAACGGACTTAATCTGATCGTCGCTAAGTACCGCGTTGACGATATAGGTAACTTCGTAGGTTCTTTTTTCTTCAGCCATACAGGATCCCTGTGGAATGATTGCGATCATGCCCCGCTGTGAGCGGAGCAGGGAAATAGAGCACATTCATAATCGTGCAGGGGCGATAAGATCCGCCATTGAACGAATTTTCACGATAGGAAGCCCCACTATAACCTGGAGAGGCGTTCCGCGTTGTCTGCAGTCCGCAGGGCGTTGATGACGTCGTCGAGATCGCCGTTGACGATCTTCTGGAGTGGATAGTTCTTCTGATCGCCCTGCAGCCGGTGGTCGGTCACGCGGTCTTGCGGCCAGTTGTACGTCCGGATCTTGCCGGACCGGTCACCGGAGCCTACCATAGACCGGCGCGCTTCGCTGCGTTCCGCGTTGCGTTTTGCCAGTTCGATTTCGTAGAGGCGAGAACGGAGCACCCGCATCGCTTTGTCCTTGTTCTTGTGCTGGCTCTTTTCGTCCTGGCAGGTCACGACCAGCCCGGTCGGGATATGAGTAATGCGGACGGCCGAGTCGGTCGTATTCACCGACTGCCCGCCCGGGCCGCTGGACCGGTAGACATCGACCTTCAGGTCGTTGGCGTGGATGTCGACGTCGACCTCGTCCGCTTCCGGCAGCACGGCCACCGTGGCGGCCGAGGTATGAATGCGGCCGCTGGACTCGGTCGCCGGCACCCGCTGCACGCGATGCACACCGCTTTCGTACTTCATCATCCCGAACACGTTATTTCCTTTCAGTTCGAAGATGATCTCCTTAAATCCGCCCTGCGTGCCCTCGGACGCCTCCATGACGTCGATAGACCAGTTGTGCCTCTCCGCGTAGCGATTGTAGAGCCGAAACAGGTCGCCGGCGAAGAGCGCCGCCTCATCGCCGCCCGTGCCCGCTCGAATCTCGATGATGGCATTTTTCGAGTCTTCCGGATCTTTCGGAATGAGCTTCAGGCGAAGGCTCTCTTCCAGAACCGGCAGTTTTTCCTCGAGGCGTTCGATCTCATCCCTGGCCATCTTGACAAGCTCCTCTTCGTCTTCCTCGCGGACCAGCGTGCGCAACTCTTCGAGTTCCTCGACGACGCCTTCGTAGGCCTTCACCGACTCGACCACCTCCTTCAGCTCGACATGCTCCCGTCCGAGCCTGGCCATGCGCGAGATGTCGGTGGCTATTTCCGGATCAGACATCATCTTCGTGATCTCCGCATATCGATCCTTGATCGCCTGTAACGATTCTACCTTTATCATGAACTACATCCTTCCGCTGACAGTTGAACGTTCCTTCTATGTCCTGCAGAGGAGCGTGTTTCGCCTCGCGCCCGACTGCTTGCCGGAAGCGAGTGTATGCGCATCAAGGTTGTCCAGAACGCGGAGTGCCGGACAGGCATCAGGCCCTCTTGCCGCTCACATGCTCACACACTTTTTTCCACCTGCATCTGAAAAGCCCGGATTGGGCTGGTGAGTGTATGATCACGATATACATTTTTTCGAGCGCGTCGGAGTAAGCGCTCACGCTCAAGATCACAACTAGCTTCATTGGCCGTTTTCCTGTTTGGGTTCAGGAGGGTTCGGGTTCACCGGTACCACCTCTGAAGTCGATCCCGAAACAGCTCCGTCGCCGGGTGATGTTTGTAGATCCGATGTTGTCGGGACCCTAATACGATTGTTTGACCTGAAAATTGACGTCATTTCGGGCACGTTCAAGGGCATGAACGGTGGCCTGCGCCTGGCTGCGTGCCGCCCGGTGCCGAAAGAGCCCTTCTGAATTTAACACCGGCTGTCGAAACTCGAAGCGTATTGTGAGATGATCGATAACACCGGGATCGTTCAAGGAGGCCAGCTCGAAGCCGGCCTCTGTGAGCACTTTTTGTTTCAGCTTGAACCCAAACGCGTTGCGTGGGTCGTTCGTTGTGGTGGCGATCTCCGAGATGATCCTCTGAGGGAAGTAAGCCGACCGCGCCTTGGTCACCTCGGCATGCGCTGCGCGCCAGTCGATCTGGGCCATCTGTATCCGGTAATTGTGACTGAGAGCCCTTTCGAGGGCATCTTCGAGCGATATGTGACGCTCCGAGGGCATTGCGGGCTGCGCGAGGGCAGATGCAGACATGGTGAGCCAGGCCATCAACAACCAGGGGAGCAGAAGGTACTGAGTACAGATATCAGAACTTTGATCTTCGATCGGTCGTACATGTGCCAGCCTGACGCACGGTCTCCGTGATGGCCTTTCATGCAACTTGCCCGTCTGAGGTATGCCAGTATTCAAACACAAAAACGGACTGTTTTGCAATAGAACCCTGAACCTCAGGAAAATCGAAGCGATCGGGTACGACATGGACTACACGCTGATCCACTACGACGTGGTGGTCTGGGAACGCCATGCCTACGCGTATCTGAGGAACGGTTTAGAAGAACTGGGATGGCCGGTAGGGCATCTGGAATTCGACCCGGCACTCGCCATGCAGGGCCTTATCATCGACATGCAGGAAGGCAACGTGGTCAAAGCCAATCGATTCGGCTACGTCAAGCGGGCCTTTCACGGTACCACGCCGCTGACGTATACCGATCAGAAGGAGCGGTACCGCGGCGTCCTGGTCGATCTGCACGACGCCCGGTGGCGCTTCATGAACACCCAGTTCTCCATCTCGGAGATCTGTATGTACATGCAGCTCATCGATCTGCTGGACGAAGGCAAGCTGCCGCCCTCGGTCGGCTACGAGAATCTGTACCGCTGTGTGCGTAAAACGCTCGACGAGGCTCACCTGGAAGGATTGCTCAAGCGGGAAATCATCTCCAACCCGGACCGCTTCGTCCAACTCGACGAAAATATGCCCCTGACGCTGCTGGACCAGAAAGAGTCCGGCAAGCAGATCCTCCTCATCACCAACTCCGAGTGGACGTACGCCGCCCCGATGCTGTCCTACGCGTTCGACCGGTTCCTGCCGGGCTCGATGACCTGGCGCGACCTGTTCGACATCAGCATCGTCAGCTCCAGAAAGCCGGACTTTTTCTCGAGCCGGTCCCCGGCGTTCGAAATCGTTGACGACGACGGCCTGCTGCGAGAGCACCGCGGCCCTCTGAAACAGGGAGGCATCTACCTGGGCGCCCATGCGGCCCTGGTGGAGGAATCCCTGCAGTTGACCGGCGAGCAAATCCTGTACGTCGGCGATCACATCTACTCCGACGTCAAGGTGAGCAAAAGCCTGCACCGCTGGCGTACGGCGCTCATTTTGCGCGAGCTGGAAAAAGAGATCGAGGTGCTGCGGTCGTTCGAGCCGGCTCAGGCCCGCCTGTCCCTGTTAATGGCCCAGAAGGCTAATATGGAAGCCGAATACTCAGCGATGCGTCTCGAGCGATTGCGTAAATCGAAGGAATACGGCCCCCAGCCTGGCCGTGACGTTGAGGAATACGATCGCCTCATGGCAGACCTGCGCCGGCGGATGATCGAGATGGATGAAACGATCACGCCGTTCGCGGAACAGGCCAGTTCCCTGCACAATCCGAACTGGGGGCTCCTGATGCGCACTGGCAACGACAAAAGCCACTTCGCCAGCCAGGTCGAACGCTCAGCCGACGTCTACACGTCCCGGGTGTCGAACTTCCTGCACTACACCCCCTTCGTGTACCTGCGGTCCTTCCGGGGCAGCCTCCCCCACAACCCGGTCGACGTATCCGACTTCTCCTCGATATCGAACGGCGCCGGCCTCAAAACGACGTGAGCGGCCCTCTGAAATCGTGGAATACCGAATTCAGAACTCCGAACCCGTAAGCCGCTCCCAGGCCAGGGCGGCGGTGCCGAGTACGCCGGAGTGATTTCTGAGCTGAGAGACCACGATCGGGATGGGATCGCCGGGCGGATACCGAAATGTGTGGTCGTTCACGTGATCCTGCACGAAGGCCAGGAAATGATCGGCAGCGTTGGTTGCCCCCCCGCTCAAGATGATGATCTCCGGCGCGTACACGTGAACCGCGCTCACCAGCAGCCAGGCCAGGTTCAGCCGCCAGTGCTCCAGTTCGTCGATGCAGAGCGCATCGCCCTCTTCGACTGCTTCGATGACCGCCTTGAAGTCTACCGAGGTGGGATCTTCGAAATACCGGTCGCTCAAGACCGAGGGAATGCCCCGTTCGAGCCCGTCGCGGACGGCCATCTTGAGCGCCGTCGCCGAGCACAACATTTCGGCCGTCCCGCGCGCGCGCGTGATGCAGAGGCGGCCGCCGCCCGCCTGCTGGACGATGTGGGCCATCTGGGTGCCGAACTGCAGGTGCGGATCGCGCAGGATCCGGCCGTCGAGCATGACGCCGGAGCCCACGCCGGTGCCGATCGTGATCGTCAACGCCCACGTATGACCGCGCGCGAGGCCATACCGGGACTCTGCGTACATCGAAATCCGCCCGTCGTTGTCGGCCACGACCGGGATACCCAGGCGTTGTTCGAGTTCGGGTACGATCGGGTATCCTTCGAGCCCTTTCACCTTACCGGGTAGAAAAACGACCCCTTTATTCGGATCTACTGCCCCCGAAAACGCGAGCCCTACCGCCTTCGGCTCGGCGCCCGTCGCCCGGCTGATGCGGTGCACCTCATCGATATACGCCTGCACGAGGACGGCCGGCACCATCTGATATCCGGACGGCCTGATGCCCTCGGCGTCGAGCTCCCCCTCGCGCGTTACGGCTCCGCTCTTGAGCCTCGTACCGCCGAGATCAAATCCTATGACATACTCCTTCATAACCTCAATCAGGTGTATAGATGCGCCAGGCTTTTTCGATATCCTTCGTAAAAACGGTCGAGTTGTTCGTCGGCGCTCACGTTGCCGACGAACTGGTGGCTGGGCAGCAGCTCGGGTTTAAACCCGCGTTGCAGCAGTTTTTCAGCCACTTCGACGCGTACCATGTTGATCAGAAGGCCGCCGGTCAACGTAGAGGTAGGCCCCGTCCGCCACTCCAGCCCCTCCAGCTCCAGGATACAGTCTCCTGGAGGGCAATGGTTATCCAGCACTACGTCCGCGATGTCAATGAGCTTTTTCCCTGAGGAATGGGCCGGCTTCGACTGCTCGCAGTGCGGCCTGGACACCATACCGATCACCGGCAGGCCCCGCTCCCTGGCTCCGAGGCCCATCTCGACGATCAGCGGCCGGATGCCGCTCGTGGAGATCAAGATGAACGCATCGTGAGGGCCGAACTTGAAGCTCCTCAAGATTTCCTCCGCGTAACCCTCGTATTTCTCCAGATACAGAGGCCCCCGCAAGCCGTTGGGCCCCACGATGGCCGAGTGGTTGGAGATGGCCAGCTCCACCAGGGCATAAAAACCCACAAAGCCGCCCTGGCGCGGCGTCATCTCTTCGCACATCATGCGAGAATGGCCGGCGCCAAACAAAAAGACCAGACCGCCGTTTTCTATGCTGTCAGCGCAAATGTCGGCCGCCGCTTCGACGTTAGGCAGTTGCGTCTCTTTGATGGACCGCAGCAGCGCCATCGATTGTTCGTAATAATCTATAGCCGCACTCATGGCGTATCCTCTTTGATGATCGGATGTCAGTCTAACGGGTGTCAGTTATCAGCAGATGTTACGCGCCGGTTGCGCATAGGTACTGCTAGAGCGGCTTTGCACACATGCAAAGCCGCGTAAACCAGCCTGCTGTGCACAGTTCGCGTAACATCACTTACCAGGCGTTATGCGCCGGAACGAGACAGCTCGAATCTAGCGCCTCCCCGGCCGAAGGTCAAGACATGACATAACAGATGTTACGCGCCGGTTGCACGTGGGCCTTGCCAGAACGGCGTTGCACGTATGCTGAGTACGTAGGAGAGTACGTATACGGAGCCGCGTAAACCAGCCTGTTGTGCACAGTTCGCCTAACATCAACACCTTAACTTGAAAGCAAGTACCTCCATGATCTTCTCCCCGCGTTCCGCCCCCTCCTTCGGTCCGTGCAGGACAGCCGCCATCCAGGCATTTTCGGCGTGTTTTGCCCTGGTGTGGCTCGCGCTGCCGACCGTTCGACCGGTATTCGGCCAGACGGAACGTCCCACCTTCTCGGTAGATCCGTCGTGGTACCAGGCCCTGACGTATCGCATGCCAGGCCCCTATCGGGGCGGCCGCGTGACCGCCGTCACAGGCGTGCCCGGCCCCGAGCCCGTGCTGTATATGGGAGCTACGGGCGGAGGGGTCTGGAAGTCTACCACGCACGGCCTGCAGTACACAAACGTGTCGGATGGGTACTTCGACGTGGGCTCCATCGGGGCGCTCGCGGTAGCCCCTTCCGACTCGAACGTCGTCTACGCCGGCACCGGGTCGGCCTGCATCCGCAGCAACGTATCGACGGGGCGCGGCGTCTACAAGTCGCTCGATGCGGCCGAAACCTGGATGTACATCGGCTTGCCGGAAGCCGGCCAGATCGGCTCAATGGCTGTTCACCCTACCGACCCGAACCTGCTCTACGTGGCTGCGCTCGGCCACCCCTTCGGCCCCAATCCCGAACGGGGCGTCTACAGGACCTACGACGGAGGCACGAGTTGGGAGCAAATCCTCTACGTATCCGACAGCACGGGCGCCGCTTCAGTCGCGATCAACCCCGACCAACCGAACGAAATTTATGCTACGATGTGGCGCGCCGAGCGCAAACCCTGGACGATTATCAGCGGTGGCCTGGAAGGAGGGCTCTACAAATCCATCGACGGCGGCGATACGTGGACCCAACTGACCGACGGGCTACCGACCGGCCTGCGAGGCAAAATCGACGTCTCTCTCTCGCCCGCAAACCCGGAACGGGTGTACGCCCTGGTCGAAGCGCCCGCCGACGAGGGCGGGCTCTACCGCTCCGACAATGGAGGCGCTTCCTTCATGCAGATCAACGACCAGAAAAGCCTGCTCTACCGGCCCTTTTATTACACACACGTCCACGCCGATCCGCTCGACCCGGACGTGGTCTATGTGAGCAACGAAGGGTTCTTCAAATCCGAGGATGGGGGCGCCACTTTCGAAAACCTCCGGACCCCCCACGGCGATCATCATGCCCTGTGGATCAACCCTGCGAATACGGACTATCTGTTCCAGGGCAATGACGGGGGGGCCACCGTGAGCCTGGATGGGGGCGACACCTGGTCGTCCATCGAGAACCAGCCTACCGCCGAGATGTATCACGTCGTCGTGGACGATCGCCATCCCTACTGGCTCTACGGCGAACAGCAGGACAACACCACGATCGCGATCCCGAGCCTGCCCCCCGCTCCGACCGTACACCCCAAACAGCACTGGCGCGTCGTCGCCGGGTGCGAAACCGGGCCGCTGGCGGTACATCCCACCGACCCTGACATCGTCTATGGCGGCTGCAAAGGACGTTTCAGCCGGTATAATCATCGAACCGGCCAGACGCAGCAGTACTGGGTCTATCCTTACTTCAATTACGGCCACCCGGCTTCCGAGATGCCGTTCCGCTTCCAGCGGACCGCCCCTATCGAGATTTCTCCGCACGATCCAAATGTCATCTACCATGCGTCTCAGTTCGTCCACAAAACGACCAACGAAGGCCGGAACTGGCAGGTCATCAGCCCGGACCTGACTGCTTTCGAAACCAGCAACCAGGGCTATTCCGGAGAACCCATCACGCGCGACATCACGGGGGAGGAGATTTACAGTGCCATTTACCAGCTCAGGGAATCTCCGTTGGAGGAAGGGGTGCTCTGGGCCGGCTCCAACGACGGGTTGATCCACGTGACCCGCGACGGCGGCGAAAACTGGGTCGACGTGACCCCCGACTCGCTCCTTCCGGGGGGACGTGTTCAGACGATCGAGCCGTCTGTGCACGGGCGTGGCCGTGCTTTCGCCGCTCTGTACCGCTACATGCTGGACGACTGGGCCCCCTACCTGTTCATGACCCAGGATTATGGCGAAACCTGGACGCTGTTGTCCGACAGCGCCAGCGGCATCCCGATGAATTACCCGACCCGCGTCATCCGCGAAGACCCCAACCGGAGAAGCCTGCTCTACGCCGGAACCGAATTCGGCATGTTCGTCTCATTCGACGAGGGGGCCTCGTGGCAGCCTTTTCAGCTCAACCTCCCCGCGACGCCGGTTACCGACATCCGCATTCATCGCAAGGACCTCGTTTTATCCACCATGGGACGCTCCTTCTGGATCATGGACGACCTCTCGCCCCTGCATCAGATCGACCCCTCGCTGGCCGACGCTGCCTATCATTTGTTCGCCCCCAGAGATGCCTATCGATACCGATGGTCGGCCTCTCGCGAACGCTTTGACGGCAGCACGCCGGAGTATCCTCAACCGGGGCTGGCCCTGCACTACTACCTCGCTGAAGTGCCTGAGGAAGAGATCGTTCTGGAAATCCTGGACAACCAGGGCCGTGTGCTCCGTTCGTTTCGCAGCGACAGTACGGCCTCCGCCCCTTCTACCCCGCCCGATCAGAATATGCAGGCCTTTTTCAGGCCGCCCACCCCGGAGGTTGTTCTTCCGAAAAAGGAGGGGTTGAACCGATTTTACTGGGATATGCACTACCAGGGGCCCCAACACCTGGACGGGGAATCCCTCTGGCCGGATACAGGACCGCTGGCAGAACCGGGCCCGTATCGTATTGCCATGCGCATCGGCGACTGGTCAGCCACGCAGTACGTTCGCCTCCTGCTGGACCCTCGCCTCGCCGGGGACGGCGTCTCGCCGGCGGACGTCGAAGCCCAGGTGCTGCTCGCCCTGCGCATCCGCGACAACATCACAGCATTGACGCAGACGGTTCAGCGGATCCGCGAAATCAGGCAACAAATCGGAGACATCCAATCCGCCCGTGATGAAGACAACGCCGTATCGCGTCAGACGGATGAGATAACGACGGCACTCACTGCCCTCGAAGACGCCCTGATCCAGACCCAGGCCGGCAAAGTAGGCGCTCAGCTCAAACCCAAACTCTTGCGACAGCTCACCTACCTGTACGGGATGCTCGACGCAGCCGACCAGACCCCCGGCGAAGATGCTTATGTACGCATCGGAGACATCGAGGCCGAACTCGACGAACACGTGCGCACCCTCGAAATACTCATTGCCGAAGACATAAGCGCGTTGAACGCCCGGTTAGAACGTATGGGGTATTCACCCGTCTCGGTCGATTGATTCGGTCGATCATCCACGCAAACCCCGCCCCCCTGCGGGGGAGCGTTCTCCCGAATTGTTTTCACGCCCCTTTCCGTAGTACGCTCTCCACGGGCTGAATACTAACAGGACGTTATCAAGATCTCCCCTCCTCCATTGAGCGCCCATCTAAAAAACCCGAGCGCCCGGTCTGAGGCCCGAAGGTAGCCTGAAAGGGGCTTTTGGATAGGCTTATCGCACTGAATCCGTTTTGACGTCAGGCATGATGATTGCAGCCTATCCGCGCACCGATGCCTTCGAACAGGTTCATTGCACACACCGCCCGCCCGCGCTCCTCTTCGCGATCCTCTACGTTGCAATAGAAACCGTTTTAACATCCATGAACGAAATGCCTGTCTCATCATCGATCGAGATTCTCCTCGTCGACGACAATGAACTGCATCGAGATCTCATCTCGCGCATGCTCCACCACGTAGGCTATACCGCCGACGTGGTCAAAAACGGCGTGGAAGCGCTTGAGGCAGTTGAAAAAAAGCAATATAGCCTGATTCTGATGGATTTGGCGATGCCCAAACTCGACGGATTTCAGGCCACACGGACCATTCGATCCCAGAATCCTACCCTGGATCCCTACATCATCGCCGTCACGGCGCTGAACCTCGAATACCCGAAAGAAACCTGCCGCGCAGTCGGGATCGACGACGTGCTGCAGAAACCCATCTTGCTCGAGGAGTTCAGAGCCGCCATCGACCGGTATCATGATGCCCAGGGCGAAGGCGTGGCGTAAAGTTCGGTGTTACATCTCAGCAGCGAGCCGTTCGGCCTCTTTCCAGACCCGGAGATAGTTGCCGGACCATAGTTTGCCGATTTCTTCCTCGGTATATCCTCTTCGGACGAGTTCGAGGGTGACGTTGCCGGTTTCGGCGGCGTCGTCCCATCCCTTGACCCCGCCGCCGCCGTCGAAGTCCGAACTGATCCCTACGTGATCGATGCCGATCAGGTCCACGGCATAGTCGATATGGTCGACGAAGTCGGACACGTCCGGGGGCGGAAACTGCTCGTCGACCTCAGCCATCCGGGCCTCGTATTCAGCCTGCTGTTCGTCAGAAGGGCCGCTGATGCGGGACCACCAGTCCCGGACTGCCCGTTGGGCGGCGCGCCGTTCCGGGTCGCGTTTGACGTAGGCCCCCAGTGCGACAATGTTCATCACGCCTCCCGTCTCCTTCAGGGCCAGCATCTGCTCGTCGTCCATGTTGCGGGCAACGTCGCAAAGCGCTCTGACGCTCGAATGCGAGGCGATGATGGGCGCTTCGGAGAGTTGAGCAGCCTCGATACTCGCTTTTTTCGAGATGTGTGAAACATCGACGAGGATGCCCAGGCGGTTCATCTCTCGGATGACTTCAGCGCCGAAGTCACTGATGCCGCCGTGCTCTTCAGCGCCGTCACCCAGGTTGTCGCGGGGGGTCGACGAATCGGCGATGTCGTTGTGCCCGCCATGCGCGAGCGTAATGTAATTGGCTCCGAGGTCCTTGTATTTCTGGAGGAGAGAGAGGTCCTTGCCGATCACGAATCCATTTTCGATGGCAATCGCAGCGACGAGTTTTCCGCTGTTGTGGATTCGCATGACGTCGTCGGCGGTCAGGGCCACCTCGATTTCCTCCGGATACATCTCGGCCATGCGATGGATGGCGTCGAACTTCGTCATGGCGTAGGCTTTCGCCTGTTCGTAGTTCTCGGGCGTACGTACCATCTGACCCACGTACACGATGAACGTCCCGACGTCGAGCTTTCCTTCTCTCATCTTCGGCAGGTCGACCTGCCGGTTTCCGCTTCCCCGGACACCGGGGTCGACGTCCTCCGTCGCAAAATTGAAAGGGATATCATCGTGAGTGTCCAACGTAAGCACGCGCTCGTGGATGTCGGCGGCATAGGCGTGCAGCTCCTCTTCGCTCATCTCGGCCGGCGGTGTTTCTTCGCTCATCTCGGCCGGCGACTGCTGCGCTGCGGCTTCTTGCTGAACGTCGCCGGCCTCGGCGCATGCGCCGATCACACAGGCCAAAATAAATAAGGCGAGTGTTCTATTTACTGTTGGAAAGCCCATAAGAATCGATGGTTGGATTAAATATGCACAGGTACGTACTATATACAAAATGGAGCATTCAGATACATGCACGGATTGAAGGCGGGGGCCTAAATTCAATGCGAGCGCTCCTTATTGTTCTAATCAGCCGGAATCTCGACGAAAGATTGGCGATTCAGCGCAGAATGTGCTAAGATTGGGTTGATTCCCCATTCCCCATTGAACCTATTTGTGCGAAGTATGCATCTCTTATCACGTTGGTTATTTGTGGCCCTCCTTGTTGGCATGTTGAGTTCTTGCCAGCCGGAAACCGATGTCCGGGTTTCCGATAATGCAGCCGGTACGGCAACAGGTACAACAGCGGGAACGATCGGCGTTACGTTGCTCACGATGACCCACCCGTTTTTCCAGAACCTGGCTGCGGGGCTGGAAGACGCCGCCGCTGAGCACAACATGAGCGTCACGATTACCTCGGCCGAGTTCGACGTAGCCCGGCAGCGCAACCAGGTCGCCGACTTCATCGTGCAGGGCGTCGATGCAATCGTGATGAGCCCGGCCGACTCCAAAGCCATAGTGACTTCCATCCAGGAGGCCAACGAGGCTGGCATCCCCATCTTCACCGCCGACATTGCGGCGCTGGCTGACGGCGTCGACATCGTCACTCACATCGCGACCGACAACTACAGCGGGGGCCGGCTGGCGGCGGAAGCCGTGCTCGAGATCATCGAAGGATCCGGCACCGTAGCGATCATCGATCACCCCGAGGTGGAGTCTGTCATCCAGCGTACGCAGGGCTTCCACGACGTGATTGACGACGCCAACGAGAGCGGCCGATCCATCGAAGTGGTGGCCCAGCTCCCCGGCGGGGGTATCAAAGACCGCGCCTTCCGCGTGGCCGAAGACATCCTGCAAGCGCATCCCGACCTGGATGTGATCTTCGCCATCAACGACGACACGGCGCTCGGGGCAGTCGCTGCGATCGAAAAAGCCGGCAAGTCCGGCTCCGTGCAGGTCGTCGGATTCGACGGCACGATCGAGGCTCGTCGCGCGATCCGCGATGGTAAAATTTATGCGGACGTGATCCAGCACCCCCGGAAGATCGGCGAAATGACGGTTGAATCCATCGTGGCCTACATGAGTGGGGAAGAACTGGACGCCGAGCAATTGATCCCGGCTACCCTGTACCGCCAGGCCGACGCAGAGGCGGACCCGCTCCTGCAAGAAGAAGCGCCCTCCGAGTAAGGTCGGTTTCGGGTTCGATCAACTGCTCTCAGACAGAATCGCGATGGACGGCCAGATCCGTGAACCAGACGCCGGCGAGGCACCTCCTCCGCTACTCTCTGTAGCAGGTATCGAAAAATCGTTCCCCGGCGTAAAAGCGCTCAAAGGGGTTCGACTGCGCCTGCATCGGGGCGAGGTACACGCCATCGTTGGCGAGAACGGCGCCGGGAAGAGCACCCTGATCAAAATTCTCGCTGGAGTGCACCGGCCTGACGCCGGAACAACGCATATCGACGGCCGATCCGTGCACTTCTCGACCCCCATCGAGGCACAACAGGCCGGTATAGCGGTGATCTATCAGGAGTTCAACCTGATCCCGGGGCTCACCGTCCGCGAAAACATCCTGCTGGGGCACGAACAGGCGAGTTGGGGCTTTTTTTCGAAGCGCAAGGAACATCGCATCGTGGAGGAGCTCTTCGAGCGCATGAACGTCCGTATCGATCCTGAAGCGATTTGCGCCGAGCTGAGCGTAGCCCAGCAGCAGCTCGTAGAGATCGCCAAGTCGCTCTCCGTCGGCGCACGGATCATCGTGATGGACGAGCCGAGCGCCACGCTGACCAACCAGGAGGTTGAGACGCTCTTCACGATCATCCGAGACTTGAAGAGCCAGGATATAGGCATCATCTACATCAGCCACCGCCTGGACGAGATCTTCGCCGTAGCCGACGTGGTGACGGTGCTCCGCGACGGTGAATACATCGGCACGCACCCCATTAACACGGTCGATCGCGACCGCCTGATCGAGATGATGGTCGGCCGGTCGATCGAAAACGAATTCCCCAAGCACAAACACCCGATCGGAGAGGTTCGGCTGGAGGTCCGGGACCTCGCCGCCGCCCCCGATGCACCCGGCGCCTCGTTTCAGGTTCACCGGGGTGAGGTGGTGGGCCTGACGGGACTGGTCGGCGCCGGCCGTACCGAGCTGGCCCGCCTCATCTTCGGAGCCGACCGGGCTTCCCGGGGCACCATTCTCCTCGACGGCGCCCCGATCGCCATCCGCTCCCCGCAGGATGCCATCGAGCAGGGCATCTGCCTGCTCACGGAAGACCGCAAGGCCCAGGGCCTCGTCCTCGGCCTCTCCTCCCGTGAGAACTTCGCCCTGGCCAACCTGGACCACTGGTCCCGCTTCGGCTTCGTCCGTAAAGGCGAAGAGCGAAACCGGTTCGAGCAGTACATCGAAAGCCTCAAGATCAAGGTATCCCACCAGGACCAGCTCGCCCAGAACCTGTCCGGCGGAAATCAGCAGAAGGTCCTCATCGCACGCTGGCTCGAGTCCAACTCGGACGTTATCATCTTCGACGAGCCCACACGCGGCATCGATGTGGGCGCCAAGTATGAGATTTACCTGCTCATGAACAAACTCGCCGAAGCCGGCAAGGCCATCATCATGATCTCCTCCGAATTACCCGAAGTGCTGGGCATGAGCGACCGCATCCTGGTGATGCACGAAGGCCGCATCAGCGGCGAGATCCAGGACGTGGCCCACGCTACCCAGGAAGATATTATGTCCCTCGCGGTCGGAGAGGGGTGAGGGTTGGGGGTGTACAGTTCGGAGTTCGGGGTCCACAGTTCGGAGCACCTTACCTTATCATACTGAACACCAAACACTGAACACTATGTTCAAACGATACATCGCCATACTGTTATGTGCCGGTGCGCCGCTCGGATGGATGGGGTGTGAAGTGCCCCATGACGAGGATCCGCCCGCTCTGCCAGAGCTTTCGGACCCTGCTGTACTGGTGTTCACGAAGGTGGCCGGCTTCAGGCATGCGTCGATTCCGGCCGGCATCGCCGCCCTGGAGGACATCGGCAGAGACCGGGGGTGGACGGTGTTCGCCACGGCCAACGGAGCCGTATTCGAGCACGAAAGGCTGGATGCCTTTTCTGTCGTGGTATGGCTCAATACAACGTGGGACGTACTGAGCGAGGCACAGCAACTCGCCTTCGAAAGATACATCGAAGCCGGCGGCGCGTTCGTCGGTATTCATGCCGCGGCCGATACCGAACACGACTGGCCCTGGTATGGGACGCTGCTGGGAACGCGGTTCAAAAGCCATCCGAACTTTCCAAACGTCCGCAACGCCGACGTGGTCATCGAGGACGCCACTCACCCGGCGACCTCGGGGCTTCCTGCGCGCTGGAACAGGGACGACGAATGGTACAGCTTCGAGAGCAATCCGAGGGACAACCCCGCCATCCATGTGCTGGCTCGTGTGGACGAGGCTACGTACGATCCGGGCAGAGCAGCGATGGGCGATCACCCTGTCGTCTGGTACCGGTCTATGGGCGAAGGACGGGCCTTTTACACCGCGATGGGGCACACCGAAGAGGCTTTCCGGGACCCCCTCTTCCGGCAGCATCTCTCCGGGGCTATCGCCTGGGCTCTGGGCGAATATGCTGTAACGGACAGGGAAGCGGACAGGAATTGAAGAGCATACGTTGAAAGGTATGCAATTAAGGGTATGCAGAAGAACCTGCCGTAAGCAGATGTTCAAAGGACATGCCGTAGGGGGTTCCATAGCGCTGCGAAATACGCTGCGAAATACGCTGCCAAACACACCATGAAAAGCGCCTCGAAAAAGATCGTTCATCTCGTGTCCATCGTAGTCGTGGCCACTGGAATCTGGATGACGTATTGGAGACTCATTGGCCAGGACTTCAATGCTTTTGCCCGTTTATCCTTGCTGCCCCCTATATTGGTTACTCTGTTCGGCGCCGCAGCAGGTGCTGCGTGCACCGCCGTGGCTGGCCGGCTGAGCAGAGGCGTCTGGCGCTTTCCCTCTCCTTACGTCTGGTGGATCGGCTCGCTGGTCACCGCCGGAGGCCTTCTCCTCCTCGTCTGTCTCACCACCACGGTATAATCCAACCTTCATCTGTACCATGAGCCTGAACAAGTTCCTTTCCGACTACGGGATGTTGATCGTGTTGATCCTGTTGTGTGTCTTTTATTCGATAAGCACGCTGGACGAGCAAAACCCGCGAGGCAGCGATGCCGCGGACCAGGTCGTCGAGATGCTGCTCAACACCTACAACGAGGACGCCTCCCTGGTCGTCGTGTCCAAGTCGAACCCGGAACACCAGCTCTTCGCCAGCTCCCTCGTACGCCGCCTCGAAGCCAACAACTATCGCAATATCGTCCGGGTAGACGGGGAACCGCCCGTCGTGCGCAGCACATTCGAACGGCTGGACAGCCTCGGGACCGCGGTCGACGCCATCGCCCTTCCGCAGGACTACACCACAATCGTCAGCAACATCAAAAACCGGGTGCCTTCCATGGCCGGCGCCGAGCTGGTTGCGCCGCGCAGCTACCGATGGCCTACTTTTTTGCTGGCCAACAACCTCCGCAACGTCGCCAATCAAATTGTGGTCATCGCAATCATTGCAGTAGGTATGACGATGGTCATCATCACGGCGGGCATAGACCTGTCCGTCGGCAGCCTGATCGCGTTGTCGGCCGTGGTGGCCGCCTGGATGATCCGATCGATGGGGGGGGAAGACGCCTCGGTATGGGCGATGATTCTGGGCTCTCTCACGGCGATCATGATGTGTGGGCTCGTAGGATTCGCGTCCGGCATCACGATTACCCGGTTCAAGGTCCCTCCTTTTATCGCGACGCTCGCCGTCATGCTCGTGGCGAGCGGCTTTGCCTACATCATTTCGAAGGGAGAGTCTATCTACGAGATACCGGACTCGTACGTATGGCTCGGTCGAGGCGCCGACCTCTTTTCGATCCCCAACGCGGTCGTGTTGATGATTCTGATCTACGTGCTGGCTCATATCCTGATGACCCGAACGACCCTGGGCCGTTACATCTACGCCGTCGGGGGCAATCCGGAAGCGGCCCGGCTGTCCGGCATACGGGTAAACTACGTGCTGTTGTTCGTATACACCGTATGCGGCATGATGGCGGGCCTGGGCGGGATCGTACAGGCGTCTCAGCTGAAGAGCGGAGCGCCGACCTACGGGTTGTTGTATGAGCTGTACGTGATCGCAGCCGTGGTTGTCGGAGGCACCAGTTTGCAGGGGGGAGAAGGGCGCATTACGGGAACCCTGATCGGCGCCTTCATCATCGCAGTGATCCAGAACGGCATGAACCTGACCGGCGTCGAGAGCTACACACAGAAGGTCGTCCTCGGGTTTGTCATCTTACTCGCCGTCTTGCTGGACATGCTGAAGAAAAGAAACTGGGGGCAGAAGAAGGTCGTCAGTGCCGCATAACGTTCGCCATGTGAGCATAATATGTGCGATTCGTAGTCGCCCCATATCCCTTGCGACCTTCCCCTGCTGGACCTTACTTTGACCTGCCAAGACGCGGCGCATCTTCTTTCTGCGCCCCTACCCCAAAGCAACCCACCCTGATTCTATGGACCTGCGCCTCGCATTATGCGCACTCGCTGTACTCGTCCTGTATATGACCCCGTGCATCGCGCGGGGCCAATCCGGCGATCGCCTGGACCTCCCCCGCCTGCAAGGGCCCGTCGTTCTCGACGGCCCGAGCGACGAGCCGGCCTGGGACGCCGTCGCCCCCTGGATCCCGACCCAGTATGAACCCAACAACGGGTCCCCGGCTACAGAGCGTACCGAATTCCTGGTCGCCTACGACGCGAATTACCTGTATTTCGCGTTGCGGGCCTACGACAGCGATCCTGACGGCATCCGCGCCAATACACTGTACCGGGATCGCCTGAGCGGGGACGATCATTTCGAGATCCTCCTCGACACCTTCAACGACAACGAAACCGCCGTGCTCTTCAACACGAACCCGGCCGGCAACCGAAAGGACGCTGCGATTTTCAACGACGCCACAGGCGGGGGCATTCGATCCGGCGGATGGATCAACAACGACTACAACACCTACTGGGACGTGGCTACACAGGTCACCGAAGAAGGCTGGTTCGCCGAGATACGCGTTCCCTTTTCCAGTTTACGCTTCCAGGACGTACAGGGAGACGTCGTTATGGGAATCACGCTGCAGCGCAAAATCGCCCGAAAAACGGAACGGGTCGTTTTCCCGGACGTGCCGTCGGTGGCCAACTGGGCATTCTTGAAGCCCTCGCTGGCCCAGAAGATCGCCCTGAAGGGCGTGACTACGCACAGGGCGTTCTATGTTACGCCCTATGCACTGGCCGGAGCCGGGCGCACCACCGAATTGAACACCCTGGATAACGCCTATCACGGATCGATGAACCGCCTGGAGGACATCGGATTGGATCTCAAGTACGGGTTAACGAACAACCTGACGGCCGACCTCACCGTCAACACCGATTTCGCCCAGGCCGAAGCCGACGACCAGCAGGTCAACCTGACGCGTTTCTCCTTATTTTTCCCCGAGAAGAGGCAATTCTTCCAGGAGCGCGCAGGCATCTTCGACTTCAGAACGGGCGGGCTGAGCCGCCTCTTTCACAGCCGGCGCATCGGGCTCAACGACGCCTTCGAACCCGTGCCGCTGATCGGCGGCGCCCGCATGGTCGGGCGCGTCGGAAACTGGGACATCGGCCTGCTCGATATTCAGAGCGCTTCGCAGGACAGCCTGCCGTCGGAAAATTTCGGCGTGCTGCGCCTTCGCCGGCAGGTATTCAACCCCTATTCCTATGCCGGCGCCATGGTCACCAGTCGCCTCGGCGACGACGGCAGCTACAACGTGGCATACGGCCTCGACGGTGTGTTTCAGCTCAAAGACGACGACTTTCTGACGCTGCAATGGGCTCAAACGTACGACCAGGCGACGATCGACTCGCTGGACTTCAATAACGGACGATTTACCGCCGAAGTGGAGCGCCGGACGCGCGTCGGATGGGGGTATCGCAGCCTGACGGCCTGGGCGGGGAGATTTTACGACCCCGGCATCGGCTTCACGCAGCGGAACAACTTCACGTTATTCGACAACACGATGTCCTACACCTGGCTCCCCGAGGAATCGTCCCCCCTGATCTGGCACCGCCTCAGCGTCAGCGGGCTCGCCTTTGTACGCAACGGCGAGCGCACAGTCGAGTCCGCCGAAGCCGGTCCGGAGTGGACGTTTCAACAGCGGTCGGGCGGCGGCGGAAGCCTGTCGGCTCTCGTGCGCTACGAAGACCTGCAGGTGCCCTTCGACCTCCCGGATCAGATCGCGATTCCGGCGGGCAGCTACACCTTCTTTAATGTAGCGGCCTCCTACGGCGTATCGCATACGAGTCTCGTGCAACTCCAGCCCGAGCTGGAAGCCGGCACGTTTTACGACGGCTGGCGGTGGTCCGCCCGGGTTTCTCCGGTCTGGTACGTATCCCGCCATCTCGAATTGAGCAGCAGCTACGAATATAACCGCATCCGGTTCGATAACCGCGATCAGTCGCTCGGCATCCACGTGGCCCGCCTCCGCATCGGCACCGCCCTGAATACACGGCTTTCCATGAATACGTTCGTGCAGTATTCGAGCGTGGGCGATGCAGTAACGACCAACGTCAGGTTCCGGTACAACTTCCGGGAAGGTAACGACCTGTGGGTCGTCTATAACGAGAACCTCAATACGGACCGGCACCGGTTCCTCCCCACCCTTCCGGCGAGCGATTCGCGCGTGCTGCTGATCAAATACACGTATACCTTCGACTTGTAGTGGCGTGCGGCGTGCAAAGGGTGACCTCCTCCATCCTCCCACAAAGCGCAGTTCTTCAGAGCTTGTGCAACACGGCTGCATGAAGCAAAGGCGGCGTCCCCAATGCGCCGAAGTATGACACGAGCGGCTCAATGATTGGTTATCGTTGCAGTACCGTTCAGCCAATCCCGTGGCAATCTTTCGGCTTTCCGGAGTGCATCCTGGCACTGAGATTGCATATTAGTCATGCACGGAATGAACGTACCGACCCCATTACCAATGAATACTTGCGCCCTCCTCGTACACCGCCTGTATGCCCTACTATCATTATTTATCATGGGTTGCGAGCGTACCCGGACGCTCTGTGCTGTATTTCATCCTTGGACTCGTAACCGTCGGACTCACCGCCTTCGTGATACGGCCTCCGTACGGCCGTGATCAAGCCGCCCCTGTCGAGCCTTATGTCGCCGGGCGTTTTCCGGCTGTTCCTTCGGCAGAGACTCCCATCCCCGCGTTGATCTCCGAGACAGGTGTCTTTGAGAGCCTGGACCCACTGGTGCCGATTGAGGGATTCATCCCATACACGCTGAATACCCCGTTCTGGAGCGATGACGCCCTCAAAACGCGGTGGATCGCCATCCCTAACGACGGCGATCACGATACACCGGATGAGCAGGTGACATTTAGCGAAGAAGGGATATGGAAATACCCTCCCGGCACCGTAGTCGTCAAACACTTCGAGCTCGCCGTAGGCCGCGAGACGCCCCCGACGACCCGCCGGCTCGAGACTCGCTTCATCGTCAAAAGCGAGGGGGACGACTTCTACAGCTTCACGTACAAGTGGAACGAAGCGGGCACCGATGCGGTGCTGCTGGAAGACGGGCTCACCGAATTCATCCCGGTCCCTACCTACAACGGGGTTCGGTTTCAGCAGTGGGACTATCCTTCGAGAGAGCAATGTACGTTTTGCCATCGAGCGGTGAGCGGTACTATTCTTGGTCCCAGTACGAGACAACTCAATGGTCCCCACTATTATCCCTCTACGGGCCGGGTGGCCAATCAGCTCGGCACCTGGAATTTCCTCCGCCTCTTTTCAGCGACCCTGGACGAGAACGATTTTGACCGTTTCGTCGTCTCGAGTCCTCTCGCCAGCGACTCTTCGAGCCTGCAGGATCGCGCCCTGTCGTACCTGGACAGCAACTGCGCATACTGCCACCGCCCGGGAAGCATTCCAGGCACCTCGTTCGACGCCCGGTTAACGACACCGCTGGAGCAGAGCGGGCTCATCAACGGGCTGGCCTCCAACACGCTCGGCATCTCCGATGCGGCCCTCGTCGTGCCCGGCGATACGGCTCGCTCACTGATCTATCAGCGGATGCGTAACGTCGGCAACGGGGCGGCGATGCCTCCGCTGGCAAAATCGCTGGTCGACTCGGCCGGCCTGGAGATCATGGGCCAGTGGATTTTGAGCCTGGGCGAGCCGACGGCTATCGATGCTCCCGAGCAGCTATCCGCCGAAGAGGACCTTCGCCTGTCCGTTTTTCCCAATCCCTTCTCTGAATCGGCCACGATCACCTACCGGGTCGCTGGCGCCGTTCCCGTAGCCTTATCGCTGTACGACATGCAGGGTCGTGCCGTGAAAACGATCTATGAGGGGCTGCAGCCTCCGGGCCGGCATACCAAAACCCTGGACGGCGCCGACGTGCCGGCCGGCTCGTACCTCGTTCGACTGCGGGTGGGCCCTCGTTCGCAAAGCTTTCCTGTAGTTCGTGTCAAATAGAAACAGATGTTACGCGCCGGATGCGCATACGTGCTGCCAGAGCGGCTTTGCACGGTTGCAAAGCCGCGTAAACAAGCCTGCTGTGCACAGTTCGCGTAACATCACATAGAAACTGAGCGGTTTTCCACCTTGCCTTTCTTGCCTGTACTGCGTTTTTTGGTGCATCTACACCTTCGACGCATTCACCCACCCTGTTCCCCGGTATCTTCCCGGATGCACACGGTGCCACAGGTATTATTCAGGGGTACTATTCATTCATGGCCGGCGGCGCCCTCGAGATCATCCTTATCCTGGCATTCGGCTTCGGCATCGTAGTGTCCATCATTGTTGTCAGCCGATTTCGCAGGGTGACCCGAGAAGCCACGAGCCACCGAACCGACCCCTCGTACAGATACGCACTATCTCGTCTGACGGACTGGCACAAACACACCGGCCAGCAGCTTTCTTTTCGAATTCTCGACTCCGACTCGATCCTGCCGGCTGAAGCGCTTGAGAGCCCCCGATCAAAAAACCGGCTGCGGATGAAGGAGGTCTTGACCGTGTACGGGGGGGCGGCTCTCGCTTACGCCTTGTTCACAACCTTGATATCCCTACCTTTCATACCGGTCGAGAGTACGATCTCAAATGCGATGCTCCTTCTCGCCGTGTACAGCTGGCCGGCTGTAGCTACATTCCTGGTCGTTTTTTCTACGAGTCGCTACTTTTCGGCCGGTCTCGTAGCGGGATATTTCGCTCTGTACCTGATACTGTGCCTGGTGTCCGCCTCGTTGTCTAACGGAGCCATAACGCTAAATAGCGCATTGATCCTGTGGATCGGATTAAACGGCATCCCGACGGCGCTCATCCTCCTGCTGTCGCACGACCTGTTGAAAGGAGTAGCGCCCCTGGTTCTCGGCAGCCTGATCTTTGCCTTTACGGGCATCGCTCTGCTGTTCGAAGTCCTGGCGGCCCTGCCGCCGCTCCAGTCCACGCTGCGCCGGCTGGCCCAGCCATTTTCGATCGACGCCTGGGTCATGCTGCTCATCCCCGGCTTGCTGACGTTCGTCGTCTTGCTGGTGCTGGGCAATAAGGTGCTCGATTTTTTGGGCCGGCAATACAAAGCCAAACGCTTCAGCGATCAGATGGCGGCCATCGACGCGGTGTGGCTGTTATTCGCCACGTTTCAACTCATCGCCCTTGACACCGAAGCGCCTTTCTTTTTTCTAGTGATCCCGCTCGCCTTTTTGCTCTTCAAGGGGATTACCCTTCTCGGGTTCACCCTGCTGGGCCGCCGCGGCGAAGCAACCCGCGTACCGCCTCGCCTGCTGCTCCTCCAGCCCTTTTCCCAGGACAAGCGAAGCAGGAAATCCCTGGCCAACTTCGCCAAGACCTGGCGTCGTACGGGCCCAATATCCATGATCACTCACCCCGGCGAATCGTCCCTGGCGATCGAGCCGCATGAATTCCTGGAGTTTATCGCCGGCAACTATTCGAGTCAGTTTATCCGGAGCCAGGCGCATCTGCGGCAGCGTCTTCGCCTGGAGAACAACCATCCGGACCCGGACGGGCTGTATCGCATCGTCGAATACGCCTGTCACGAGAATACCTGGCAGCAAACCGTCGACAGCCTCGTTGCCAGCAACGACATCGTCGTCGTCGATTTGAGAAGCTTTTCAGAATACAACCGGGGGTTTCTGCCCGAGATCGAACACCTCCTCGCCAGTGTCGACCTGAACAAAGTATGGATTTTGATCGACGATACGACGGACTTGATGCTGCTCAAACAGTCGATTCAGCAGATCTGGTCGGCGATTCCTTCCTCCTCACCCAACAAGTCCCTCCTTCACCCATCCGTGTGCCTGTTTCAGTTTGCGGGGACGTCGAACCAGGAGATTCAGCAGCTCATGCAGGTGCTGCTGACTTCTTCAGCGTCGGTTGCCGCCTGATCGGGAAGGGCTTCGGCACTCACCAGCAGGACGCGCGTATGAGAAGCGATCACGACCAAATAAATACGTGATGGTACACGAACTGTGCACAGTTCGTGTACCATCTATAAATACTGTCCAATCGCGTGACTGACCACAAAATTATCTTTTCCATGATTCGAGTGGGGAAGATACACAAGCCCAACAAACAGGTTCTCCGAGACATCAACCTCTCCTTTTTTTACGGCGCCAAGATCGGCGTGCTCGGGTTGAACGGCGCCGGCAAGAGCACCCTCCTCCGCATCATTGCGGGCATCGATCAGGATTATATAGGGACGATCGATGCGAACAAGGACATCTCCTTCGGTTATTTGCCCCAGGAACCCGAGCTCGACCCGGAGAAGACAGTCAAAGAGGTTGTCGAAGAAGGCGCGTCGGAAGCGGTGTCCCTGCTGAAGGCCTACGAGGAGATCAACGTCCGATTTGCCGAACCCGAAGCCGATTTCGAGGCGCTCATGGAAGAGCAGGCAAAGCTCCAGGAAAAGATCGACCATATAGAAGCCTGGGATATCGACAGCAAGCTGGAGATGGCCATGGACGCCCTGCGATGCCCGCCGGGCGATACGCCGACGGGCGTCCTTTCGGGAGGCGAGCGCCGTCGCGTGGCTCTTTGCCGGCTGCTCATTCAGGAGCCCGACGTATTGCTTCTCGACGAACCGACCAACCACCTGGACGCGGAATCGGTCGCCTGGCTCGAACAGCACCTCGCCCGGTACAAGGGCACCATCATCGCCGTCACCCACGATCGGTATTTTCTCGACAACGTAGCCGGCTGGATTCTCGAACTCGACCGGGGCCATGGCATTCCGTTCGAGGGGAACTATTCCTCCTGGCTCGAGCAAAAACAGGCCCGCCTCGCCGTCGAAGAAAAACAAAATGCGAAGATGCAGAAAGCTCTGGAGCGCGAGCTGGCCTGGATCCGGACATCTCCCAAAGGACGCCATGCGAAGAGCAAGGCCCGCATCTCCGCCTATGAACGCATGGTGGAAGAACAACAGGAGAAGCGCAACGAAGACATTGAAATTCCGATACCTCCCGGGCCGCGCCTCGGCAATCGCGTGATTGAAGCCCGCGATGTCGCTAAAGCGTACGGAGATCGCCTGCTGTACGAAAACATGACCTTCTCACTCCCTCCCGGCGGCATCATCGGCGTGGTCGGTCCTAACGGCGCGGGCAAGACGACCCTGTTCCGGATGATTACAGGGCAAGAGGAACCCGATCAGGGCGCGATCGAGATTGGAGAGACCGTCCAGTTGGGATATGTCGACCAGGACCGGCCCCTCGACCCGGAAAAGACCGTGTGGGAAGAGATCTCGGGCGGAGAAGAATTCATCCAGGTCGGTTCACGCGAAATGAATTCGAGGGCCTACACGGGCCGATTCAACTTTTCAGGCGGCGACCAGCAAAAACCCGTGGGCATGCTGTCCGGAGGAGAGCGCAACCGCGTGCATCTCGCCAAAACGTTGAAGGAGAGGGCTAACGTCCTGCTGCTGGACGAGCCGACGAACGACCTGGACGTCAACACGCTGCGCGCGTTGGAGGAGGCGTTGCTCAACTTCGCCGGCTGCGCGGTCGTGATCTCACACGACCGCTGGTTCCTGGACCGGGTTGCCACGCACATCCTCGCCTTCGAAGGGGACAGCCAGGTATTCTGGTTCGACGGTAACTATTCTCAATACGAAGACCATCGAAAAGAGCGGCTGGGGATTGACGCCAATCAGCCTACCCGCATCAAATACAAGAAACTGGTTCGGAATTAGAACGTGTTTGCCGGTGCCGGATGAGAGGAGCGATGAAAAACGGCATACCTTTTGACCTGTTTTGTCGAGCTATGTCGAAAAGCTATGTTGAAATCCCGTATACTCTGGCAAGCTCCAGCCGTCTCTCATCGGGCAACACCATTCCCGATAGAGAACCACGATGCACCCTGCGGAGAATTGACATAATTTCGCAATACAATAGGTGAATATTGGAGGAACTGGGAAGTAGACGGGTAATTCAATAGAGTAACAGATGTTACGCGCCGGATGCGCATACCTGCTGCCAGAGCGGCTTTGCACGGTTCGCGTAACATCACATAGTAACCCTGACTCACGAACCGTTCCCCCCCGACCCACGTTTATTTGCGAGATCAGATTACCAGTATTTCTGTGCCTGTTTACCGAGAAGCCTCCCAGGCGTAGCGATAATAAACATAGAGCGATGGCAGAAGCGTAATACGCTCATCCTCACGTACACGGACGGGTTTCGCTTTTGCCGAATCGGCGTCTGGAATCCTCAACCGTGCCTGTAGCTCATACCTCTCTCCCCCCTCAGTACGCAATCGTACATGACAGTCAGCCCCTGTCGTTTATATTTTCATTTCTGAATGGACATCGATAACCCTCCCCCGATCGATTGCCGTAACAACAGTGATGATGCAAGAAGACCAGACTCGACCCAACAGCGAAAACCGTTCGGCCCCACGTTCCGAGACTAGAAACCAGTCGCCCTACGTAATCTCTATTCTTGTGTCCGACGAAGGCACGGAGGGCTGTAAGGAGCTGCTCACGAATTGGGCCCCCGACGTACCCGTTTCCATCGTAATCATCCCCAGCAAGGCGGACCAGATCGACTATTTACGGCAGCACATCGATCGGAACGATACGTTTACCGCTGCGGTAGTCGAAAACTCCAGGACTGTAGAGGCTTTTCACGTCTACTTTTTGCCCGTGGAGAAGCACGTAGTCCTGAGGCACCGAGAACTGGTCGTAAGCGACGAGGCCGTCAGTGAATCTTCGTTAAAAGAAGGTTATCTCGTATCCGTTGCGGAGGAATTACACCACCGAGGGATCGTGCTGTTTTTTACGCCCTGGATCGAGCGCTTTATCGAAAGCATCAAACTCCTCAGGCACCATCAGGCCCTCATACTTCATCAAAAGTCGCTCCCCAACTCCGGTCAGTTCGCCCTTCCTCTCTCTCCTCTGGTCCATCTCTTAGACGCTTCGACTTCAATCGAGGAGATTGCGTCACTGATGCAGGTCTACATTGAGTCTTTTGACAACGATTCGTTCGCGAAACTGCCGGAAGACCGCGAGTTCCTGAGCCAGCTCGACCGGTTCTGCAAGCGCGTGGCAAACATCACGCATACTTATATGTCGTGCTCGCATCTGGATCCCGGAGCGATGATCGACCCTTTGATACAGCGCCTTCGGGTGAAGCGTATCGAGACATTAGGCCGATATCTGGAGTATCTCGAAACCGATCTCGATGAGATTGACTTGATCGTCAAACGGCTTACGCTGAAAAACTCTTCGTTCTTCAAGGACATCAAGTCGGTCAGGCTGCTCGCCAAGACGGTCATTCCTTCGCTGATGAACGAATACGAATCGACGATGAGCGAATACGGGAAAGAGCGGCCGATTCGAGTGTGGGTTCCGTCGTGCTCAACCGGAGAGGATGCTTTTTCTCTGTGCATGCTGCTGGCAGATTATGCGTCCAATCTGGAGAATCCGCCTGCCTACGAAATCGTGGCCACCGAGGGCAATGCCCAGCTGCTCGATTTCGTTCAGCAGCCGACCTTCGTCAAACAAAGCCTGCGCAATATTCCCGACATATTGCTGAACCGCTTTTTCCATCTTCATAACGGATTCTACGAATTCGATTACAGCATCCTCGAGCACATCCAGTTCTCTGTCAAGAAAATTGGGGAGGCGCCGGATGAAGGCGACTTCGACCTCATCTACAGCCGCGGGGTATTGAACACGCTGGCTGCGCGAGCACGAAAGGCTATGTTGGAACAATACCGCGCGGTTCTCGCCCCGCGGGGCGTCCTGGTACTGAGCTTTGACGAAGCTGCCGATTTTGACCTTCCCGAATTCACACCGCTCGATGCAGAAAGAATGGTATTCGAGGTAGCCGAACGGGATCTTGAATCGGCAGCGGACGAATCGGAACCCGTGCCGTTGTTCAGGCAGGAACCGGCAGCCGGACCGACGCCTCCGGTTCGACAGGTCAGACCTATTTCGACCGAAGGGTATCGCAGCTTACACCGGGAGTTACTCCTGAAGGTATACGCCCCGGTGAGCCTGCTGATCAAGCCGGACTTCTCCATCGTCGACCAGATCGGTCATGTCGGCCGTTTTATCGCCTGGCCTAACAACGGCCATACCGCCAACCTGCTGGAATCCTTCCCTGCAGAGATGCGTGAAGACCTTATCGACGTGGTGAGTCATTCCCTCGAGTCAGGCAGTGTATCGGAGTCGGACATCATCCAGCCTCACTATCTGGGCATCTTGCAACCCTTTCACTTCCGGGTTCATCCGGTCGCGCGTACAGTGACCAGGGAGCAACTCCTGCAAGTCGTTTTCCTGGATCCCTCGCCCGCAGAAGGCCGGGAGAAGACGGATCCTGCCGTGCTGCAACTGAAGAACGAACTGCACAAAACGCAGGAGCGCCTGTCCCTGGTTACCGGACTGCTGAAAGACGCCAAAGAACAACTGAATAAAGCCAACCAGACCCGCTTGAGTCCGGATAATACGCGGGAGCTGAAGATCATACAGGGGCTGAGGAGGCAAAACGAAGAGCTCAAGTCTACCAACCAGGAATTGCTCGCGTTGAACAGAGATCTGGTCAAGCGTTTCGAGACCTTCCGGAGAAATACCCGGATCCAGCTCGAACGTAGCGTCCAGGCGGCTGTTTCGGCAAATACGTCGAAGGCTGCAGCAGCGGCCCCGAACGAGGCGCCCTTCGATGTGCAGGAACACGTCATGCGGATGCTCAAAAAGAAACAGGAGTTGCGCACCGCGTTGACCTCGATCATCAGCTATTCGAGATTGTTGTCCGGCCGAATTGTGGACGCGAGCAACAAAGAGATAGCCAAAAAGATCGGATTCGCCGGCCATCACCTGATCGATCATCTGGGGAGTTTACTGGGGGCCGGAGAAGACGCCGACGACGGGGAAGACGCCCCACGAAAAGACAGAAGCCAGGGCATATCGCAGGAGGTGAAATATCAACTCGCGCAGGTCAAGAAGCAGCAAAAAGAAATCAGAGAGGCCCTCGACGCCATCAAGGACAACACCCGGTTCCTCGCGGAGCGCATTTCGGACGCCAGCACCCGCGAGCTGACCCGGTATATTACCAAGGCGTGCAGAATGCTCTCTGAATGCCTGCTGCCGCTGATGGATCCGGCCCCGGATTCGCCGGCTGCCGAGGAGGTCCTGGCCTCTCAGGCCGCTGAGCCAACAACGCCCCGCAAACCGATAGAGACGACCACATCCGCCTCCGAGCGCGTACTGGTCGTCGAAGACAGCGAAGCAACGCGTCGCTTGCTTTCTCTCGTTTTGAGCGATCGGTTCGAATGCGAAGTTGCCGCCGATGCTTCGGAAGCGATCAAGAAAGCAGAAAAAGAGGTCTTCAAGGCTGTACTGATGGACATCAACCTGGGACGAGGACCTACCGGGCTGGACGTCATGAAGAAGCTGCGGCAGAGGAATTATTACAAGGGAGTCCCATTCATGGCCGTTACCGCCATGGTATCGCCACAGGATCGCTCCATGCTGCTGGGCAACGGTTTCGACGCTTATCTACCGAAACCCTTCCAAAAGACCCAGTTGATCACCACCTTGAATCACATGATTCAGAAAAAAGCCATCGCGTAAAGACTTGCAATATTAGCGCTCGCCTGTTTTCTTTCTCGATACGCGAATGGAAGCGCACACGGAGAAACACTGGCATCCGGCTTTCATTCGTTGAGCGTGCTCTTTTGTCCCGGCGAGAGAAACTCGCCCCTGGAATGACCGCTCGAGATTTATCGTAGAAAGAAACTCACTTTGCGCAAGGCGCGGCACCTATGTCCTTTTCCCCCACCTCTTCCCGTATCGGCGGTTTGATGCTCCGCAGCTTGCTCGTTGGCCTGCTCGCCGCGATCACTTCGTCGTTTCAGCCAACAGACCGGATCTCAGAGGATCCCCTGGATTCGTTTCAACTGGCTGAAGGATTTCAGATCGAACTCATCGCACAGGAACCGCTCATCGAGGATCCGGTGGCGATGGCGGTGGACGAGTCGGGCGCCGTCTACGTCGTAGAAATGCCGGGGTACCCGTTAGACGTGAGCGGCCGGGGACGCGTCAAGGTGCTGCTCGACACCGATGGAGACGGTACGCTCGACGACAGCCGGCTTTTCGCGGACGATATCGTGCTGCCAACCGGGATCATGCGTTGGAAAGATGGAATCCTGGTGACGGCCCCCCCTGACGTCCTTTTTTTGCGTGACACCGATGGAGACAACAAGGCGGACCAGCGGGAAGTCCTGCTGACAGGATTTGCCAGATCCAACCCGCAACACAACTTCAACACTCCGCTCTATGGCCTGGACAACTGGATCTACCTCGCCAACAACGGGGTCATATGGACATCCGCGTATAAAGAACAATTCGGGGACCGAGGGGGGCCGGTCTATTTCCCAGCTTCACCCGACGCAGCGCGGCTGGGGCGAAACGGGAACAACCGGAACGTCCGTTTCAGGCCCGAGGAACACCTCATCGAATCGCTGTCTTCTCGATCCCAGTTCGGCCATACGTTTAACGCGTGGGGGCACCACTTTCTAGTAAGCAACGCCACGCCCCAGTTCCACGAAGTGATCGCGGCCCGCTACGTCGATCGCAGTTCGATCTTGTCTGCCAGTATGGCCATGCATTACACCCCGGCCTATGGGAGAAATACAGCGATATACCCGATCACTCGGGCGCCGCAACATCAGTTGCTGACAGACCGGGGCATGATCACGTCGGCCGCCGGCATCACGTATTACCTGGGGGGGCTCTTTCCGGCTCCTTATCGCGACGTCACCTTCATCGGGGAGCCCGTCCACAACCTCGTACACGTGCTTTCGGTCAAAGAATACGGGGCGACCTACCGCGCTGAACGAATCGAGGAACGCAAGGAATTCCTCGCCTCCACGGACAGCTGGTTCAGGCCCGTCAACTTCTACATCGGGCCGGATGGGGGCCTTTATGTGGTGGATTACCACCGGCAAATCGTCGAGCATCCCGAGTGGATGGACGAAAAGACGGCGTCCGGCCAGCTCCAGGAGGGTACGGATAAAGGGCGCATCTATCGCATCACTCCGGAAAATACTGCGCCGGCACAGTGGATGAATGCGTTGTCCCTGGACGAAGCCTCGATAGAGGAACTGGTCGATTACCTCGAATCCAGCAATATCTGGTGGCGTCGAAACGCTCAGCGATTGCTGCTCGATCGTCGGGATGCCATGCAGGCCGTGCCCCTGCTCGAATCCCTCCTGAGCACCGGGGACCGTCCGGAGGCCAGACTCCACGCCTTATGGACGCTGGACGGGCTGGGAGCCATCGAGCCCGCTCACGTAGCGACTGCCCTGACAGATCCCCACCCCGGCGTACGAGAAAATGCACTGATCGTGTCTGAAAAATTCCTGGCTACGTCGCCGGAGTTGCAAGAACGTTTGTTTTCCATGGCCGACGATCCCCATCTCCGTGTGCAGTTCCAGCTATTATGTTCGCTGGGATCTATCGAAAACGAGCGGAGTGCTTCCATCCAAAGGGCATTGTTGACATCGCATATCGACGATCCCTGGATGCAGCTGGCCGCTCTGTCCGCACAACATGCTGTAGATATAACGTACCTGCGTTCTCTGCTTCCTGTGGCCACGGAGCAGGAGACCGAAGGGCGCGCCCAATTTCTGGAGCGCATCGCTTCGTATATCGCAGATACGGGTACCCGGGAGGACGTAGAGGCCCTGGCCGCCCTTTTTCTGCCGCAAGATCTTCCCCTTGAACCCTCAGCCGGAGGTGCATGGTGGCGGGCAGCCCTGTTGAAGGGTGTGACAGCAGGACTCGGCAGGAACAGCAAACTCGCTCAGGGGCCGGCTGCGTTCGAACTCATCCCCCTCCGCGATACTCTTCTGCATGCGTTCACGACAACTTCGTCGGCCATGTTGCGAGCGGAGTATGGAGCCTTGTTGCGGCAGCTGCCGGCGGACACGAACCCGGCATTGGAGGCCGCTCTGGATCGCGCGGCCGAGGTAGGCGCCTCTGACGAGCACACAGCGGCTCACAGAGCCCGGGCACTGGAGCTCCTCGCCCATTATTCGCCGGATCGGTATCGCCCCCTGTTCGAGTCCCTGATCGATTCCTCAGAACCTGTCGATGTACAACTGGCAGCGGTAGGCGCTTTTGGCGCCTCCGATGCTCCCGAGGTAGCCACGACGTTGATCCATAAATGGCCGGCGCTAACGTCGGTTGTTCGGAACGAAGCGCTCGATGCATTGATGAAGAACCAGGAACGTATGCAGGCGCTGTTGTCGGCCATCGAAGAGGAGAAAATCCAGCGCTCGGCCATCGGGTGGCATCGCACCGTAGTTTTGATGCGAGATACCGAAGGTGTTCTCAAAACCAGGGCTCGCGCGTTGTTGAGCGAGCCTCCCGGCGTACGCGAAGAGGTTGTGCAATCTTACGCTTCGTCCCTGGATCTGGAGGGCGACGTCTCAGAGGGGCGTGTTGTGTTCAACCGGGTTTGCAGCACCTGCCATCAGGTTGCGGGAGCCGACGGGGTGCCTTTCGGCCCGGACCTGGGAACGGTCCGCCACTGGTCCCCGGAAGCCTTGCTCGCTGCAATCCTCATACCCCAGCAGACGATTACCGATGGATATGGCGTATGGCAACTGGAGCTCAACGACGGATCTTCGGTGGCAGGGCTCATTGTTTCGGAGTCTCCCTCTCACGTTGTGGTGCGGAGGCTCGGGCAGGAGGATGTCTCGATCGAACGCGAGCGCATCGAGACGCTCAACAGCCTGGGCGCGTCTGCCATGCCGGCCGGCCTCGAAGCGCAGTTGACACGCCGTGAAATGGCCGACTTGATCGCTTACCTGCGGTTCAACTGATCGATGGACGCCGAAGCGAGAAGGCCGGTCTCCCTGGCATGCAGGAGGTCGAGTTCGGTGTGCCGGTCTCTCTTCAACAGGGTCTCCACGTAAAAGGCGCCTCGTTCTACTTTTCGGTATTTCCAGGTCACCTGCCAACCGGCTTCGGTCCAACGGACGAAAGAGGGTATGTCAGTCAATCGCTGACCGAACTGCACCGGAAATTTCCGGTACTTCACTTCAACGGGGTACGCCATGGGTTTTGATACTTGTTATCGTGCTTTCTTTTTGATATGCTTTATATCGTCCCTTCCCTATTAATCTATAGGTTTATTGAACCCTGAGATGGATCGTCGAGATTTTTTGATATCGCTTTCGGGCCTGACCGCCGGCTTGCTCATGCCGGCCCGTTCGATGCAGGTCGACAGAGACCGTGTAGGGGAATTACTCCCACGGAGACGACTTGGCAATACAGGCGAGTTCGTCACCATGCTCGGGCTCGGGGGGTGGCACATCGGGCGTATGTCCGAGCGCGACGCACAGGAAGCGATTGAGCTGGCCCTCGAAGGAGGCATTCGCTTCTTCGATTCGGCCGAGTCGTACCAGGGCGGCGGCAGCGAACGATACCTGGGGGCCTTCTTGACCCCCTCTTACCGGGACGTGGCATTCTTGATGACGAAAACGACGGCCCGAGACGCCGCGACGGCCCAGCGGCACCTCGAAGACTCTTTGCGCCGCCTCAACACAGACTATCTCGACCTGTGGCAGGTGCACGCCATCGACAGCCCTCAGGATGTCGATCGACGCATCGAGCGTGGGGTACTCGACGTGGTTCAGGAAGCCAAGGCCTCCGGCAAAGTCCGCTACATCGGCTTCACAGGGCACCGGCGCCCCTCCGCTCACTTGCGCATGCTCGAACAGACCGACTTTTTCGATACCTGCCAGATGCCCATCAACGCAGCAGACCCCAGCTACGAGAGCTTCATCAGGAACGTCTTGCCTGAGTTGACAAACCGGGATATAGGCGCGCTCGCCATGAAAACCCTGGCGAATGGCGGTTTTTTCGGGGGCAGCCAGCACGGCCGTCACGGCAACAACCCCAGGCTCGTACCCCGTATCCTGTCTATCCCGGAAGCCATCCACTTTGCATGGTCCATGCCGATCAGTGTGTTGATTACAGGGCCCGACGACAAGGACCAGCTGCAAGAGAAAATTGAACTGGCCCGTTCGTTCGAAGCCATGACCCCTCAGCAACAAACGGCATTGATCGACCGCGCGGCCCAGCTGGCCGGCAGGCGCGTCGAGTTTTACAAAGCCTGAGTATTCACCGCCTATACGCGGTGACCGCCCCGATCGCCTGCACGATGCGGGCCGCATCGTCAGCACTACGTTCGCCCCATCTTCTGAGCAACGGCTCCTCGATAGCGTGCAGCCCTTCGTATCGAGTCCGATCTTCAACCATGGAGGCGAGGAATGAGGCGAGAAACGCGTCTCCGGCTCCGGTCGGATCGACGGCTCGAACCTTTCGAGCCGGGATGTCGATGTCAAGGCGCCCTGATCTAATCCGGGCCCCTTCCTCCCCATACGTCAAGATTCGGATGGCTGGATCAGCCCGCGCATAGAGCCCATCGTGCATCCGATGACTGGCGATCAAGATGTCAGTGTGTCCAACCACGCTTGCAATGCGCTCCTTGATCACCTCGGAGACCCGACTCACGTCTACCACCGGATCGAAAGCCACCCAACCGCTCAGTCTCCGGACGCGATCGACGGCCTCCATGACATCTGCCGCCAGCCGGGCATTCAGCAGTGCAACGCCGCTCAGATAAAGGATATGCACAACGTCCTCCAGGGCAGGTGTGATTTCGGCGGCTTGCAGGGCCTGGTCTGCACTGGACCGATTTGCGATCTCGATATGCCGGCGTCCATCTGCATCGTGGGCGATAAAGGTGCACCGGGTTGGCCTGGCGTCATCCAGGTACACGTATTCCGTGCTCAGTCCCTGATTCGATGCCTCGAGCCGGGCGTATCTACCGAACTCATCGGCTCCGACCTTGCTGACCAGTGACACGCGGGCGCCCCGCTGCCCTATCCCTACCGCGACGTTCGCAGCGGCTCCTCCCAAACATCGATGAAAGCAGCTGGCATCACTCAGCGTCCCACGATCTGGAGAGATGAAATCAACAACGAGTTCTCCCAGGCAAACTACGCGCATCACGGACTTTTTCTTTTTGAAGACAAAGCAATTATCGTTTTACTGAATCATAAGAAACGTATATTTCGGAGCGCATCACGAAGCGGAATGCCAATCTTGCATCATGGCTCTCACCTCCCCGGATAGACCTCCAGCAACCGATACCGTTTATATCCCTTCCCGCATATGGGGGTATTATGCCGCATTTTTCGTTCTCGCACTGGGGATTGCAGCCCTGGGGCCTACCCTGGCCGAACTCGCCGACCAGACGAACGCCTCCCTCAAGGAAGTCAGCATTTTATTCTCCATGCGCGCCTTCGGCTTCCTGTGCACGGCCCGATTCATCGGCCTGATATACGACAAAAAAAGCGGTCATCCGGTGATGACGATCTCGCTGGGGTGCCTGGCCGTATTCTTGTTTCTCGTTCCATACGTGACTCAGCTCTGGGCCATGTCGGCCCTGATGTTGATGGCAGGCATCGCCGGCGCATTTGTCGATTTAGGGGGCAATATTCTGGTTCTATGGGCCGTGAGGCACAATGTCGGCCCTACGTTGAACGGGCTCCACTTCAGTTTCGGCCTGGGAGCCTTTACCTCACCCCTGCTCATTGCCCTGGCGCTCACGATCACGGGGTCGGGCGTTTACATCTATTGGATCATAGCGTTTTTGTGCCTCCCCCTCGCTCTCTGGATTTACAGCCTGCCGAGCCCGGTGCATCCCAAAGACAGTAAAAAGTACGAACATGCACCGGCGCTGGCTCCCTATTCGTTACTCCTCATCGTACCCTTTTTTTTCCTCTACGGTGGGAGCGAGCAAAGTTTCGGGGGCTGGATTCATACCTATGCCGTCAATCATAACGCCATGCTCGACATCACGGCCTCGTACCTCACTTCGGCGTTCTGGGGATTCTTCACGATCGGCCGGCTGCTCGCCATCCCCCTGACCACTCGATTCACACCGCGTCGCCTTTTGCTCGTTCAGATGTCAACCGCGAGCCTGGTCCTGTTTGGCCTTGTCGTTATGCCAGGATCGAAAACCCTCACCTGGGCCTGCACTATTTGTCTGGGCTTGTTGATGTCGTCCGTCTTTCCGCTGGCGCTGGCCTTTCTGGAGCGTTATACTGCCGGGTCAGGGCGACTCACCAGCTGGTATTTCATAGGCGCCAGTTCGGGAGGCATGGCCATACCCTGGATAATAGGCCAATTTTTCGAATCGTACGGCCCCCAATTTTTCGTCATATGCCTGTTCACAGCCATGACTGCCGGCACGATTTGCATCTTCCAGGTGATGCGCATGCAATCGGCCCGTCAGACGAGCGATGCGGCCTCCAGAAGGCTTACGAAGCGCCAGGACGCCCAAAGTGACCCATTTTAGCCTTTAAAAAAATTGCAAAGTCAATTTGCTTCCCGGAACATTTCCTTCCTCACCGGGAATTATTGGTGCAGTTAGAAGTACTGATCTGCTTCAGGGGTTGCATCCACCCCAATATCCCCGGGGCATGATGCGGTCTCTGTTACCTGAGTGATGTTACGCGAATGTGCACAGCAGACTGGTTATCGTGGCTTTGCACGCGTGCAAAGCCACTCTGGCGGGTCATATGCGCATCCGGCGCGTAACATCTGCTACCTAAGTGCAATCGCATTTATTTTGTCGGGTAAGCCGTTCGCTACATGCACTTATCCCGAGCGTAGTCGAGGGATCTGACCATGCACTCGTTCGCGATCCGAGTTTGATCTGTACATTGATCCGTTGGTGATTCATTCAGATTGTTTATTGGAAAAATGATTGAAGTTCGTGGATTAACCAAAACCTATGGCACCGAGCGTGCAGTGGACGATATTTCATTCGAGGTACAACGAGGTGAGGTTCTGGGGTTTCTGGGTCCCAACGGGGCCGGCAAATCAACCACCATGAAGGTCATCACCTGCTATTTGCAACCCACGGTAGGCACCGTCCTCGTCGACAACCACGACGTAACTCAGGACAGCCTGAAGGTCCGGCAATATATAGGATACTTGCCAGAGAGCACTGCCCTCTACCAGGACATGAATACCTATGAGTACCTGTCATTTGTCGCTTCCATGCGAGGCGTTGCATCCAAAGACATCCCGAAGCAGATCGCATACATGGCTGAGGTCTGCGGAATCGGTTCTGTTTTAGGCAAACGAATCGAAACACTTTCCAAAGGATTCCGGCAACGGGTCGGGCTGGCCCAGGCCATGATTCACAACCCCGATATCGTCATTCTGGACGAACCCACGTCTGGCCTGGACCCCAATCAGATCGTCGAAATCAGAGAACTGATCAAGGGTATAGGAACGGAGAAAACCGTCATTCTATCTACTCACATCCTCTCGGAAGTGCAGGCTTCATGCGATCGGGTACTGATCATCAATAAAGGCAAGCTGGTGGCGGATGGAAGCCCGGACGATCTGAAAGCGGCATTTTCAGGAGCGCAAAGAATCAAAATCGGCCTCTTCGATCCCCCTGCTGATGCCGAAGACGTGTTGAACGGCGTCGAGCACCTTCGTGTCACGGATCGCGAATCGGCGGGAGACCGGGAAACGGTCTTTACGCTAACGACGGACCTCAAGGAGGATTTCCGTGTGCCCCTGTTCCAGCTAGCCGTCGATCGAGGGTGGACGCTCAGCGAGCTCCACCGCGATCAGGTCAACCTGGAGGACGTCTTCCGCCAGCTGACGTCTGCCTAGTTTCCCCGCTCCGATAGGGGTTATCGTATCGAATGGTACACAGCGAAAATGTTGCACACGGCAATGTAACAGTATCGGAGGCAACAATCAGTTTTTCCTTCAAGCTAGACCCTACAGACATGAAAGAAACCTGGACCCTTGCTCAAAGAGAACTAAAAGCGTACTTCGATAGCCCGGCTGCTTACGTCGTGCTTTGCGTTTTCCTTCTGCTGACGGGCTGGTTTTTCAGTAGCGCCCTTTTTCTGGAGAACGTAGCCTCATTGAGGTCGATGTTCGATCTGGCTCCCATCCTGTTCTTGTTCTTTATTCCGGCCATCACGATGTCGCTGTTCGCCGAGGAGAGGCGATCGGGGACCCTCGAGTTGCTACTGACCATGCCGATTAACGATTATCAGGTCATCGCCGGGAAATTGCTGGCTGCCACCCTATTGATGCTGACAGCGATCGCAATGACTCTGGTTTATGCTATTACGATCTCGTTTTTCGGAGACCTGGATACCGGCGCCACTATCGGGGGCTACGTCGGTCTGGTTCTGTACGGCGTTACCTGCTGTTCCATCGGCCTGCTTACGTCGAGCCTGACTCGTAATCAGATTGTGGCGTTCATACTGGGCTTTGCGATCATCGCACTTTTGTTTCTGCTGGACAAGGTCACTTTCTTCTTTCCGGCTTCCATAGCGGGCGTTCTGGAATCTGCCGGCATTCACTATCATTATCAAAATCTGTTGCGCGGCGTCATAGACACGCGCGATATCCTGTATTACTTCTCAGTGACCCTGTTCGCTTTTTTGCTCACAGCGTACCACCTGGCGAAACGCCCGGAATGACACCGTAATTGCGCCCTTTATTCATGCGAGTTTAACGCAATCGAGACATGAAAAGAGATTGGAATTCAAGAACCGCGTTATTCCTGGTTGGCCTGATCCTGATCGTCATCAACCTGATCGGGCTCAACCTCTTCCTGCGATTCGATCTTACTGACGATAGCGTCTACTCTCTGTCGGAGGCTTCCAGGGAGCTGGTTCGGGAACTGGACGACCCGGTAACCGCAAAAGCATTCTTTACGGAGGACTTGCCGGCCCCCTACGTCAATAATCGCCGTTTTTTGCGAGACAAGCTCGCCGACTACAGAGCCTACGCCGGCCAAAACTTCCAGTATGAATTCGTAGACCCGGCCGAAGACCCCGAACTCCAGGAGGAAGCCAACCGCTACCGGATCCCCCCCGTTCAGATCCAGGTTATCGAAAGCGACAACGTTCAGCTGAAAAATGCGTACATGGGGCTCGCCATTCAATACGGAGGAGAGCGGGAAGTCATTCCGGTGGTACAAGATCTGTCAACGTTGGAATACGACATTACAGGGGCTATCCGCCGCCTCACGACCAGCGAACTCCCCGTTGTGGGTTTTCTGAGCGGCCATGGCGAGCCCTCCCCGGTGGAAACTATGCCGACCTTATACAATCAGCTGGGCCGCAACTACAACCCGCAGATCGTGACCGTCAACGATTCGATACCCGAGCTGAGCACCACGCCGGATGCGCTCGTCATCGCCGCCCCGACCGATTCGTTCCCACCGCATCACCTGGAGGCCATCGACGCTTATCTGGTGCAGGGAGGCAAACTGGCCGTCTTGATCAATCGAGTCACGGCGAACTTACAGGCGGGGCAGGCCTCGCTCCAAAACACGGGGCTGGAGGCATTGCTGGACCATTACGGGGCGACCGTATCTCCGAACCTGGTGATGGACGAACAAAGCTCTGCGATCACCGTGCAGCGCCAGCAAGGCTTTTTCCGAATCGCCCAGCAGATCGAATATCCATTCCTTCCCGTCGCTACCTCGTTCAACGACGGCAACATGATGGTCAACAGGCTCGCGAGCCTGTTGTTTTATTTCGCCAGTACAATCGACACCTCCGCCGTCGTACCCGAAGGAGTTAATGTAGAGCCGCTCGCGTACACGACGTCTCGGAGCCAGACCCAGCAAGGGTTTTTCATGATTCAGCCCGACATGGCCCAACGAGCTTCGTTGTCAGGAGGCCCCTACCTCCTGGCGGCAGCCTATACGGGACAGTTTCCGAGCCGTTACGGCGTTTCGGACGCGGCAGATAATGCGCGGCTCGTGGTCGTCGGCGACGGCGACTTCCTGAATGAGTCCATCGTGGGTCCCGTGCCCGACAACATTGAGTTCGGATTAAACCTGGTAGACTGGCTGGTACAGGACGACGCATTGCTGTCCATCCGATCCAAGAAGATCGAGCCTCGAACGCTTCGAGAAACCTCGGAAAGCATCCGGCCCTGGATAAAAAACATCAACCTGCTGGGGCCGGTCGTGCTTATCCTGCTCTTTGGATTATACCGCTGGCGCCGCCGCAAGACGCAATACGTCCTGCACCAGGCAGAAATCAACGCCATCAACCAGGAATAGCTATTCCGGGACGTTATGCTCCGCTGAGGGAGGTAAAAGGGGGTCCCTACCCCATTGATCCACGCTCGATTACGTAAGGAAACCGCTACCAATACTATGCAACAACGACAACTAGTCTGGCTTATCGTTGCTCTCCTCGTGTTACTCGCTATTGCCTATTTTTCGGGCACTTTCAGCAACGAAATATCAACCATCGAAGTCCCCGAACTGTCGTTCTCGGACGAGGCCATAGAGACGTTCTCGATTACGACGGGAGATACCACAGACCTCGTGTTTATCAAGGAAGAGGGGGCCTGGGTGCTTTCCTCACCGGTGTCGGCCAGGGCCGACAGCCTGGCCGTGTCCAGGCTGATTCAAAACCTCGCCGGCCTGGAATTGGAAACCGTTGTGTCGACCAATCCTGACCGATACGAAGAGTATGGGGTTGGGCCTTCAGCCCAGCAAATTACCGTAACGATGGACGAAGAATCTGCCACGTTGACCGTCGGCCGGCCTGGGCCGGATTTCCAATCTGCGTATGTGCGGCTCAATGAGGATCCCCGCGTTTTTCTCACCAACGGACAGCTCTATCTAAACCGGGAGGTCGACACGTGGCGAGATAAGACGGTCATCGATCTGAGGCCACAAACCATCGAGCAGCTCGCGTTCAGCAGTGCTTCCTTCGAATACGAGCTGGCCGTAAACAATGGGGCGTGGACTCTCATCGACGAAGGGAGTACTACACAGGCGGACTCGGCGCTGGTGGCGCGATATCTCAACCGTTTCACCCCATTAACAGCGCTCGGCTTTTTCGAACAAGTAGATCCCGGCACCGTGGAAGAGTCGGCGACTCACCAGATAGCGTTCACCGACTCGTCAGGGTCCGTACTTACCCTGTGGCTCCTGGATCAAGAAAACGAATTGCTGGCCACCACCGGCCAGGCGCAAAACACCTTCCGCCTGCAAAAAAGCATGCTGCCCACCTACGTGCCCGAATCGTCTTCATTTACGGACAACTGACCGGCCGGCCGGTGCGTCGCGGAGCTACTCTACTGTGACACTTTTCGCCAGATTACGGGGTTGGTCTACATTACATCCTCGGAGTACAGCAATGTGATATGCGAGAAGCTGCAGCGGCAATACGGACAGGATCGGCGATAGAAATTCCTGGGTAGCCGGGATACGAATGACGTATTCGCACAGATCATCGAGTTCGTTGTTGTCAGAATCTGTGATTGCGATGACTACACCATACCTGGCAACAACCTCTTCGATGTTGGTGACGACTTTGTTGTACGTACGATCCTTCAGGGCAATGAAAATGACAGGCATCTGCCGGTCGATCAAAGCGATGGGGCCGTGTTTCATTTCAGCGGCCGGGTACCCTTCAGCGTGGATATAGGAAATCTCTTTGAGTTTGAGCGCACCCTCCAACGCCACCGGGAAGTTATACCCGCGTCCCAGATACAGAAAGTTCATCGCATAACGGAATACCTCGCTCATCTCGCGGATCTCCGTATTGAGCGCCAGTACCTGGTGAACTTTTTCCGGAAGATCGCTCAACGCCTGCAGGTGATCCAGCATTTCCGCTTTGGTCAGCGTCCTTCCTTCAGCCATTTTTAACGCGATCATAGCCAACACGATTACCTGTGCAGTAAACGCTTTTGTAGAAGCCACCCCGATCTCTGGGCCGGCGTGCAGGTATACGCCGGCGTCCGTTTCTCGAGCGATCGTAGAGCCCACCACATTACAGATGCCGTACACAGGAATATCCTGTCGTTTGGCTTCACGAACGGCGGCCAGCGTGTCAGCTGTCTCGCCACTTTGAGAAATGACGATGACTACATCGCCGGAATTCAGGATGGGATTTCTGTAGCGGAATTCGCTGGCATATTCGACCTCAACAGGAATCCGGGCGAGGTCCTCGATCAAGTATTCCCCGACGAGCCCTGCATGCCAGGAGGTGCCGCACGCGCATATGATAATTCGCGATGCCGTCCGGAGTTCGTCCATGACATCGATCAGACCTCCCAGTTTGATCGAGCCGTCCTCCAACGAGATGCGCCCGCGCATGCAGTTGGCAATCGATTCGGGCTGCTCGACAATTTCTTTCAACATGAAATGCGGATACCCCTGTTTCTCGATTTGCTCGAGGTCCCATTCCAGCTCATGGATCTCTTTGATCAGGGATACGTCGTCGATGCTTCTCACCTCGAAGCCGTCTCTGCGTACGGAGATCACTTCGCCGTCATTCAGGTATACGACGCGTCGCGTATGCTCGACCAGCGCCGAGGCATCCGAGCTGACGATGTATTCGTGGTTTTCTTCTCGCACGCCCAGGATGAGGGGGCTGCCCTTACGCGCTGCGATCAACAGATCGGGGTCATCCGTCGACACGATCGCAATGCCGTAGGTACCGATGACCTGGGTAAGCGCCTGCGAGACGGCTTTCTCCAGGTTGAGGCCGGTGGTTTTTCGGATGTCGTCAATCAGATGCACCAGCGCTTCGGTGTCCGTTTGCGTTTTAAACACATACCCCCGGGTTTGAAGGCGTGCCCGAAGCGCCTGATAGTTCTCGATGATGCCATTATGTACGAGGGCAAAATCGCCGGCGGTGCTGACATGGGGATGCGCATTGACATCGTTGGGGAAGCCGTGCGTAGCCCATCGGGTATGGCCGATGCCAAGAGAACCTGAGGGGGTGTTGTGACGGAGCGATTCGTCCAGCTCGTTGACTTTCCCCTTTTGTTTGAACACCGATAAGTCGCCATTAACGATGGCGATTCCGGCTGAATCGTACCCCCGGTATTCGAGGCGTTTCAGTCCATTGATGATCACGTCTTTGGCATCATGCGGTCCTATATATCCGACTATTCCACACATAATGTAACCTACAGTTCGTTGAATGTGCTGATGAAGAAAACCGACCCCTGTCAGTCAGAAGTATAACGAAGAAAAGCCTTGAAGCTTCGTCACAATGTCGAAGCATTCGTGTCAATTTTGCGACCGACTGCGGATGCAATGATTTGTACCTGCCGCAATAGTTCTACATATTCTTGAAAAAACAGCGCCTGCGCCCCCTCGACCAGTGCACGTAGTGGATTGGGATGCGTTTCGATCATCAATCCGTCGGCGCCGGCGGCCACAGCGGCTCTGGCCATAGGCGTCACTTTGTCTCTGAACCCCGTACCGTGGCTTGGATCTACGATGACAGGTAAATGACTTTTCTCTTTGAGAACCGGTATGGAAGACAGATCCAGGGTATTTCGCGTATAGTCCTCAAACGTCCGAATTCCACCTTCGCACAAAATGACATGCGCATTACCTTCGGAAAGGATATGTTCAGCGCTCATCAACCACTCTTTAATCGTCGCAGAAAGACCCCGTTTGAGAATTACGGGCTTATCGGATTGACCGACCCGTTTGAGAAGGTCATAGTTCTGCATGTGATGTGCGCTGATATGGAACAGGTCGACGTGGTCCCTCATCTGGTCGACCAGATGAGGCCCGTTCACTTTGGTGACGACCAGCAAGCCGTGGCGATCCGCTACGGACCGGAGCAGTTCCAGGCTGGAGATGCCGTGCCCCCGGAAATGATAGGGAGAGGACCTGGGGCGATCGATGTCCGCCCTCAGAAACTTGCCTCCATGGCTCGCCACGAAGGCCGCAACGGCATCGAGTTGCTCTTCGTCCTCGACCATGTTGGGGCCTGAAATAAGGGTTATTTCTTCCCCCCCGATAAGGTGCTCACCTACCTGGATTCGGGTATTTTCTTTTTTCCAGGTTCTGCTGGCAAATTTGTAGGGTTCTGTGACCCGATACACTTCGGCCACACCGGGCATTATCTGCACCTGGCGAATGTCGAAATTCGGCTTCACACCGATGGCCCCCAGCACGGTCTGGTTGGTCCCACTGGAGCGATGGACATCGAAGCCGAGTTCGCTCAACTGCCCGATGACCGCCTCGATGAGAGGCTCGCTGGCTCCAACCTGCATGACAACTACCATAGAAGGGCCTGTGGTGTGTTATTTTGTACGTCGAATCGAATTTAGCGGTCGTGCATCTGCGACTATTGCACCAGATATTGCATTATATCACGTCTCTAGGCTTACGATTCATCGTTGATAACGCTCGAGCGTGAATTTTTCACCCAGATATCTTTTCCTGACTTCCTCGTCCGAAGCCAGAGCTTCCGCCGTACCCTGCTTCAAGATGCGCCCTTCATACAGCAGGTAGGCGCGGTCCGTGATAGCCAGGGTTTCGTGCACATTATGATCGGTGATGAGAACACCGATGCCCCGATCTTTCAGGCCGGCAACGATCGACTGGATATCTTCTACAGCAATCGGGTCAACGCCTGCGAAAGGCTCATCGAGCAGGAAAAACCTGGGTCGCGTCGCCAGCGCCCTCGCGATCTCGGTGCGTCTCCGTTCGCCGCCCGACAGCATATATCCTTTCGATTTGCGCACCTTCCCGAGGCCGAATTCTTCGATCAATGCCTCGACGCGCCGGTGCCTTTCCTTCCGGTCTATGGGTTGAAATTCCAGAACCGCATGAATATTCCCTTCGACCGTGAGGTGTGTAAATATGGATGCCTCCTGGGCCAGATAGCCAATTCCGTACCGGGCCCGTTTATACATCGGGACCCGCGTTATATCTTGATTGCCCAGGACAATCTGACCGCCGTTAGGTTTGATCATACCGACGATCATGTAAAAAGTAGTCGTCTTGCCGGCTCCATTCGGCCCGAGCAGACCCACAATTTCTCCCTGTTCTACACGAAGGCTCACTTCGTTGACGACAGAGCGCTTTTTGTATCTCTTCAGGAGATCATTTGCGACGAGGGTGATGTTGCTCTCAGGGTGCTGGTTCATAAACAACGAGGAATAAATTCAGTCATGTGATGGAGAAGGCGCGTTTATGCTGTCTTCTGAAAACCTCATCGAGGCAGCCGGAACGTACAGACGATGCTGGAGCCGCTTCGTGATGCGTTCGTTACGCTGTTCATCGCCCATCATATCGTTTTTCACGGGTTTCGAATCCTGGAGCCATTTGAAGCCGGCCAGTTCGAAGGGCTCCGGAATAAGCGCACCGTCATAGTGTTCACCCTGGATGCCCGAATACACGTTAATACTATTGAGCTTATTCCTTTTGAAGTGCAACAGGATCTGGTCTCCCGAGGTTTTCGTGGCTCCGACCTGCCCTCCCTCCGTTGTTCGGAAATAAATAGATTCTGCTTGAGGGCCCGTACGCAGGCTCTTCAGCGAATCTTGTACAAAGAGCCCCAGTAAATGATCACCTTTCAACTGGTTGATTCGCCCGGTGGCAGAATCCTGGTACGCAACAAAGGCCCGCGGAAAAGCGAATAACGTATCGATCTGACCTTCGACCGCACTGGCTATCAGCGTATCGCCGAGGAGCTGATATTCCGCGAACCAGGCAACAGGCTGCTGGTACAGCCGATTCTCCTCGACAGTGCTGTCCCCCGCGACAAAAATGCGGTCGTAAACTGCCGAGTCCGCCACAGCGGAAAAATCGTCCTGCCATATGCGGACCGAATCTACAGCAACCAGTCTCCTCAGTGAATCCAGGCGGATAGATTCGAGCTGATGCGCTTCGATAAGCAGAGAATCGGTGTAGCTTCCTGAGGAGTCTCTTCGCACCTGAAACAGAAACGCATTTTCTTCAATCCTGCTATAACCCTGCTGGTTATCATTATACGTATACTCACCGAACAAAAACGTACGTGTAGTCGAATCCTGATCGGCAATCCCCTCTCCGCCGGAGCGTTCTACAAAGACATTACCATACCCTTCGGATATTTCCGATTCACGGTAATACGTGACCGAATCGGCCTCCAGATAGGTACGATCCTCTTCCAGGACTACGTCTCCATGAAACTCGGCACGTTTGTCTTCCGTGAAGTACTCCCCGAAGAGGCTGGTTAACACCGTCATACTATCGATCAATTCCACCGTTTCTTCAAATAGCGCGCGTTTTTCGTTCGTGAAGTAGATGGCGGAGGGCGCAAAAACGTCTACTTCACCATCCGTAATATTGACATTCCCTGTAGCATACCCAATTTTGCTGGCGGAGTCATACCGTACCCGGTCGGCAAGGACCGAGTCCGTTTCTTCAACGATCAGCACACGACCTTCGAGCAGAATTTCATCCCGTTCCAGAAAACGGGTAACCTTGTCGGCACTCAGGCGAGTGATACCTTGCAGGAGCCGGACCGAACCGATGAGTTCCTGAACGGGTTGCCCATTCTGTGAGGTACGGTTGATGCGTTGTGCATACACGATTTTTACCGTATCGGCCCTGCTCATAAGTAGGGGGACCGGTCGATGGAGGGGCTCCAGGATCAACAGGTGCCGGACGATCATAAATCCGGTGAACAGCGTTGCGAATACAGTTCGTTTCATAGGTCGACTCAGAGGTCGTCGACGACGACCTGCCCGGTTACGCGGGCGATTTCATAATTCTCCAGACTCTCGTCGGCTTTGAGGTCATACCCCTGAATGTTTTCAACGGGAGAGGTGATTCTCACAAATCCGCTCGTATAAAGCCGGCGGTCTACTTCCAACCATACCAGGTACTCCGTTTCGAGGCGTTTATCGTCTCGAGTAAGCACCACCACTTCCCCTTTGGCCTCGAAGCGCCTGTCTACTTCATGGTAGACGAGCTCTCGAGCGGTTATCGTCGCTGAGGAATCGCCTTGTTCGTCGAACATGAACGCTTTGACAAACTGGCCTTCGTCATCCGGGAGAGCCGTGAGCACGGTATAGGTACTGTCAGAGGTTTCGTATTTCGCGCTATGGCCGGCATAGATCTGAACGCGGGGCTGTTCGCCGTCGAGGACGTCGAACCGGATGAGCCAGCTCTCCTGATCGGGCATTTGTTCGGCTCTCACGTCCTCCAGGCTAGGTACAGCCGCGTCGGGATCATAACACCCTGTGACAGCCCACACGCAAAAAGGAACGATCAGGTACGGAACGCATCTACAGAAGCGAGGTATCATTGGCGATGAGACGTACATTTCGTGTTTGTTCTGCCTCCCAATCGTCACATTTCATTTCACCCGGCACATTTCTTCAGCCCAGTACTCTCTGGTACAACTCTTCAACTACCCGTTGCTTATTAACGTGTTGTTCGGTGTATGGTTTTACATTCCTGAACTTCTGCCGATATACATGAAAGATAGCAACGCCCTTACTACTCGACAATCCACGTAGAGCACCATTATGAGCTTCAAAATCGAGTCCTTCGACGCTGAAACTGCAATTGTAACGATCGGCAAAACCCTGGATTTCCGGAATGCAGACGACTTTAAGAATGTATGCCAACAACAAGTCGATGCCGGAAAGCAAAATTTCATCCTTGATTTCTCCGACACTGGAATTTTGGATTCTACCGGTCTGGGCTCCATCTTTTCCCTATATCGAAAAGTATCCCCGTTGAACGGTCAGGTCGTCTTTGCGTCGATATCTCGTCCAGTACAGGTTGTGGTTCAACTCACACGCACATACAAGGTATTTCGCCAGTTTCCATCTGTGACGGCCGCCGGCGAAGCGCTCAGCGCCACAGCCCAACCCAATTAACGGGTCTACATACGCAGGATTCACCTACAACACTATGTCCAGGCGATGTAACTCCGATGTTCGTTTGTCTAGGATTACTATATCCCCTCGCCGGTATTCCGAAATGCATTATTTTAGGGAGCTCGACACGATCATAGATGACGTACACAGGTTGTTTGATGTGTGGGAGAAGCAGTTGGGTGTGTTGAACACCATACCTCTGGAAACGCTTCATACAGCCAAGATGGCCGTCCACGAGTGGATTGCCAACCTCGTACAGCACTCGAATTTTGACCATACGAATCCAGAAATCGGGGTTTGCCTCTCCCAGAGAGAAAACCGGCTTTTTTGTATTATTGAAGATAATTCGATAGGGTTCGACCTCGGCGGGTACCTGGACACGCACGAAGGGATAACTACGGTATTGCCGGATCGAGGCATGGGGCTATTGCTGTTAAGGGCCTGTACGGAAGAGTTATGCTACCGGTCCCTCCAGAACGGCAAAAATAAACTAGAGTTTTACATCAATGACAGCGCGGATTCATTTCTAGAAATCCCATTTCATGAGTGATTATTCAATTCTTGTAGTCGAAGATGAACATACGCTTCGCAGATTGTTAGAATACCGGTTGCGAAAGCACTACAACGTACATTCTGTTGCAAACGGCCAGGAAGCGCTGCAAAGCATCGCAGAATCTATCCCCGACCTCATTATATCAGACATAATGATGCCTCAGATGGATGGTTTTGCCCTGCAAAATGCGCTGCAAGACAACAAAGACACGCGTGCCATCCCCTTCATTTTCCTGACGGCGAAAGCCGATGACATGAGCCGAATTCGTGGGATGCGCACGGGCGTGGATGATTACATCACGAAACCATTCGACCTGGAGAGGTTGCTCTCCCGCATTGAGCGGCTTTTGGAAAGAACAGCGGTTTTTAAGACCCAGCTCGACGGAAAGATTGGCGCTGACTTCTCGAGCAAGCTCATGCCTAAGAAGATGCCGGCCGTTGAAGGGTATGAGATCGACTACCTGAATAGACCTAAAGAGCACGGTGGAGGCGACCTCTTCGACTGGATGCAGCCCGTACCCAATCAGTATTTCTTCACCATAGGTGATGTAATGGGCAAAGGGCTACAGGCCAAATTTTATGCATTTAGCTTCTTGAGCTATATTCGGGGGACCTTGCATACCATGCTCGGCCCCACCGTGTCTCCTGCAGAAATCCTCCACAGCGTCAATGCGATTTTATTGGAAGATGAAATTATGGAGGACACGTTTGCCTCTTTGTTGCTCATACGCTGGGATTCCAAGTTTCATCGCTTGACCTATGCCAACGCAGGCCATTGCCGGCCCTTCCTCGTGTCGGACGAACACGCGCGCATTGTCCCGGCGAGTGATATCATCCTGGGGCTGGACGAGCACGCCGAATACGCAGACCATACGGTTGACTTCCCTCCCGGTAGCGCTCTCATAGCCTATACGGATGGATTAATTGAGCAATCCACGCACGAAGACGCAATGCTGGGCGAGGCCGGGTTGAGCGCAATTGCTTCAAATATTCGGCAATGCCCGCATCCTTTAGAGGCCCTGTTAAAAGGAGTACTGGAAGCGAGCCCGGACGACACTTTTAACGACGACATACTTGCGTTCTGGTTGAAACGCAACGTATAGGAGGAGTGGAAGGGTTATCCTGAGCCCAGCACCTTCTTTGCATACTGGATGAAGTCACGTCTGTCCAGTTTCAGCCCCCCCTTTTGGGGGACGTCCTTTACGAATAGATAGGCTATAGGAAACATGTATCGGGCTAATTTGCCCTCCAGATGAGCATTCATTTTTTGCTCGATCGATGCTCCGGCAGCCGGTTCTATGAATGCAACAGGTCGGTTTCCGAATTCTCCATCATCGACAGGGACAACCACAGCCCTTTCGACTTCAGGATGAACCTCAAGCTGTTTTTCGATTTCCTCAGGATAAATATTCTCGCCGCCTGAAATAAACATATTGTCTTTTCGTCCAACGACGGACAGGTATCCCTCTTCGTTCAGATATCCGATGTCGCCGGTGTGAAACCATCCTTCATCATCGAAGGGAAGCGCAACGCCGCCGTCGGACCAATAGCCGGCGCACCGTGTCTTTCCTTTGACGAGAATTTCTCCGTCAGAGGAAAGGGTGAGCTCGCGATGAGGCAAGAGGCGACCTGAAGTCAGGCATTGATTGCGGTCTGCTCCAGGAGGGGTGGTCGTTACCTGAGAAGCCATCTCCGTCAGACCGTAGGTGGTGTGAATCGGTAAGCCGGCATTCAGCGACCGATCAATAAACGATCTGGGAATCTTACTCCCCCCAACCAGGACTGCCTTGAGCGTAGAAAACCGATCTACCCGGGTATCCAGCAACCGTTTTAACTGAGTGCCAACCAGTGAGGCATGACTGATTCCGAATCGCGTTACACTTTCCCCAATGGCTTCCCCTTTCCCTGGAATTACTACCGTTGCGCCAGCAATAAAGCATCTGAATAGAATCGCGATGCCGGACACATGATAGAGTGGCAAGGCCAACAACCAGCTATCTCCAGGTTCTAATGCGATATTGGCATTCGATCCAGCCGCATTGAAATAATGATTCCCCCATACGTGCAAAACTGCCTTGGGAGTACCCGTGCTTCCCGAGGAAAACAATAGGGTAGCGGGCTGCGAATATTGCACCACACATTCACTCCCCCAGGGCTTTCCCTGCACCGGGTTCATTACAGTTGCAAGCGTGAATACGTCTAACGAGCCCTCTTTCGTTACGCGGATCCCATCCTCCCTACTGATCAAGTGACCACAGTCTACCTGATCGAGCCGATCCGGAATGGTGCCTACTGGATCTCTATTGTTCAGTGGAATCGCAATAGCTTTACGTCTAAAAAGAGCCCACAATACAACAATGTATGGCCATGTGTGCTCGAGATGTAGAGCCACTCTCGAGTTTGCTTCAACGCCGAGACGCGATAACTGAATGGCAACCCGGTCAATTTTACGATCCAGCTCGAGATACGACAGCGTCAGATCCCCTGCCCGGATCGCAATTTGATCCGGCCCCTGAAGGGCCTGGCTATGTACAGGGCATTCGATTTCTTTGTCCGAAAGCTCGATCATATATTCCAGGACAGGGAAAATAGCACGCTGTAGAGCAACAAGAGTCGCGCTGTGGAACCGAGTAACGGATTCAGTGCAGGGCCAGCAGGAGTTCTCCACAGCTTGTAGACATTAATCACAGCGGGGATCAGCACCATACAGGTTATCAAGACCGCCGGTTTTTCAGGGTGTAGAGCAAAAAGAGCAATCGGTATACAGATTGCACCTGTCATACATATTATGTACATCACGATGCCCCACGTACGTCCAAATCGTGCTACCAGAGTCTTTTTTCCTGCGCGTGCGTCTTCATGTTCATCCCTGATGTTATTGATCAGTAAAATGGCAACAGCTAGCAGGCCGGGGGCCAATCCTGAAATCAAGACTACAAGGGTAATGTCGAGCACCTGTACAAAGTAGGTTCCTCCAACCGCTACGGGACCAAAAAAGACCAAAACGAACAGATCTCCGAGGCCCATGTAGGCTAAGGAATACTTCCCCGCTGTGTACAGGATGCCGGAAAGGATAGAAAGAACACCTATGACGATAATGGGCCAGCCACCCCGCGACATCAGATACAGGCCGGATAATACAGCGAGCCCGAATACGAGAAACGTAGCCGACTTCATTGCACCCGGGCTTACCCAGCCGGCCAGAGTAACTCGCGTAGGCCCCTTCCTGTCGACCGTATCGGCTCCTTTTTCATAATCTGCGAAGTCGTTATAGAAGTTGGTTCCTATCTGGATAAACAGTGCCCCCAAGAGGGTCAACACCGCAGCAGTGGGATGAAAGGCACTGGCTTCAATAGCCATTGCGACGCCAATCAGTACGGGTGCAAACGCCGCCCAGAGTGTTTTAGGTCGAATGGCCGTCAACCAGATGTACCAAAAAGCGGGTTTGGTCACGGCCTGTATGGAAACTTTGAAAAGTCAGGGGGTCGTTTTTCGAGATAGGCATTTTTGCCTTCCTGGCCTTCTTCGGTCATGTAAAAGAGTAACGTGGCATTTCCGGCCAGTTCCTGCAATCCGGCCTGCCCGTCGCAGTCTGCATTCAGCGCCGCCTTGAGGCACCGGATGGCCATTTGCGAATTGGCCAGAATCTCCCTGCACCATTGAAGGGTCTCTTCCTCCAATTTTTCAAGCGGAACGACCGTGTTGACGAGTCCCATTTGAAGGGCATCTTGAGCGGTATATGGACGACATAGAAACCAGATTTCACGTGCCTTCTTTTGCCCGATGTGGCGGGCCAGGTAACTGGCTCCGAATCCGCCGTCGAAGGAACCTACCTTAGGGCCGGTTTGCATGAATTTTGCATTGTCCGCTGCTATGGTCAGATCGCACACCACATGGAGTACGTGCCCACCTCCGACAGCCCATCCCGCAACCATTGCAATAACGGGTTTGGGGCAAGACCGAATCTGCCGCTGTAGATCGAGGACATTCAAACGCATGATTCCACTGCCCTGCTCCACGTAGCCGGCATCGCCCCTTATTCTCTGGTCTCCACCCGAACAAAAAGCTTCCGGCCCCTCGCCGGTCAAAATGATGACTCCGATCTGCGGATCGTCCCTGGCATCGTTGAAAGCAGTGATCATCTCGGTTACCGTCAGAGGTCTAAATGCGTTGCGCACTTCTGGACGATTGATGGTAACCTTCGCTATGCCTTCGGCCTTCTGGTATTTGATATCCTCAAAAGTACCGGCCTCTTCCCAAGTAATATTGGCCATATTTAAACACGTTTCGTTTTTAAGTGATGTTACGCGAACTGTGCACAGCAGCCTGGCTTACGCGGCTTTGCAACCGTGCAAAGCCGCGCTGGCAGCACGTATGAGCATCCGGCGCGTAACATCTGTTTATAATAAGAACCGGTCTAATATACAATCGGTACGAGAAGTCACAATACAAAGCTTCCGTTCCACTGGCATTCTACGACGTCCAGTGTTAATATCCCCGTATGTATCTTCAATGGATCTCACAGAAACCGAAAAGAATGGTAATACATAGCGTTTATTTCTGGCTAAAACCGGAGCTCAGCGAACAAGATCGCAATGCGTTCTGGGAGGGCGCAAAAAGCCTGCTCACAATCCGATCGGTAGCCAATGGCTACGTCGGGAAACCGGCCGAAACTGAGTCGCGCCCGATCATTGATAGCAGTTACGACTGTGCACTCATCGTGATGTTTTCCGACCTCGAAGCCCACGATGTATACCAGGCCGATCCTATCCACGATGCTTTTCGAACGTTATCCCATCTATGGGAACGTGTCCAAATCTACGACGCTCATTCCTGAGACCGACCGGGAAAAGTGGGAATCATGGAGGCCCCGGCCACAAACCATTGAACGTGGTTCGGACGTTCATTGCGGGGTTAAAACGGATCGCCCAGAAGTCATTCGATAACGCGAGAACGACATGAATGAAGAATCCTGCCCACAACGAATGGGTGTTTATGGCTGCCATACATAAGATTACGCTAAAGGGAATAGTGCCGAAGGTTTCCACTGCTCCTTTTGGCATATGAGTCAGTGTAGAAATGGTTGTAGTAATCACCACAGCGGTCACAACATCCGTATGTAGCAGAAGATGCTGTAACAAGTATCCTCTGAATAAGAACTCGTACGAGAACAAATAACAGCCCCAAACGCATGCGTTGACGATCAGTAATCCGTAAGTCCATTCCTTTGCACGAATCTGTGGATAAAACGCCTGCATAGAAGCTTTGCGAGCCGAGTAGTAAGGAACGACTCCTAAAATCGATCCGCCCGTGATCCACACGACAGCCTTCGACCAATCCGTTCCGAACAGTCCATCGTCTACTTGCCCAAACCAGGGGAAAAATTGAACTACCACAAAGGGTGCAAAGCCCAGCAAGATAACGCCAATTCCTTTTTGATAGAACGCAAGATATCGCCGAATCCTGTTGGCGGGCTGGAATCGGGCGAGCATCTGTTCGAGACGAGGATGATGCGCGGCAAACCAGTACAACAGGAACGTAGTCGAAGACAATGCGACCGAGTACGTTATAGGAGAGATCACAGGCAAACCAACAGCGATTTAAACGCTATATACTCATTGCAAAATGCGACAACTCACGTTCGATATCTCGATGTATTGCGACATTCTCTACCCGGTGGGTTGGCACCTCAATGATCGATGAGACCTTCAGGTCCAGGGCTTCGTTGTAATGCTGAATGAATGCTGCCCGATCCTCCGGCCTGTAATAGGTCAGGCCATACAATTCGGCTGCTGAACGAAAGGTCAAACCGTGGGGAGTGCCAAAATACTTTTCGAAAACATCGATATGTTTTGCGATTGGTAAGAAAGAAAATATCCCACCACCGTCATTGTTTATAACGACTAAAGTGACATTATGCGGAATGTGGTGGAGCATCCCAAGCGAATTCAAGTCGTGCAGAAAAGCCAGATCGCCAAGCAGCACAGTAACATTTCGATCGATCCCCAGAGCAAATCCAGCCGCTGTTGCAATAGTACCGTCAATACCGCTTGCCCCGCGACTACTGGATACACGCACCTGCGCTCCGTGGTAAGAAGCATATTGGTCCACGTCTCTCACAGGCATACTATTCCCTATGACAAGGCCTTGCCCCTCTCTAATGTGATCAGATATAAGCCGGGCAACCAGGGGTTCGTTTAATGTTGTGTTGCGGGACCAGTAACGGGACAGGCATTCCTGAATACCGTTGTTTATACTTTTCCATTGCTCTGTCAGGTGTTCGCTGGTCGGGACATGCCCTCCGAGTATAGAGCACAGCGCCCCACAAACACCTATTATATCGTCCTCTATACGATGGGTTACCTTATGGCGTGGATCGATTCTATCCGGATATCGATCAATGACGAGGTACGTATTCAGATCGGCCTCGGCAATCCAACGCAGAAGATTTTTGGAGGTACACCGCCTTCCCACCTGAATGACCGATGTGACCGGGGATAAAAAACGGCTAAAAAAGGGGTGGAAAAAAAACTCGCTCAAAAGCCAGGTATTGGTGCATGGGTGGGCCGGCCCCAATCGAATCTGTGAACCGACATCGGCAAAGATCGGCCACCCCATTTTTTCGGCGAGCTGCAAGGCCGCGCACCCTTCTTCGCTGTTGCTCAGCCGGCCGGCCACTACGATACCCAGCTTTTCCGGACGAAGACCCTCTGTCAGGATAGATAAAGCATCGACGTCAATATCCTGCATCAGTTTCGGATAGGTCGTATAACAAGACTCGCTGTTTATCCATCTGTCCAGATTATTCAAGTACGTTTCGCAAGGGCTATCTGACTGGGATGGGGCGAGGGGTTCCCGGAACATCCAGTTGAGATGGACGGCGCCTCCCTGTCCCGTCGTAGCTCGATGAACCGCTTGATCTACCGTTGTCAGAACAAAGGAAGGGTGTATTTCGGGTGTAGGTGGCGGTCCGTCGAAGTGCCATTTTACATAGGGACCGAATATCGTTGACTGATTGATAGTTTGATTGGCGCCGCTTTGTCTGAGCTCTGGCGGTCTATCCGCAGTGAGGAGAATCAGAGGGATTCCATCCGCGGAAGCTTCTACCAGGGCTGGCAATCCATTAGCAACTGCGCTGCCCGAAGTAGTCACCCAGACCGCTGGTTTCCCTGTTGCTTTTGCAAATCCTAGAGCGGCAAAGGCAGTCCCTCTCTCATCGTAATGGACAATGGCCTGGGCGTCAGGATGCCGGCCGATGGCAGCAGTGACGGGCGTTGATCGGGAACCGGGGGCAACAAAGAATTGATGAATGTTCCACCGGGTGAACTCCTCGATCATGAGGAGGGCCCACAGATAGTTAATATTTTGCGATTCTTTGATCCAGTCCAAGCGCTTTGATGAAGTCCCCCAATTTTTGCTCAATCTCGTTCCATTCGTTTTCGGGCGTAGATCCTTTTACGATCCCGGCTCCAGAGTACAAAGAAATAACATTCTCTGAGGCGACAGCAGAACGAATGGCTACAGCAAACTCGGCAGCATCTTTGCCAAACCAGCCGATCGGTCCTGCATACCACCCCCTATCGAACGATTCTCGAGAGCGAATGGCGGCCATAGCTTCCTCCTTGGGCACGCCGCCTACTGCCGAAGTAGGGTGTAATTTATTGATAATATCAACATCTGAGGTAGACTCGTTCAAGACCCCCCAGAACTTGGATTGCAGATGGCGCCCGATACTCAGATCAAGTACTGCCGGTTCACGATCGATATGCATCACTTTGCATAATGAAGCGAACGCATCCATTACGCTTTGGCGAACGAAGGCATGCTCCCGTTGATCTTTCTCACTAGATAACAATGCCTGCGCCAGCGCCCTGTCATTTATCTCATCATCGCCTCTTCGCCCCGTACCTGCGATCGCTTCACTTTCGACATATCGCCCTTTTCTGCGAAACAGTCTCTCCGGCGAGGCCCCCATGAATACCTTTGCTGGAGCAGGCTGAAAATAGAACTGGAAGTAACCCGGAGTTAGCTTGCAAAGTCGCTTGAACAGCACGATCTCATTCAATGCATCAGTAAAATTGAATGTAGCCTCTCTGGCCATAACCACCTTTTTCAGTTGCTCTTCGTTGTCTACATCAGCAAGAACCTTCCTGACAATAGCATACCATTCGTGCTTATTGGGTTTGTCGATGCGTGATATCGGCAATGGCAGATCGCCTGAGAGACACTCCCCCTCGAAGTTCACCCTCGACACCTCATCGAGCAATTGACTTTTTCTGTTCAGATCTTTGGGAAGGACGATGTTACAGAAAAAACGGGTCGATTTCTCGGATCGATGGAGTTCAAATCGAGGGAGCATGAACTGGTAGGGTCCAAATTCGGACCAGATGGGCGAAGACTCCCTATTGAGGTCAAACCTGCCCCCCCCGTAGTAACGAACTGCATGGGTGGTCATCAAATTCCGCTTTTCAAACAGGGCCTGTTTTAACGCATTTTCTCCGCTCGACATCACATCGGCCTTGCCTGTACCTGCTACGAGCTCCTTCGTTTCGCGCCCTGCCCAGATAAACTTCTCTCTGGAGTCTTGATTTTGGAGCCAATCAAAAGGATCAATCCGGTCGACAGGGATGCACAATCTGACAATTCTGGGGTACAGGGCGTCATTGTCGAGTTCACGGGTCAGAACTTTCTCGACCAGTTCGTACAGTTTTTGCTGAGGATCGGTCTCTGCCTCAATGTGTACCCGGGGTTCACGATGTCTGTCAAACATGCATCTAATACAAACGTTTATCCTACAAACTTCAACGATGTATCTCGATTAACTCAGTGATGTTACGCGAACTGTGCACAGCAGGCTTGTTTACGCGGCTTTGAACGGTTGCAA
>CAZGHT010000023.1:0-66908 GCA_964525535.1 uncultured Rhodothermaceae bacterium
GGTATGAAAGTACACATTTTCAGATATTGTCGGGAGCATCTATACAGCATCTACACAAAGATAGGCCGTACGAGGAGTTGTAAAATGCAGGTTAAAAGCCCCCGGTAAGGCCCATCCCTCCATTTCGGCAGCGGAACGATCCCTACCGATTCGTATTATAGAGCGGTTGTCCTTTGCAAACGAGTCAATCTCCATGATATCCCGCCGCCACCTTGCTGACGCTTCTACTCCACCTTCGCGGCTATCTACGGGCACAGGGTCTTCCACGGTATTGATCGTCCTGTCTTTGTCCCTGCTTGCGGGATCCGCGTTCATGGTTTCCGGGTGCAGCGTGCCGGCGCGCACGGTGTCGAATCTCGTGGAGCCGCCGGCGGCGTTCACTGCGGGCGGAACCCTGGAGATGCCGGAGCGCTGGTGGGAATCGCTCGGCGACGATGGATTAAACGCGGCGGTCGACAGCGCGCTGTTGAACAACTTCGACCTGCGGTCGGTGTGGGAGCGCCTCCGCGCGGCGCAGGCCGTCCGCGACCGGCAGGCCGCCCTGCTGTTCCCTTCCCTCGAAGCGACCGCCGATGGTGCAGTGACCCGCCCTGAGGGGATAAATTTCGACGACGAGTCGTTCGACCTCGGCCTGTCCGCCCGGTACGAGGTCGACCTGTGGGGGCGCATCCGCTCCAGCGTCCAGGCCGAGCGCCTGCGCGCCGAGGCGACGCGGGCCGACTACCACGCGGCCGCCCTCTCGCTGTCGGCGGAGATCGCCCGGACGTGGGTCCAGCTGGCCGAAGCGCAAAACCAGGTGGCGCTCGTTGACGAACAGATTGCTACGAACACGACCGTATTGCAGCTCATCCAGAACCGGTTCGGCCTGGGCCAGGTGCAGGCCGTCGACATCCTGCGCCAGCGGCAGCTCCTCGAGAGCACCCGCGAGCAGCGGACCGTCGCGGAGTCACGCCGGCAGGTGCTGGAGCACCTGCTCGCCGTCTTGATGGGGCGCACTCCGCTGGACGACGCGGGCCTGCGCCCGCTCGACCTGCCGGTGCTGCCCGGTCTGCCCGACCCGGGCGTCCCGCTGGATCTCGTCCAGCGCCGCCCCGACGTCCGCCAGGCCTTCCTGCTCCTCCAGGCCGCCGACCGCGACGTGGCCGCGGCCATCAGCAACCAGTTTCCCCGCCTCACGCTCAGCGCCTCGCTGTCGTCGACCACTCGCTCGGCGCAGACCCTGTTTCAGGACTGGGCGACCACCTTCGCCGGCAACCTGCTGGCGCCGATCTTCCTCGGCGGCGAACTGCGCGCCGAAGTGGACCGGACCCGGGCGGTCCGGCAGGAGCGCCTGTACCTCTACGGCCAGGCCGTGTTGAACGCCTTCCGGGAGGTCGAAGACGCCCTCGTCCTGGAGGCCCGGCAACGCGAGCGGATCGCGCTGATCGAGACCCAGCTCACCCTCGCCGACCAGTCCTACACCCAGCTGCGGATCCAGTATTTCAACGGCGCGAGCAACTACCTCGACGTTCTCACCGCGCTGGACGAAGTGCAGGCGTTGCGCCGCGACCTGCTGTCGGCCCGGCTCACCCTCATCGATCACCGTATCGCGCTCTACCGGGCGCTCGCCGGCTCGTTCGGCACAGAGCGCGAAGCCAGCCTGTAAGGCATAACCTTCGTATATTACCCCTGCGCGATGCACGAACGCCTACCCGCATGAGCACCCGAAAGACACTCCTGATTTGCCTGCTGATCCTGATCGTCGGGGGCGGCACGACGGCGGTCATCTTCATGACCGAGCCGACGGCCGAGCGGTCGGGCGCCGTCCGGGAAACAGCCATGCTGGTCGAAGTGACCGGCGTCGAGCGGGGCACCTTCACGCCCACCATCCAGGCGATGGGGACGGTGGAGCCTTCCCAGGACATCAACCTGAGCCCCCGCGTCAGCGGCGAGATACGGCGCGTTTCTCCCAACTTCACCCCGGGTGGGTACGTCCGCAAGGGCGAGATGCTCCTGGAACTCGACCCGGCCGACTACGAGAACGCCCTCGCGCAGCGCCAGAGCGCCCTGAGCCAGGCCATCGCCGACCTGAACATCGAACAGGGCCGGCAGAACGTGGCGCGCCAGGACTTCGAGCTCCTGGGCGACACCCTCAACCTGGAAAACCGCTCGCTCGTCCTCCGCGAACCCCAGCTGGACGCCGCCCGCGCCCGCGTCGAGTCTGCTCGTGCGGCGGTGCAACAGGCCGAGCTCGACCTCGAGCGGACGACGATCCGCGCCCCCTTCGACGCGCACGTGCTGACGCGCAACGCCAACGTAGGATCGCAGGTCGCCCTGGGTGAGAACCTGGGGCGCCTCGTGGGATTAGACACGTACTGGGTCGTGGCGACCGTGCCGCAGTCCCAGATCCGATGGCTCACCTTTCCCAACTCGGGGGCCCCGCCGTCCACGGTCCGCGTACGCAACAACTCCGCGTGGGGGGCCGGCGAATACCGCACCGGAACCCTCCACCAGCTCGTCGGCGCCCTCGAAGACCAGACCCGCCTCGTCCGCGTCATCGTAGATATCGACGACCCGATGGGGTACCGGGCGCCCAACGATTCGCTGCCGCCGCTCATGATCGGCTCCTTCGTAGAAGCACACATCCAGGCCAAACCCCTCGAGAATGTCATCCGGCTGGACCGCGACTATGTGCGCAATGACGACCGCGTCTGGGTCATGGAGGACAGCGTCCTGAGTATCCAGGACGTGGACATTGCCTTCCGAGATGCCGAGTATGCCTATATATCCCGCGGGCTGCAGGCTGACGCCCGGGTCGTCACCACCAACCTGGCGACCGTCGTCGACGGCGCCCCGCTGCGCCTCGAGGAATAAAATGCTCAGATACGCCCTAGTCACTCCCATCGATCACCTATCCAGACATGGCACATACTTCTTCTGATCCGAACGAAACCAACGGTTCAGCCCTGGGCCGGGCCGGCGCAAGCAACGGGCCGATCGGGTTTATGGCGCGCAACTCGATCGCGGCCAACCTCCTGATGATCATCCTTATCGGCGGCGGGATCTGGACGATGTTCAACATCCAGAAGGAGGTGGTCCCCCAGTACGCGCGCGACATCGTCGAGGTGAGCGTCGTATACCCCGGCGCGGCCCCGGCGGAGGTCGAACAGGGCATCTTGCGACCGGTCGAAGAAACCATCCGGGGGGTCGAGGGGATCCGGGAAGTCACCTCGCAGGCCGGCGAGGGATCCGGCCAGGTGACCATCGAGCTCGTCCAGGGCACCGATCGGATGAAGGCTTTTCAGGACATCGACCAGGCGGTCAATCGCATCCGGACCTTTCCGGACGACATCGAAGAGCCCGAGGTGCAGCTCCAGACCAACCAGCGGGAAGTGATGGTGATCGGCATCTACGGCGAGGTGGACGTCTGGACGCTCCGGCAGGTCGCCGAGAATACCCGCGACCGACTGATGAACGAAGACGCCATCACCCAGGTGGCGATCGGGAATGCGCCCGACTACATGACTCACGTGGAAATCCCACGGAGCGTACTGCGCCAGTATGGCCTCACGCTGGGGCAGGTGGCTGACCTCATCGCCGCCTCCAGCGAAGACATTCCCGCCGGCTCGGTCGAGACCACGGCCGGCGAAATCCTCCTCCGCCTGCAAGAACGCAAGCAGTGGTCCGAAGAGTTCGGCCGCATCGAGATCATCCCATCGGCTACCGGCGGCAGCATCACCCTGGCTGATATTGCCACGATCCGCGACGGCTTCGAGGAGGGCAGCTTCTTCGGCGAGTTTAACCGGTCCCCGTCCATCGACATCGACATCTACCGCATCGGCAACCAGTCTCCGCTGGAAATCGCCCGCGTCGTAGAAGACGTCATGGAAGAGGCGGCAGCCACCTTTCCCCCCGGCGTCCAGTATCGCATCGACAGCAACGCGGCTGAGGATTACCGGGAACGCCTCTCCCTGCTGACGGAAAACGGATTTCTCGCGATCGTCATCGTGCTGCTGGTGCTCGCTCTCTTTCTCGAGTACCGGCTTGCCTTCTGGGTGATGATGGGCATGACGATATCTTTTGTGGGCGCCATCCTCTTTATGCCCCTGGCCGGCTTGAGCATCAACATGATCTCGATGTTCGGCTTTCTCGTGGTGCTGGGCATCGTCGTCGACGACGCCATCGTCATCGGCGAGAACGTATACGAATACCGGCAACAGGGGATGAGCGTCATGGAGGCGGCCATCGCCGGCGCGCGCGACATGGCGTGGCCGGTGACCTTCGCCATCCTGACCAACATCATCGCCTTCGTACCGCTCCTGTTCATCCCTGGAGAAACCGGAAAATACTGGTGGCCGCTCCCGGCCGTCGTCATCATCGTCCTGTTCGTCTCGCTGATCGAGGCCCTCTTCATCCTGCCGGCCCACCTGGGCCACTCGCCGAAGAAAAACCGGTTCAGGATCGGCGCAGCGATCGAGCGCTGGCAACAGGCCTTCGCGAAGCGCTTCAATCGGTTTGTAAACACCCGGTACCGGTCGTTCCTCGAGCTGTGTCTCCGGCACCGCTACGTGACGCTCAGCACAGCCACTGCCCTGCTGGTCGTCGTCGCCGGTTTCGGGTACAGCGATCATATGGGCATCGTGCTCATGCCCGAAATGGCGGCCGACGAAATCGAGGCCGGCGTCATGCTGCCTGTGGGCACCACGATCGAGCAGGCCGGGCAGGTGGCCAACTCCATCACTGACGCCACACACCGCATGTTCGAAGAGCACAACCTGCACGAGGCGGCCGACGGCATCAAGACGAACGTGCGCGGTCAGCGCTTCGTCGACGTCGAGATCGTCATGAAGCCGCCCGACGAGCGGGACATGGCCGTACAGGAGGTTATCGAGTTGTGGCGCGACGAGATCGGCGAAATCGAGGGCGTCGACCAGATCACCTTCGAAGCCGAGAGCGGGCCCGGCGGCTGGCGCCAGGATATCGAAGTCGACCTCAGCCACTCCAACATCGAGACGCTGGAAGCCGCCAGCCAGGCTTTCCTCGAACGGGTCGAGGCCTTCGAAGCCACCCGCGACGTGAGCGACAACTACGACCCCGGCAAGGCGCAATTCGACTTTACGCTGCTTCCGGAAGGGCGCCAGCTGGGGCTGACCCCCGAGGACGTCGGGCAGCAGCTCCGCGACGCCTTCTACGGGGCGCTGGCCCTCAGGCAGCTCCGGGGAACGAACGAGATCGAAGTCCGCGTCAAGCTCCCCCGCGAGGAACGTACCGACATCTATCACCTGGAAGACTTCGTCATCCTCACACCGGGCGGCATGGAGGCGCCCCTCCTCGACGTGGTCCGGATCGAAGAAGGGGAAGCCTACTCCTCGATCAACCGTCGGGATGGCCGGCGTATCGTCACGGTAGGTATGGACGCCGAGCCCCCCAACGCCGTCAACCAGGTGCTGAGTTCTATCCAGGAAGACGTGCTGCCCCAGCTCGCGGCCGACTTCCCCGGCATCACGTGGAGTTTCGAGGGCAGCCAGGCCGAGATGCGCGAGTCGACCAGTACGCTCTGGGGCAGCTTTTTGCTGGCGATGATCGTCATCTACGCGCTGCTCGCGATAGCACTGGGCAGCTACGTGCAACCCCTGATCGTGATGGGCGCGATCCCCTTCGGCATCGTCGGCGCCGTGATCGGCCACATTTTACTGGGGTACGACCTCTCGCTGGTCAGCCTGATGGGGGTCATCGCCCTGTCCGGCGTCGTCTTAAACGACTCTCTGATCATGGTCCACTACGCCAACAAAAAGCGCCTGCACGAGAGCGCCTTCGAGGCCATCCACGAAGCCGGCCTGCGCCGCTTCCGGCCCATCGTGCTGACGACCCTGACGACGTTCGGGGGCCTCACGCCGATCATCCTGGAGACGTCCCGGCAGGCCTATCAGCTGATTCCTATGGCGATCTCGCTCGGGTTCGGCATTGTGTTCGCCACGGCGATCATTCTCGTGATCGTACCCTGCCTGTACATGATCCAGGAAGACCTGACAGGCAGGCTGAGTACGTCTGGCGCTGCGTCTTCGCCGGATCTGTCTCTGACGGACCCGATGCCGGCCGCATAACCCACGAATGGCCCTTGCAACTACGGAAATGTTTGCAGATATAAGTACAAGCTAATCGTACACCATCCCTCCCGCTAACCTCATGCGTATCACGACTCCCCCTGCAGCCCTTTGGCTTTTTGCCCTTTTGCTTTTTGTTTGTATTGTCATCACATCCGGCTGTACGAACGACCCGACTGTGGTGCAGGTCCAGGAGGGGCCTGTGGCCGGCGCTTATAGCGCCGACTCGACCGTTCTCGTATTCAAGGGCATCCCGTTTGCAGCGCCTCCGGTAGGCGACCTGCGGTGGGCGCCGCCCCGGCCTCCTGCATCCCGGGATGACGTCCTGCAGGCCACGTCCTTTTCGGACGGTTGCGTGCAGACTGTGGCAGGGTCCAGGCCGCCGTGGACCGAAGAGTTCATGCATCAGGGCGACGTGAGCGAAGATTGCCTGTACCTCAACGTTTGGGCGCTCGCCGAGCGCAGCGAGACGCCGCGGCCGGTCCTGATGTACATCCACGGCGGCGGCTTCAGGGAAGGGTCGGGCTCTGTGGCGCTGTACGACGGCGAAGCGCTCGCGAAGAAGGGCCTCGTGGTCGTCACCGTCAACTACCGGCTGGGGGCCTTCGGGTTCTTCGCCCATCCCGCGCTGACCGCCGCCTCGGAGCATCAGGCGTCGGGCAACTACGGCATGCTGGACCAGGTGGCTGCTCTGCAGTGGATCCGGGACAACATCGAAGCATTTGGCGGCGATCCCGGCGCCGTCACTATCGCCGGCCAGTCTGCCGGCGCCATGTCGGTGTACCTCCTGACCGCGTCCCCACTCGCGGCCGGCCTCTTTCACCGGGCGATCCTGCAGAGCGGCCCGGGCGGGCTCGCTTCGTTCGGCCTCGCCACTACCGCCGGCCTGGCGGCTCCGCTCGAGGAGGCTGAAGCGCAGGGTGAGGCTTATGCAGAAGCCCTGGGAGCCACCTCCCTCGACGCACTAAAAGCACTCTCGGTCGAGCAAATCACCTCCCCCCCGGAAGAGGCGCCTGCTCCTATGTTCAGGGCTGTCGTAGACGGGTATTTCCTGCCGGACGACGTGATATCGATCTATGACAGCGGTCGCCAGAACGATGTACCGGTGATGTCCGGCTTTAACGCAGACGAAGGCAGCGCCTTTCCCGGCTACAACGAAACGACGCTGGAGACCTTCGAGGGCACGGCGCGCCAGCGCTACGGAGCGACCGCGGATACCTTTCTGGCCCTGTACCCGGAACGCGCAGAAAACGCCACCGAAACCTCCAAGGCCAGCCTCCGCCACCTGGCGGCTGTGGCCCTGCAGCAGATGGCCGCTGACCGCGCCCAGACCGCTGAAACCGACGAATACCTCTATTATTTCGAGCGGGGCATCCCCTGGCCGGCACACCCTGAATTCGGCGCCTTCCACACGGCGGAGGTCCCTTATGTGTTCGACAACCTCTCGTTCCTGGACCGACCCTGGACCGCACTCGATCACCAGCTCGCCGATGTGGTATCGAGCTACTGGGTCAACTTTGCCGAGACGGGCAACCCGAACGGCGAATCCCTCCCGGAATGGCTGCCTTTCGAACAGGCCCCTGAACAGATCATGGTGTTTGGAGAACAGATGGGTATGCGAACCATGCCCGAGGACCCGGACCGGCGCAGCTTCTTTGCCTCCTGGCTCGGCCAGTAGCCTCGCCGCCAGGCAGTTCCTCGTATTTTCCACCTCGCTATTTTCGGCGGCCCGGGCACATTCTCGGGGCCCGCGGCGTATGATGCGCACACTGTGCCTGGATAAACCGCGGCTTCAGGTAATCTCTGGTTCACTCCACTACAACAGCGCCTTGTATCTACGTCCTGCCATATCTTTCCACTGGACTCGTATGCAACCCTGCGCCAGACAGGCCTGGATGGCTCTTCATCATTCCCTCCCGGAACGCAACTAACCGCTCTTCCCGATGGCACGGCTTCGCGACAGTGTCACCTTTCGGTAGTTTTTCCCTTCAAAAGATAAAGCAAGCGCTGTTTCCGCTTCCCCCTCACCCACAACTCCAACGAATGCGAATACCTCGATGAGTGTCTCTAAACACCGAACTGGGAACGATAGAACGTTGAACCGCGGTAGTGCCGTTTCGAGCCTGACCCCGGGCCTGCTTGTTTCGCTGTGCCTGGCGCTGATTCTCGAGTGGTCCGGCGCGCACTATCTGGCGGTCTATGTCGAACGTATCGAGGACGATCTCCTCGCCCCACTCTGGAAGTGGCTCAACGAGGTATTCGTGGGCCTCGTGATCGGGTGCTCTTCCCTGGAGATCGTACGTGAGCTGCTGAGCAGAAAGACTTCAACATCCAGGCGTCCCCTTTTTCTGGTTTCCTTTTTTTTGCTGTGCCTTGCTATAGGCTGCTATTATTTCAGCATCACGTGGATCGGAAGCACCGAGTGGCATCGATGGATGGCTCTTACCCTCCTGGACGGGGTTCTGGTAATGGGCCTGTGGGCTTTCTTCAATACACGATTTCCGTTTATCACCGACCTGGCCCGGACGGCCGGCGAGATCGTCGGGGACCTGAAGGAAGCCTCTCGCCCCGGTCAGCAATCGTTCAAAACAGCGCCAGCTGAGGAGTGAGGCCCCCGGGCCTCTGCAGCGCCGTTCCTTAATCGTACCATCCATCTACATGGCGAAACAAACCAAAGGCAATCGACTCAAGAAAGAGCTGGGGCTCTTCGATGTGTACGTCGTGAGCACGGGTGCGATGATCAGCTCCGGGTTTTTCCTGCTGCCCGGGCTGGCTGCGGCGAAGGCAGGCCCATCGGTCGTGCTGGCGTACGCCATCGCAGGCGTCTTGATCTTGCCGGCCATGTTCAGCAAGGCTGAACTGAGCACCGCGATGCCCCGAGCGGGCGGGACCTACTATTTCCTGGATCGGAGCCTGGGCCCCGTAGTCGGCACTGTCGGCGGGCTCGGCACCTACCTTGCGCTCGTCCTCAAGACGGCCTTTGCCCTGGTCGGCATAGGCGCCTACCTGACCCTGTACGTCGACCTACCCATCAAACCCGTCGCCATCGCCCTCACCGTCGCATTTACGTTGCTCAACGTCTTCGGGGCCAAGGAAACGACCGGGCTGCAGCGTGTGCTGGTTACGATCCTCGTCACCGTTCTCGTGTATTTTATCGTGCAGGGGGTATGGCAGCTGTTCGCCACCAATCAGTTCGATACCATGGAGGCTCGATTTATGCCGTTCATGCCATTCGGCGTGGAGGGGTTGTTATCTACCGTCGGCTTTGTGTTCGTCTCGTATGCCGGCCTCACCAAGGTAGCCAGTGTTGCCGAGGAGATCGACAAACCGGACCGGAACATACCGCTCGGCATGATCCTGTCGCTGGCTTCGACCACGTTGATCTACGTGCTGGGCATATTCATCATCGTCAGCTTCGTCGATCCCGATGCGTTGCGCTCCGACCTGACCCCGGTGGCTACCGCGGGCCAGGAATTCATGCGGTGGCCTACCGCCGGCGTCGGGCTCCTGCTGATCGTCATCGCAGCGACGGCTGCCTTTGCCTCTACGGGCAATGCGGGCATTCTGGCTGCATCCCGCTACCCCTTTGCCATGGCGCGTGACCGGCTCGTGCCGTCTTCCCTGGCCAGCCTGGGGCAGTTTCAGACCCCGGCGCCGGCCATCTTGTTGACGTCAGGGCTGATCGTCCTGTTCATCCTCGTGCTCGACGAGGAGGGAATAGCCAAACTGGCCAGTGCGTTCCAACTGTTCATCTTCATGCTGGTCAACCTGTCCGTCATCGTCATGCGCGAGAGCAAGATTACCGCGTACGACCCCGGGTTCGAATCGCCCCTGTACCCCTGGATGCAGATTTTCGGCGTGATGACGTCGATCGCGCTCATCATTGCCATGGGCTGGTTGGCGATCCTCTTCACCGTCGGCATCATCGTCCTGTGCCTTGTCTGGTTCCACTACTATGCCCGCGACCGGGTCGTGCGCGACGGGGCCATCTACCACTGGTTCGCCCGGCTCGGCCGGCGCGTGTACCGGGATCTGGACGTCGAGCTCAGATCGATCATGAAGGAAAAAGGCCTGCGCGAGGAAGACCCCTTCGAGATGATTGTCGCCGATGCCCAGGTCCTCGACTTCAGCAATGGCCAACGTACGTACGACGCGCTACTGGACGTGATTTCGGGCGTCGTGAATGCACAGCTGCCCGGCAAGACGACCGAGCTGGAGACTCAATTCGAAGAACTCCGGCGCCATGAGCCGCCCCTGATTACACGGGGTGTGGCCCTGCCCCACATGCATCTCTCCGGGATCGAGCACCCCTTCCTGGTCATCGTCCGCTCCGATGAGGGCATCCTGCTCAACCCGGCCTCCCCCGATGGCAATCACGAAGAAGATCGCCCGGAAGAAACGCCGATCCATGCGCTGTTCATGCTGATCAGCGAAGAAGAAAATGCGCGCCAACACCTGAGAATACTCGCGCAGATCGCCGTGTCCGTTGATACGCCGGATTTCTTGGAGCAATGGCTCGATGCCCGCAACGAGCAGGCATTGAAAGAGATCCTACTGCGCGACGAACGGTTTCTGTCGCTCTGGCTCCGCCGGGACAACCCCTCGGGCACGTTTATAGGTAAAGCGCTCCGTGAAGTGCAGCTCCCCGACAGCGCCCTCGTCGTGCTCATCCGCCGGGAAGGGAGCACGCTGATCCCACATGGCAATACCTTGCTCAAAGAAGACGACCGCCTGACCATCATTGGCGACCCCAGGGACATCCAGGCGCTCTTCAGGCAATACGTGTTCGAATCGGAGACCGGCTTCGAATCGTCTTCTATCCCGTCCTAGCCTACTACCTGTGCGTGTCATGCACTATATTCCGGACGGGATTGCCTGCCCCTGAACGAACGAGCCGGCGCCCTCCCGCTTCCCGTTCAGGAAAAGCAAAGCTGAAGGATCTCATCAAACCCCACCCCTATGCAAAACATCGATATCCTCGCGTCGAACCTGTTGTCCCCGGTCATCCTTGCCTTTGTACTGGGCGTTATCTCCTCGGTGGTCCGGAGCGATTTGAGGCTTCCGGGTGCGATTTACAACGCCCTGTCCATCTATTTACTGCTGGCGATCGGCTTAAAAGGCGGCATAGAGCTCAACCAGACGCCGTTCAGCCAGTTCATCGGCCCGGCGCTGGTCACTCTTTTCCTGGGCCTGTTGACCCCCGTTATCGCGTACAACGTCCTGCGACAGCTGGGGCGGTTCGACCGGGTCAACGCATCGGCGATTGCAGCCCATTACGGGTCGGTATCGGCGGTGACGTTTATCGTGGCCGTGTCGTTTGCCAGCCTGACGGGGCAGGACTCGGAAGGATTCATGCCGGCTCTGGTGGCTATCCTCGAAGTGCCGGCCATCGTGGTCGCCCTGATGATTGCCTTCACGCGGGACAAACGCGTCGGATCCTGGCAGGAAGCCCTTCACGAGGTGCTGGCCGGGCGGAGCGTCATCTTACTCGCGGGCGGCCTGTTGATCGGGCTCGCCGTCGGCCCCGGAGGCTTCGAGCCGGTGGCGCCCTTCTTCCTGTCGGGATTTCAGGGGGCGCTGGTGCTGTTTCTGTTGGAGATGGGCATCGTGGCGGCTCGCCGGCTCAAGGATCTGCGCGACGTCGGCGTCTTCCTGATCGGCTTCGGGATTCTAATTCCGATCTTTCACGGCTTCCTGGGCGTCTGGCTGGGAGGGCTCTCCGGCCTCTCGCCGTCCGGGAGCGCCGTCCTCGGCGCCATGGTCTCCAGCGCCTCTTATATCGCCGCTCCGGCTGCCGTGCGTATCGCGTTGCCGGAGGCCAACCCGACCTATTATCTGACGGCGTCCCTCGGCATCACGTTTCCCTTCAACGTGATCCTGGGCATTCCGCTATATTACACGTTTGCTTCATGGCTGGTTGGTTAACTGGAAACTGAACGATTGTTTTCGTCATGTCGATTCATACCACTACGTTAAAAATCGTAACTATCGTCACGGAACGCATCCTCGAGGATCGGCTACTCCGTACGATCGAAGAGCTGGGCGCCAAGGGATATACATTGATGCAGGTAACGGGCAAGGGCTCACGCGGCGTCAGAGCCAGTGAATGGGAAGGTCCGGATACGCGCATCGAGACCCTGGTGAGCGCCGAAGTGGCCGAGGCCATCGTGAACCACATCTCGGAACACTTCTTCGAGCATTACGCGGTCATCGTGTACGTCCAGGACGCCGAGGTCGTGCGGGGCGATAAGTATATCTGAGCAAACAGGCCTGCATGCCAGCCTTCGCAACGCCCACGTCTTGTAAATAACTTGTTAAACCCATTTGTGTGGTGAAACACAAATAAAGCTGGGCACGTTTGCTGGGCAAGTTCATCCGAATTCATTCAATCAAATGACGCGATACCATGGACGTCTTCATTCGTTCATATGTTTGCTTCAAACCCAAACGAAGGTGCCAGACCCGGTTGTGGCTGTGGTTATTAACTCCTCTCGAACACGTCTCTGCGTGATGCCTTATCCGGCATCGTAATCCGTCTGCTGCTTTTCTGACGACCGGATCAATTTCTTACCTCTGTAGACTATACCCTCTGGTGCGCTTCTACGGAACGCCGTTGCCCTATTCTATCCGGGAAGCAGAATCCTCCGTGCAGACTTTCTACTATTCTACCAACCTGATTTATTACGCAATTTATTACGCAGATTACGTATTCGACCATGAGAACTCAAACTTTAGTTTTTGATAAAGCGAATCCCGCACATCCCCTTGCCTTTCGCCTCATCACGCTCGCGTGTTTGATGGCAGCTCTTTTGTTGACGACGGGGCAGATCGCCCTGGCGCAGCAAACCAAAGCCCTCACACAGGAAATGCAGGAGGACATCACACCCGCTAAAGCGCTCGAGATGCTGAAAGAGGGCAATGAGCGATTCGTAAAGGGCGCAATGCTCGATAGAGATCTGCTGGAGCAGGTCGAGCAGACGGCCAGCGGACAGTACCCGTACGCAGTCGTGCTGGGATGTATTGACTCTCGCGTTCCCCCCGAACTCGTATTCGATCAGGGGATCGGCGACATCTTCACGCCGCGCATCGCCGGCAACTTTGTGAATACAGACATTCTGGGCAGCATGGAGTTTGCTACCCAGGTGGCCGGATCGAAACTTATCGTCGTGCTCGGTCATAGTTCGTGCGGCGCCGTCAAAGGAGCCTGCGACAATGTGAAACTGGGCAACCTGACGGATACGCTCGAAGACCTGATGCCGGCCGTACAGGCTGTAACCGACGTCGAAGGCGAGCGGAATTCCAGCAACAGCGCTTTCGTAGAAGCGGTGTCCCACATGAACGTCGAGATGACCGTGGACAATATTCTCGAGCAGAGCCCCGTGATGAAAAAGCTGGTGGACGAGGGGGAGCTGATGGTCGTAGGCGCCATGCACGACGTCAGTACGGGGAAGGTCACGTTTATGGATTGAGTGTTAAGGGGTGAGGGTCAGGGTTCATTCAGGATAAAAGCGAGCTGTAGTCGATTGCGAGCTCTTACTCTGAGAACCTTGCACCCTGTATCCTGTATCCTGACGTAGCCAGGCACTCGTTCAAGGCCTGCGAAACATCCTATAAAACACAGTAAATACATGGTTTTTCCAGGGAAGAGGTCGTTGACATCAAAGTTCTATCGGACGTGGAGGGGGTGGGCGGTTCTCGTTGTCGCCTTCTTCTTTGCGGGGAATGAGGCGGCAGCGCAGGACGCAGGGGCCGACTCGGAGGAGCGAGCGGTCGAATTTTCGTTCACGGGCGCCATACAGCCTCGTCTGACGTACGGCGTCGAACAAGGGCCGGAGGGCGACTTCGAGCGAGTAGGGCTCGGGTTGAGGCGTGGACGGGCCGAAGCCAACATTACGGTAGGCGACCATATGGGGATCAATTACGACATTGACTTCGGCGGGGGATCGGGCCGTACCGTCGACCTGTTTGCCTTTTATCAGCCCTCCGATTTCCTCAGGGTCCGCTTCGGGCTCTTTGCACAGGCACAACCCCGCAGCTACATCCTCACTTCGTTCTCACGCATCGACACCATCGACCGCGCCAGTATCGCCGAACGGTGGGCCCGCGCAACGATCGGCTCGAGTGGACGAGATTTCGGCCTGGAGGCGACCCTGAGCTGGACGGCGACCCAGCTCATGCTGGCTCTCCATAACGGCGACGGCAGCTTTTCGGAGGGCAATTTCAGACAGCGGGTCGCCCCGCTATCCGGCGATCGAACGCGTGACATTCGCTCGCTCGCGTACAGCCTCTACGTAAACCACGAACTGGTTTCCGGCCTCGAGATCGGGGGGCTGTTGAGTTATAACGGGTCGCGGAATGCCAATACTACCGATGGGCTCGTCGACACCGGCCGCAGTTACGTGAGCTGGTCCACCCATGCCTACTGGGGGGCTGACCCGGGGTCGCAGCCCATTCGCCTCAAGCTGGACGTCATCGGGCTGCATTTCGAAGACGAAACGCTCGCTCCCGGCGCCGTCCCCCAACACACGATAGGCGTAGCCGCTACCGGGGTCGTCCGCATCTTTCGGTACGGCGAATTGTACGCGCGATTCGAACAGGAATACGTGGAAGACGAGCCGGACAACCAGTTCTTAGCCGCCGGGTTGAGTTACAGCCTGAGTGCAGCCCGAGGTGAACAGTACCGCATGCGACGCATCACGTTGGGTTATCAGGGCGGATATGCCGGGGTGGCCAGCGACGTCGATCATCATGCGGTTGTGATTCAATTGCAGGTCGCCTTCTGAATCTCGGTCCCTCACACGGCATTCCCGTCCTCAGAATCCGTAGCCGACCGGCCCGTATCCCGGGACGCTGACGTATCCCCGCTGGTTGCCTGAATCGTAGTTGCCGGCACTGAATCGGGACGACCAGAAGTTGTCGCCGCTGCCCCCCTGCCCCCGGTAGGCATTCATGCGCGCCGCCACGGCGAGGTTGACGACCGGCTGGGGATTACCGACATAGCCGGCGTTGCCCTGCCCATCCAGCCAGTACGATCCTCGCTGGATGGGATATCCCAGCATGTAACTCCAGACAAGCCATTCCGACTGGGGCAATTCTCTGCCGTTAACGATGACGCCCGTGTTGCCGCTGGACACATACCGTTCGAGCGGACCGAAATCGTGCCCGGGGTACATGAAACCAAATGCTGGATGACCGACCACGCCGTACAGGCCGCTCGCCGAATCGTACCAGTAAGCCCCGGCCTGAGGCTTCACACCGTATAATTGCGTGATATCCTGAATTTGCCCTGCGGTGAGGACAACCCCGTTTATGATTACCTGGTTCTGAGACGATCGGGCGTTCTGAGCCCACGTCTCCGTTGCCGTCAGGGTGAAGGGCATCAACAAGAGTAACAAGGAGAAACGTTTCATAGGTCCCTCAACATGAATGGGAGAGCGTTACCCGCCCTCGGTTATTCAACGTATCGTACGTAATAAACGCTTCGTAATACCGACGGGTCTGGTACCGCCGTTCCGTTCTCCATGCTACCCATGTATACTCGTAATGCCCGGGCCATACGCAGTATAAGTGCCCCTGGAGCTGTCCGGAATCGAAGGCGGAACGAGTGTAAGAATTCTATTGCGCATTCAGCCAATCCAGCACCGCCTGACGGGCCGCGCTCATGTCGTGGTCCGTTCTGGTATCGACCAGCATCGAAGAGCCGTGCACGCCGTGCTCGACGACCAGAACGTCCGCCCCTCCCATTTCCAACAGCTCACGTTGTTCGAGCGACGATTCCCGCTCCATCTCCGAGGCCGGACGCAAGGCAAATACCGGCGCTTCCACTTCGTGCAGCCAATCCCGGGCCCGGCAGCCGTCCATGACGTTCCCGCTCGCCGGAGAAAAAGCGAGCACGGCAGAGACCCAATCTTTGTATTCGGCCGCCAGCTTGAACACCAGCCCGGCCGAGTACGAACTGCCCCAGACGACGACGCGATCGGCCAGGTTCTGCTCGACCACGTAGTCTACAGCCGCTTTCAGGTCCGCATAAGCATCGCAGTATTCAGCCGCCGTGTCTTCAGGCATTCGGTCCATGGTGCGATTTGATGAGCCGAAGATATCGCCCCCTGCCCGTTGATCCCAGGCAATAGCGCGATAGCCGTTTTGATTCAGCCAACCTGCAATCTCTTCGTATTCCCCTCGTCCGTTGGATCGCGCCTGGTGAAAAAGCAAGACCAGCGGGGTTTCTTCGCCCAACGTGTCGAAATACGGTTCACCGTAGATCGTGATGCCGTCTTCCGTGACCGTCGTAAGTGCCTCGTCCGATGAAGGGGACTGCGCAAACAGGTTTGCCGCCCCCGTCAAATATCCGCATAGAATCAGTCCGAGACAAAAAATGGTGTGCTTAGCCATAGAAGATCCTCATAAAAATCCAGAGTACGTTGATGTGGCCCCCGGTACAACAGGACCGCTGTGAAGATAAACATCGAGGAGGAAAAATCGCTGCCGTTTATTTTTCGTCCGCGTCGAACGACTGCTTTGGCAATACTTCGTTCAGGTTGACCCCTCCTACAACGCCGAAATCGAGCGTGCGGATCGGGAAAGGAATGGTAATGCCTTCAGTGTCAAACGCTTTCTTAACCGCCTTGATGGCATCGCTGCGGGCCCTGAGGAAGTCGGTTTGTGCCGAAAAGTCGACCCAGAAACGGAGAACGAAATTGATCGAGCTGTCGCCGAAAGCATCGTAATAGAGATCTACTGGCCTTTCTGAGTCGATATATTTCATGGACTGGACAGCGCTCAGCGCTACCTGTTCTGCCTTCTCGAGGTCGTCCCCGTAGGCCACGCCGCAGGCAAGGTCGATCCGGCGTTTTCCGGACTGGCTGAAATTGACGAGCGGGCTCTGAAACACCTGGCTGTTTGGAATGATGACGAGCTGTCCCTGAAACGTGCGCAGCCTGGTCGAGCGGAGGTTCAGTTCTTCGATTCGCCCGAAATAGCCATTCGTTTCCACGATATCGTTTTCGGTAAAAGGCCTGCGAATGGCGAGTAGGATGCCCGACATGAAGTTGCCGGCAATGTCCTGGAAGGCGAAAGCCAGCGCAAGTCCTATGATGCCGGCCCCGGCAAGAAGCGAAGTGACCGCCTTGTCCAGTTCGAGAATGCCCAGGGCAATAAAAGTCGCCGTGGCCAGAATAGCGACGTACGCCACCGTGGCGAGCAATCGATTTAGCTGATGATAGCTCGACACGTTTTCCATGCCTTTGTATACGAGCTTCCTCGCCACTCTGGCCGCGACCCAAAAGAGGAGAAGTACGAGGATAGCCACCAACAGGTTGGGCAGAAGCAATACGAGCCCCTCTACCCAACCGTATATCTTTTCGAACAGGTTGTTGAGCGTTTCTTCGAAATTCATGAAACCGGGAATTCAATGAGGGTGACGCCCGGGTAATAACGGATATTTATTCGCCAAATTCAACACGAGTATACCGCCTCATCGAATTGCCTCGTTGCGTACTTCTCGGGGCTCGATCTAGCTGCCTCACCCACCGTTTTTCAGCGCCTTTCCAGGTAATGGCCAACGGCCTGCCGCCCCACTTTATGGCCCAGTTCGACGCCCTCTACAGAGTCGTATCTGAAGTGAATGCCCAGATATATCCTGGACAGGGCGCATTCCATCGCCGCATCTGAGAAGCGATCGAACGAACGCGTGGGAGGGTGCATCTCCATCTTCCCCGAGAAGGGGCCGGCGATGTCGACATTGCTGTTAACCATCGTAAACGAATAGTCGTCGCCGAACGTATCGGCCATGGCCGTCATGGCAGCGGCGCAGGCCGTGCCGTGAGCGGAGGGATAAGACGGAAAAGCATAGGTGTGGCGGTGGGTGTTGGTCCAGTTCGCTTCGGGCTCTGTATCGGGGTTGCCGTCGTTTTCCGCCCACCGGATGGCCGTGTAGGGCCTCCAGTGATTGTAATAAAACTTGTTGTAAAAAGAGCTGACGTATGCGTCGAAAATGCTCATATTCACGAGGGCGAGGAGACGTGCGGCCTCCAGCAAACTCAGCGATTCTTTGATGATGAGAGTGCGTGCGAGCCGGTTATGCGAGTTTTCGGCGAAATCTTTCCACCACAGGGCGAGGTGCGTCTGGTCCAGCGTGCGCTCCATCGTCTGGAATCGCCCTACTTCTTTGACCTCGTTGAACGCTCTTGTATACGCGGGGCTGTCGATATCGGGGGGTGGCGGGGCGAGGAATTGATCGTTGCTTTCCATTACGAACGGCTTTGCCACCCCCCAGCCAGCCCCGAAAACGAACCCTTCGGGAGTACCGCTGTGTTCGTTGAACTCGGCGTACACGCCCGGTCCCATTGGATGCCACTGATACTCAGCTTCGCTGTTCCAGCCGTCGTCTTTTCGAGCTTCCAGGATCGCACGTGCAGCGGCTTTCCCTGCCGCCTGCCCCCGCCGCATGGCGTCCACATCCTCGACCCCGGCCAGGTATCGGTCCTGCAGGGCCTCGAAAACAGCCAACTGGTTCGAGTACTGATCTGCGGCGACGGTAAACGCAGCCACGGCGGCTGCGGAAACAGGGTCTGCTCCACGATGGTCTGACTCATACACATACGGGGTATAGGTACCGTCAATGCTGCTCAAGGCGTCGTGCATAGCGATATGCATCATGGCTGCCGTGCGCAGCCCTTTGAGGGTGAGAAAGCCGTCCTCCTCTTCGGCGATGCGAAGTACCTGTTCGTTCCAGTCCACGACCAGTTGGGCCTCTGTATTCCGGTCTGTTGTATGAAGTTCACAGGCCAGGGTAGACTCAGGCAATACCGCAATGCAGGTAACAAGGAGGACGACACTAACGCTGTATTTCATGGCTTCTCGCAGGCGGTTGTTTTCAGATGTTTGTTTTCAGTATGCAGTCGCATTACTTTACAGATGTTACGCGCCGGATGCGCATAGGTACTGCCGCGTAATCCAGCCTGCTGTGCACAACGTGCGTATCATCACTTACTATAGGTACTGGCAAAATACCCGCTCGACTCCGCCCCGTCTACTACAATATCTGTAGTTAAACCCGATTAGAATGATGAAACGAGGATATGGACAGTACTGCCCGCTGGCTCTTGCTGCGGAATTGTTCGGCCAACGGTGGACGCTGCTGGTGATGAGCAGGGTCATCGACGGCTGTACGACATTCACTGAAATACACCGAGGGGTGCCTAGAATTTCGCCGTCTCTGTTATCGAAGCGCCTGGACGAACTCGTTTGCGCCGGCCTCGTCGAACGACACAAACAGGAAGGGAAGCGAACGTACACGTATCATCCCACCGAGGCCGGCTGGGACCTGGAGGATATCATCATGCGCATGGCCATCTGGGGGCAACACTGGGGCCGGGACATGTCGATGGACGACCTGGATCCGGCCTTTCTTGCCTGGAGCATACATATGCGGATCGACACCGCGAAGATGCCGGACAAGAGGATCGTCCTCGAATTCGATTTCACGGGCATCCCGGAAGGGCTGCACCGGTTCTGGCTGGTCAGCGAGAACGGCAAGGTGGAGATGTGCCTCAAGGACCCCGGCTTCGAAACCGACGTCCTCGTCAACGCCGATATTCGGTATTTCGTGGAAACGTGGCGCGGGCTCCGCGACATGTACACGGAGATCAAGAGTGGGCGTATTCGCTTGACGGGGCCGCGGGACTTGACGCGGGCCTTTCCGGATTGGATGATGCTGAGCGAACTGGCCCCGTACGACCGTAAGCGCCAGGGCCGTGAACGCAACCTGTTCGAGCAGAGCCGCCTTTCTTCCGCTGCCTGAAACAAGTCAGAGGCTCATCGATCGGGCTCAAAAGGGGTTCCTTCGCCCGTTTCACAGTATAATTTCAGACTGTTCAGATAGTATCCCCAGTTAAAGTTGTAGGTCCCATAGGTATCGTCGTCTAATTCCTGAGCATACACCTGAACGAATTGTAAGGAGGTTTCTCCGCCCTGCTCTCTCAAGTCGAACGTGAACGAGTTGTCTTTCCAATTTGGATGGCCTTCGATGCATACCCACTCGACTCGCTCATCCTGGCGGAGGGCAGTCTGACGCATGTGGGGGTTAAAATCCCCGGTAAAGACAAATCGGATCAGCCCCCCTTCTCCAGACTCGAGCGAGGCATGAGAGGTCCACCAGCCGGTAACGCCGGCTTCGGTCGTTAAGGCGTTGAAGACATGATGCGGATCGGAATGAACATGAACCGTGTGGATGATCTTCTTCATAGCTCGGATGCGGATATTTGGGTTGATACGGGTAAGGCAATACGCCCTTGTTCAATTAATCATATTTATTTTAAATGTCCAGGCGCCGGCATTCAAAAGGCACGTATTTCTGTCTTCACTGAACCCGCGCATCTGGCCTTGATAGGGAGGCCTGCATCAAAACAGTCGGCCCACAGCCTCTCTGAGAGCAGACAGCACTTCTTCTTTGAACCACGGATTCCTGGCCTGCCAGATGTTATTGCGAGGTGATGGATGGGGCAATACGAAATAGGATGGAAGATAGGCTCTGAAATTCCGAACGGTGTCGGTCAACGTACGCTGTGCATCCTCATTGAGGTAATAGCTCTGGGCGTAACTGCCGATGAGAAGTGTGAGTCGCACCTCGCGCATTCGATCGAGCACGGTCTGGTGCCATAAAGGCGCGCATTCTTTTCGCGGTGGGAGGTCTCCGGACTTGCCCTTGCCCGGATAACAGAATCCCATAGGCAGCAACGCGACCTGCTCGGGGTTATAAAACGTCTCCTGGTCTACATTCAACCAGGAACGCAACGTGTCCCCGCTCTTGTCCTGCCAGGGCACACCGCTCTGGTGCACGGCAAGGCCGGGAGCCTGACCGATAATCACCAGCTTACTGTCCGGATGCGCCTGTAATACGGGCCTCGGCCCCAATTCCAGGAATTCGAGGCAGACCTGGCACCCGGCAATTTCATCGAGGAGTTTGTCCATACCGTTTACCCTTCAGGCATTATTCGTACAAGGCAGGCTGCAAAGTACACATTGCAGCCTGCCCTTGCACGTTTTCAGAAAACAGACGCTATCCAGCCTGGAAGTACTCCTCTTCGACAACCTGACCATCGTTATTCCAGACGCGGCGTATGACTTCGTGCCACAAGATCTTGCTGCCGTCTTTCATATCGAAGTTGAAGGTAAACTCCGAAGCGGAGGCGTTAGTATCGATCATAGTGCGGTGGTGGGTAATGCTGTTTACCCTGGCGATTGATTCAACAAACCCTTCCATCTTATCGATCATGGCTGCTTTGCCCGTCGTCTTCAGGTCGCCGTAGTCAGAGGTTGTTGCATCCTCGGTAAAGTACATCTTGACCGCATCGACGATGGCTCCCTTCTTCACGAGTTCGTCCATTTCTTCGACGTTCTTTTTTAGATTCATCGTATTACCGTTCCCGTTTATCCGTCAGGCGTTACCGGCCTACGGAAGGTTAGGGCGTGTTGATCTTCGTCCGCAACCGCTCTTTTCCGTCTGTTTAGCGCATCTCTGCGTTGCTTCCCTTGCGAGATCCCCCGCATCGCGAAGCGCGAAACGCCTTGATCTGCTATAAATCCATCAAAAAAGCGACGGCTGCTGTTACATATCAACACGCCTCAGTTATCGTTTACGGCATCAAGATATCCAGCAGGACGATCCAATGAGGTACAAAGAACGGCCTATTACCTGTACTTTTTCGTCTTGTATGTCGTCGGTGTCATCCCGGCATACCGTTTGAAAAATGAGGAGAAATGATTGGGTTCTTCAAATCCCAATTCGAAAGCGACGTCGCACACCGGCCAATCGTCCGCCAGGAGCATCTTGGCTGTTCGCAAGCGTTCTGCCCGAATAAGCCTGGCCGGAGAGGCATTCATCTTTCTTCGAACCGTCCGAGAGAACGTCTGCACCGTCATCTTCATTCGATCGGCATAATACTCCAGGGTGTGTTCCCGGGTGTGATGTTCTCTCAACAAATCGACCAGATGTTCGACAAAGGCATCTACGGGTTCGTACTCGAATTCGATTCTGAATTGATCAGGTGTCTTCCCGGTATTTTTCTTGAACGACCGACTGAAATAGGCGGGATCCTTGTATCCCATCTCGTAGCCGACCTCCTTGACTGTCTTCTGCCCGAACACGAGGTGTTTCTTGCTTTCGGTGAGCCGTTTGTCACGCAGGAGCTGACCTGCCGTCACCCCGATTTTTCGACGAACGAGCGCGCGCGCATCGTATCCCTGTCCGTCCACCTGTGAAACGAGAGCAGATGTCGGATGACGCCCCCTGTACTGCCGGTCGATTACATCCTTCACATCAAAAATGACCCGGTATTCCCCTTTGTTCGCTTTAAACGGATTCTGGCGATACCATAACGCTGTGGACCGCGAGAGCAGGTCGTTCGGGGGTGGAGCAGATGCCTCGTCTTCCGGGACCTCCGGCGGCAATAGGCCTGGCTCGAAACATACGTAACCCAGCGATCGCAGGTGCTTGAACAGGACGCGCACCGACTTCTGGTCGCGGAGGTCGTCGAGCGAAAAGTCGACGCGATGAACGACGAATGAGTCCGATAGAAATTTTATGTATTGCCCCTTCTCGAGGAAGATGATTTTATTTTCCCAATCGCAATGGTTCTTGAAATCGACCTGGATGCATCCATGCCCACGTACGATGTGGAGGAGTGTATGCTGTTCAATGAAGTAGATCGTGTATGCAGTCGGGTGGAACCGATAAATCATGATCTGAGGATGCTGCCTGTCCGGAATACGTCCATGTTTTGGTGCATCTCGCCATCTCCTTGTTTCACGCATGGCCTCATTTCATCGTTTTTCCTCAGGCCCTCCCTCTTTGGGGGCGTGTTGACCTTTCATCCTTTGAGTATTTCGATGTCGGCTCCTCATGGCAATGCTTGCCGCATACAAAAACAGGACGTTGCCCCGAAATGAGGCCCTCAAAAAAATCTGGGGGGAAGACAGTTATTACAATGCGAGAAGTATGGACGTATACATCGCGAAGCTGCGCAAAATCCTGAAGGCTGCAGAGGGTGTCCGGATCATAACCATCCATGGAGAAGGGTTCAAACTTATCGAAACCGTTTCAGACCCGGAACAATCCAAAAAAACGGGCACCTGAAATTCAGATGCCCGTTGGTCAGATCGTAGCCGGCCCGGGATTTAGACGGCGTCTTGCGACAGCCATCCGCCTTCCAGGCCTATGGTATGTGCATAAAACTTAGCTTTTCCGCTCAACATTCACGGCTGCGAGACCTTTGGGGGTTCGCTCGACGTCGTAATCGACTTCTTCGCCGTCGCGCAGGCCATCGTCCCACCCGAGTCCGTTTACATTGTTGCGATGCACGAATACATCTTTACCACCATCCTGAGGTTCAATAAATCCAAAACCTTTTTCGACATTGAACCACTTTACTCTACCTTGTGCCATTGTACATTTACCGATGTTAATTACCAAGAATACAAGCTTCTTTCACGTCAAATCTGATATGGGTTGCCTGAAGCGCGCTAGAAACGGATTACTGCTTAATGCCCTGACCATAAAAAACCGTTCAAATCAATGTCGCTGTAATCATACAGGCTATCTATATCATCCAGGGATACTTTTTACTACGGATATTGCAGAAAAGCTATTGTGATGTTGTACGTGAATAGTAGCCCTTCTTATAAGTGCCAGAATCGGTAAGGGTCCCTGACTCACAAAAATAGTTGGGGATACCGGCAGACATCCGTTCGAAAACCCGGGGAAAGCTTGTATGCAACGTCTTCGGTTTCGTTTTGAAACATAATTGTACCGTAACGGCCCGAGGCGCTGCCGAGCAGTAACAAATTGCATATATTCAGATGCACCATAACCTCGACCCCCCGGCCCCCATGTATTTATCGATCATTGTTATCCTCAGTATTGGCGTTATCATCGGCATCTTCATGGCCAGCTATCACACCCAGCGGGTGCGCAGGCAGTTGACGCAGCACTACGAGAAGCAGATGGACAAACTCAAAGAACACGCCAAGTCTCTGGAGAAGGATTTGAAAGAGCTGAAGGGCGATCTCGGTATGAAATAACGACCTGTTGGAATTCTCGAAAACATGGCTCATCTTGCAGTCCGTCGTTAAAGACGGACCCAGTTTGCGCGGGCGCCGCATAGGTGCTGCGCCGACACTGTGGAATGCCGACACTGTGGAATGCCGACACTGTGAAATACAGCCATGACTCCAATTCTTGTCTCGTACCTGCCTGTTGCGGCTCTGTATCTGTTGCTCCTTTACCTCAGGTTCAGACGCCTACCCCCTTCAGCGCCAAACCCTGACCGGTTGAAAGCCGCTCCGATTGATGAGCGACAACTCCCTGCGGCTACGATATTGAAGCTGGAGTTCAATTACGCGAAGGCCACGGCGAGCGAAGCCATGAACGACCGTCATACGATGGTCAATTACTACCTGATCATCGTGGGTATCGTAACCTCCGGAGTCCTTGTCATCCTGGAGACCACCGAATTGCCTAACGTGTTGGGGACCCTCATGCTGTGGCTGCTTTGCGTCGTGGGGGTGCTCTACCTGCTCACGATCATCCGTCTTCGCCAGGCCTGGCACGACAGCGCACGAACGATGAATCGGATCAAGGAATACTACATCAGCCACGTCCTGGAACTCCCACCCCTCTCTTTCAAGGACGCATTTCGCTGGAGAGAGCACGGTTTGCCGAACATCGACAAAAAATGGAACGTATTCTATTATTCAGCCTGTTTGATAGGGCTCCTCAACGCTGTCGGCTTTTATGCCGGTGGCGTCCTCCTCTTCGACGTTAACTTCTCCCCTGAGTCTGTCGATATTTTCACCTGGTTGGACCTGAGTGTTGCTGTTCTCTTTTTTCTCTTACATCCCCTCCTGTATACGACGATGTTGAAAAAACCAAAGCCTCCTAAAAAAGGGCAGCCAGACCATGCTCAAAACGACCGCCCGGGAATGCCGTCGATACACGCGCTCGAAGAGGATACCCCTTACAGCTTCGGTGATAAGTTCAGCGTCGTGAAAGGAACGTTTCGGCTCCGGTTCCCGGACGGGACCGACAGCGATCCGTTGACTCGGATCAGCTTCGAACGAGGCGATTCCGCCGGCATATTGCTGTGCGATAGGGACCATGACCGGGTCATTCTGGTGCGTCAGTTTCGCTACCCGGTATACCGAACGCTTTTACGGGAAGGCGGTGACCTGCAGAAGGCGTGGATGGTCGAAATTGCTGCAGGAATCATAGACGACATGGATCAGACACCTGAAGGGGTGGTGCAACGTGAACTGCTCGAAGAAGCTGGTTATGCGGTCAAGGGACCCCTCACACACGTCACGACCATGTATGCGAGCCCCGGCGCCTCCTCCGAGCGGATCCATGTGTTTCTCGGAGAAGTAGATCCTCAATCCCCACAGGAATCCGGCGGGGGCCTGACCGAAGAAGGCGAATATACGGAGGTGGTCACGATGCCGGTTCGGGAAGCCCTCGATGCGGTTCATGCGGGAGACATCGTAGATGCAAAAACGGTCGTCGCCCTCCAATACCTCGCCTCCGTCTCACAGCCCGGCGCCGGCGAAGCTTGAGGGAGCCCCCCTCGTTCCGGGCCTATACAAGCGCTATACCCTGCTGATCTGGCAAGGTATGGACGCGCAGGAAACGAGCAAGCAGGGCCCCGAGATCCGGAGGTCAGGAGCTGGTCAGAGTACCAGGGCGTGTGGACATTTAGCGGCGGCCAGCACTTTTTTGATGGATGTTGAGCAGATCAAGGCGCATTCCGAGACGCGATGCGGGGTATCTCGCGAGGAATGGTACGCAGCGATGCACAACATCGGCGAAAAAGAGCGGATGCAGATGAATGTCCACACGCCCTAGCCCTTATCTCCTATGCCGGCCTTGTAGGCCAGTTCAGAGTACTTGAGCCTGTTATCCAGATCCTTCAACAGCTCGTCGTACGTCACACAGATGATGTGGGTCGTATCGACGAGCACTTTGGTCCTGCGCCATCGGAAGCGATCCTTCTCTCGCTGGTCGAGATCTTTCATACGACCGATGACGAGCATGCCGTAGATGTCGACCACGTTGGACCCGAAACGATTGGAAAAATCCCGAGTCTGGCGCATATCGGACAACTTCCAAAACCAGTCGACGAGCTGGTTAAACCCTTTATCGAAACGAGAAGACCACTCGGGGGTCGCTTTGCCGGCTTTTTTGTCGAAAATGCTGGATGGATTCGCGTCTTCGAATTCAACAAAGAGATATCGCTTCGACTCAGAGTCCCCGATGACGAGATCTGCTTTGAAATCTCCGAATACGTCGTACTCGAACGCGATGCGATCGAAACGGGAGAAGTACGTGACATACGAACCCAGGAACGCAGAGAGGTGTTTGCGATCTCTGAAAAAGGGGAGGACGTCGCGCCGTTCGTTTAATATCGAGTGGCGATCGAGGTGTTCAGCCAGCTCATCCAGTTCCCTTCTGCATTCATGTGTTCTGAACGAAAAAGGCTCAAGTGATTTCATACCGCTTGGGTATGCATCCCCTCGAGACGGCTAAACGGAAGAATGTCCACGACTTCAATGGAGTGATCTGCATGTCTAAAGAGGATGCGCAATTCAGAATTGGCCTGAATCATGAAAAGATCTTCGAGGTAGTCAAACGAAGCGTCCAATTTCTGAACGCCAGGGTCTGAGGTAGGATCCTCTACATAGTGCGCGAGTTGCTCGATAGTACTTTCTACTTCTTCGCGATCCTCCGGCAATAATGAGTAAAATGCAATCTCAGCAGCTCTCTCGAAGGTGATCATGCAGTCGATACGTCCCAATATTAAAATATTATTAACAACTCCGAACTGGTAGTTGCTGTTATACTTCTGTTCTATATCGGGGTTCTTATTTACCATGTAATCGTTCCGGGCTTAATCCAGCCAAGAGAGCTGCTGTATCCAAGTATCGGCAAAAGCGTCTGCATGCGCAATAATACAGACTCCGCCAAAATTATTCACGCTTCCTTAACAAAAGGGGCGGCAAATTTCAACGGGAGTAGAGAATGGCGGCCGGGTCAATGCGCCATAGGTGGGGCCTGAAGCTCTCATTGAGCCTATCCCAAAACCTGCTTTGCAGCCTCCGCCGTGGCAGGCGCAACCGAACGAGGCCTTCGAATAGGCCTTTAATATAATGTGTTCCCGGCATCTATCCAAAGCCTTATCTCCTTTTTGAGCGCGCAACCTCCCCCCACATACCTCGTATGCCGAGGTATATTATTCGAGGACTAACAAACTCTGATTATGATACCCAAAGTGCTGGTAGCCGCTTCTGTACGCCCCATTATGCTCTCCATCCTCGACCGGGGAGAGAGTTATGGATACGAAATCATCCAGATTCTCCATGATTACTCCGAGGGCGCCCTGACCTGGACGGACGGAACCCTGTACCCGGTGCTGCACCGCCTGGAAGCTGAGGGACTGATCGCATCGTCCTGGCGCGTCTCAGAATCCGGCCGGCGTCGCAAATACTACCATCTGACCGATGCCGGCAAAAGAGCCCTCGAAACCGAAAAGAAACACTGGCTGTCCGTGCACGCCATTCTGCTGAAATTGTGGAGCCCGCCCCCCCGCCTCGAGATTGCCTGAACGTCGCGACAACACCTGCCGGGCCGTCTTTTCACCGAAACGAACCCTGAACTATGCCCTTTGACACTGACGCTGCCATTGCAGCCTGGCTTCGACCGCTCGACAACGACCCTGCCTTTCTGGAAGGCGACGTCGAGGAACTGGAAACCCATCTACGGGATCACGTGGAACGCCTTGTCGAAGACGGGACCTCCCCCGAGGAGGCTTTTCGCATTGCCTCCAGCCGGCTGGGCAAAATCTACGACGTGAAGCACGAGTACGAAAAAGTACGCTGGCTCAAGCACAAACACCGACGCAACGTCTGGCAAGCGCTCGGTCGTGAAGCATCGATGCTGCAGAACTACATGGTCATTGCGCTGCGCACCTTACGCCGGCAGAAAGGATTTACGGCGATCAACATCGCCGGCCTGTCGATCGGGCTTGCCTGTTGCCTGCTCATCGGCCTGTACGTGTACCATGAATCGACCTACGACCGCTTTCACGAGCGTGCCGGCGCCATCTACCGCCTCGTGTATGCCGTTGCGGAAGGCCCCGAAGCTCCCCGCCCTCCCTTCGATGCATTCCATGGCTGGGGCTCCGCCGCCCCCGGGCCTCTAATGGCCGAAGAATTCCCCGAAATCGAGACCGTCGTTCGCTTTTCAGGCGGCCACTCTCTCCTCCTGGGGTACGAAGGCCTCAGCTACCAGGAAGAAAACTACTACTACGTAGACTCTACCGTGTTCGACGTATTCTCGTTTGAACTGCTGCGGGGCAGCCCGGCTACAGCCCTCGACGGGCCGAATAAAATCGTCCTCAGCGAATCTGCGGCCGAGAAATATTTCCCGGGCATCGACCCGATCGGGCAAACCCTCGTCGCCAACAATGACAGGCCCCTCAGCGTGACAGGCATCATGGCCGACCTGCCCTCGAGAACCCACTTCGAGATCGACATGTTGATCTCGATGAGCACCTTCGAGCAGATGGCGCCGGATTACATGTTTCAAAACTGGGGATACATCGATTTCTACACGTACGTCCAGATGCGAAGGGGACAAAACATCGAAAATGTACGAGCCCAGATGCCGGATTTTATCGAGCGAAACAGAAACAACGTCAATGAAGACAACCCCAATAGTTACTTTCTGGATTTCGAACCCCTGGCCGACATTTATTTGAGCCCCATACAGGATCGTACCCACATTGGTCCTACGGGAAACCCGGCAAACCTGCGTATTTTTTCTATCGTCGGCGTTTTTATCCTCTTGATCGCATGCATCAACTTCATGAACCTGTCGACGGCCCGGTCCATGGAACGCGCGCGAGAGGTGGGTGTGCGGAAAGTACTGGGGTCCGAGCGACGCTCGCTCATTTACCAGTTTCTGGCCGAATCTGTGCTGGTATCACTGTTTGCTCTTGTACTCGCCGGAGGCTGGGTGTTCTCCGCAGCGCCGCTGTTCAAACAACTTTCAGGCATCTCCTTTCCGTTCGAAATCCTCTTCACTCCAGCGACCCTGGGACTCATCATTGCTTTCACGGTGACCATAGGGCTTCTCGCCGGTTGTTACCCCGCCGTCGCGCTATCAGCGTTCAGGCCGGTGCGGGTCTTGAAAGGGGCGTTTAAACGGAGCCGTCGAGGAATTGCATTGCGACGGGGCCTCGTCGTGAGTCAATTTGCCATCACGGTGATCCTGCTCGTAAGCACCCTTATTGTGCGCGATCAGGTGCATTTCATGCAAAGCCAGCGGCTGGGATTTGCCGGCAATCAACAGCTATTGCTCGATTTCTCCAACGACCAAGCCGTGCTGAATCAGTTCGAATCGCTGAAGAGAACCTGGCAAGAACACCCGGCCGTTTACTCTGCTGCCGCTACGCGGAGCATCCCCGGCGGATACAGGCCGGGAGCTACTACGTTCATAGAAACGGCGGCAGGAAATATGCAGGACCATACCTTTGACGTTTTCGAAGTAGATTACGGCTTCATCGAACATCTAGACCTCGAAATGGCAGCTGGGAGGGCGTATTCGAGGGCATTTGCATCAGATACAACCAGCGCCCTGATCATCAACGAAGCAGCAGCCCGATTGTACGGGTATGCAGATCCTGCCGAAATCGTCGGCAAACGGTTCAACCAGTGGGGCCGGCAAGGATCGGTGATCGGCATCGTCAAGGACTTTCATCACCAGTCCCTTCACCAACGTATTGGGCCGCTCTCCTTCAGGCTCGCTCCGGCAAATACCGGTTATTTTGTGCTGCACGTGGACACCCGCAATATGAATCAAACCCTGGCCGAGCTCGAAGCGATCTGGCAGGAGCGCATTCCGCATCGACCGTTCTTGTACAGCTTTCTCGACGAGCGATTTGATGCACAATACCAGGCGGAACGGCGCTTCGGCGGCCTGTTCGGCACGTTTGCCGGCCTGGCCCTGTTCGTGGCTTGCCTCGGGTTAATCGGCACAACGACGTACGCAACACAGCAACGGACCAAAGAGATCGGAGTGCGAAAGGTGCTCGGCGCCTCGGTGTGGCGCATCGTTGCTTTGCTCTCCAGGGAAGTCGTTCTGTTGATCTTGTTCGCGCTTGCCATCGCGTTCCCTCTGGCCTACTTCGGCATGAGCGCCTGGATGAACACATTCCCCTTCCGGGCTACCCTGAATTTGGGTCTGTTCCTCCTGGCAGGTGGGATCGTGTTGGTTATTGCTTTCCTGTCCGTGGGCCAGCAAACTTTCCGCGCTGCCACCGCAGACGCAGTCAAAAGCCTTCGGTATGAGTGAGCCATACCAAAGACTTTCGAAGCGGGTATTGAGTGCCGTTACCTCCTACTTCATTCCGACGAAACCGTATCGGAAGCGAAGTCCCACTGCATCGTCTGCCCTGTGTCGATCGATTGGTTGATCATATGAGCACAGGCGGCGGCGTGGTGGCCGGCAATGGCATCTTCTTTCGTAGGCCCATTCGTTCGGACGCTGTCGAAAAATTCCTGCATATGGACGAGCGTGCTGTTGAGGCCTTCTTCTCTGTATACTTCTCGGCTGCCTACGAGGGACGGTGGCCGCGTCGAAGGCCGTTCTTCGTGCAAGATGACGGGGTCGTTGTAGTAGGCTTCTTCGTACTCCTTCGGCCAGCTTTCGACGATCCAGCCATTGCTCTCGTGCGTATGCTCCGGAATAAAGGTGAGCTCGTTACTCAGTATCAACGTGCCTTCGGTACCCAGGAACTGCATCCCATTGTATCCGCCGGCATTATTGGCTGTCCCGCTCAGTGATACCATAAACCCTTCGGGATAAGCAAGCGATGCATTGATCGTGTCGGAGACATCTCGGGAATCGACCCAGCGGTACAGCCCGCCCATAGCCATCACGCTCGAGCACATCGGCGCCTGCATGATGTAATTGATGGTCGTGCACGTGTGTACGAACAGGTCCGTCGGGATGCCGCCCGAATAGTCCTGGTAACATCTCCACCGGAAGAAGCGCGCTTCGTCATAAGGACGTTTCGGCGCCGACCCCAGAAAGAGCTCCCAATCGACCGTTTCCGGCGAGGCGTCCGGTGGTATGGGATATATCCAGGCGCCGGAGGCTGTATTTCGATTGCTGAACGCGCGCACCATGGTGACCTGGCCCAGCTTGCCATCAGCGATCATGTCACGCGCCTTGTTGACGAGCACGCTGTTCACACCGGGGCTGCCAACCTGAACGACGAGGTTATTTTTTTTCTGTGCATTGATGATAGCCCGGCCTTCATCGATCGAATACGTGAGGGGTTTTTCGATGTAGGCGTGTTTTCCCGCCTCCAGCGCATCTACCGAGTGTTTGAAATGCCAGTGATCCGGCGAGGATATGACTACGGCGTCGATATCCGGGTGTTGTATGATCTCTCGATAATCGTCGAAAGCCTTTGCCCTGCCATCAGTCCGATGTATGGCGCGTTCGATCCTGCCCTGATATGCATCGCAGACAGCCACGATTTCGACTTCAGGAATGTGTTTCATCACGTTCATGAGACCTTGAGCGCGGGCGCCTACCGCAATCATACCTACCGTTATTTTGTCGCTCGGGGCGATCCGCTGTTTCGATGAGGGAGGAGCCAGTGGGTTTGCGCCCAGGCTGAGTGCAGTGGCGCCCATGGCGCCAATCCGCATGAAGTCTCTTCGGTTTACTGAATGGGGGGTCATGATGGTATCTCTATCTGTCCTGGAGGGTTGTGGCGGACCTTCAATGTAACAATAACGGATCGTATGGGCAACAGGAACGACGAATGATCGATGCGATCGGCATGGATACACGCCAGCCCTTACCGCATCGTTGCTTTGGCCCCTTGAGATTGGAACGATATTTCTTAGGTACTCAATTATAACGGCGATACATCGATGAACGCCAGATCAGAAGCACCTCCCCGCGCTTGCCCGGTACCTGAGTTCTCAAATCCAATCTCGTTTTGACCATCCATGCGGTTTTTCACGATATTCATTGTATGCTGCACCCTGGTGTTGCCGGGAGCGGCTCAGCCCCTTAAATCGTTTCGTTCTGTCCAGGGGCCGCTTCCAGAGCACGTTTGCACGTTAGCTCCGGTTTTCGTCGACGCAGCCCACTCGACGTCTTACTCCCCGGCGCAAAAACAGGATGGAGCCACAGCCGTATTCGATATCACTTATCTGAATGACGACGCGTTGGAACCGTGGCCGCAAGAGGCCATCGATGCGTTCGACTATGCGGCCTCTATCTGGGCGGCGCACCTCTCCTCGACCATACCTATTCGCGTGAGCGCCTACTGGCAAAATTTTGGGGGCTGCAACTTACAGGAGGGTACGGTGCTGGGTAATGCGGGCCCTGAGCTGCTCGTCCAGCTCAACATACCCGGTAATCCTACCGCCTTTTACCCCATTGCCCTGGCCAATGCGCTTGCCGACCAGGACATTTTCCCCGACACCGGCGACATCGTCGCGAACTTCAACAGAAGCTGCGATGACGAAGGGCTGAATTACTGGTACTTCGGTACGGATGCCAATCCTCCACCGGGTTCTATCGATTTCGTGAGCGTCGTACTGCACGAGCTGGGGCACGGTCTCGGATTCCTGGGCTCGGCCAACCGGGACGACGGAGCCGATGCCGCCGAGTGCGACGGCATCGCTGGCAACGGCTGCATCCGCGAGACTCCGTTCATTTACGACCTGTTCACCTTCGACGCCTCCACCGACGGCATTCCGCTGCTCGATGCCAGCACCTACCCCAATCCTTCGGGGGCCCTCGGGGATCTCTTCACCGGCCAGATCGGCAACGGGTTGTTCTTCGACGGCAGCTCGACGCGGAAGGCCAATGACGACACAGGCGCCTTGCTGTATACCCCCGTGGATTGGTCGCGGGGCTCCAGCTACTCCCACCTCGATGAATCGACCTACAGCAATTCGACGAGCGGGCTCATGACCCCCAGCCTGCAAACCAACGAAGCCCTCCATTCACCTGGTCCTATCGTGTGCGGGATGTTCCAAGACATGGGCTGGCCGCTGGGAGCGGCCTGCGAGTCGTTGCTCCCGGTGTCGCTCACTGTTTTCGAAGCCTATCAGGATGAAGCCGGGATTACCTTGCGCTGGGAGACAAAATCGGAGCGCAACAATGCCGGCTTCGAAGTCCAGCAGCGAGATGCTCTCTCTGAGGCCTGGAAACCCATCGGCTTCGTGCCAGGACAAGGGACGACCACGGTTCCAGAATCATATCGCTTCCATGTCGAGGCGGTGCTCTCAGGAATGTATCACTTTCGGCTCCAACAGGTCGATTTCGACGGCAGCACCACCCTGAGCCCTACCGTCTCCCTGATGGTAAACCACAATACTCCGTTTGCCTGGACGCCCGCTTACCCGAACCCGTTCAATCCGGCCGCTGTATTGTCTTTCACGGTCGGCCGGCCCCAGCACGTCTCAATCGATATGTTCGACAACCTGGGTCGGGTCGTCCAATCGCTGTACGCCGGGCCGGCGGACGCCCATACTCCGACCTTCGTCAGGATCGATGGGAGCCGGTTCTCGAGCGGAACGTACTGGGTCGTGGCCCGAGGCTCTGCATTCCACGAGACGCAGCAGGTCGTATTGATGAAATAGGGCGGTATTATTTCGAGGCTCTGAGAGAAAACTTATCACACGGCTACGAATTAAGTAGAACTGTCATAAACTCACACAGGATCTACGCTTTGCCATGATGCAGGAAGCCCCAACCGACTCTGTACAGGATGCGGCTGTTTCTCCGCCACTGGAGGCAGACTCATCCCTATTCGATTCCACACAGGTCAATGATGATATCGTCGGTGAATTCAGCCGGGGGATCACCGAGACGGGCCAATTGCTGGTCAGCGGAGAATGGGAGATGGTACTTTCGCAATTCTACACCAGCCTGGTCGAAGTGGGCGTGAACTTCATTCCGAAATTCATCAGCGCACTCTTTGTGCTGGTGCTTTTCTATCTGGCCTACCGGATACTTCGGAAATTGATCACGCGAATCTTTTCGAGGAGCAGCTTCATAGAGCCGGGTCTCGAGAGCCTGGTCATCAAGACGTACGGCGTAGTGGCATGGGTGTTTATCACCATCATGGTTCTGGCTCAGTTCGGCATCAACGTGACGGCCTTACTGGCAGGTCTCAGTATCGTAGGGATTGCCGTCGGTTTCGCCGCTCAGGATACGGTACAGAACTTCATCTCCGGCATCACAATCCTGGTCGATAGACCTTTCCGGGTGGGGCACTACATCCAGATCGACAGCACCTTCGGGCGAGTCGAAGAAATCACCCTTCGATCGACTCGCCTCCGGACGCTCAACAACGAAATGATGGTAATGCCCAATACGCAGATGATCAACCAGAAGCTGCTCAACCATACCGAGCTGGGCTTTTTACGCGTAGACATCGACTTCGGCATCGCCTACAAGGAATTTCCCGACGAGGCACGCAAGATTGTATACCCGCTCACCGACAACGATACTCGATTGCATCCTACACACAAACCCCAGGTGGTTGTTACCTCTCTGGGCGGATCCAGCGTCGACATGCAGCTCAGGGTCTTCCTTCAGGATGCCTCCCTGGCAGCGCAGATACGGTGTGAATACACGGAAAAGATTAGAGAGGCTTTGAGAAAAGCAGACATCGAGATCCCGTTTCCGCACCTTCAGTTGTTCATCGACGAGGCGAAAGCTTTCCAGGAAGCGTCCTTCATGGCGTCTCAAAGCGAATAACCCGGATTACCGCCCCAGGAGGGACCCTCATGATTGGCCATCGATTTCGTCTCGGGGACCGGATGCGCTCGTTGTGGGCAACGGCCAAAGATGCCGTAGTAGCTTTCAGCGAGGACAACTGCCCGACCATGGCAGCGGCACTCGCCTTCTACACCTTATTTTCGCTGCCCGGGCTGCTCATCATCGTCATTCTGACGGCCGGCACCATCCTCGGCGGAACGCAACCCGTGGAAAACGAAATTCTGACCCAGCTCCAGAGCCTGGTCGGCGCTGAAAGTGCATCACAGGTCGAGCGCGTCATCGAGTACGTAAAAACTCGATTCACCAACGTACGCTCCGCCACCTTGCTGGGTATCGCCGCCGTGCTTTTTTCGGCCACCGGTGCGTTCTCCCAGATCCAGACCTCACTGAACGAAATCTGGGAGATCGAGCCTAACCCGAAGCGTCACACCATCTGGGTATTCATGATAAAAAGGCTCCTCTCATTCGCTATGATCCTGGCGATGGCAGGTATCTTTCTCATCTCGCTGCTTCTCAGTACAGGCATCGCCGTCGTTGGCAAAGAGATCGATCTCTTCCTGCCGCAGGGCCTATCGAGCACCGTTGTAAAGACCGCAAACTACGTGTTGACCAACGGCATTGTCGCCGCCCTCATTGCATTGATGTACAAGATTTTTCCAGACGCCCGCATTGCCTGGCGAGATGTGCTGATCGGCACGGGATTCACCGCTGTATTCTTCATCCTGGGCAAAGAGTTGATCGGGCTATACCTGAGCCGTAGCAACGTCGGCTCTGCCTACGGCGTGGCCAGCACCATCGCCATTCTCCAGATCTGGGTATATTTCTCCTCGATGATCTTCTACATGGGCGCAGAATTTACGAAATCATGGGCCAAACACCACGGCCGATCGCTGGACGTCCACAAGGAACGCACCCAGGGCGCAGAGGAGTGAATGGCCGTGGTGCCCCATCCGATCAGGAGTTGTCCGCAATATAGATGATCTTGCGGCCGCTTACCGGGTCGTGGTAAATCACTCGCCCTTCCCGATCCTGTCGCTCGGCTCTGTTATACGCTTCGTTCGACAACGAATCGGAGGAAAAATCCTCTTGCGTACCGTTCCTCACCGCGTGAGGAGCCACCCATTCCGTCTCTGCAAATTGAGCCTCCTGCCGGGCGCCCATGAAGACAAAAAAGGCGATGAAGATCAGCATCGGATTTGACGCGAGGAAACCCAAAAACCCGAACAGCAGCGCCATACCCTGCCCTACCCTGGACGCAATACGGGTCGCTTTTTTGTGATTGGTATTAATAGCGAGGATCGAACGAAGGACCCTGCCGCCGTCCATAGGGAACGCGGGAAGCATATTGAATACCACGAGGGCCACATTGACATAAAGCAACGTGGCGGGGATATGCCCCCAGGGCTGATCCATCCCGGCCACAGAGAATAAATCAACGGGAGAAAAAGAAGCCCCGGTCGCCACGATCACCACAATGAAAAATGCGGCCAACGCCACGTTTACAGCAGGGCCGGCCAGCGCGATCCACAACTCCTGCCAGGGATTCTTCGGCATATACCGGAGCCGGGCGACTCCGCCGATCGGGTACAGGGTGATATCTTCGGTCGGTATGCCGAAGTACTTCGCCATCAGCGCGTGTCCGTATTCATGCAGCACCACAAAGCCGAAAACAGCCAGCAGAAGCACCAATCCCAATAGAGCCCCCGTAACAGTGGCCCCCTGGAATAAAAAATATAAAAACATACCCCCGGCAAAGAGCACGAAGCTCCAATGCAGAAAAACACCAATCCCCGCCGCAGATCCCAATTTATATTTACTTTTCATCGAAGTAATTTTCTCATGTAAGGGTTGATCGATGTACATCTAAACGCATCAATCTGCTCGTCTATTTGTACGAATATGATCGCTATAGTTTCCTTCCTCAAATGTCTCCGGATTCATATTCGCTCAACTTCTGTCTATTTGACGTTTTAACCTCCCTATTGTTACACCCAATGGCAAGTGGGAGGGTATAAATCCGTTGACGCCTTGATTATCTGGGCGTACGAGCAGTATTCTCGAAGGGTACCGTGTACCCCAAAAACCTCATACTCCCTATGATGAACCATCTCACAACACTACGCACATCCCTGCTATGTGCATTCGTCATTGCCGGCAGTGCTTCCGCCCAGGAATGGGAGCCTGAGCTTACCGAAGTCTGGGAACCGGTTCCCGAACAAGTGACCCCGGGTGAGGGCACAGCGCCGCCTTCTGACGCGATCGTCCTGTTCGACGGCTCCGACCTGTCTGCATGGGAAAAAGTCAACGGCGGCGATGCAGAATGGAACGTCGACGACGGCGCCCTTACCATTGCTCCTGGAACTGGCAACATTCAAACGCGACGTGGTTTCGGAGATATGCAGCTTCATATCGAATGGAGAGCGCCTGCTCGAGAGGACACAGAAGGCCCCGGACAAGACCGCGGAAACAGCGGTATATACCTCCAAAAAACGTACGAACTCCAGGTGCTAGACTGCCATGACAACGAGACCTACGTCAACGGCATGACCGGTTCCTTTTATAAACAATATCCCCCGTTGGTGAACCCTTGCAAACCTACCGGATCCTGGCATACCTACGATATTATATACACTGCGCCCCGATTCAACGAAGACGGCTCGCTGTTTTCACCGGGCACAGCGACTGTCCTGCTCAACGGGGTTCTGGTTCAGAATAACGTTCAACTGAAGGGGCCGACCCTGTATATTGGCATTCCCGAATACGAAGCGCATCCGATGAAAATGCCCATCATGCTCCAGGATCATGGAAACCCCACGCAATACCGGAACATATGGGTCCGGGAGTTATGAGCGCCTGCCGTAGAACGGCATGGGGGCCGTTCGAATAAAACGGTTCAAATCATCGTCGTACACGCTGGGAATTCGTCGCTGGGCAAAAACCGATCTCCGTCGATAATAAGTTCATCTCCCGAGAACTGCATCGTGGATGTCGACACGTCTCCATCTGCGTCGATCAGCGTGATGACTCCCGTATCAGGATTGTAAGACTGGATTTGGAACGTGGAACACACGACGATATCGAGCGAGGGGTTACTTCCCGCGATGATAACCTCGTCATCGGTGACTCGTGTAAACAGGTCCGCTTCGGGATCGCTTTCCTGTAGGATCCAATCACCACGAATCCCGCCGAGCTGATTGTCGTCAGCGTCGCTGCTGTCACACCCTGGCAATCCCAGGATGAATACACAGCCCCAGACCAGCACTGCCAGGTAATTCAGCTTCATGTTTATTAAGGTAGTTTTAGGTATTTTACGGGATCAAGAGTCTACGGCCGGTGAACGAGCCGATATCTAGCATGCTACTCACCTGATCGGTATGAAACTACAACGATACAAATGCGCTGGCATCCTCGCAACGACTTTTTCTCTATTCATCCTCTCATCCGGCGACGTCTACGGGCAGTTCGGCGGGCAATTCGGTGCGGCGGTTGACATTCAAGATAATACGATCTACGTCATGAAACCCAGCAATCCCTTCAGCGGGATAGCAGGTATTTATGCTTTCGAACAGCAGGATGGCCAGGCGTGGTCCCTCCGGGAGACGCTGTATACCGAAGGAGCAAAGGACCGGGGGCTGGCCTTGATGCCTTCCTTCTCGGTTGTAAACAACCAGCTGGTTGTAGGCGCCGCCGACCCCGGCCTTCGCTGGGGCGCTCACGTGTTAACACAGCAAAACGGAAGCTGGGCAACGCAGGAAACGCTTGTATTTGATGCGTCCGAAGAAGAAGTCAAAGAATCGATCAGCTTGATGGATTTTGCACGGATTGTGCAGCCTCCCTTCCGCTCCGTTGCGTTGAGCGTGGACAGGCTCGCCATCGGCGTAATCGCGGGCCCATCGCCCCTTTCAGGCGTCCACCTTTACCAGAATGACGGAGATTCCTGGAAACCCGAAGCGGTTTTGAAACCGGAAGAACCGGCTTCTTCGATGCAGTTCGGGAGACACGTCGTCTTTCACCCTTCAGGCATTTTAATAGGCGCTCCCACAGGCGCGAGCGGCAAGGGCAGCGTTTACGTATACGATCGCAACGACGAGGGCGGCTGGGAGGAAATCGCGCTGCTCACCGCCGGGGATCTAGCCTCGTCGGCCGCCCTGGGTTCGTCCATCCTCGTACATGCTGCGTACGCTTTTGTCGGAGCCCCTGGAAGCCAGAACACGGCTGGAACCGTCCTGGTCTTTAAAGAGGACTCGTCAGACGGCGCCTGGAAGGAAGTGCACCGTTTTTCGGCGCCTGAAACCACACAGGGCGATTATTTCGGAGCCTCTATCGCTGCGGTGGGAGGAGAGATCTGGGTCGGTGCCCCGGGCAAAGATCAGGCGAGCGGGACCGTGTATCGAATGTCCTGGGACCCCGAAGAACAGTCAACGCAGGAACTGGGGGTACTGAAAACCGAAGAACTGCAGCCGGCGTGGTTGTTTGGTGCATCGATCGCCGGCACGAACGAGACAGCGGTTGTGGGCGCCCCGGGTGCTTTCTCCGCCGATGGCCGGGCGGCTGTATTCGCGCAGGGCCCGAATGGAACCTGGGAGCTGGAAGGCTGGCTCCGCGACACCCCATATGTAGATGCGATCACAGGATCCGAGATCCCCTGCCAGTCCGGACTTGCCGGCGCGTACGAGTGCGAAAACGTCGATTTGCTCTCCTTCCTCCCCATCGACCAGATCGGGGGCGCCCCCGGAGAGTGGGTCACCGACCTGTGGGGATGGACCGATCCGCAAACCAGCCGGGAATACGCGCTGGTCGGACGCACGGGCGGAGCAGCCATCATCGACGTTACGAACCCGACCCTACCCGTGTACCTGGGCTACGTGCCGGCCAATCCAACCAACGTACGCGATCTTAAGGTGTACAAAGACCACCTGTTCTTCGTCGGAGATATCGCCGGCGATCATGGTCTGGTCATTTTCGACCTCACCCGGCTTCGCGACGTCGCGCGCCCTCCTCTCGAATTGCCGGCCGACACGGTCTACCGCGGTATCGCCAGCGCGCACAACCTGATCATCGACACCGAAAGCGGCTTCGCGTACCCCGTCAGTGTCAGCGGAGGCGGCGAAACCTGCGGGGGTGGGCTGCACATGGTCGACATCAGAGAACCTCTGCAGCCGACCTTTGCCGGCTGCTTCGTCGACGACACCCAGGGACTCATCGCCAGCGGAAGAACCCACGATGGGCAATGCGTGATCTATAACGGACCCGACGAACGGTTCCAGGGACGGCAGATCTGCTTTGCTTCGAACGAAGGAGCCCTCCGCATCGTCGATGTCACCGACAAAGAAAACCCCAAACCGATTGCGGCGGCCACCTATCCTCGCCTCGCGTATACTCACCAGGGATGGTTGACTGAAAACCACAGGTACCTGTATGTCAATGACGAGCTCGACGAGCTCGTCGGCATGACCGATAGAACACGCACCCTCATCTGGGACGTCTCCGAGTTGGACGACCCCGTCCTCGTCGGCGAACACAGGGGGTCCTCTGCCGCAACCGATCACAACCTCTACGTTAAGGACAACCGCATGTACCAGGCCAACTACGAGTCCGGCCTTCACGTATTCGACATCAGCGACCCGACCAGGCCCGTTGAGGTAGGTCGCTTCGATACCACTCCCGGCGTCGCGAATCCACCCGGGTTTTCCGGCGCGTTCTCGGCGTATCCCTTCTTCGACAGCGGAACGGTGATCGTATCGAGCATAGGGGAAGGGTTGTTCGTCGTCCGCCCCTCGGTTAACGAGCAAGTGCCCTGAGTAGGAACGGCTTAGGGGGGACTAGGACGTGTGGACATTCATCTGCATCCGCTCTTTTTCGCCGATGTTGTGCATCTCTGCGTTACATTCCTCTAAATGTCCACACACCCTAGGGCAGGGAGACACCGGACCTGAAGCCGGCGCTGAGGGGAGACTGCCACAACACAATGAGCAGGATGACGAACAGGACGATGGGAAGCGCGACCATGAATCGGGGCAGCCAGGTCCTCCCATTCTTGCGGGTGTCCTTTTTCGTAACAGCCTTACGCTTTCTGCTTTTTCGATCTCTGGATTTTTGTCCTTTCAGCTCCGGCACGTGCACGAGTACCGTCTCTGCTCCGACGAGTGTATCGTCGCAACCTTCCGCACTTCGGACGACATCATGGAGCCGCTGGCTGAATTCCTGCACGGACTGAATCCGGTTTTGAGGATGCACGCGAAGTGCTTCCTCCAGTACAGACGACAACTCGGGCCTGATGCGAGGGGCGATGTGATCGGCCGGTCTCAGTTCATCGTTCATCAACCGGTCTGGAGCGACCGGCGGCAACACGTTGGTCACCATTTTGTACAACGTAGCTCCAGAAGCATATACGTCGGTCCAGGGTCCTTGCTTCCCTTTCAGCGAATATTGCTCGAACGGCGAGTATCCTGGAGAGACGACCGAGTTGAGGCTCCTCGAATGCTGGCCCAGCGCGTATTTAGCGGCTCCAAAATCTATCAGGATCGGACCCTGACGGCTCACATAGACATTCGACGGTTTTATGTCGCGATGGTACACCCCTGCGTCATGCAACGTCGACAGGCCCTTCAGAATGGGGATCATCAATTGGATCGCTCTCGAAGGCGCCAGGGTAATCTCTTTGAGCAGCAGCTCTGACAATACCTCCCCTTCTACGTACTGCATTACCAGATAGGCGGTATTGTTGGCCTCCAGGTGGTCGTAGAATCGCACAATGGTGGGCTGATTGAAGCGAGACAGGATCTCCGCTTCGTTCAAGAACTGCTTTCTGCCGAAGGCATAATTGTCTGCCTCCGACGGACTGGTCGGCAGCACGGCGTGGTGATTGGGCTTTCTGATGGCAGACTCCCGCGGCAGGTACTCCTTTACTGCGACGGGCCGCTTCTTATGGATGTCCCAGCCCAGATACGTGATGCCGAATCCTCCCTGCCCCAGGATGCGGCCCAGCACATATCTGGAGCCTACCACATACCCTTGTGGGAGCCAGGAAGGGCTTCTCCCGTCATTGGGGCCGTAAATCTTGTTTTCGGTCCATTGCATTGCATTCGGGGTCGTGGATGCTGTAGAGGTCGCATGAACGATAGATATAGTAAAACAAAAACCGGCGGTTTTTTTGGCTCGCAGGCTGTATTTTTTCGCGGAAGCTGTACTACGCGTGCAGTATTTTAGGCCCTACGAACCTTCGAACCGGCCTGAACATCGACAAATCAATGGCGGCAACACCCGTCCATTCAACCTATTTCATCATGCCTGTACCTTCCGTGGCTGCAACCAATACGCCGATACACCCGATCTCTCTTCGCCTGCTGGTAGCCCTTACACTGCTCGGCGCCTTCGGTTGCACGACAGATTCAGCGACCGACGATCAAGACCAGCGTCCCCCAAACGTTGTCCTCTTCCTGGCTGACGATCAGGGATGGGGGGATTTAAGCATCAACGGGAACGCGAATATCGAAACCCTGCATATCGACGGGCTCGCCCACCGGGGCGCCCGGTTCAGTCATTTCTTCGTCAGCCCGGTCTGCTCCCCGACCCGAGCCGAGCTGTTGACCGGCCGATACCATCCCCGCGGCGGGGTTTACTCGACAAGCGCCGGAGGGGAACGGTTAGACCTCGACGAGACAACGATAGCCGAAATCTTCAACGAAGCCGGTTATGCTACAGGTGCTTTCGGTAAATGGCATAACGGCACACAAGCGCCCTACCATCCCAATTCGAGAGGCTTCGATGAGTATTACGGGTTCGCATCCGGACACTGGGGGCATTACTTCAGCCCGATGCTCGAGCATAATGGGAGGATCGTCCAGGGTAATGGGTATGTGGTGGATGACTTTACGGATCGGGCGATCTCTTTCATCGAGCAACACCGAAATCAACCGTTTTTCGTCTACTTGCCCTATAACACGCCGCACAGCCCGATGCAAGTCCCCGACCGATGGTGGGCTCCCTTCGAACAGGCGGAACTAGCCATGCGTCACAAGGAGCCGGACAGGGAAGACGTAGAGCACACAAAGGCAGCGTTGGCCATGGTCGAAAATATCGACTGGAATGTGGGCAGGGTATTGGATACCCTGGACGAGCTGGCGCTCACCGGCAACACGATAGTCCTCTATCTCACCGACAACGGTCCCAACGGATGGCGATGGAATGGAGGCATGCGAGGCCGTAAGGGCTCGACCGATGAAGGCGGAGTACGTTCTCCCCTCCATATCCAGTGGCCAGGTGTTATTCCCGAAGGCCTCGTCGTCGACCGTATTGCGGCCAGCATCGATCTCTTGCCCACGCTGGCCGATCTCGCCGGCATCGACTTCGAGGCGCCGAGAGGGATTGATGGGATCAGCCTGAAACCCCTTCTGACCGAGTCCCCTGCCTCCTGGCCCGACCGCATCCTGTTCAGCCACTGGGGCGGCCGCGTAAGCGCACGTACGCAGCAGTACCGGCTCGACCACGAAAACCGGCTGTACCACATGATTGACGATCCTGAACAAGAATACGACCTGTCAGAGGAAGAGCCTGGGCGACGCAACGAACTCGTCGAGGCCAAATCCGAGTGGGAACAGACGGTGCTTGCTGAACTAACCCGGGAACAGCGGCCATTCACGGTAGGTTATCCTGACCAGATCTACACACACTTGCCGGCCCGCGACGCCGTTGCCACCGGTTCTATCGAACGATCGAATCGATATCCCAACGATTCTTTCTTCAGAAACTGGACCCGTACGGACGAGGAGATCTACTGGGACGTTGATGTGATAGAAGCCGGCTCGTTCGATGTGACGATCTATTACACACTCGCTGAGGAACATGCAGGTACGAAGCTTGCGTTAACACTCGGCTCCGATACACTTCGGGCTGTTATCGAAGAAGCGCACGACCCTCCCCTGGTCGGCGCCGGCCACGATCGCGTCGAACGCCAGGAATCCTATGTAAAGGACTTCAGGCCGCTCAATATGGGCACGATGAACCTGGCTGAAGGGAGAGGTCGGCTTACGCTGCGTGCTACCGAAATCCCCGGCCATTCATCTATTGACTTCCGCCTCTTGCTCCTGAAACGAATCTAAATGCGATACTCAGCATCCATGCCCTGAGCCCTGAAATTAAAGATCGCGGGTATATCGAACGATAACCGTATAGAGCAATACCGTTCCTCGACCTCTCGTATAATGAATCGCTATATTACAGGTCTTTCAGCGATTTTGAGCTATCTCCTCGTCTTTCATGGGATACTGTGGAAAGATCGGCATGATGCGTACGCCCAACCGGTGCTCGAAACCCTGACGACAGTCGCTCAGATACGCAGCCTGTCCCTGACCGAGTCCGATCGGGGATACCCCGTAAAGCTCCGGGGAATCATCATGTATTGCTCCCCCCACGACAGACCCTATTGTTTCTTCCAGGACGATACCGGCGGGATATTCATACATCGACAGGATCAATTCTTCGAGGCCGGCACGATGGTGGACGTGGAAGGGGTGACCCGTCAGGGTGCATTTGCTCAGGATGTAGCCAGCGACGCTACCATTACACCCATCGGCACCGGGACGCTCCCGGAACCCGACGGTGACTCGCCCTACTATATCTTGACAGGAAAAAAGATATCGACCTGGGTCCGCTTCGAAGGGCTGGTTCAGGCGGCGTACCTCGTGAATAACGGCACCCACATAGGACTCGAATTGACGCTTCAGGCCTATGGAAGCACGATCAAAGTGAACGTCAACCATGACCGCGTACCCGAAAACCTCTTCGGCGCTTACATTCGCTTTGAAGGGGTAGCCGGCGGCATCTTCAACCCGGACCGCCAGTTGATCGGGACCCGCATTCGTTTGCCTTCATTGGATCAAGTGACCGTCGTCATGCCGGGAATCAGCAACCCTTTTTCCGACATAGCGACCAGACCGATCAACAAAGTCCTTTCATTTTCGCCCGATCCCGAGGAAGGCAGATTCGTTCGCCTGAAGGGTGTCGTCACTCTCCTACAGAAAGGCGGATTCGTCATCCAGGACCCCTCGGGCGCTACTCGGATCATGGCCGCTCCGGGCGATTCAGTCAGGCTCGGCGATTACGTGGAAGTGGCCGGATTTCCGAGGATTGCCTACATGGCGCCCCGCATCGAGGACAGTGTATACAGACGGGCAGCACCCGACCCATGGCGCCCCGAACCCGTCCCCATAGACCTGGACTCCACCTTCGATGCTGCTTTGCATCTTTCACTAGCTCGCATTGAAGCCCGGCTCATCGAAGTCATCCACGCCGGCGACGAAAGCATCTTGTTACTTAAGACCGGCGACTATGAATTCGAAGCCCACATCCTGGATAACGAATTCTCGCCGGACTTCATGGAAAGCAGCCTCCTCTCGCTGACAGGCGTCTTGGAATTGCTTTTTAACCCGCGATATGATGACAAACCCTTCGTTCATCCCTTCAAGCTCCGCCTCCGAAGCGAAGAGGATATTGTCGTCCTGAAGAGGGGATCCTGGTGGACGCTGGAGCACACGCGATGGATCTCGGCCGCCCTCTTGCTCATCCTCCTTGTCGGCTTGAGCTGGAGCGCTATTCTGCGCCGGCAAATCCGGAAACAGACCCGAACAATCCGCGAACAGATGGACCGGCTCAAATCACTGAAGGACGAAGCAGAGGTTGCCAGCCGCGCGAAGAGCGCCTTCCTCGCTTCGATGAGCCATGAGATTCGCACTCCCCTGAATGGCATCATCGGGTTCACCAGCCTGCTGAGGGATACTTCCCTGAATGAGGAACAACGAGATTACGTGGAGACGATCAACACGAGCGGTGAGTCGCTCCTCACCGTCATTAACGACATTCTCGACTTCTCGAAAATCGAAGCCGGCAAATTGTCCCTCGAATCGGAACCCTTCCTCGTACACCAGTGCATCGAAGAAGCGCTCGATATTGTGTCGCATCGCGCGACAGAGAAAGGGCTCGAACTCTCATACTTCATCGACCCCGACGTTCCTCGAGAGGTATACGGGGACATCATTCGCCTGCGCCAGATTCTCATAAACCTGCTCGGCAACGCATTGAAGTTTACGGACAAAGGGCAGGTCGCCATTATGGTATCGAAACAACGAGCGGATCAAACGGCAGGGCAATACCTCGAATTCTCAGTACGAGATACCGGGATCGGCATTTCAAAAAGCAAGATCGAAACCATCTTTGACACCTTCACTCAAGCCGACTCCAGCACCACGCGTCGTTTTGGCGGAACCGGATTGGGGCTGTCCATCTGCCGCCGGCTCGCCGAGTTGATGGGTGGAACGATCTGGGTCGAGAGTGAAGAAGGCGTGGGATCGACGTTTTCCTTTTCGATAAGAGCCCCTGAGGTACCTAGCGATTCCACGGAGGACACATGGAGCCCGAGCCCCCATCTCACCGGCAAACAGGTACTGATCGTTGACGACAACAATACCGATCAGAAATATCTCGCTGTATTGTGCGCAAAATGGGGAATGCGCTTCTTCCTCGCAGGTTCAGCACACGAAGTACTCGATCAAATCGAAACGCTGCCGAATTACGACTTGATTCTGTTAGATTATATGATGCCTAACATCGACGGACTGCAGCTGGCCAACATGTTGCGATCGGAAGAAGGAATCCCCCCCATTATCATGTTGAGCGCACGTGGCGATTTGACGACACTCCAGCATCCGGGCCTCTTTCGGTGTATTCACAAACCTATCAAGCAGAAAATCTTGTTCGAAGCGATCCAGGCGTGTATAGGTATGGTCGACGTCGAACAGGATAACGAAAGCGAGCCCCCGCTAGCAGCTAGGGGGGGTCCCTTGCCCGAACAGGCTCTACGCATCGCCCTCGCCGATGGCAACTCGATCAACCAGAAGATAGCCCTCAAAATCCTTCATCAGCTCGGATACAAAGCCGACCTGTTTGACAACGGAGCATCGGTACTGGAAGGTCTGGAGCAAAACCGCTACGATGTCTTGTTTGTAGACAAGGTGCTGCCGGTCCTGGATGGCCTCATGGTAACGAATCACTTGTCGACGGTCATGGACTCGGAGGACGCTCCTACCATTGTCGCTATGTCTACGGACGACTCGGAGCCAGTAAGGCACGCTTTCTTCGAAGCCGGCGCGGATCACGTTCTAAAGAAACCGCTTCGAATGAGCGACATCGCTGGTATACTCAAGAGCGCGGAGCCCCGCTGGTCTTCAGTAGAGCCGGAAAGACGGGACGCGTAGCAGACACGTTTCATACCTCCTCTCTGACGAAAGTAATCAGATCCGTGACGGCCGGCGGATAGCCGGAATTACGGACCTGTATCGCAATCTGACCTCTGTGGTGTTCTCCATGGAGGCATAGATGCGTCAACATGTGGCTGACCGGTGTCTCATAATATATACCCGCGCTATTTCTGTACCGAACGCTGCGGGTCAGCTGTTCCTCGCTGAGGTCATCGACGAATGAATACAGCGCGTCATGGACGGGGTCCATCTGCTCTCTCGATCGATCGAGGGCATGCTCTGGCCAGAACACCTGCGGGAAAGGGTCTTCGGCACGCATCCTGGCCAGATAGATCTGTTCTGCGGCCAGGATATGACCGAATAGCCGAACCTCTCTCACAGGTACGTCCGGGAGGGCGTTCAACGCATCGAGGGTTCTTCTATCCGCCCAGGCGAGATGACGAATCAGCAAGGAGAGGTGTTCTTTTATCATAAATTTGCCCGGTAGGCCGTGGCCTTGAACTCTTTGCCCCAGGCCTTATAGAGGTCAAACAGCGCCGATTTGACACGGTCCAGGTGTTGTTCTTTCTTCGTGAAGATATCCATGGCTTCGAACAACGCCGTTTCGGCCTCCTCAAAACGCCCCTGACGAGTCAGGCACACACCCAGGCCATGAAGCGCTCGTCCGATCCGGATATGGTCCGGGGGAAAGAGGGTCCGCATGGCATCCAGCGCCTGCAGGTACATCTGCTCAGCACGGGCGTGCTCTTCATCATCCAGGTACACATTTGCCAGCAAGGCTGAGATGATACCGACCCCAGGATTGTCCGGATCTACGTCCAGCACATGATCGAGCACGTCTTCGTATATACGAGCAGCCTGATCCAGGTTGCCTTTTTTACGCATCAACTCGGCGAGGTGAGTTTTCGTAAAACCCGTTTTTTCGTGATATTCGCCGAGGGTTCGGGTAAAGATATCAAGGGCTTCCCGGTAGGCGTGTTCCGCCTCGACCAGCCGGCCCTGCCCCATCAAGATGGCGCCCAGATTTTCCAGGTTGGCAGCTACAGTATGGTGATCACCCCCGTACAACATCTGGTTGACCACGCGAGCGTCGTGCGCGTACGGCTCGGCCTCTTCGAATTTCTCCTGGTCTCGCAGAACGAGCGACAGGTTGTTCATGGTGGAGGCAACCCTGGAATGGATGGGGCCATATGTATCCTGCTGTAGCGCCAGAACTTCCTTCAAAATACGCTCGGCTTCCTCGTACTCACTGATATCCTCATAGAGTACAGCGAGTTTGTTCATTACGTCGAGATAGAGCGGATCTCCTTCGCCTACCGAAGAGCGAGCCAGGTCGATCGCCTCGGCAAGAAGATCTTCAGATCGGTCGTACGCGCCGAAACGCTGCTGCACGTAGGCGCGCTCAGCCAGCGTTTCGATGATCAGCTCGGGTTGTCCGAAGCTGCGCCTTGCTGAGAGCGCAAGCTCGAACAGGGAATCGGCCGCCTCGAACCGGCCCTGCCCCATACGCAACGTACCGAGCGCATGATGGCTCTCGGCCAATTCCACATCCCTGCTGCTCGCATACGATTTTCTAAGCCATAAAGCGCCGGACAACAGGGAGTCCGCTTCTTCGTAGAGGGCAAGACTGCGGTATACATTACCGATTACAGTCATGATACGGGCTTGAACGACCGGCGAAGCGTCGCGCTCCTCTGCGAGGCGCTGCACTCCACGTGCGAGCAGATCGCGGGCCCTGAGCGTATCCGGCCGGCCGGATTCGGCACTTGCAGGATCAGCAGCAGTGAATAACCCTTCCAGAAAGGTCGCCACGGCTTCCGCCTTGTCGCGCTCGATCGCCGTCTGTGCCTGCTGGTACGCCATGGCTCCTGCAAAACCGGTAAGCATGACGACGAGGATGGCGGCAACCGAGACCCCGTATCGGTGGCGGGCGACAAATTTGCGGGCCCGGTATCGAAACGTAGGAGGCTGCGCCTGAACGGGCAAGCCGGCCAGGTGCCGCTTTATGTCCTCCAGAAATTGCTCGGCAGACTGGTAGCGGCGTTCGGGTTCAACCTCGAGCGCTTTCAAAATGATGATATCCAGATCGCCGCGCAGCCGCCTTTGCAATCGCTCAGTGGTGCTGCTTCTAGCCTCACTGATCGCCCTCGGGCTCACTGCTCCAAGCGTTGAAGCTTCCTGATAAGCACTCACGGCCCGTGTGACTGCCGTGCTGGGCTTCTCGGGCTGGGAAGCCGCCGAAGCCGAGGTGCGCGGTCGTGCAAACGGGCGGCGACCGGTAAGAAGCTCATATAAGATTACACCCAGAGCGTACACATCCGTCGCTGTGGTCACCGGTTTGCCACTGACCTGCTCAGGCCCGGCATACTCCGGGGTCATCACCCTGTATCCTGTGTGGGTCTCCGGAGCCGTCATCGGCAACGAGTCGGGGCTAAGGACCTTTGCAATCCCGAAGTCGAGGAGTTTGACCTCCCCTTCGGGCGTCACCATAATGTTGGAAGGCTTCAAATCACGATGTACGACGAGGTTCTTATGCGCATGCTGGACGGCCGAACACACCGATTGAAACAACGCCAACCGGGCATCTACGTCGAGTTTTTCCTGATCACAATATTCGGTAATCGACGTGCCCTCCACGTACTCCATGACAAAGTAGGGCTGGTCGTTACTGACTCCGCCGTCCATTAACCGGGCGATATTCGGGTGCTGCAGCGAAGCCAGGATCTGCCGTTCGTACTTGAACCGCTGGATAATATCATCGGTGTCCATACCCCGTTTGATCCGCTTTATGGCAACGCAATGCTGAAATTGCGGCTCATGACGTTCTGCCAGATATACGGCCCCCATGCCACCGCGGCCAATTTCTTTCACAATTCGGTAAGGCCCTATGGTCTGATCCTCCTCGGTAATGGCGAGCTTTTCCCGCAATCCGGGGAGCAACGCCTCTGCGAAGTTGGTTACCGAGTCGCCCAGGCGTTCTTCAGCCTCTGCTTCCGCAGCCAGCAACTCCATTACCGCTTCGAAAAGCGCCCTGTCCTCTCCTACCGCTTCTTCCAGGTACGAGATCTGTTTGTCGATAGGCTGCTCGAGCACACGCCCGAAGAGCTCATCGATCTGCTGCCAACGACCGGGAGGAATACCAGATTTTGACATCGGTTCTGGGTTCTGGGTTCTGGGTTCTGCCTCCGGCGCCTCACTCCGCCATCAACTGATGGAGCCACGTCCGTGCTCGACGCCAGTCTCTTTTGATAGTCGGCACGGAAAGGCCCATAACGAGAGCAATTTCTTCATTCGTGAGCCCTCCGAAAAACTTGTACTCGACCAGACGCCCCAATCGTTCGCTTCGATCCATCAGCACGGTCAACGCCTGATCGAGGGCCAACATCTCCACAGCTTTGGACTCAATGCCGACCTGCACCCGACTCAGAGGCAGGTCTTCGGCCTGGCCCCCGCGCTTTTCAGCAGTCCTGGCGCGTGCATAATCGACGATGATAAAACGCATAGCGCGGGAGGCGAGCGCAAAAAAGTGCGACCGATTCTCGGGCACAGACTCTACCTGATCTACCAGCTTGATGTACGCTTCATGCACCAGGGCCGTCGTATTCAGGGTATCCCCCGGTCGATACTTGAGCAGCCGCTGATGAGCAATCTGCTGTAATTCCTCATACACCAGAGGAAATAATACCTTCAGCGCCTCACGATCCCCTTCTCGGACCTCCTGGAGCAATCTGGTTATTTCATCTGAGCCGGCCTGCATGATCTCTAGTGGGTGTCTATGGGGGCCTTGTCCGCTTTCTAAGCAGCAACCTGCAATGAGGCATGCGTGATCCATCTTTCTCGAAAAATACGATAGAAGTACGAAAGGCTCCATGCTGGAGGACACCCTTGTACTCGTAGCATTACCGGGCGTCATCGAATTTCACCTACTCAAAACGATCATGCGAATCTGCAGTACGAACATATTTTTGCCGTTTTTTGTCCTTTCCCTTCTGGGAGCAACGCACGTAAATCCGCTTTTCGGACAACGTTTCATCTTCGACGCCCAGAAATTTTTCCCCACAGACTACACAGAATCGGCGGTAGGCCAATCGGTCGCCTATCTCGGCAACTTCTTTGGCGACGACCTGGAATATATCGCCTTCGGTGAGCCGGATGCTGCAGGAGGCGGCGCCGTCTGGCTGGTTGCCCTCGACCAAGATCGGGAATTTAAATCCAATACCAAACGATTTCGTATCCCGGAACGACCGGGAGACATCGAAGGACTCGAAGACAACGACGATTTTGGCGCTTCGATCGCTCTGCTCGAGGACGTCGACGGAAACGGGATTCCCGAACTCGCTATCGGAGCCCCTCAAGACGACGATGGAGGAATTAATGCGGGAGCGGTATATATCCTCTACTTGAACGACCGAGCTGAAATCAACCTGGCCACAAAGGTCACGGAGGACCAGTCCGGGTTCACGATGCCACTGAACACTTCCGACCAGTTCGGGGCTTCGGTAGCCGGCGTGGCCGGCCTGGCGGAAGAAAACGAGACGATTCTCGTGGTCGGCGCCCCCGGTAAGGACGGAGGCGAAGGACTCATCTACGGGTGTTTTCTCGAAAAACGCGGCGTGGAACGATGCCGATCCTTCTCGGAATCCTCCAACTCCACTCAGCCGCAACATTACGGCAGCGCCCTGGTGCAAATTGCCCCTCCTGACGAACAGAACCTGGTCTCATTTGGCACCGGTGCGACGCGATACGTCGCCCCTGTGGACGAGGGTGAATTTGCCCGCAATAATGGACGAGTTTATCTGTACGCACTACGCGTGATCAACAATCAGATTTCCCTGCTGGACAGAGGATTTTTTCAAAACAGCCTCAATCATCTGGTTGGCGCCTCTCTGGCTGCACCCGGCGATCTGGACGGCGACGGCTGCAACGACCTCCTCTCCGGCGGCCCTCAAAATTTTACGGGCGGCTTCGCTCCAGGGCATATTTACCTGTTATTCCTCTCGTGCTCGACGTCGCTCCTGGCATCGACGCAACAATCTCTCGATCCCGGCGACAGCCCCTTGCAAACCCTCCGGGGCGGCACTTCGCTGGCGGCCGTACCGGTGCCGGGCAAGGAAAACGTGACGATCCTGACCGGGACCCCCGGCGACAACACGCAGGGTGCAGGTACCGGTGCGTTTCAACATCTGACCCTCTTCAACCCCCTGCCCCCTATCGCCGTCAACGATGTTATTTCCGTCACGGAAGATACTCCCGTGCTCCTATCTACGATTTTCGACAACGACCTCCTCAACGACAGGACGCCCCACACCGTAGAACGAGGGAATACCTTCGGCCGGGGCACGATCGACCCCATGCGTATCTCCACCGACGAGGCTTTCACGTATACGCCGGCCAAAGACATGTTCGGAGCGCTGACCCTGACCTATCGCCTGGGCGACGATCGGTTCGCGAGTATCTTCGACAGCCCGTATACGGTCGGCTTCATCGACGTAACCATTACACCCGCCGAGGACCTGCCCAAGATTGACAACCTGGACTCGCTGAGGGCGCCGGCCGGCATGTTGTACAATCAGACCGTCTCCGTCCGGGAGGTCGACGGCGACCCCCTTTCGGTGCAGGTGCTCAAAAAGCCGGACTGGCTCGCTTCGGCCATCAGCGGCGATGATACCGAAACCATCGTCACCTTCATCGGCACGCCCTCCCTGACAGACGTCGGCGATCATGAAATCGTCGTTTTTGCCGACGACGGGAAAGGCACTTCGACCGAATCCTACATTATCACCGTGACGGCGCAGATGCTCGCAACGCCAACGCTGATCGAACCTGTGGACAACGCCTCCGACCTGTCGTTGAACGTCGAGGCTTCCTGGCAGGCCGTAGCCGGGGCGACCGGCTACCTCGTGCAGCTCTCCACGTCCGAGGATTTCAGCCGGCTCGTGCTGAACGAAATGACCCCCCAGATCTCGACCACATTCAACGATTTACTCCCCGCGACCACCTACTTCTGGCGCCTCCAGGCCACGGCGCCCAATGCGTCCGGAGCCTTCTCGGACGCCTTTTCGTTCACGACGACGCAGGTAGATCCGAACTCGATCCTGGCGGCTCCACAACTCCTGGCGCCCTCCGACGGCAGCGTCGAGCAGGCCACAATCCTCACGCTCGCGTGGCAGGCTATCGATGGGGCCACGCAGTACCGGATCCAGGTCAGCCAGGATACGACATTCGCCACAACTACCGTCGATACCGTAGTCGTCGCCTCGGTAGTCCAACTGGAGAATCTGGCGCCCGGCACGACGTATCGGTGGCGGGTACAGGGGCAGAACGATGCGTCCGCCGGTCCCTTCTCCGATCCTTTCGAGTTCACGACCGCCTTCCGTGTTGCCGTCGATGCTGGCGAAACGCCGCGACGCTTCCGGCTCGATCAGAATCATCCCAATCCGTTCAATCCGCAGACCGTCATCCGGTACGAACTCTCAGAGGCGGGCCCTGTTCGTCTGACCGTGTATGACATGTTGGGTCGCGAAGTTCGGACTCTGGTCGACCGGCATCAGGCAGCCGGCGCCTACGACGTCGTCTTCGAAGCCGGCCCCCTGCCCAGCGGCATATATATCTACAGGCTCGTCGCCAGCGACCGCGCGGAGATCGCCACACGCCGTATGGTGCTGCTGCGCTGAGAGCGGGAGGACTGGAGGGCTGCGTAGGCCCTCAAGATCTCAGAAGCATTGCTGGCTTGGCCCGACGCTGTACGCTGCACCGTCCATTTCAGCACCGGAGGCGGTCTCGCGAATCGACCAGTAGAAAACGCGGCCGTCGGTACTTTCGAGGACGAGGGTCACCTCGCCGGCCAGATCCGCGACCATGCTCCACACCCCGCTGTGGGCGTCGCTACTGGTATTCTGCGCCGACACGCCGTCGATCGAAAAGTACGATTCGGATTCTGTGTAAAACGCGTAGCTTCCATCCCCGCAGAAATCCATCTGGGCCTTCGTACCCGAGGCATAGGAACCCCCGCCGCCGGCCCCTCCCGGGCTGTATTCGCTATCCGTACCGGACGTCGTCAACGCTTTCCCTGCCAGGAGGGTCCTCCAGTCCGGCACATCGGGTTGGACCAGGGTAACGGTCTCCAGAAGGGCCTCGACACGCGCCTCCATCTCTGTGTCCGTCCCCTGGGCGCCGAGCATGGCTATTGCCACGGCATTGCCATGTTGCCCTGCCTCGACCGAAGCGACCACTGAAGCGACTCCCTCCTCAGTCACCGCGAAAAAGCGCGCCCGGACCGAGGTCTCATCCGGCTGCTCCAGATGTGTCGGTGTGAGCTGGATGCCCTGCTGCTGAATCAGCGTAACCACGACATCGCCCATCGCCTCCAACGGTGCTTCCGAAAAAGCATAAATGCCTGCGATACGGTTCTCTGTTGCTGACTCCATCACAAAGGACTTGCCTGCCGGCTCGTAGTATCCCTGGTAGCCGGGAGGAACCGTGAACGTCACTCCGGTCCAGGGGGACGAGATCCGCACGCCCGCTTCGTAGATCCGGCCGGCCTGCAACGTCTCGTCGTTGATGTATCCTCCGGATTTGATCAAAAGCAGAAGGGACAAAATAAAGGGTGTTAGTTTCATGGCGTTCTGGTTTTTTTAGGGCATATTACCTCTCTACTATCGGGATCTGAGGGTCAAGAGGATCACGGACGCCCCCTCGACTGACGTCCGTATATGCATTTATCGAAACGCCATGAAACCTCAAAAAAGCAGCATCATTAAAATACATAACCAGCTCCAGGGTTTTTGGCCCCATTTTTGACATATGAATTCATGATTCACATGATTAAACCGTATTACGCCTATGGAACCCCCTTATCTGCTCCTGGGGGCTCTGGTAGCCTTCATCATAGGAGCCATTTATTACATGATGTTTCTCCAACAAGCCGATTCGTAGCTCTTCAAGAACCGGGCGATCTCTGATGTCCCCAAGGCGACACCCATGCCGTATGTTGTAAGCATGGTATTGACGCCGATCACTTCACCCTTCCTGTCGACCAACGGCCCCCCTGAATTGCCAGGGGCCAGATGCAAATCGGTAACCAGCCACGTCTGTGGCCTGAGACGCTCATTTTCCAGCATGTTCGATTTCTCGACGAGGACTCCCGTCGTAGCCGCTTCGGGAACGCCTCCCGGGTGACCTATAGCAGCTACCCAGTCCCCGGGGCCGAGTTCTTGCCGGGACAACCTCAATCGAGGCAATGTATGCTCTTCGACCTCTAGCAAGGCCAGATCGCTGGATTCGTCCATATAAACCACGTGCCCGCGAATCCAGGTCCCTTCCGGCAAACAAACCTCGGGATACCGACGATATACGACGTGCGCGTTCGTTAGTATAAGCCCTTCACGATGGACGGCAAATCCAGCGCCCCATCCCCTTCGCCTGTTCGAGATTTGCACGACGCTGCTTCGAACACGCTCGATCATGCCGGCCTGATGTTCGTTGACCTGTTTCCAAAACATATTCATCTCTTTCAGACCTTTTCAGGAATCCTCTCGGGCTCCGACCTTGACGTCCAGTTGAGTCAGCTTCCCGGCGCGTATCGTTTTGATCGTGATCCCGGTCCCGATACGATCCTCAGACAATAAGGCCAGAAGATCATCGAGCTGGCGGAGGGGTTCGTCTTCCAATCCGACGAATAGATCGCCTACGAACACACCGGCGGACTGAGCCGGGCTCCCCTCTTCTACAGAAATAATCAACAGGCCGCTCCGTTGATCGAGTTCACGCGCCAAATCTGCGGGCAGCCGCACCGGGTAAGCCCCGACACCGAGATACCCCCTGCGCATATGTCCGTGCTGAGACAGGTGCCCGAGCACCCGTTCCAGCGTAGCCAACGGCGCTGTCAGCGGCAGGCGCCGCCTCAGCCACGACGAGTTCAATCCCACGACGTGGCCGTCGGCATCGACGAGGGCGCTGCCGGAAAACCCGGGATAGACTGGGATATCGGTCTGGATATAGGCATCCAGTTTGCCCCCGGCGGACGTCCGCCAGGCTTCGTCCAGCTTGCTCACGATGCCCAGGCTCGCCTGCGCGTGCCGGTCGTGTCGTCCTACAGATAAGACCAGGTGCCCGACTCGAAGCGCGCCGGCGGACGCCCATGGCGCTCGAACTACGTCTCCGTCTCTGGCGCGAAGCAAGGCCAGATCCGTCGATGGATCCCGGCCGACCAGTTCGGCCTCAACGATTTCACCGTCCGGCAAGCCGATACGGATATCGTGATCCCGTTCTACGGCGTGATGAGCCGTCACAATGAGGCGTTCTTCGGATGACCAGACGACGCCGCTGGCATGCCCCCGCCGGCGTGCTTCCACCCGCACGACCGAAGGCCCTACATCCTGAACGGTTTGGGACAGGGATTCGGAAAGTTGCTGTAACGGCGATTTCGATTCTTCTTTCATCGCTTCTCTGAATGATGATGATGGGTAACAGAAGCAATGTACATCGCGTGGGCCGGCCGGCGCATCCCGAAAATGGCGAGGGATCACCCCTGCCCGAACGGGCAGGACACGGGCTGGACAGGCAGGTAGCGACGATTCCAGGAAGAAGCAGTCAAACGACGAGCAGGCCTTTTCGAGCCGCCACAACAACCGCCTCCGTACGACTTCGTGCACCCAGCTTGCTCAATAGCGCAGCCACGTGAAACTTGACGGTGTGCGCGGATATGCCCAGCCGATCTGCAATCAGCTTGTTGGGTAATCCCTCGGCAACGAGGGCGAGTACCTCATTCTCCCGCGGCGTCAGGTCTTCCAGCAGATCCGTAGACTCACTCCATTCAGCCGAGCTCCATTCGAACAGAGGGTCAGCCAGATTGGGGTCGACCACGAACAGTCCCTGACTTACGCCGAACAAGGCCGAAAGAATGAGATCCTGCTCAGCGGTTCGCAGCATCAATCCCTGAACTCCAGGCTTCAAAGCAAGCTGTATCTGTTGATCGTCGGCCAACAAAGCGACGACAGGAATCGAGGCATCCCTCAGGGATTGGGTATCGGGGACATCTCCATCGACGGCGCCCAGATCCCACAGGACGACATTCGGCCGAAAGACATTCAGGATCGTATCGAGGTCTTCGTTGAGGGCCGAAGAACCGGCCAACGCATAATCCTCACGATCGGAGAAAAAGCTCGCCAGACCCGCACGCACCAGCGGGTCGTCGGCCAGCACCAGGACGTGCAGCGGCGCCGCATCGGGTACGTCGAGTGCGAGAAGATGGTAGCGACCTTCGAGATAATGCATGGCTGGAATCAGGGGAGATGGGTTCAGGGACATGCACGGACCTGTTAACATCCAGTAGGACGATCGGGGCGCACATAAGTTCAGGATTCAACCGATCCCTCCACTATCCGACGATGGGGCTCCTGGAGTGTACGACTCGCCCAGCTCCAGGTCGGTTATGCTATCCCGTTCGTGCAGGCTCTTCAGCCTCGTCGCAGCATCTTTCATCGACGCGTCGAGCAGTTCGATCTCGGCCGTCGACGCTTTCTTGCCGGCATCCACTTCGTACAAAAACAGACGCACACTCGCCAGGAGAGAATTGGTGATGTCGAGCACTGTGACCATCGTAGCGCGCAGCACCTGTAATTTTTGATCCTGCAGCTCTTTGTGGTGGCGATTTTTTTTCTGCAGGGCGTATAAGTCCCAGACAACACCCAGGAGGACAATGCACAACATGAGGAATATATCATCCAGCTGGTACTTTTCCAGACTCCTCAGAAAGTCGATAAAGCGATCGAATAGATCGAAACCGCCAATTTGGTTGATGATGAAAACAGTCACCGCGATGAACACGGCTAGAAGTGTTGCTCGGGATTGCAGCATAGAACCGGGACGAGGTAGCAGGCGAGTAGTGAATCTATACTCGCTGTATCATGAACTACGTGAGCTGTACTCTTATTTCATAACATTCGATGACGCCTACGGGACAGTTGAGTCACCAATGGATGGATACAGAAGACGATACACCGTCCTCAGGTCGTATTCGCTATACCAGGGGCGGGTGTACCCTCGTTATGTTAGTGATGTTACGCGAACTGTGCACAGCAGCCTGGTTTACGCGGCTTTGCAACCGTGCAAAGCCGCTCTGGCAGCACGTATGTGCATCCGGCGCGTAACATCTGTTCTGTTATTGTTTTCCTGAGGCGTCCCAGACAGGAACGCTCAGCGCGTCGCTCAAAAGCCGGGCATCCTCTCTCAAGGCAGACAATTTTCCATGGTCCATGATATTCACACGGCGGCCGTCGTTGAGTACGAGATTCAACTCGTAACTGGTATAGTTCGAGTCACTAGAGGAAATATACTCACGTACGATCTGAAGCGCATATATTTCGCTGAGTGAGCCGGCCTTATTTTCTTCATTCATCTTGTATGGGTCGTAAGAACGGCCTGTGTAATAAAGCCCCCGGTAGAGGTCGAGGGTAATATTGGAGAAGGCCATTTTCGCCATGAATCCGCCGATTAAGACGAAAACAGAGCCGACCACTAAAGCGACTGCAGCGCCCAGTATCGATTCTCGAACGGCAAAAAAAGACGCCCCCAGAGCGCCAAGACCACACAGGATAAATACCATATTAAAGAAGTGGCTTCCTGTCGTAGCCACGACGGCGAAGTTGTTCTGGTCGATTTGCTTCAGCCGGCGCGTCCTGAAGCTGGCCCCTCCTTTCGCGAGGGGGCTCCATTCGGTGCGCTGAGCAACGGGGTCGTCGGTATCTTCGAGCTGGATCCTGAACCGGGAGGCATCGATGTGCTGGTAGTTTTCCATGGAACCTATTGTAAAACGGATTTCCATACATCACTCGTCACGATGGCATCTCCATGCAGTATGCCAGGAAATCGTCGTCTTCCGGTAAGCCGAGGAGAGAAATGCGGTCGGGGGCTCAGTCCGTTTCTTCCAGCTCACACCCGGAGGAGAAAGGCAGATGGGCCAGAATAGGTATTTTCTCGCTTACCTGCTTGCATAGCGGGGACTGCATCACGATGGCCAGCAAGACGATACCCAGGAGTACCGGCAGCGCTAACAACACTCCGAGGTGAATTCGCCGGTCCGAATGTGCGTCCCCTGACGGGATCTCGAAGGTCGGCTCAGTGGCGCGTCCGTGTCGGGCGCCGCTTTTTCGCACCGCCCCGGGAGGGGCTTCGGGAGGCCAGGCCCGGGGCCGCACCTCCATGACGGTAGCGTCCCTGAGTCCCACCTCTTGCAGCCGATCCGAGAAGTCTTGCGCCGATTGGATGCGGTCTCTGGGGTGCACCTTGAGCGCCGCGTCGAGCACGTAGGATAGCGCTGGATCCACGCGAGCATCTACCTGGTGAGCCAGCTGGAGGGTATCGCCCAACAGGCGGTCCGGGGCCTCGGGCGGTACTAGGCCTGTGACCATCTCGTACAGCGTAGCTCCGCAGGCATACACATCGGTCCAGGGGCCCTGTGTTCCTTTCGCCGAGTATTGCTCGAACGGGGAATACCCCGGTGCGACGACGGAGGTCAGGCTCTGCGAGCGCTGCCCCAACGCATACCGTGCCGCCCCGAAATCCAGCAAAATGGGTGTATTCGCCGAGCTGATATATATGTTGGCCGGCTTGATGTCTCGGTGATATACACCCTGCGCGTGCAACTGCGAGAGCCCCTCCAACAACGCCTCGATAACGTCCATGGCGGATTGCTGCGGCACGTTGCCCCGACGCGCCAGAATACCGGAAAGGACATCTCCCTGCACAAACTGCATAATCAGGTACGCCGTGTGGTTGGCCTTCAGGAATTCATACATACGCACCAGGCTGGGGTGCCGAAACCGGGAGACGAGTTCGGCTTCCCGGATGAACTGATCGAGCCCGTATCTGTAGGTGTCGGCCTCCTCCGCATTCAGCGGCGTCACGGCGGTTTCGCCCGGCCGGCGGAGGGCGCAATCTCTCGGCAGGTATTCCTTCACGGCCACAGGACGCGCGTTGCGAAGATCATACCCCAGATACGTGATGCCGAACCCTCCATGCCCCAGAATGCGGCCGATCTTGTACTGCGCCCGCAGCACGTACCCCTGCGGCAACCACAGCGGACTGCGGTGAACGCCTGAGTCGTAGATCATGTCTTCCGTCCATTTCATGGGCGTGAGGGGTGTCCTGTCATTCGTCTCGCAAGGTGTTCTTGAGCTCGCTGATCAGGGCATTCAACGTACCAATGGCCCGGTCGATCTCAGCCATCGACTTTTTCAGGGCCCCTGCATACTTATCCGAGTCTCGCTCCTTCTCCTTTTCTCCCCTATCATCAGGCCCTTTTTTTGAGCCATCCTTTCTGACCCCTCCTACGGGCTCCCCCTCCCATTCAGCGAGCAATTTGTCCGTCGCCTTCTTATGGGCCGACAACATATCGACCACCCACTGCGGCTGCTGCAATACCGAAGCCCGAATCTTGAATGACCCCCCGGTATTCCAGGCCTCCCCGTATATCTCGATGATCTCGTTGACGAGCCGGGCAGTGAGCGATCCGGATGACTGGTCGTCGTCGGTACTCGATGTCGCTGCAGGTTTTTCAGGCTCCGCCAGCAAGGATTGCAGTAATTTATAAAAAGCCACATCGGCCTGAACAGCGCGATTCCAAAACGAGGGCTGTTTTTTTTCAGCCTCCTGCGCCATGTGAACGGCGCGATCGAGCATGTTGTCGACCCATGCCGGGTCCTTCAAGAGCTCCTGAGCGTCGATCCGGCTCGAACTCGCGCCGGTGCTATCCAGCACATCGAGCATGAGTTGCACGGTGATCCAGTTCAACAGCGTATAGTTGTCGATGCGGTTGGATTCGGCTTGCCGTTTATCGAAAGCCCGTTTGTAGTACCGGGCCGATTTCACGAGAGCGGCATTCTGCGCAGCGACGTCCTCCTTGACGAGAGCAAACCGCTTGTAGGCGCTGCCGGCCAGAGACAACCGCTCCCCGCTGCTGTAGTCGCCCCGCATCCTCACCTCTTCGACCGGATCGTGGTAATCCGCAGAATGTTCAGCGGATTCGGCCGTAGACGGCCCACCGAGCAACAGGACCGTATCCAGGAAGTGCACGGCCTCTTCCAGGAGCGCCCTGGCGCGCGCGCTGTTGCGTACGTACTTCTCTTTCTCGTCCGGCGTGAGGGCAAGCGAAACGCCATCGACCTGCCTGGTGTGTTCGAGGCGCTCGTTTTCGGTCCAGACCCGCTGGGCCAGGAGCACCTGTATGTTGGCTTTCCGCTCGAGCGCCTTGAACGAGAACCAGGCCTCGTCGAGGGCCGGCAACTGGTCGTACATCTCGATCGCTTCCTCGAACATGTTGAAGCTGTAATACGCGTTGGCGATCGCTTCGACGACCCGGCCGCTCTTGAGCCACTCCGTGCGGATCGCCGAGATCTTCGTCTTGAGCTGTTCTTTGAGCTGTTCGAAGTACCGCTCGCGCGCGTCGCTGATCCGGTCGGTGAGTCTCTCCAGGTCAAGAATCACCTCGAGCTCGGTGTAGTATTCGGGTTTCTTCTCCTCGTTGGCTGTCTGGGGCGGCACCAACCGGTAATACGGATCCCCGTAACACTGGTAGGCCCCCCACGTGCTCGATGACGAATCGACCTGATAGGTCGCCTTCCGCGCCAGCAGGACCGCCTCGCCAAACATTTTTCCGTCGAGCATCTCCTTGTAAAAGACCTGAGCGAACTTCTTAGCCCCTCTGTCGCTGACTTCCCAGCCGGCAGCGACTACAACCCGCACCCCCATGTTGATCAGTTGAATACCCAGATTGGCCGCGATGCGAAACCGATTCACCCTCAAGGATTCGTCGTCGGGATCGATACGTCCCAGATGGCAGCAGTTGATGAAAACCAGCTCCGGAACACGGCGCATTTGTTCGATGGTGCCTGCGGTAAGCAGCATGTCCTGCCCGATGACCATACCCGTTTCCTGCCCGGCCGAATGGTCCCCAAAAATCCCGTGCCCTGCCAGATGCAGGATCCTGAATTCGTCGTTGAACAGCGTCGTGATGATTTTTTCGGGCGAAGCCTCCTCGCGGATCAGTTCCGTCGTTCCGAAATAATAGTCGCGCAGCATGTTGGCAACCAGGCGCGCCTCGTCCTGCGCGGCATCCAGCTCGATGAGGTCACTGACCGGATCTCCCACTACCAGCGCCGAATTGCCCACGGGGATCTCGACGTGCTGCCTGTAATCAGGAGTTTCCAACTGCCGGATCATGCCGGCTCGTACGGCGAGCGGCTCCTCCTCCCCGGTCTCGTCGCTGTGCAGGAGCTCCCAGGGATAGGCCGCCGATTCGTTATCTAGAATCCACAGAATGTTGTTTCTTTCTTCCAGAAAGTCTTTGAAGTGGTTGGGGATCAGCAGCTCGAACAGCGCCTTGGATATTTTCTTATTCCATTTGCCGTTCGGGCGGGCATCTGCGAGCAGGTGGTTTACGATCGTCCGGCTCGAATACGTGTTCGAAACCGGTGCTCTCGCCCGGTCGGTCAACGCGGTAAATTTGAAGGGGCGTTTCATTTTGGCAGAGCGTTCGTGGCCCGGCAGGCCGAGGACCGTATCCATCGAAGCGTCTTCCTGGACTTTTATCCGGTGCCACCAGTCCTTTTCGATGAGGTTCGTAACCCGCCGGCGCGCGCCCGTTTTGACGACCACCGCATCTTCTTCCAGCTCGAACCCGCCGAAGTTGCCGCTCTGCACCAGGTCGACCACAACGCGGATCGCTCGTATGGCGCGATCTTCATACACTTCGACGAACTCCACGAAGTCGATCGTCTTCAACGAGTCTTTTCCCTCATGCTCCTCGGTCTTGTTGTAATGCCGGATCTGCATATTGGCCTGATCGACGGCCGTCAGAATGGCTCGCACCGACGTGCGGGTCGATAACACCCCGAACCGGCCGCTGCCAATGATGAGCGGGCTGACGCCGAGCCCTCCTTCGACCCGATGCCCCTCCGGTACGTCGCCCACCTGGTGCTTCATGGATAGGGCCAGGAGCGCCTGCTTCATCGATTTGATCAGTATACCCTCGGTCAGCTCTCCGAACGCACCGAGCCCGATCACGATGCCTCCGGGCGGCCGGAGCTTGGTGTTGAACACGATAAGCGAGGTTTCCTCTTTGCCCGGGTACAGGCCCATCCGGTGGTGGTTGGATAGCTGTCCGTCCAGGTACCAGTCGAGCGCTTTCTCAGCGCTGACGATACCGTCGCCCCTGAAATGGCCGACAACGACCGGGTATTGGGCCAGCGACAGATTGCCCAGCGTGACCGAAACGCCGACCTTCCGGGGCGGCTTTTTCTCGATGACCGGCAAGGTCATGGCCCCCAGGACTTCGGCGTGAAAGAGCGTTTCGTCGGGCAAAAACGGAAGCGACTGATCGCGCAACACCGTAAGAGGATCTTCGCCTCGATGCGCGACCAGGGGCTCTTTCGGGTCGAGCCGGGCCGTTTCTCCGATTTCCAGCAGCTCTTTGTAGGCCGGAAACGCCGAGCGAAAACGCGGCAGGTTCCCGTGGTCCGCCCTGGCAAACCAGGTGACCCCTTTTAACCTGTCCGGGATACCGCTTTCCCAGGGTACGGTGCCGTCGCCTTCCCGGGTTGCGAAGAACACCGTTCGGCTCTTTTTATCCTTACCCGCTTCTTTGAGGCGGCCTATCCGGGCCGGCGTTCTGGAGGCAACGCCGGCCACATAGATCATGCTCTCCGGATCCAGCGTTTGCGCCTCTTCCCAGGAGTCCACAAAAGACCGGGCCTGGTCGAACCGCTCGGTCACCTGGGCCGGCACCGACTTCCGCCGGCCTTTCATCAGGCCCCCGGCGCTCCCGAACACCTCTTCCCAGTGTTTCACGTCGAACAGGTCGACTTTCCCGAGCCCATTCCTATCGAACGGCTGTTCGCCGGCGGGCAGCAGTTCCAGCAATCCACTGAATGAGGCAAACAGGGGCGCCAGCTCGGCTACTGTGTGCTCGCTATCCCACATGTCGAGGTATTGCATGGAGCTATGCTGCCCGAGCAGGAATCGCAGCATGACGAACATGCCTCCGGTAGGGGCGCCCAACATGAGCAGTCGCCCTCCTCGATCCTTGATCTTCTGCCAGAGCACCTCGCCCCGTTCGTCCTCCCCGTCGCCGTAGCGTTCCTGAATCATCCTGCGAACGAGAAGGCCGCCCGTGGAATGCGCCAGAAACCGGATCGGGGCCAGGGTACTTTCGAGCTTTTTGTCGACCTCGCGGGCCAGCTCTCTGGCCGTTTCGGCCATCGATCGCCGCCAGTCGTACGGATACGGAATCACCTCGTACGAATTGGAGAAGTAGTCTATGAGGTCTTCGTAGTATCCCTCTACGAACGCATCGGCTTCTACCCGTTCGTTTTCGATCGATAAATCCGCGGCGCCGCCGATCATCAGCTCGTTTAGATTCGGCCAGATGCGCCGGCTGCTGATACTCAGCGTAGACCCCATGAGACCGGGCAATACGTACAGGACCGGGCGGTTGGAGGTGCTCTTCGGATCGCTTCTGTATTTAAAAAAGGGCGTCCTGTGTCCGGTGGCGTGAAGCGGCCTGTAATCGCTCGACGTCGTATCGGTGAGCCCTTCCCGCAACGCGTTCCGAGCTTCGCTGTTCTTGAAATATTGAAAGTGACTCACCACCTCGCTGGTATCCTCGAAGTACTCGTACGCTCCGGTCCTTTTGGCGCCGCCATTCATAGAACGCGTGCTCACGAAAAGATCGCTATCCTGGCGTTCATCGGCCCGTGGAACGAACACGCGCAGGTGCTCTCTCATAGGCCTGGACGTCGCCTTACCGGTTACGATGCGCAGGTCGGCATCGATTTCCAGCGAGGTGTCGTTGAGGATACGGATCAGGTTGGCGTCCGGACGCTGCGCGGCGATACCGGGCAGGGACGCCGCGTCCCCGGTCATCCCCAGCGTACTCACCAGGCAGGACCGAACAAAATCGACGGCGGCGTGGTCCTTTAACGCAGGCACCTGGCCCATCGCATTGAGGAGCACATTAAAATACACGTCCAGGGGCTCTGTAGCCAGAATTGTACCCGATGCGGGGGCCGCGATACGGACGAGCCGTTGTACCCGGGGCTGTTTATCCTGAAACAGATCGTTGAGCTCCAACAAAAAACGCTGTTCCGGATCCTCCGCCTTTTCGTACACCCGTACGTCATTGTTGTTGAACGGTACGTGCCGGTTTCGCGCGTGTGCACGCGATAAAATTTCCCCGAGCAGCCCACCTCCGGCGTGCGTCACCACGTGCAGGTCAGCTTCACGGGGCAACAGATGCAGCAAGTCACGCGCGTTTTCGAGGGGGCTCTGGGAAAGGGACCGGTGGACAAATGTAAACACCCGGCTTTGATACGTTTCCAGCAATTCCCCCCAGAATTCTTGAGCGGAAGCCTCTAGCTTTTCGGCCGAACGCGAAGCGAGGAGGCCGAAAGTGGCCGATGTGGAAGCGGCCGTCCCCGGAATGAGCAACAACGCCGGCCCGTCGCCCAGCAGATCGTCAGGGGCCACTCTGGGGCCCGGCTTTTGTGGATCCAGGCACCGGTAAATCCCGGGCTCGGGCTCGAGCCGCTCCTCCAGCTCACGGATGACGTCGACGGCCGACCAGCTGTCTTTTTTTTCGATATGGGTCGCGTAACTACGTACGCCGCTCAGCGTGACCGATTCCTTTGTCCGCTCGCCCGGCTCACCGCGGAGCACGTGAAAGCAATAGGTCCCCTGTTTCGAGGTGACGGCGCCCTTTCCCATCCAGGCGGTAAACCGGTCTACGGTGGTCCACCAGACGAAGCCGTCCTTCGTCGTAAGCTCGATGACGGCTTTGTGCTGATCGACGATCTTCTTGTCCAGACCGTTTAGGACGCCTCGAGCCGTCTGGTGTACTTCGATATCCTGTAATAATTCAATAGAAATAAATCGGGACCTGGATTCTTCGGATTTCATGTTCACTTTTTTGTTGAAGCCTGGTATCAATCAATTAGTGATGGTACGCGAACTGTGCACAGCAGCCTGGTTTACGCGGCTTTGCAACCCTGCAAAGCCGCTCTGGCAGCACGGATGTGCGTCCGGCGCGTAACATCTGTTAATTAGTCGTTGGAGTTGCGTATTTCTAGTTGCTGGATACGGGTGTCTGGTGCTGGATCAGGGATGTACAGATAAAATTATCAGTGATGGTACGCGAACTGTGCACAGCAGCCTGGTTTACGCGGCTTTGCAACCCTGCAAAGCCGCTCTGGCAGCACGTATGCGCATCCGGCGCGTAACATCTGTTATCAGTGCCTGAGGCGTGTGGGTATTTAGCAGCAGCCAGAACCCTCTGGATACCCGGTCAAGCCGGGAATGACTCCGGGTTCAGGCCTGATATTATCCCAGCCAGGATCATTACACGAGGACGGTTTCAGTATTCTCTGCACACGACTCATACTGCATACATCAACATACAAAACCCTGGTCAGTCATTCCGTCCATCAATTAAGCATTCCATACTAACATCCACTATAGCGAATTGCTGTAAATGAATATCTAACGGAATAATAACGTTTTTCCGTATAACTCGTGTCGTTCGGGGTTCGAAGCATTCCTACACAAATGCCTGACTTTTTTCCCGGCGCCGAATCTACTGATCGAGGGGTAGCGTATTTTGTACGACACAATCAGGGACGACGGCACTTCCACTCGTATCACACACGGCTTCCTCTC
>CAZGHT010000024.1:0-64194 GCA_964525535.1 uncultured Rhodothermaceae bacterium
TAGTTCTCAGTTCGTAGTTCTCAGTTCGTAGTTCTCAGTTCGTAGTTCTCAGTTCAAAGACTTCGTACTCTAAACTCACCACGTCACTCGCAGGGCGATGGCGGGGATGAACGGGTAGTGGTAACGGGCTTCTTTGACGAGCCGGCCGCCCGCGAAAAATCGCTGCAGCCCTGTCGACTCATTGCCCCGGAGCAGTTCCTGAATGCGGAGGCGTGCGTTCCGGAGCCCCTGTTCGTCCTGCCAGACGAGCCGCCAGTCGGCTACGTTCTGCCGGTCGAGGACGTTGAGGAGATCCAGGCGGAGCTGCACGGTGGCTGTGCCGACCGGCTGGCTGTAGACGAAGCCGAGGTCGACCTGGTAGAAGGCAGGCAGCACGTGGGCGTCAGGGGTGTCGAACGAATAGGAAGCCGGATTCGGGATGCGCAGGGAATGCCCGAAGAAATCGTAGTACGCCTGGCGGAATCCCCAGGAGCGCCCCCATATGGCGGTGAATCGCTGGGTGAGGAGAAAACGGTTCTTGATTTTGAGGGAGAGCTGCGTGTACAGGCGATGGGGCTCTTCCCAGGGGGCCGAGAACCGGTTGCCGTTGAAGAGTTCATTGGAACGCCGTTCGACGGCGGTATGATCGTAGACGGCCTCCACGCGGAACGGATCGGCACTCCATCGAGCTGAGAGGGAAGCCCCGTACGTTTTCCCGTCGCCTTCGGACAGGAGGTCGCGCAGGTCGCGGATCGCCAGGAGTCCTGCTGGATCTACCGCTGAGTCCACCCTTTCTTGCGAGAAATAGCTGAGAAACCAGAGTCGTTGCTGCAGCTTGAGGTACCCCTCGATGTGGAAGGAAAGCGAAGGGAATGGAGAATAGAACAAAGACTGCGTGAGATGAAACGCCATAGGGGGACGAATGTCGCCGTTGATCGGAAGCCAGATCCGTTTCGATGGAAAGAGCGATCCTGCGTTCAGGGTGCTCACGTCGAGCTGCAGCAGATACTGGCGGTAGAGCCCTCCCGAGGTTTGTATACCCAGTGTGCTTCGCTCCGATAGGAAGGCATCGTAGCGCAGGGCGAACCGGGGTTCGGCATACAGGGTTTTCCGGTTCGGCAGATAGGTCAGCCGGATGCTTCCTTCCAGCTCGATACGGCGGCTGAGGCGGATTCTATCCCGCGCAAATAGCGCCTGGCGGGTCACGTTGGATTCGTACCCGACGCGGTCTTTCGACACCTCGAACCGCTCGGGGGCGGCGGCAACGTTCAGATCCGGGTCGGGCAGATTGGTCAGGAGTACGTCGAAGCGGCTCCGGAGATAAGTGAGTTCAGCGCCGAGCAGGAAGGAATGGCGGCCGGCGACGTGGTCGACCTGGCTTTCCAGGCTATAGGACGCTATGCTGTTGGTGTCGTCCACCGGTCGCGTCGGCAGGTCTACGGCGACCTGTGAGACGAACTCGGTGTCCGTCCTGGGAAAGTCGTCGGTATACTGCTCCAGGCTGTCGATGAGCAGGTAATTCTGATCCAGGGTATAGGCGCTCGTTTTGGCCTGTACGTTGAAGAGGGTGCGGGGCCCAAACACGGTGTGATACTGGAGCTGTCCGGTCGTATTGGTCCATTCGTAGGTGTCCACGAGGGACAATTCAGCGGGCACTTCGACCGGGCTCGGGTCTCCAACCGGGACGCCGAGTTCGTCTTCGTTATCGAGGCGGGCGGCGTTGAACGAAATGACGTCAGGGAGCAGAGAGCCGTCGAAGCGGTTACGGCCACGGTAGAACGAACTGTGGAAGCCGGATAGAGCGCTCGTATTCAGGGCGCCGGCCACGTGGATGTCGGCGAAGGCGAGGTCGGTGCTCGGTACCGCATTCACATTCAGTGTTTCCTGGAAAAAGGCCGGCGCCACCGCCGAATACTGCTGTGTGGCGCCGAAGATCAGGAAGGGGTCCGGTTTGCTCCAGGCGTTCAGGGTTTGCTGGAAGGGGTCTTGCTGGTACAACGACCACAGGCTGGTCCGGCCGGCGGCCATCAGTTTGAGCTGCCGGTTGCCGGGCAGGGTTTCGTTCAGGCTGGCTCGGCCGTTCAGGGCCGTCAGGTCGACCTGCACGTCGAAGCTCGTCGCCGTATCCAGGAAGTGGCTGGCTTCGATGACGCCGGCCAGCTGGCTGCCTTCTTCGGCCCCGAAGCCGGACTTGTGCACCGTGACGGTTTGGATGGCAAAAGGGCTGAAGGGGCCAATCAGGCCGAGGGTGCTGTGTGGTAAAAAGACCGGGACGCCGTCCAGCCTGAACTGATGTTCGCCAGCGTTGCTGCCCTGCAAGTGGGCGTCTGCAGTAATGTCGTTGACGCGCAGGCCGGGCACGGCCTGAAACCGCTGAAATACCGGCTCGGCGCTGGTATGTACCGTCCCGAGCTGGAGCACATCGCCCCGCAACACCGTCCGCGCAAGGTCAAGAGAAGCGCGTCGAATATGGGCGCCGTCGATGACGATAGGGGTAATCGCGATGGGCTCTGATTCCAGTTCGATGCGCTGGAAGCGATCCTCCCCCGGATGAACGAGCAGTGTATCGAGCTGCAGGGTATACCCCAGGTGGCTCGTGAGCATCACGTATTCGCCGGGTAGAAGGGGAGGCAGGGTGAACTGCCCCCGGTCGTTGGTAATCACCCCGAGGTCTAGAGTGTTGCTGGCGAGCATGACGTGCGCATTGGGCAAAGGCCTTCCCGTTCGTTTGTCGCTCACCACTCCGAGCAGCGATCCACGCTGAGGGGCAGCCGGCTTCGAACGCATGATGACGTAGGTGCCGGACGAAAGGCGCGCAAAGCTGAGGTTGGTGTCCTGCAAGATGCACCGCAAGACGTCATCGATCGGTGCGGATTCGATGACGCAATAGATCATCCGGCCTTCCACCTGAAGAGGATCGTACGAAACGCCTGTGGCTGTGATCTCAGAGAACCGGGCCAGGGCCTCCTGGATGGGGACGTGGCGAAGCGACACGTCGTATACGGACGTGGCAGGGTTTACCTGGCCCTTCGCAGAGACGGCGACGAGGCCGATGAGCAGGCTCGTTGCCAGGATGACGAGCCTGCCGGCAAGCGGTGCAAGAAGAGACGTGAAGGTCACAACTGGGTGATTTTTCCGATAAATAGAAGGGCGCCTGTCGTTCGTTCCCTGATGCTGAACAGGAAAGGTTTATCTACACGGACAACCGGATTCGGATCGCCGATGCTCGTCGTTTCGACGATAACGGCGGTAACCGCAGCGGCTTCCGTCCCTTCCTCATTGACTTCGACGAAGGTCTTGTGTATGACATCCGATATATACAGATCCTGGTTCGGGTTGATGCGCGAAAAGTCGGCCGCGAGGGGCGAAAACGGTACTTCCATGCCCAGCGCCATGAGGGTGCTCCTGAGAGAGGTGTCGTATTCGAGGGTAAAACGCGGCAACAGCAGGTCGATTTCGACGGCTTCGAGATGCTCGATGTAGGCATCCCAGGTTTCCGTGCTCAGGGATTGCACCATCTCGTTGAGGTCCTGCGGATCGTCGGGAAGTACCACGGTCATCGAGTACAACGAGTCGCCGTAGGGGATGTCTACGACCGACGCATCTTCGGCGCGATAATAGGCGAAGGCGCCGCTCGTAGCCATGAGAGGAACGGTAGAGGTCGATCCATCCAGGTTAAAAAACGGCGCTTCTGTGGTGAACTCCGGATCGAACTCATACGTCCAGGCGCCTTTGAAATACACGGCATTGATCAGGTACATGATCGCCTCGGCGCTGATCCGGTCGATGATTTTCGGGATCAGGCCTTCCGTTCTTTCATCGACCCAGTTGTTGATCGGATCGACCGCATCGGGATCGGTAAAGTCGAGCGCCGTCACTTCTGCATCAAAATAGGTCGTGTTGGCATGCAGGAAATCCTGTTCTACGGAGAAGCCTTCGCGGTACCAGATCGAATTTGAGATATTGAGAATGACTTCCCGGTCGAGATTCGAAAGCAGGGTGGCCAGGGACTGGTAGGACATGTTGATCACTTCGTCCGATAGCCCCTGTTTGTTCAGGACCTGGGCCATCTGGTCGCGGGTATCGCCGGTGGCCCCGTTGAGGGTCATGCCCAGCGCCATCGAGACGCTCAGGGGGGAAATAAACTGGCTCGTTTCGGGGTCGGCCTCATCGAGCGCGCTCAGCAAAGAGAGCCCGAATGCATTGTCGGCCGAGACTACGTTTTGTTCTTCGGCTGTGAGCTCCCGGGGAAGCTGGATATCCTCCTGGGTCGAAGTGGCATCGCACCCTGTGATCAGGGCAGGCAACGCAACGAGAGAGAACAGGCAAAGCAGGGTTCTGATAGTTTTCATCGGAATAGTGGGTTCGGTGAACAGACGGAATCAGGGCAGGAGGCGGTTCGATTCGTCACGAAACAGTTCGTATCCGTTTGCGGTAGGGCGGAACGAAATCGATGGGTGGGGCGCGATGATCGCTTCGAGGACGTCTTCCAGGGGAGCGGGTCGAGGGGCAAAGTGGGTGGTGCGCAGGGCTTGCAGTTCGGCAGGGACATGGATCGCCACGTTATGCCGGCGTTCGAGCTCAGCGGCCACGGTAGCGAGCGATTCATTCTGGAAGGCATAACCGCCGTCTTTCCAGTATAACATCGCATCCATAGAGACCGGGTAAGGTGTGGGGCGTGTCGAATCGGCGTGCAGCATCACCGACTCGGAAGGCAAAAGCGTGACGGAACGGCCGGGTTTGCGGCGTGGCGAGACGGCCACCTCGCCTTCCTGCAGCGTCACCGCCGTATATTGATGGCGGGCGTTGGGCCAGGCTTTTACGTTGAACTGAGTGCCGAGCACGCGTACTTCTGCATTGAAGGTTTCGACGACAAACGGTTTTTCTGAAGATTCGACGGCAAAAAAAGCTTCGCCCTCCAGAACGACGGTTCGTTCGGCGCGTCCCCAGAACGGTTGGTATGCGATCCGCGACCCGCTGCCGAGCTGGACGGTGGAGCCGTCCGGAAGCAGGCGGGTAGACTGGGCGCCGAGTGCCGCTTCGTACGTATACGTGCGTTGCCAGAAGCCGAAGCCGACCGCGAGCAAAAGGGCGATCGTAGCGGCCACGCGGAGGACTGCCGGCGATTTCAACGCGTGGATCACGGTCATAAACGGATGAGCCGCCGCTGGGCTGGACGGTGCGGCCGAGCTATGGACGGCCAGCATGACGCGGTCGGCGAATTCATGACTGAACGGCTCGGCGCGATAGGACTGAAGCAGCGCCTCCAGGGCCGGAGGGGCCTCGCCCTTCGGGGCGGGGCGATCCGGAGAATCGGTATGGGGGTGTTTACTGTTCTTCATCGTTCATATAAGGTAGCAACCAGTCACGCATTTTCTTCTGTGCCCTCGAGAGCCTGGAGAGGACGGTCCCCAGGGGGATGTCCAGCATGCCGGCCGTTTCTTTGGTCGAATATCCTTCGATGTACCGAAGCACGACGACGGCTCGAAAATCCGGGTCAAGCTGTTGCAGGGCGTGCTCGATCAACTGGCGCTTCTCGAACGCCTCGGCGTCTTCTTTAGCCGGCAAGCTGATCGCACCCGCATGATCTCGGTCGATCCGTTCGAAGCGCAAGAAAAACCGTTTGCGGCGCTTCAACGCATTCAAGGAGAGGTTCACGGCAATTCGGTTCAAGAACGTGGCCACACTCGCATCGCCCCGGAACGAGTCCAGGGCGTTGTAGAAGCGGATGAACGTCTCCTGGCCGACATCCTCAGCTTCGGCGGCGTTGCCGAGCATGGCCCGCACGGTTTGCGCGACCCGGTGCTGATAGCGTTCGACTAGAAAGCGAAACGCGTCCGTACGACCGGACCGTACCAGCTCGATGAGCTCGTCATCCGGTTGTTCGGTGCCGGCCGGAGGCCGGCCCTGCGCTCGATATTCCGCTTCTTCGGGTGTCGTCAATGTACTCCGTGCACCAGATTGAACATGATCAACTACTCCTTAGACACTGTACGCCCCGAATTTATTCCCGGCGGCGGAGATCATCGTCTCAGCTGCAGCCTGGAAGCGTGATAATGGGACGGTTGTACTCGATCTACGCGGAGAAACGCGCGATGAGACGATTGAGGGGGCTGAAACGGTCGAAGAGGTTGTTCTGCCCCTAAACGCGGTCGGGTACAGGATGCGTCCAGTCCCCTCGATACGGGCGCGTAAGCCGCTCCGTGGCTTCCGGATCGCCGGTTACTTCGCGGGAGGAAGGGTCGTAGACCAATGGCCGGCCGAGTTCCATCGACAGGTTGGCCAGGATACAGCTGGCCGTCGAAATGTGTCCGTCTTCGATATCGGCTACCGGGCGGCTGTTGTTTTCGATCGCGGCCAGAAAGTCGAGCATATGGAGACGCGTGGCCGGGGCTGCGTTCAGTTCGATACGGTCTTCCGTGACGTCCTCGGGATACTTTTCGCGCTCGTAGATCACGTCTTGATGAATGGGTTCGCCCTCGCCTACCGGATAAAAGTCGTACTGCATGGTGCTCGCAGCAAGGGTGCCTTTGTCGCCATACAGCTTCAAGGCCCAGGGGTATTCCGGATCGGCCGGCGTTCCCCAGCTTCGGTGCTGCCAGACGCACTCCAGTTCGTCGTATTCGAAAACGGCCGTCTGGGTATCGGCGGTGTTCGACTTGCCTTCTTTTTGCACGTAGATGCCGCCTGTCGACGTGATTCGCTTCGGCCACCCCAGGCCGAGCATCCAGCGAGCGGTATCGAGCATGTGGACGCACATGTCACCCATGATGCCGTTGCCGTATTCCATGAACGTTCGCCACCACCGGATGTGGGGGAGGCCGTCATAGGGGCGCCACGGCGCCGGGCCGGTCCACATCTCGTAGTCGAAGAAATCGGGCACCGGCTCTACCGGAGGATTGCCGTTCGCGCGCATGTGATAATAACAGCAGAGCTCGACGTGGCGAACCTGGCCCAGCAGGCCGGCATCGACGATGGTCTTTTTCGCATTGATGAGATGGGGGGTGCTCTTGCGCTGCGTCCCCACCTGCACGACGCGGTTGTACTTGCGGGCCGCAGCTACCATGGCCTCCCCTTCGATGACGTCCACACTGATGGGTTTCTGCACGTATACGTGCGCCCCCTTCTTGACCGCCTCGATCGTGGGCAGGGCATGCCAGTGGTCCGGCGTGCCGATAAGTACGAGGTCCATCTCCTCTTCATCGAGCATCTTCCGCCAGTCGCCGTATGTCCGCGGCCTGTGGCCCGAGCGCTGCCGCTGGCTCACAAGGTCGGCGGCCGCGGAGAGCATGCGCTGATCGGGATCGCAAAGGGCAACCGCCTCGACATCGGTGACCTGTATCAATCGAAATAGATCGTTTTTGCCGTACCACCCCGTTCCGATCAGACCTACTTTGAGCGGAACGCGGCGGTAGACCAGGTCCAGGCCCTGCGGGCCGAAGGTCGACAACGCGAGTGCAGCCGATGCACTCTTGAGAAAGCGGCGACGATTGATGTTGACGTGTTTCATGACGGCGTAGTGAATGTATCGATATCTAGTGAAGCGTTTGCTCATCATGGTAAGAGATGGCCGGCACTAATTCTACTGCTTCGCGTGTCCCCATCGATGCCCTTTTCGGATATTTATCGCCGGCTCAGCGTACGCAGCGTTCAGTGCATCTATATGCAGGCGCATCATGATTAAATGGGTACACCACATGCTCCCCAGATCCTGTTTGGTTGTTCTGTGCGGGTTTTCGATCGCGGGTTCGTTGAATGCAGCTCAGGCCCAGCGTGTGTTTCGAGGGGCGATCACAGATGCAGATACGGGCGAGCCGCTGGCCTATGTCACCTTACAGGTCAAAGAGACCGGAGGCGGTACGATCACGAACGCAGCCGGCATCTTCGAGGTGAACATCGCGAGGCTGCCGGCAACCGTTATTGCAAGGCACATCGGGTACGAAACCCGGGAGATGCTACTCGACGACCAGTCGCCGGCCCGGTTCGACGTCCAACTTGTGCCGGCTGCCTACGAGCTCGAGGAGGTGGTCGTAACGGGAGAGGATCCCGCCTACAACATCATGCGGAAGGTGATCGAGCGAAAACAGCGCGACCGGCTTCGCCTTTCATCCTACCTGGCCGATACGTATTCCCGGTTCGCTTTATACAGCGAATTCGATCTCGCGCAAATGCAAGAGACGATCGCACGCCACTACTGGCGACCCGGGGAAGGGACCCGAAGCCTGATCCGGGCGCGGCGCAAGAAGCCCCCGCACAGCGGCGATTTCCGGTTCGCCTCGACGCGCAACGTACCCGATTTTTATGATGACAGTGTCGAGTTGTTGGGCTTTACCCTGGTCGGGCCCACGAGTCCTGAGGCCCTCGATATCTACACCTTTACCCTCGGCGGGCACTGGGTCAAGGACGGAAGCAAGGTGTACGACATCTATTTCAGCCCGAAATCTGGTTTTGAGACGGCGCTCGTCGGGTACGTGTCGGTGCTGGATGAGGAATATGTGGTGCTCAAGATTGGCGCCCGCCCAAGTCCGAACAACGTGCTGCCGGCGCCCATCAAATCGTGGGATGCTTTTTACGAGCAGCAGTTCGCTCCGGTCGGCGACAGCCTCTGGCTGCCTGTCGACCTGCAGGTCGAGGGATCGGTATCCTTCGGGCGGATAGGCGCTCAGTACCCGACGGCCCGGTACCGCCAGGTGTCCCGGTTGACCGGGCACGTACTAAACGTGCCGGCTCCCGATTCGATGTTTTCTTCTTCTTCACTGATTGTTCGTGCCCCGAACGTCGATCGGCAGGACCACCTGTTTCGCTGGAACCCGGGCCTGATTCCTATGACGCCGGAAGAGATAGAGGATGTCGTGACTCTGGATCCGGGCAAAGGCCTGAACCGTTCTTTTCGCCCCCAGGGGATGCTGGCCGGCTATACGGCGGTCGCTCTGGAAGACGTAGAGGAGGAGCCTGCCGATGAGCGCCCCGAGCGTATGCTCGGCACGCTGTACTCTGGTTTCGATCTGGCCTTCAACCGGGTTGAGGGGATTTATTTAGGTCTGAATCGATCCATGGCGCCGATTCGGAATGTGTCTGTGGATGCCAGAGCCGGGTACGGCCTCGGCATCGATCGGCCGTCGTATGGAGCTGCACTGGAATATCGATGGGGAGGGCTGAATGCGCCGTCTCTCTGGCCGCATCGCGGGTATGTCAGGCTGGGCTTCGACCAGCGTTTCGCTTCCCAGTACGCCTCGTTGACCTATTCCCGGTTCGTCAATTCGGCGACCACCTACGTGGGCTGGCCCGATTACTTCGATTATTACGATCGGCAAAAAAAGTTCGCGGAGGTGGGGTTCAGAGCCGACAGGTTGCGTGCTCTGGTGACGGCAGCGTTCTCGCGAGAGGACCATACATCGGTCGAAGCTACGAGGGGCGACAAGGGGTGGTTGTTCGGAGACCGCCGGCGGGCCAACTCCGGCATTGTCGATGGCCGTTACGATCTGATGCGCATCGGGCTTCGTATCGGAGAGGTACCCGAAGTACAGATGCGTGCCGGCGGGAATGGAGTCTATTTTTCGATCACCCGACAGGCTGATTGGGGTCGCTCCGATGTGCCTTCCTTCACGGTGTACGACATGCAGGGCGTAGTGACCTTGCCGACGTTTCATCGGCGGCGAGCCTGGCCGAATACATTGGCCGTTCGCGTTCACGGCCGCACGTATGCGGGTGAGGCCCCTCGCCAGTTTGCTGGCATTCTCGACGTGTCCAGGCGACCGATTGCCTCGTTCGGCGCTTTCAAGTCGTTGCATGGACTCCCTGTCAAAGGCCGTACGCTCTGGAGTGTATACTGGGAGCACGATTTTTCGACGTCAGTATTCGAATATCTGAACCTGTGGTCTCTCGCCCGGCGTGGTGTCGGCATAACCATACATGGGGCGCACGGGCAGGCGCTGCACAACGAAGGTCTACGGGACGGCGATCCCCTCTCGTTTTTTGACGACGGGGTGCATCACGAGGTTGGGTTTTCCATGACCCACTTCTTCAATGTACCGATACGCATCGATGTCGTCAAAAATCTCGATCAGCGGAGGCTGGTTTTAGGAGTCGGTGTGACCAGGAGGTTTTGAACGAGCAAAAAGATCGCCTACTGCGCAACTCGAATGAGAACGTGATAGGCGAGCATATTCAGCATCCCGGTGATGTGTCGAGTCTGTCGTCTTCTCTCGACGAACGCATTCAGGGCTTGTGCTCCGGCATTGGGGCCATAATGTGGGCATAAGGCGTGCCTTCCCACATGATCCAGGGACCCCCGTTGTAAGGAGACAATTTTTTGTTTTCATTTTTCGCAGGTAGTATTATTCGGTTATTCCGCCTTATACCATGGTCAATTGTTTATAGAAAAATTGATTACATTCATGTTGCATCCCAGGGGGCTTCACCCACAATATCTCTGGGCTACACTCGTGTTCGGCCTGTTGATGTCAGGGGCCGGTTCTGTTCAGGAAAAGCAGTTATCCCAGGATGCCCCCAACATTCTCTTCGTTATATCCGACGATCTCAATACCCGTATTGGATCCTACGTAGATCCCTCGCTGGAAATACGTACGCCCAACCTGGATCGGCTCGCTTCCGAAGGGGTCCGTTTCACACGGGCCTACTCCCAGTATCCATTGTGCGGGCCGTCCAGGGCTTCGCTGATGAGCGGGCTGTATCCCGAAACGAACGGCGTAACGACCAACAACTTCGCGACGGCCAATCACCGCATTGCGACGCCGGCGCTGGGGGATCACCCCACGATGGCCGGATTCCTTCGCGAGCGGGGTTATTATACCGCACGGGTATCGAAGATCTTTCACGTGGGCGTCCCGGGGGGCATCGAGCGAGGAGAAGTAGGGTCGGACGACCCAGATTCGTGGGACTTCGCGGTCGACATCATGGCCCCGGAAACCCTGACCCCCGGTCGGCTCGAAAAGTTATCCCGGGGCGACCATTACGGGTCCAACTTCTCCCGGATGATCCTCCCTGACGGCGCCGAAAAGACACAGGCTGACGTGTTAGCCACCGATCAGGCGATCGCCATCCTGGAGAATCGGGCGCGTCCGAAGCCGCCCAATGCAACCAATCGCACCAAATTCAAAGAAGATGCCCCGTTCTTCCTGGCTGTCGGGTTCGTTCGCCCCCACGTGCCGTTGATTGCTCCAGAAAGGCATTTCAACCAGTACCCCGAAGGAGAAGCATACGTACCGGAGGTGCCGCAGGGGGACCTGGAAGACGTCCCGGAGCCGGCGAAGCGGTCGACCAACGCCGAGCGATTCGGAATGAATGCCCGGGAGCAACGCCAATCGATCAGCGCGTACCATGCGAGCATCAGCTTTATGGATGAACAGCTCGGTCGCCTCCTCGACACCCTGGACCGGCTCGATCTGAGGGAGAATACGGTAGTCATTTTTACGTCCGACCACGGGTTCAATCTCGGCGAACATACCAGCTGGCAAAAAAGCAATCTATGGGAGGAGAGTGTCCGCATTCCTCTGATCGTATCGGTTCCTGGCACAGAGCATGCCGGCAGCGAAAACGACGCCATCGTGGAACTCATCGATCTGTACCCCACGGTTGCAGAACTGGGCGGGTCAGGAGATCAGACCCCGTCGATCTTGCAGGGGGAGAGCCTCATTCCCCTTCTCGACGATCCATCGGCGCCGGTTGCAAACGGCATCGCATATACGATCACGAGCCGGGCCGGCGCCTCGTTGCGCACCGACTCGATGCGGTATAACCGCTGGGGCGAAGTCCCCACGGGAGACAATGAAGAGCTGTACGATCACCGGATCGACCCTGGCGAGTTCAACAACCTGGCGCGCGATACGGACCATCGAGAAGTGTTGGAAGAGATGCGGGAGCGATTTGACGCCGTTCGGAATCAGGCGCGGGATACCCCTTGAAGGTGACTGATACCCACAACTGCTTTCAACTAGGGCGTGTGGACATTTAGCGGCGGCCAGCGCTTTTTTGATGGATGTTGAGCAGATCAGGGCGCATTCCGAGACGCGATGCGGGGTATCTCGCGAGGAATGTAACACAGAGATGCGCAACATCGGCGAAGATGAGCGGATGCAGATGAATGTCCACACGCCCTACGCATGTAGCAGAGAAATAAAAGCGTCCGAAGCCAGACCCATATGTCCGGATGGGCCTATGTGGTCCAGGTACACGTCCTCGATCGTATGGACGCGCGATTCGTCAAAAGGCCGCTCCACTTTGATGTAGTTGTCCGTAAAGCCGTGCATTACGTCCTTTACGCCATTGTTGCCATTGCGACGGCTCGATTCCCAGTAGACGAGCCTGGTCTGACCGATGTGCTGATCGTAAAACGTTCTTCGCTTTTTGTCGGACAACACCCGCAAGACGCGGTTACGCCGCGACCGTTCCTGTTTAGGTACTGGCATGCCGCCTACACGCTCGATGTGGTCGACCGCTGTTGTATTCGGGCGTTCGGAATAGGTGAAGACGTGCAGGTAAGAGACGGGTAGATCCTCGATGAAGTCGACCGTTCGTTGGAAATGGGCGTCACTTTCAGCGGGAAAGCCGACGATGACGTCTGCACCGATGCAGGCATGCGGCATGAGGGTTTTGATGCGTGTTACACGATCCCGGTAAACGTCGCTGCGATATCGCCGGCGCATTTTGGCGAGCACCTCATCGCTCCCGCTCTGGAGGGGGATGTGGACATGAGGCTGGAACTTCTTGGAGGCGGCGACGAACTCGATGATGGAATCTGTGAGAAGATTCGGTTCAATCGACGAGATGCGGTACCTGTGTATACCCTCCAGCGCGTCTAACTGGTACAACAGGTCGAGCAGTGATTCGTCGCGGTCCTGCCCGAAGAGGCCCAGGTTGATGCCGCTGAGCACGATTTCTTTGTACCCTTTAGTGGCGATCTCCTGCGCCTGTGTAATAGTCCGGGTGATGGTTTGGGATCGGCTCTTGCCCCGCGCCAGGGGAATGGTGCAGAAGGAGCAGGTATAGTCGCACCCGTCCTGGATTTTGAGGAAGGCGCGCGAGCGATCGCCTGCATTGTATGCAGGGCCGAATCGATCGATCTGGTCGATACACGAAACTTCGATCTGGGTTCGTTCTTTCTTTGAGAAATCGTCTAGCAGGTTGAGGATGTCAAATTTCTCCCTGGCGCCGAATACGGCATCCACACCGTCGATGCGAGCAATGTCGTCGGGGCGAAGCTGTGCGTAACACCCGGTAACGATGATGAACGTCTCTTCGTTAGCCCGCTGGGCGCGGCGGATCACCTGCCGGCATTTGCGATCGGCTTCCTCCGTTACGGTACACGTATTGATGACCGCAACGTCGGCCGGCTCTCCGAAAGGGACTACCTCAAAGTCGCGTTTTTCGAACGCGGCTCGAATCGTGCCGGTCTCAGCGAAGTTGAGTTTGCAGCCCAGGGTATAAAAAGTAACACGCTTCATGGGATCTAAGCCAGGCGTTGACCATTTCAAGCGCAGTTGCGCAATTTGTTGTCACTCAGTGAATAACAGACCATCGTTTGCACGCTTCACGCGAGCAAAGGGTTCGATCTGGGGAGCATGGCCATTCGGTAAGCAGGACCACTTTATATTACTATCTTGATAGCACGAGAGGGATACACGATTATTGGCATTTCTGCGGTGTTGGGCCTGGGGCTGTTTGTACTGGGTTTCCGGCTCTGGGGATACCCCGGCTATGTCCTCATGGCCGGCAGCATCCTGCTGGTGGCGTTTGTGATCGCTTTTTTTCGGGATCCTCGCCGTATCCCGCCTGTCGAAGCCGCGGACGGCTCATTGCTACTCGCACCGGCAGACGGCAAGGTAGTCCTGATCAAACAGGTCGAGGAGCAGGATTATATACAGGGCTCGGGGACGCAGCTGTCCATCTTCCTGTCTCTGATGGATGTGCACGTGAATCGCGTCCCGGCTACCGGCACGATCGAGCGGTGCCGGTACATCCCCGGGGGGTATCTCGTGGCGTGGCACCCGAAGTCGAGCAAAAAAAACGAACGGGTCGAATTCGGCCTCCGGCACGCGAGCGGCGCCCGCCTCGTGTTCAAGGTGATCGCCGGAGCGGTAGCGCGCCGCATCGTGTATCATATCGGCGAAGGGGATCAGGTTCGCGCCGGCGATCGGTTCGGCATCGTCAAGTTCGGTTCGCGCATGGACGTCATCATCCCGGAGGGCATAGAATTCGACGTAGCTGTGGGCGACACCGTGAGGGCGGGGAAGACCATCATCGGCCGATGGACCGATCGAAAGAAGGCAGCCCGTGAATCCGGTACACCCGATCGCAATTCTGAAAATGCAGCCCCTACAGAAAATGTCTGAGCGACCCGCCGAAGAAAAACCTGGAAGATTGCCTGTCAAACGAAGGAGGTTCAGGCAAAAAATCAAAGGATATCGCTCCACACGCGATAAACCCGAACCCCGGCGAATGTCCTACGTAGCCATCCCTTCTTTTTTTACTTTGATGAACCTGCTCTGTGGGTTCGGGGCCATCACGCAGATTTACGAGCAGCAATTCGACATCGCGGCGTGGTTGATTCTGCTCGCGGCCTTTTTCGACGCGCTCGACGGGATGATGGCGCGCCTGACCAATTCGACGAGCCTGTTCGGGGTCGAACTGGACTCGTTGAGCGACATCGTGTCGTTTGGCGTTGCGCCGGCGTTTCTGTTGTACGTGTTCGGGTTGAGGAATTTCGACCTGCTGGGGTTGATCGTCTCCGCCTTGCCGGCATTGTGCGGGGCCGTTCGCCTGGCGCGGTTCAATGTTACCGTCGAGCAGGAGGGCGGCAAACCGGAGTATTTCACCGGGCTTCCGATCCCCGTTCAGGCGGCCGCGATCGTCACGCTGATTTTGAATGTCGAGGATGCATCCTGGTTCAACCAGCTCAGTGTGAGTTCGCTGTCGCTGCTCATCCCGCTCGTGGCGATCCTGGCCGGCCTCATGGTGTCCACCATCCCGTTCGAAGCTCTGCCGAAGCTTTCTTCGGATTATGTTAGAAAACATCCGTACAAAATTGCGGCCATATTGCTTGGGGTCGTCTTGACCGTTATTTTCCAACAATTTGGCCTGTTGATCTGCATCATGACGTATGTGGTCTACGGGATCGTCAACGGGGCTGTCAACGTCTTTAAAGTCGTCATGAATGTTCAGGGTAGTGAAAACGGCGCCGATTGAGGATCCATGCGACCTCCTGCGCGGTAATCGTGCATGGAGATCCAGGCGCGATCGATGCCCCGGGGACGTCGCCAGGCCGGTTCAACAAGTTCACAGATGTTACGCGCCGGATGCGCCAACGTGCTGCCAGAGCGGCTTTGCACGGTTGCAAAGCCGCGTAAACCATGCTGCTGTGCACAGTTCGCGTAACATCACAAGTTCAGTCTCCTCCCTTTCGACGGAAAACATCTTATGTATAAAGCACGTATTCACATTACGCTTCGGCCCTCAATCCTGGATCCCCAGGGCAAAGCAGCTCAACACGCACTCCACAACCTGGGGTTCTCGGGCGTCGATCAGGTGAGGATGGGCAAATTCGTAGAGATGTGGATCAACGCCCCCAGCGAGCAAGAAGCACACGCCGTTGCCGATGAGGCCTGTGCAAAACTGATGGCCAATCCGGTGATGGAAGATTATTCGTTTACCCTCGAGCCAGCGTAAATCCAATCAGCGTACATCCCATATATGTCAGACAAACTGCTTGGTATTCCGGTTAGTATACAGGCTAGTTTTCCAGAAGCAGATCCCGAAGTTTTAGTCGCAGAAGATGTCTCCGAACGCATCGACTCGCCCTGGCGGGTCATCCTTTTTAATGACGATGTCCACACGTTTGAGGAGGTGATCGCTCAGCTGATCAAGGCCACAGGGTGTTCCACCTCGCAGGCGGAGGCGTATGCCTGGCGTGCTCATACGAAAGGGAAAGCCCGCGTGTACGAGGGGGCTTTTGAGGATTGCCTGCGGGTGCAGAGCGTTTTGAAGGAGATCGAGCTGATTACCGAGATCGAAGGATGAAGTCCGGTTCACCCTCTGCGGCCCCATTCGATGCCGCGCGGACTTCCGTCTCGGGTTTTGAAACGAGATAGGGGAGCAGGGCATCGGTGAGCCGTGCATAGTCCTGCGCTCCCCTCGAGTTGAGATCGATGTCAAAAATGGTGGCCCCGCCTTTGTACGAGTTGGCGAGCGAGGAGCAGGTTCTGATTTCGATGGGTAGCACCCGTTCGCCGTACTTGTTCTGCAGGTATTCCCGGTATCGCTGGTGCGTTCGCCGGCGGGCATCGACGCGGGTGACGAGCAGCAGCGGGTGGCCCAGTTTAGGATTCAACTTCTGGCTAACGACCTTGACGGTTTCAATCGTTTGCTCGGCCCCCATCACGGGTTGGTATTCCGGGGTTACAGGCACCAGGACGTGGTCCGAGGCAACCAGTGCATTCAGGCTGAACACCGTGATGGCGGCAGCTGTGTCGAAGATGATCGTGTCGTATCCGCAGCCGTCGCCGATAGCCTCCTTGACCCAGAATACATCGATGGCCTTGTTCAGGTGGCGCATCTTGCTGGTCATCATGTTCGAGGAAGGCAGTACATCCACGGAGCCGACCCGGGTGAACGGGATGTCGTCCAGGGAAATGCCCTGTTCGAACAACATCAGGCAGGATCCCTCGTGCTTTTTCTGCTGCAGGCCAAACATGCTGGTCATAAAGCCCTGAGGGTCTAAATCGATCGCCAGCGTTCGGTGCCCTGTCAAGCCCAGTGCAGAAGATAGGTTTACGGCGGTCGTGGTTTTTCCGGTCCCCCCCTTGTGACTACAGATAGAAAGGATGCGCATCAGCTAATGAATTCTCTCCAAAAGGCTCACCTAATTATTCGCCGTATCCTGCGAGGGCATTACGTTGTTGCGTAACCCATCTGCGCGTTCTTGAACCAGGTTGCGTGCATGTTCGAGTTTGCCTGCAAACGAGGCTTCTGTTTCGATTCGTGCTTCGACAGCTTTGACGGCATGGATGACGGTGCTGTGATCGCGACCTGCAAAATGGAGGCCGATAGACTTCAGGGACTGCATCGTGAACTCTTTTGCCAGATACATGGCCGCATGCCTGGCCAGTACGATCTCCCGTTTTCGCGATTTACTTACAATATATTCGGTACGGGTGCCAAACGTTTCGGCAACTACCGTAATAATTTCATCCAGGGTGATCTGGGTATGCGGCTGACTGCCGTAGTGTTGCAGGATCTGATCGGTCAGATGCAGGGTTACCGGCACTTTGTGCAAAGAGCTGTAGGCCAGGAGTTTAGTCAGCACCGACTCGAGCTCGCGGACATTGCGCTGCACCACAGAGGCGATCTTTTCCGTGATTTCACCGCTCAGGTCGATCTTGTACCGAGCGGCTTTCCGGAGCAGGATCTCTTTTCGGGTCGGTAAATCCGGCACCTGAATGTCCGTCGTCAAACCCCAGTGGAACCGGGAGATGAGGCGATTATGGATGCCGGCGATTTCTCCCGGAGCGCGATCCGCGCAGAGCACGATCTGCCCACCGGACTGGTATATGGCGTTGAACAGGTGAAAGAATTCTTCCTGCGTCCGCTCCTTACCGCTGAGGAACTGGATGTCATCAACGATGAGAAGGTCGACCTGCCGGAAGAAGCCCGTGAACTCGTGGCAACGATTCGCACGGATCGAAGCGATAAACTGGTTCGTGAAATCGTCGATCGTCACGTACATGGGGTTTCTGGCCGTCTCATGATGGACGGCATACTGGCAGATTGCCTGAGCGAGGTGGGTTTTACCCAACCCCACAGATCCGTAGATAAACATCGGATTGAATCGAGTGCTTCCGGGGCTTCTGGCAATGGCTTTGGCAGCCCCGCTCGCGAGGCGATTGCCCTCTCCTTCAACGAGTTCCTCGAATGTATGGTGTTCGTTGAGTTTATTCGGCAGAAATTGAGCCGCCTGGGCAGGCAGCTTCTGAGGAGGCATCGGTTTTTTCTTGGAGCTCTCGAAGAGCAAAATATCTTGGGGCCGATGCATGGAAGCCGGCGGATTGGTATGTTGGTTGATTCGTGCGTGTGGTTGCGCCTGTTTGTGAACGAAGTTCGATGCGATTGCGTGTTGCGGTGTTGTGTGTTGCGTTTTTCTGGGTCGATGATCTGCCGAATTCGTTATATAATCCGTGGGTGTGTAATTCGATGACGTATCGGAAGCGAGGGGAAGCGAGAGCTGAAGTGCGGCCTGCGGGCCGAGGACTTCTTTGATGCTGGTACCCACAATGTCTAAATAATTCTCTTCGATCCATTTTTGATGAAAGGTGTTTGGTACCTCGAGGTTCAGCACTTTACCATTTTTTTCGTCTAACGATACAGCACGAAGCGGGCGAATCCAGGTATTATAACTGTATTTCGGTACAAGATCAGATATCCGTTCCAGGCAACTACTCCATACTGTTTGTACCCGTGATGTCATGCGTGTGCGTCCTTGTGTAATGAATAGCTTGATTGTTTTAAAACAGAGCGTCTGAAATGGAAGCTGTTTTGAAAAGGACATGTAGTGTACGCCTCAGCGGGAGGAGTTGCAACCGATTGGCTTGCCTTTTTACCAACACTTTTTGACCTTAGTTACACACACAAATCCCCGGGTTCCGATCACTTTTCAACAGGTTACTCACATCGCCTGGTGAAAACAGAAACCTGGGACGTAGTGAGGCGTGGCGTATTCCAGAGCGCACCTGCACAAATGGAAAAACAAGCGGCACATCCGAGACATCGAGAGGCCGTTCGCCGGCGGATCATCCATGTAGACATGGATGCGTTTTATGCATCGGTCGAACAACGAGACGATCCGTCGTTGCGGCACAAACCGATGGTCGTCGGCGGGAGTCCGAACGGACGTGGGGTCGTCAGTGCAGCCAGCTACGAAGCGAGAAAGTGGGGGATCCACTCGGCGATGCCGTCCAGCCAGGCGCTCAAGCGGTGCCCGGACCTGGTTTTCGTAAAGGCGGACTTCGCAAAGTACCGAGAAGTATCCCTGCAGATGCGAGAAATCCTGGCCGATTTCACCTCGATCCTGGAGCCGGTGAGCCTGGATGAGTGTTATCTCGATGTAACCGACCTGCCCCCCCGGTACCCAACAGCGACCGAAGTGGCGCGGACGATCCGCCGGCGGATACGCGACGAATTGCACCTGACGGCGTCAGCGGGAGTGGCGCCATATAAATACGTGGCCAAAATCGCCTCCGATTACAATAAGCCGGACGGGTTGACGGTCGTGCACCCCGATCGGGTTCTCGCCTTTCTGCACCCCATGCCTGTGTCCAGGCTGCCCGGTGTGGGGCCTGCCATGCACGCTCGGCTCAACCTCGCTGGAATCTACACCATCGGGGATCTCGCAGCCTGGTCCATCGACGAGGCCGCCGAACAACTCGGCAAAACAGGCAACCGGTTGTGGTCTATGGCCCACGGCATCGACGACAAAGAAGTGCGTACCCACAGAAAGCGCAAATCCCGTAGCGCTGAACGAACCTATCCCCAGGATATCCATTCACAGACCAGGATGGTCGATGAATTGCTCCGGCTGACCCATCGCGTGTGTAATGAAATTCAGAAAGAAAAACTTCTCGCCCGTACCGTTCGCATCAAGGTCCGATACCCTGACTTCACGACCATAACTCGATCCTCTACACTAATACAGCCTACCGACGCACCCGAAGTAGTTGCGCATATTGCAATCTCTCTCCTGAAAAAAATTGAACCGCTCCCCAGTGTTCGGTTATTAGGCGTCGGTGTGGCTAACTTAATCTATCCCGATGCACCGAGGCAGTTGAGCCTCGGCTTGTGAATGTCCCTTTATACGACTCGTACGACCCTTTTCTGTTTATGAATATTCAGACCTACGAACTTTTTGGTGTACCTCTGATTGACTGGCTCATCGTCCTTGGTGGGGGGTCCGGACTTGCTTTCCTCCTGGTCATTATTCGTGGTATTGTGTCGAGGCGCTTCAAAAAGCTGGCCGACAGGACCTCCAATGTAATCGATGACCTCATCTCGCTGCTCGTTCGCAAAACCAAAGGCTACACGCTTCTGGCCTTTAGCATCGGCCTGGCGCTGTGGATCTGGCCGCTTCCCGAAGACGCTCCCGAACATGTGGCCGATATCCTGCATCGAGCGATCTTTCTGATCTTTCTGTATCAGGTGGGCGTCTGGGGGAATTCAGCGATTTCCTGGTGGGTCGATTATTATCAGAAGCAGCGAATCTCGGAAGATCCTGGATCGGTGACTACGATCCGGGGGATTGCGATCCTCGCGGTCATCGTGTTGTGGCTCACCCTCCTGCTGGTCACTCTCGACAACTTCGGCATCGATGTGACGGCGCTCGTAACGGGCCTCGGGATCGGCGGTATTGCAGTTGCCCTCGCCGTTCAAAACATTCTGGGGGACTTGTTTGCTTCCCTGTCGATCATGCTGGACAAACCGTTCGTCATCGGGGACTTCTTGATCGTGGGCGATTTCATGGGGACGGTCGAGGATATCGGGCTCAAGACGACCAGGCTCCGCAGTCTGTCCGGAGAACAGATCGTCATGTCCAATAGCGACTTGTTGCAAAGCAGAATCCGCAACTACAAGCGGATGTACGAGCGCCGCATCGTTTTTTCCGTCGGCGTCGAATACGAGACCAGCGAAGACAAACTGCCCGGGGTCGTATCGATCCTGAAAGAAGCGGTCGAAGCCCAGAACGAAGTGCGGTTCGACCGGGCGCACTTCAAGAGTTTCGGCGATTTCGCGCTGGTGTACGAAGTCGTTTATCACGTGCTCAAGCCGGATTACAATCTCTACATGGACATTCAGCAGGCCATCAATCTCCGGATCGTCCGTGAGTTTGCCAGGGAGGATATCCAGATCGCCTATCCGACTCAGAAGTTGTTTGTCCATTCGACAGAACCGGTAGCCCCCAATGGTTCTCAGCCGGCGAAACCGCATGAAGCTGGATAAAGATCAATACCTGGAAATCGAATCGCACGCGTCGACGGAAATCAAAGTCGGTGGATCGCGCTTCATCGGGGAAGCTCATCCGGTACGTTCGGAAGTGGGCACTCAGGAAATCCTGAGCGGCGTCAGAAGGCGTGAATACAATGCAACGCATCACTGTTGGGCGTATCGACTTGGCGAGGATCGCTCGACCTTTCGGTCCAACGACGACGGTGAGCCGTCGGGTACAGCCGGTCAGCCTATGCTACGCCAGATCGATGCCTGTGGGTTGACTAACGTGCTGGTTGTTGTGATCCGCTACTACGGGGGGACGAAGCTCGGTAAGGGGGGGTTGGCGAGGGCCTATGGCGAAGCGGCCGAGCGAGTGCTGGGAGCGTGCCGCATCAGGGAACGAACCATTCGGGATTGCCTGCGGATCAAGTTTGCATACCCCGACACCTCGGCGGCCATGCATACGATACAGCAATTCGACGCGGTGATCGAAGGCTCTCAGTATCACGACGACACTGAGCTGGAGCTTGCGATCAAGCGATCTCAGGTAGATGCATTCAAGCATCTTTTTATCGAAAACCTCAGCGGAAGAGGGCAATTGATCTCGCCCTGACTCCCCTCACGGAAGGTTTAGATACCCGGCGAGGTCAGACCCCGTACTTTTGTTTCCTCACCTCGACACAAAGCTGGTCTGCCAGATTATTTAGTTCGTTATCGGCGTGCCCTTTGACTTTTTTCCACTCGATGTCATGTTTTTCGGCCAGTTCGATCAGCATCTTCCACAGATCCTGGTTTTCAACCGGCTTTTTGCCAGCCGTCTTCCATCCATTCCGTTGCCATTTTTGTATCCATCCCTGCGTAAAGGCGCGGTAGAGATAGTTGCTGTCGGTGTGCAAGACCACCCTACAGGGCTCTTTAAGCGCTGACAGGCCTTCGACAGCAGCGGTCAACTCCATACGATTGTTCGTCGTTTTTGCCTCGGCTCCCGTCAATTCCTTCTGGTGCCGGCCGTGCATCATGACCGCCGCCCAGCCGCCAGGACCCGGGTTTCCGCTGCACGAGCCGTCCGTATACATTATTACCTGCTTCATGAGCCAGTCGTCATAGATCTCGAGGGGTTCTGTGGAGTCGGTACCGCTACCGTGAAAGAGAAAAATGCAGACTCCTGTTCCCGAAAGCAGGCATTTTGTTGGAATTGGAATGGGACTACAAAAGAGCGCACTGGGGAACCGTGCGAGAAGGAGATCCCGTCGAGGGGGGCATCGGGTAAATCTCAGGCCGGCAACGTGATGGTGAACGCAGCGCCCTCGCCAGCTGTGCTTTCTACAGTCAGTGTGCCATTGTGGCCTTTCGTGATGATATCGAAGCTCAACGACAGACCGAGCCCGGTGCCCATGCCTGCGGGTTTCGTGGTATAAAATGGCTCGAAGATGCGTTCGCGCACGTCATCGGCGATGCCCGGCCCATTATCTCGAATGAGTATACGGATGTCGTCTTCTTCACGCCGGGTAGACACGAGCAGCATGGGTTTGTATTCCTCATCGTCCGGGGCGTTTCGCTGCCGAGAGGTTTCCTCTTGCATGGCATCGAAGGCATTGTTGAGCAGGTTGACCAGGACACGGCCTATTTCTTGAGGGACGACTTCGGCCAGGCCTACTTCTGGGCTATAGTCGCGGACGATTCGGATGCCGGGCGACACCTCCCCTCGTGCCGAGATGTCGCCGTGGTGTGCTTTCCATCCATGATAGGCCAGCGTGACGTACTCCTCGACGAGCGCATTGATGGCTATGGGGTGTCGGTCCCCGATACTGCCGCTCGCATGTTGCATCATCGAGCGTACGATGTTGTCGGCTCGTTCGCCATGTTCCTTAATTTTCGTCGCATTCGCGATCAGCGCATCAAGAAGCTCGAGCACATCGGTCTCTCTGCTGTCTTCGTCGAATTCTTCTTTGAGCTCCTCGGTCAGGTCGATATTGATCTGGGCAAAGTTGTTGATGAAGTTGAGTGGGTTTTTGATCTCGTGAGCGATTCCGGCGGTTAGTTGCCCCAGTGAGGCCATCTTCTCAGCGTGAATGAGTTGAGCCTGAGTGGATTTCAACTCTTTTGCGGTCTCTTCGAGTTGTTTGAAGTCCTCGTACCTTGTGTAGGCATTGGAGAAGGCGCTGGCCAGTCTCTGGACGAGATCGGCCTGGGCATCGGACGGCGGGCTGTCGTACCCGATGTATAACATACCTTGCTTAAAAGGAGTAAAGTGGAGAGCGAGCTTCTGCGGAGGATTCTCCAACTCGAATTGCCGTTCGCTTGCCTGTATCAACCCCTCTTGGGTAATCAGGTCGATCCACTCTTTGAACGTATTCGCGTCCCATTCTTCCAAAAAATAGGATTGATCGCGCCAGTGCTCGGCGGCCCTGCGCGCGGTGGGGTGTCTATCGTACGGAACCGAGAGTTTTCCGAGCGACGCGCCCTGAGGGGTGCTGATGAATAGATCGATCCGTTCGGATTGATCGTCCATGATCAGCACACCGCATCGATAAAAGGGCACCCCGAGGTCATTGAGCTCGCGCCAGATGAGCGGTGTGATGCGATCCAGGTCTTCTGCGTTGCGCATCGAGGCGATTTCGCCTCTAACACGCTCCAGTGAGGCCTTTCGCTTCGCCTCTCGGGATCGTAGTTCACTATGCCTGAGATCCAGGTACCGGGTGAAGCTCTGCTCGAAGATGTGCGCAAATCGGATGAGTAACGATTTGACGTCCTCAGGGAACGGCTCGGCGAAAGAGACGATGGACAGGAAGCCGTACCGGTGATAGGCCAGCAGGTGTTCTTCGCGGGTGACCTTCGGAGGGGGACCGGCTCCGAAAAAGGCATGGCCCGATAGGTCGAACAAGGCCTGCCACCTGTTTTTGACGACCCATTCTCCTTCCAGCGTGAACGATCGGGTAGATGCGTCTTCCTTCCATGCCGAAAAAGCGCTCTCGAGCCATCGATCTTCCGTGATAGGGAGTCGAACCCGATACGATGGCAGGTTTCTGTTCATCACAATGCCCCAGAAGTCGCCGTATTTCTCTTTTTCATTCAGAATACAGGCGTAGCAATAATCAAAATTCACCCCGAGGCTTTTCAACTGCTGGAAGACTGTAACCGTCACCTCAGGCAATTCATTGCTTCCCTGCATGGCCATCGAGCGATCGCGCACTCGTTCGAGGGCTGCCGCAATCGCAGCATCGCGATGGGCGAGAGCGAGTTTGGACTCGTGCAGTTCGACGATCCGTTCCAGTTCTCGAACACGCTCCTTCAGGTCGTCCGCAGGTGATGTTAAAGGTTCTTGATCGTTCATTGGGGCCGCTCATTAAGGTGGTAACCGTGCTGTAGGGGCGAGGGTGAGGTGCGTTTACGTTGGGTTTACATGAAAATCGGCTGTAGGCAGTGCAAAAGCAACTGACCGGGGCGGCAATGCGGTCGGGGGCCGGGGATCCTGCACCAGTTTGGCGACGTAGAGCAACAAAGGATCCATTTATACCGTTATTGCAATGAAATTTGTCGATTACGTCACGATCACCGTCAGGAGTGGAAAAGGAGGGAAAGGGGCCGTGTCCTTCCGCCGGGAGAAATATAATCCTCACGGGGGACCCGATGGGGGGGATGGGGGAAAGGGGGCATCCGTGTTGCTCCAGGGAGATTCGCACCTGTATACGTTATTGGATCTCCGATATAACCGCCATCATTTTGCCGATAACGGGGGGAAAGGCTCATCCAACAACAAAACGGGCAAAGACGGCGAAGATATCGTGCTTCGCGTTCCAATAGGTACGATAGCGCGAGACGTTGACACCGGCGAAATCCTGGGGGAGATCGAAGAGGCCGGGGACACGGTGGTACTGGCCCGGGGAGGGCGTGGCGGCAGAGGAAACACGTTCTTCAAGTCGTCCACGCGCCAGGCGCCCGACTATGCACAACCGGGGGAAGAAGGGGAGGAGAGGGATGTCGTCCTCGAGTTACGATTGCTGGCGGACGTCGGCCTTGTCGGTTTTCCCAATGCGGGGAAAAGCACCCTCGTGGCATCCCTGTCAGCTGCACGGCCCAAGGTAGCGGATTACCCCTTTACGACGCTGGCTCCTTCCCTCGGTGTCGTTCGCGTCGGCGAGTATCAGTCTTTTGTGATGGCTGACATTCCCGGTTTGATAGAAGGGGCTCACGAAGGTCGGGGGCTCGGTATTCAATTCTTGAAGCATATCGAAAAAAATGCGGTGTTGTTGTTTGTCATTCCCGTGACCGATGAGGACCCTGGCAGGTCGTATTCCGTGCTGCTGGAGGAGCTGGCTTCATTCAATGAGGCGCTATTGAAAAAGCCGCGGTTCGTCGCTCTCTCGAAGATCGATCTGATACCGGAAGCAGAGATAGGGGGCGTGCTCGACCAGGTTCGAGGACAGATACAGGATGTCGGGGGCATCATTCCGATTAGTTCAGTAGCACAAAAGGGGTTGGACAGGTTACGTTTAGCGCTCTGGGAGCGTCTAGAAGCTATGTGGGGCGAAGCTGCGGAGTAAGCGAGGGGGCAGCGCTTCGTCGCGGAACCACGACCGGGTATGAGTCAGCGGTGTTTTGCCGAAAGGTCCTTCTGGTGAGGGGGCGTTTTCATCCCTGGTATTCTCAGCCCAACTGGTTATTCAGGACCCATGGAACAGCATCCGGAGGTGCAAGAAACGCAAGGGGAAATAAGGGCCGTTATTGCATTGTCATTTATCCCAAACCTGGGCGCCGTCCGCGTCAAAAACCTGATCGACCGCTTCGGGTCCGCCGCTTCCGTTTTTGATGCCTCGGTCGATGAGTTGGCGCGCATGCAGGGCATCGGCCGAAAAACGGCAGAGGCTATTTGTTCTTTCTGCGATTACAAGCGGGTCGACAGGCAGATCCATCTCGCAGAGCGCGTGCAGGCCCGGTTGGTCACGTATCGTTCTGTCCAGTACCCGGAGCTTTTACGGACCCTGTTCGATCCGCCGCCTTTTTTATGGGTCCGCGGGCCGATGTCATTTCAATCATTGAATGCAATAGCTATTGTCGGAACGCGAAAACCGAGTCCTTATGGCAAGCGTGTGGCTGCGGATTTCGCCATGCAGCTTGTAGCCCACGGATTCAGCGTTGTGAGTGGACTGGCCTACGGGATAGATGCCCTGGCGCACATGGCGGCCATAGAGGCAGGGGGGCGAACCATAGCCGTGCTCGGTTCGGGAGTAGATCGCATCTATCCATCGAAACACTACGCGATGGCAGGAGAGATCATGGCTGAGGGCGCCCTGATATCGGAATACCCCTTACGTGCGAAGCCGGATGCCGTTAATTTTCCTCGCCGGAACAGAATCATCTCAGGCATGTCCAGAGGTACCATTGTCGTTGAAGCCTACGAGAAAGGAGGTGCATTGATTACAGCACGTACAGCGGTCGAACAAAATAGAGAGGTATTTGCGGTACCTGGTTCGATTTACAGTTCGTCGGCGGCAGGCGTTCACCGATTGATTCAGCGGGGGCATGCCAAGCTAGTGCAGAACGTGGAAGATATTCTCGAAGAACTCGGCATCGGGGACGAAGCCCTGAGCCGTCAGGTATCTGCCGGCGAGAGCTCCAGGACACAGGATTTGAATGCAGTAGAAGAGAAGTTAATCCATGTGTTGACGAGTGAACCCATGCAGATCGACGTCATTTGCGACCGGGCAGAACTTGATATATCCACGGCGCTGGTCTATTTGCTCAGCCTCGAATTCAAAGGGCTGGTTTTTCAAATGGCGGGCAAACATTTTTATAAGGCATAGCGCGTTACCACCATGGAAGAAGACACCCTGTATACCCTGGATGTGCCGGCCGGGTATAACGAAGACGAGCGCATCGACATTTACCTCACCCGATTTCTGGCCAACGCCACGCGGTCCAAAGTGCAGCGAGGGATCAAAGAGGGGCGGGTGACGATCAATGGGGCGGTGATCGATAAAGTGTCACACAAAGTCCAGGCCGGGGATGTGATTTCTTGTCGTTTGAGCCGGCCGCCTCCCATCGTGGCAGCGCCCGAGGATATTCCCATCACCATTATTTACGAAGACGACCACCTGCTCGTGGTCAACAAGGAAGCCGGCATGGTCGTTCATCCAGCGCACGGCAATCGTACCGGAACGCTCGTAAATGCACTCATGCATCACCTGGGCAGTGTACCTCTGCATTACGACCCGGATGAAGGGGAACTGGATGACTCCATCGCGTTGTCGACCCGGAATGCAGCTCCTCGAGCCAGGGAGGGGTATGACCTGAGGCCGGGCATCGTGCACCGCCTGGATAAAGACACATCAGGGCTGCTGGTAGTGGCGAAGGACGATGTTACACACGCTGAACTGGCGCGCCAGTTCTTCAACCGGACGACCAGGCGCACGTACGAAGCGCTTGTCTGGGGAACGCCCGATCCTGACTCGGGCCGCATAGAGACCTACCTCGGCCGGGATGTCCGGGATCGACGACGAGTCGCTGTCGTGACCGAAGAAAGGGGTAAACACGCGATCACGAACTACCGGGTAATCGCCAGTTTAGGCAGGATCTCCCGAGTGGCCTTTCGTCTCGAAACGGGTAGGACCCATCAGATACGTATACACGCTGCCCACATCAAGCATCCCATTTTCGGAGATACCGTTTATGGCGGAGATACGATTCGATACGGCCGCAGAGTGGGGACGGCAAAGGCGTTTTACACTAACCTTATTCGCTCGATAGGCCGGCAGGCATTACACGCCACGACGCTGGGCTTCGAGCACCCGGCTACGGGTGAATCCATGGACTTTTCCTCTGAATTACCCGACGACATGGAATACGTGATCGAGCGGCTTCAGAAGGCAAATGTTGATTAACAGAGAATTATGGATATAGTAATCTTCCCCCTTGCGTTCTTATCGAACTTCACTTCACTAGAAACGTAACTGCTCGCTTACTACGTCTACCGAACGGTCCCATTTCAGGTGTGATTCCTTGTGGGTGATTCAATCCTGGGTGAAGGTATGTTAATGACAAATACGACAGAGATCCATCAGCTGCTGCATACCGACTACGTGCGATTGAGCCTGGCCGGCAGCTCGAAAGACGAGGTCCTGAACGGAGTGATCGACCTCGTGCAGGACCACCCGAACGTCAACAACTTCGAGGGTGTCCGTCATGCCATCTTCAAGCGGGAGCGCATCATGTCGACCGGGGTTGGCAAAGGGCTCGCGCTGCCGCATGCAAAAACCTCGGCGGTCGACGGCATCGTTCTCGCCTTTGCCACGACGGCCGAACCTATCGAGTTCGGCTCGGTCGACAAACTCCCTGTTCGTTTGATTTTCTTGATGTTGAGCACCGAACACGAAAAAACTCGCCACATCAAATTGCTCAGCCGGGTATCGAGGTGCATGAATGAGGATCGATTCAGAGATCGACTGCTCGATGCGGAATCGGCCAGTCAGGTAGTGTCTATTTTTCAGGAAGGAGGATAGCTCGCATAATGGGTGAGAATATTCGCAATATCACTGGGACGTTCGACATCTTACCGACCGTCACATCTACGGACGATGCACACGAAGATCCCGTCTGGACCTGGCAGGTCATAGAAGCGAGAGTGGCCGAGCTTATGGCTCTTTATGCCTTCAAGGAGATTCGGACCCCGATCCTCGAGCCCACTGAGCTAATCGCACGTGGGGTTGGCGAATTCACGGATATCGTGTCTAAAGAAATGTTCGCCTTCGAACGGGAAGACACCCATTATGTACTGCGCCCGGAGGTGACGGCGCCGGTGATGCGCGCTTATTTACAGCATCACCTCGAACAACAGGGCGGTACGCAGCGGCTCTACTATGTTGGTCCCTGTTTCCGTGCCGAACGACCCCAGAAGGGGCGATATCGCCAGTTTCACCAGTTTGGATGTGAGGTCATCGGCGCCGACACTATTCTAGCAGACGTTGAAGTCATCAGCGTTATGATGCACATCTACACATCGTTTGGAGTGCCTAACATGACGTTGCGCATTAACTCCCTGGGAGACGCCGAGAGCAGGCCGCGATACAGGAAAGCGCTTCAAGCCTACTTCGAACCGATTTTGGATCAACTCACGGAAACCAGCAAAAAACGCCTCGAGAACAATCCGCTCCGCATTCTGGATACCAAAAACGAACGCGAACGCGATTTGCTCGAAAATGCACCCAGGCTAATCGAGTACATTGACGACGCGAGCAAGCGTGAGTACGACCAGCTCAAGAATAGGCTGACCGATCTCGGTATTCCATATGTCGAGGATCCTTTTCTGGTGCGCGGACTGGATTATTACACCCGCATCGCATTCGAACTGGAGAGTACGGACCTGGGAGCACAGAGCGCTCTGGCGGGCGGTGGGCGATACGACTTGCTCGCCCGGGAGATCGGAAACAAAAAGCCGGTGCCCGCGGTCGGGTTTGCTGCTGGGATAGAACGACTGCTCATTGCGCTCCACGAAATGAACGCCCCCTTGCCGGTGGAACCCGCCCCTATCGTCTTCATCGTTGCGCTCGGGGAGCAGGCGCAGCAATGGGCCCTGGCGACTGCGAATGGCTTGAGGAGACGAGGGCTCAGTGCTACGCTCGATCTGAAGGGCCGCTCGATGAAAGCACAGATGCGTGAAGCGAATCGTTTAAACGTATCGTACGTAATACTCGCCGGTGACCAGGAACTGCAAGATCGAAAGGCCGCAGTGAAAAATATGAAGACCGGAGATCAGGAGGACGTCCCCCATGACGCTCTACTCGATTATTTCACCCACTTGACGACCGCTTGAGAATTCCATGTACCCATACCTGAGCGATATCTTCGAGGACCTTTTCGGTATCGATTTGCCTTTCAACATTTATTCGTTCGGTGCCATGGTCGCCCTCGGCGCATTAACGGCGGGCTGGTTGCTTGGGAAAGAACTCGATCGGTACTACAAAGCCGGGCGCATCGGGGGAGTACGCATCCCGGTTGATGAAGCCAGAAACGCGAAAAAGGGATCGAAGAAAAAAAAACGCAAGGAAAAGAGCACTCAGGTCGTCTCGCCCTCACACATCGTGTGGACCGTAACGATGATCGCACTGGTATCCGGGTTTCTGGGAGCAAAGGTCTTTCACGCACTCGAGAATTGGGGTGACTTCCTCGAGTCTCCAATGAGCATGTTGTTTTCTAGCGGCGGGTTCACCTTTTACGGCGGGCTCATCGTGGCGCCGATCTTCGTGATCTGGTACTTGCGAAAGCAACAGCTTTCGATTCCTGTATTCGCGGATGCGCTCGCCCCCGGGCTGATCATCGCGTACGGCATCGGCCGGATCGGCTGCCATCTCGCCGGGGACGGCGATTGGGGGATTACCAGCGATCTGGCGATTAAACCGGATTGGCTGCCGATGTGGTTCTGGGCAGAAACGTATCCAAACAATATCCTATATGGGCAGGAACTGGCCGAACCGGTCTACCCCACTCCGATCTACGAGTTCGTGGCCTGCTTGCTGATCTTCGGTATCCTCTGGGCCGTTCGCAAGCATCCTTTTCAAAGCGGGTGGCTATTTTCCGTTTATCTGGTGTTCAACGGTATCGAGCGCTTTTTTATAGAAAAAATTAGGGTCAACAACGAGTTCAACCTGGTTGGCATAACCGTAACACAGGCTGAAGTCATCTCTGTCGTCCTTATCTTACTCGGAGTATACGGCCTGGCAAGAACAACGAGAAAACGGCGTGACGAAGAAGACGAACCCTCCACAGGCGACTCAGATCATAGGGAGGAAGCCCGTAAAGGAGACGTTACAGCGAAAAGCGCCTCCAGTTGATAAAATATTCATCCACCGGAAGGCAAGCGGTAAGGAAATCGACCAGATCAGGCATCTGGCCTCGGCTTTGGCCGTTCCTTTGCAGTTCGTCCCCGAGGCGCGTTTAAAACGAATGTGCCCGAAGGAGAACCATCAGGGTGTGATCGCGCTGGTGGCGCCCATGACATTCTGGGATCTGGACGAGATGTTGCAGGCCATTGCTCCTCTGCGAGACGACGTCGAGGCCCAGAAGCCGCTGCTGCTTGCTCTGGATCGCATCGAAGATCCACACAATTACGGCGCCATCTTGCGGAGCGCTCTGGCGGCTGGAGTAGCCGGGGTGATCGTACCCATGAAGCACATGGCTCCACTCAATGAAGCCGCCATAAAGACCAGTGCAGGCACTGCGCTCAGGCAAAAGATCGCGCGTGTGCATAACCTGCCCAGATCGTTGTATCAAATGAAGGAACGGGGCTACTGGATTGTAGGCGCCGATCAAAATGGACCGTTATCCATGGATGCGTTTGAGTGGAATCGGCCGGCAGTGATCGTTGTGGGGAGTGAAGCAGGGGGACTGGAATCGGGTGTGGTGGATCAGTGTGACGCTATTGTTTCGATTCCTATGTATGGGCCGGTAGAATCGCTGAACGTCTCGGTGGCAACAGCACTCCTTGTCTTCGCGGCCGCGTCATCACGCGCAAACAAGGAGTGATTCTTTTCGGCACTAATTTATGACTTGCGGCCGTTGAGCTTGTACACAATCTTACGCACTGTGTCGAACTGCAGGTACGGATATTGTTCACGAAGCTGCTCGATGGCGTCGCAGGCCGGCACTTCCTGATCGCGAAGCGCTCTGAATTTCGTACGGATCTGGTAATCTCGAATCCCTTTCTCACTCAGCAGACTATGATGCTCTAATAGCTCATACAAATCATCGCTGATCAAGTCTGATAACGGGTTGGCTACCTCTTGGTCAGTGTTATACAGCATAGGTTTTACATCAAGTTGATTCCCATTAAACTACGAGTACGACGAGTATCCCCTGCAGAGATACCTGGCCATATATCGTAATAGTTAACGGCAAGACAACCCATTATTATGATCCGAATCGTAAAGGTCTGGTGGCGAACCGTAACTATCCTTGCGCGAATAGTTAAGATTCTTTTAAGACGGACGCAGAGGGTTTTTTAAGGCGGCTAACCTACGTAGATATTCATCTTACGTCAGGTATAATGAGGCAGGATCGACCGTTCAGGAAGAGGCTCGCTCTTCCTGACGCGACTGGATTTGATCGATGGCTTCCAGGCTTCTCAGGTGCAATCGAGCGTTCTGCTCTACTTCGAGGTGCGCTTTCAGTACATCGAGGTCCTCTTCGCCCCCCACTTTCTCCAGTGCACTGATGACGGCGCCGCGGATGGCGGGTTCTTCATCGCCGATGAGCGATCTAAGAATTCGAAGGGACTGTTGATTTTCCAGAGCAGCGAGTTCTGTGAGCACCTCGAGGGCGGCCAGTCGCACTTCCGCCAGATAGTCGGGGGCGCTGAATTGACGGGCTATGTCGATTCGCTCACGGGTGGTAATATCCAGGTCGAACAGCGATCGGAGGGCACTCTGACGAATGACGTCCCGGTGCGAAGGAGTGATGAGTGCGGATCGAACGATGTCATAGGCACCCGGGGCGCTCACTCTGGCCAGGGTGCGAACGCCCTCCGCCTGGACCGAGTAACTATTTCCGGTCTGCGCGGCTTCCATCGCCAGATCGATCGCAGGTGCCGGATCGTCGAATCTGGAAAGACCACGAAGGATCGTCCTCTGCACGAGCGGCGGTTCGCCATTAAAGGCGTCGCGCAGCGTGCGTTTTGTCGCGTCAGAGGGCGGTAGTTGGGCAATCAGATCAAGAATACCGGCCCGGATTTCTTGACTGGGGCGCGACCGCAAAGCGCTTTGCAGGCCGATCAGCAAAGCCGGGTCTGAGGTAAACGCCTCCAGCGCTTCGATGGCCCGCAACTGGCTTATCGGATTTGAGGCATAACGTAACTGAGCGATCCAGGCCGATACGTCCTGATCGATCGTTATGTCGATCAGATACGAATAATCGGGACCTGCTATGACGTACCTCGGCTCCAGAGACAGCGGCAACGATATCAGTTGATCCGCTTCCGTGATGGTTACCGGAAACGTAGAAGGACCTGAGATCGAATACGTCTCCACATCCATATCCAACGGGTACACTGGAGGGACAAGGTACCCTTCCTGCATTTGATCGAAAGCAACGTACAGGCTTTCAGAGACCACATCGTACTGATACCCGATAGCGAGTTCGGGATGCCCTGCGCTATACACCCAATCGTCGAAAAACACACTGGTTTCATCGCCGGACTCCGTCCTGATAGCCCGCATGAAATCGTCTGTATTGGTCGTTTCGAAAGCATACTGGCGAGTGAAGCGCTGAAGGAGGGATTTAAACGCATCCTCCCCCAGGATTTCTTGAATGGTGTGGAGGATCCAGACACCTTTCGCGTACGAATGGGCATCTTTGAGGTCTTCGGAGAGGGCCCATCTATTCCAAACCAGCGGCCGGCGGTACTGCTCACTCTCGGCAAAGTATGCGCGCGCGTACTCGTGAAGCAGCGTATAGTAGGGGCCTTCTCCTTGATTCTCTCTGATGTACAATAGAGCGAGATAACGGGAGAGGCTCTCGGTGAGCCATAGGTCGGCCTCGAAATCGACGTGTACGAGATGGGAATACCACTGCCGGGCCAGGTTGCTGGCCAGGCGCAGGGTCTCGGGATCGTCGAGTAGAGCTTTCTCGTCCTTGAGTACCCGGTCGTTAAACACGGTGAGTCCGGTAAAACTGTGGTCCGAAAGGAGGATGCGGTCGAAAACGAGCGCCGAATAAACGGGCCACGGGTACGTAAAATCCAGATATTCTGAGAAGAAGGAAAGGATGTCGGGTATCTCAGCGAACGAGCGGCTCACGTCGTCCGGGGATGCAGAGGCCGGCAGCCAGTACTGCAGCGGCAGCGAATACCCGCTGGGGAGCGTAGTAGAGCGAACGTCTCTTCTGAACCGGCCCACGAATAAACCGATATCCTCCGGCGAGTGGACCTGGTCTTGCACGTAATGGAAGAGATTCATCCCATCCTCGGTCTGCATCTGCTCAGTCAGACGTCCGGGAGCCCAGGCAGAAAGTTCGGGGGGAACCGTTACGATCAGCTCTGAGGTCATGCGGTCGCCGGGATCGGCAATGAGAGGAATCCAGAACCGCTTGTTGGTCATCGACTTGTCGGTCCAGATATGCACGGCGCGGGTCGTGTCGCCGGCCGGGATCTTTCTAAACATTAGGCCGGCTACTGGCTGGGCCCTGTACGTCACCTGCACCTCAAATGGGACGCCGCGGGCGTGCAACGTATCCAGGTCGACGATCAACTGCTGGAGACTATCCGAATAGGTCGTTGAACGCGATAGCGAATCCAGAACGCCAATTTGAATGCTGTATATTTCGAGGTCTTCCGCGTCAAGGACCAGTTGATCGATCTCAGGATCCAGCGGCCGAAGCCGTAACTTGGCGGTGCCGTAGACATGGCCGGTCTCAGGCTCGAAACGTATAGCCAGCCTGATATGCTCCTGATCGAACGATCTGTCCCGAATTTCCCGAATCTGGCTGGTGAACACGGGATGATCGAGAGGAGCCCTGTCCTGAGCGCGTATGGCTTCGAAGAGAGGTGCTGTCCCCAGCAAGAGCAGCGACAAAAACACGAGACGAAAGCAATGCCTTAAAGTAACCATATCTCGACAGCCAATTGATACAGCCCATTGATTCAATGCAGGACGGCCTTCGTTCACAGCCTCCCTGCTGATCGCCAGCGGCTTATTGATCCACTTCGAGGGTCGAGGATCTGAGCGAATGCAGTGAGGTTCCTTGAACGAAAAAAGCGAGGGCGCCGACGAGAATATACACAATTAGATGAATGCCATGGCTTAAAATTGCATAAGCAATAGCCGTAGCTTCATCGACGGCATAGAGATTGACCAAAACGAGCCTGGTAATGTAGTGATAGGACCCGGTCCCTCCAGGGGCAGGTATGGTAACTCCGATGGCGCCGAAGATCATCAGGCTCCAGGCGGTCGCCATGTTGAGGTCGTAGTCGGTGTGCATAGCGAGCATGACGAGTGGGAAATAGGCCATGAGGGTGTAACAGACCCACATGAGCATGGTGCTGGCGATCAAGCCGGCACGTTTCGGGGCTCTCAGTAAGGTCAGGATGCCCGCCTTGAAGCCATTGAGTACGGACATGATGCGCCGGCGAATGCCGAGTAGGCGCCGGGCCTGTGAGGTGCTGATTTTTCGAAAAGCCAGGTATCCTACGGCAAAGGTTCCCATCAAGCCGGCGAGCATCCACCAGGCCGATATCTCGCTGGCCAGGGCCAGCGACGGGTTCAGAATACGTTCCACCAGAAACGAAAACTGGTCTGAAAACAAAAAACTCAGGCTCAGTATTCCCAGCAACAAGACCAGCACATCAACGATGCGCTCGATCACGACAGTACCGAGGACGCCGCTGAAGCGAAGGCCTTCCTGTCGGGATAGATTCCCCGCGCGCACGACCTCTCCCAAACGAGGAACGAGAAAGTTCACCAGATAACCGATCATGACCGACCAGAAGGCGGTCCAGATGGAAACAGCACGGAGCTCTCCCATGCGTTGATAATCGGGAAGTGCCTCCAGCAAGATCTGCCACCTCCAGGCGCGCAACACGTGGCTGATCAAGATGAACACGACCAGAGGCAGGGCCCATACATAAGAGGCTTTGGCCAGCGTCGCCTTGAATTCGTCAAAATCGACACCCCGGAAGGCGAGATACATCAACACGCCGGCGAGGGCAAAACTGATCAGATACGTTAGTATGCGTCTTATCTGGGCACTCACTGGCTCATTGGCTACAGTCGTAAATCGATGACTTCCGCATCCTCCGGCGGAATGAAAGTAAATGGATCGCCCTCGAGAGGAGGATTGATTTCTACCTTGTCGAGCTCAAAATCCAGTATGGCGTCGTTGACATCAGTCACGTTGAGTCGCTGGATCACGTCGTCCGAGTCGCGAACCGTCAGCGTTACTTCCTTAAAAAACGCGTTATCGTCTTTCGGGATGAGGAGCAGCCGGTAGTGTTTTACTCCGTTTATGTAGGTGAAAGAAGACTCCGGGATTTCGTAGTCGTTATGAAAATTGTCGAGAAAATCGCTGATGATGAATGTGGATTCGTCCCGCACATAGTCGTTGACTAAAACCTGGTTTTGAAACGAGTCGTACACCCAGGTGGTCTCCCCGTTGGTTACGAAGGTCTGCACATCGGTCTCAGCCCTGTAATTGTCCCCTTCTATGATAAGTACGCCGGTGTTGATAGGCATTGTCTCACCAAACGGGGACGTTGTCCGCTGGACGAACTCGGCTCTTAGCAGGTCGACTGAGTTATACCGGCTGCGAAGGCGCTCGACGAGCGCTTCCGTCGCCTGCCCGTGGCCGATAGAGTGCCCTGAAAAGAGGACGCCCAGTAATAGCACTGTATGCCCGAGAAAACGGTAAAGTCTGTTCACGGTTAATACCTGTCGATTTAGGATCATGACGCCGAAATACCCAGAATGGGGCAAGACGTATACCTTCCTGCAGTCATACCTTCTTTCAGGTACGCTTCATTCAGGTACCCTACAGCGAATATGAATCAGACGCTGTCAGGAGACCGTCAATCCTGATCTCGAAAACGAAGTCAATACCTCCAAAAGGGCAGCCATATCTCTGGAATCGTTGTAGACGTGAGGAGATATGCGCACGGCGTTACCGCGAACGGACACATAGATATTTGCATCCTGTATGGCATTCACCAGTCGTTCCATGGCTGTTCCGCCCCGAACGCGTACTCCAAATAAATGGCTGGCGCGCCAGGCGGACTCCTCCATCCAGTAACCCAGATCTTTCATCTCGTCGAGGAACGGTGCTGTAAGGTGTGCACAATACGATGCGATTGCCTCGACTCCCCAGTCTTCCAGGTGGCCCAGGGCCGTGTACAACATGGGGAGCATGATAAAGTTGCTTCTTCCCCCCATGTCGAATCGAACGGCGCCAGCCTGATAACGGTCCTGGTATTCGACCAATCCGCCGAACTGTTCACTCCCCTTGCGGTTGATCCACGCCTCTTCGATCGGGATCGCATCGGCGTAGCGAGGACCGAAATATGCGACCCCGATTCCATAGGGAGCGAGCAGCCACTTGTACGCTGCGCAGATCAAGGCATCCGGTTGGATATGCCGGCAGTCGAAAGGCAACGCTCCGACAGATTGGGTTCCGTCGACAATCAGGGCGGCGTCGACTTCGCGGGCCCGCTCCCCAATGGCCGGGAGGTCGAACAGGGTGCCGTCCGCCCAGTGAACGGGGGCCATCGATACCACCCTCGTTCGCTCATCGATGGCTTCGAGGATGCGAGCATTCCATAATTGTCCCCGCTGTTTCAAAACGTCAGGAGGCTCGATAATACGCAGTTCAGCGCCCTGTTCCGTAACGCGCCGTTTCCAGCTGTATATGTTGCTCGGAAACTGTTCGCTGACGACGATGACGTTGTCGCCCTTCTCAAGACGGGTGTTTTTCGCCACCGTAGCAATACCGTAGGACACGGCAGGAATGATGGCTATCGAGTTGGCGGGTGCATGGACCAGGCGGCCGAATCGGGCCCGGATGGCGTCCGCGGTCTCGAAGAAGTCGTCTGGCTGTATCGAACTCGGGGTCCTCTTTTGTGCAATGCCCTCCCGTCCAGCTGCCTCCACCTGTTTTGATACCGGTGACATGTACGCACAATTCAGGTAGTGGACGTCCTCATCGAGGGTAAATAGGTGACGTTGCAATGCAAGCATAGGGTATAGTCTCAGTTCTCGGTGGCCACTTCGGCGCCCACGGGCATGGAAAACAGACTCGGGTCTGGCTCTTCTTCGTCAAAATGAACTTCCGAAAATATCAGTTCGCCCCTTTTGTCTCCGAAGGTCGATGACTCCTCATTCCATGCATAAAACGTCGCTCGGGCCGGAACGATGAGGCCGTCGACTTCCTGCCATTCTTCGTACGCGATCGAGTTGAAATCGGTTGAGGGCTCCTGATCTCGATACGTTGCCGTATATTTCATAAATGCAAGCTGCCCTGATTCGGGGTCAAAATGGGGGACGTAGTTGTCGGTCGAAGATCCGCCAACACCTTCGTCGAAGGAAATCATAACCGCGTTGTAGGTCTTGCCGTCAACCGTGCGTTCTCCGAGCTCCTCTACGTTTACACCAGGATCCATGAGTACGAATGGCATCGCGAAAAAGTAGAAGTAGAGGCCATTATGGAAGAGGGGATTTCTGCCGTAGGTATCCATATCCGGCGAGACCCATACGTTTTCGCCATCGAATCCCATCTTAAAATTGTCCCCTTCTTGAAGCGTCTGGCGAGAGCGAAGATGTATCGTATGCGTTTCATTGCCGACGGTGAAAATGAGGGCGCCCTTTTCATTCCACACGTCCAGGCCGCCGTGGGCGTTCACACCCCGTTCGAGGGCATTCTGGGCGTTAGCCGTCGATAGGCTGCCGAGGAATAACATAACGAGCAATGGGGTAACATAGGAGATGACTTTCATTATAAACAGATCCTTGTTTGGAGGTACGTATGAATTATAGATGTTACGCGCCGGATGCGCATAGGAACTGCCAGAGCGGCTTTGAAAACGATGAAACAGACGAAAACCGCCTGCAATGCATGATTTCAAAACCGGCAATACGTCCTGCTGTGCACAACCTGCGTAACACGACTGAATTAGACGGAAGCAATTGAGTTTCAAACTAATGGACTCGGGTGTTGAGGGAGGTACTGGTGGATCGTCAACCGTTAACCCCTCAACGTATCGAGTAATACGTTGAGAGATCGCATTTCTGGCTCGGTGAGCGAATTCGTCAACGCATCCAGTTCGTTCATGCGCCGGTCGACCTTCTCGAGAAGATCGAGGCCTGCAGGAGTGATGCGGATGTTCACCCGGCGGCCATCGCGTGAGCACGGTTTCTTGTGCACGAGACCACGATCAGCCAGGCGTTGAACGAGACGGGGGGTATCGCTGGCCCGATCGAGCATCCGCGCTCGAAGATCGGAGGTGGAGAAGGTGGCGGGGTATTCTCCGTCCTCCGCCCTCGAGCGGGCTTCGCGTTCCCAGCCCCGCAAGATGCGTAAAGCATTAAACTGCGGCTGGGTCAATCCATGCTGTTTGAGAAACCCGGAAACGCGATCCTGGAGCCATCCAGCAGTGAAGAGCAGGTTGACGCGCAACCGGTGCGCTTCCGATCGAAAACCGATGGTTTGTATGTCTTTTTCCAGGTGTGCCATGCAGATATTCCAGGCTTTCTCATACAGCAGAGCGGTGACTTCCTGAACACGATCAGGCAAGTAACTCGGCAGGAAGCGGTTTGGCTTCAGGGAAATCTACGGGAATCTTCGTCGTGTTATGCAGATAATTTGAGAATGTTTTCACAGAAATCAGGCCGACGAGATCCACCAGATGAGCCTGCGTAAACCCGGCATCGAAAAATGCATCGACGAGAGAGGCATCCGGTTTGCCTCTGGTTTCGACAAAGGCGCGAGTGAGGCGTGTGAGGATCCGCAGTCTGTCGTCCTCTATCGAGCCGGCGCGCAGACCGAACGTTTCTTCTTCCGTGAAACCGTTCATCTTGGCCAGGGCCGTATGGGCGGAAAGGCAGTAGGTGCACCCGTTCACTTCGCTCGTCGCCAGATAAATTGCCTGGGCCTCACGATTAGAAAAGTGGGCTTTTTCAACCGCATGGGCAAAATTCAGGTTGTGCAGGAACGCCTTGGGGGAATGGGCTTCGTAGGCATAAAGGTTGGGCAGCATGCCGACCTGATTTTTAATGGTCTCCAGGGTCTGGCGTGCTTCTGTATCGTTGACGTCGTCCAGGGTAGGCACTGTGTAGCGTGACATAATCGTTTTCGGTTGAGTGTAACAAAAAAGAAATCAAAGTTACCCCTTCGATGTTGCAACACCGAAAACGTTACAGTAAAAAGGGAGCGGCCCTATCAGGAGTGAGGGGAAGTTGGTTAGAAGAATACTGGCATTGGGCTTATGTCTCGGGCGCCTTCTCATGCGGCCGGACGGAGCATGGCCGCTGCATGTTCACTCACGTGAATACGGGCGTGTTTCGGGCGCGCCATAGCCCCCTGGCGAGCGTACAGAGCGATTTCTCCGCTGCGGTCCTGCCAGGTAGCCATGTTGCCGTGTGCATCAAGGACACACAGTTCATCGCCGCGGTCCATGCGCCCCATCAAAATCTGGAATGCCTCTTTCGACGAATAATCCGAGTTGACGTACCACAGGTGCTGGCTAATAGGCGTCCACGCTCCGAGAGCGCGGATGTCTTGAAAAATATCCATGTAATTCACCTTAGGGTCGTGGAGCTTGAACGAGACGAGCAGGTTGTTGCGCTGGTGCCAATACGCGGAGAGTATGTCTGAGATCGGCCGGCTGAAAAACCACTTGGCTCGCCCCTGGTCCGCATCGAGTACGAGCAGCCCGCTGCCGCTTCCGATGCGCGTATCCATCATGCTCATGTTGATTCGCTTGAAGATTCGGCCGATAGACTGTTCGGACGACAGGTGCCATAGCGAATCGGTGAGCGGGGTGCATGACCCCAGCGCCTCAAACGAACCCGTAACCAGCCCATATCCCGGGTCTTCTTCTTCAAGACCGATAGCAATGAACAGGTTTGACGCTGCAGTAGATGGCCCACCGGTAGATTGCGCATCACGCGTGTCGAGAACATGCCCCGGGTCGAGTACTTTCTCCTCTTGGGGGTCCAGTACGATGTGGTCTAATACGTTGATCTCCATAGGATACTGCTGGATTGATGCGTTCTACATGAATGTCGTTCGTCCTGATCGATGAACAGCGAGGAGGTCTTGATAACGCGCCTCGAACTGATATATCTAATATAATGTGTAAAGTATGTGTGGGGCAAGTGAAATTTTGCGACTTTTCTTTGACGAGGACGGAATTCACATTTTGACGGTAGGCGGAGGGCAGTCGTCAGTCGATTGTCCGTCGATAGAAAACCGTAGTTGTGACCTCAGTCTACTGTCGACTGTCTACTGACGACTATCCGCTTTCGCTTTGATACGGGCTGCGATTTCAGGGTACCGTTGAAACACCTCGTTGCATGTGCTGCTGCTCAGCGCGTAGAGGTCGCAGTACGTTTCGGCACGCACTGTGGCCGTTCGGGGCACGTTCTCGAACAGTGCGATTTCCCCAAAGAAGTCGCCGTCCTTGAGCAGGCGAACTTGCTCGCCGGTGTCCGATTGATAAACGCCAATTTCTCCTCGTGCAATGAAATACATTTCCTGGCCAGGGTCCCCCTTCCGGAAGATGACGTCTCCGGATGGCACGATCCGTTCGGTCAGGTGTTGTGCGATCTCCAGGATAAAGGGGTCTGGGGCATCGTTGAACAAGGGGACGCGCTCGATGACTTCCTTTCGGAAGTGGAAGGACACTTCAGCTCTCAAGCCGGCGGGCAGCTCCTGGATGAGCGACGATTCGTCGTATCCGCCCCCTCGTTGAAGCTGATAAATAAAATAGGCGTGGATACGTCGCTGTAAATCGAGAGGGAGTTGCGCATAGCGAACGGCGTGGGAAAGCTGTTCCAAATTCTGAAGATACCGCTCTTGTACGGGGTTTTTCTTGGTAAGAATGCCGGCGATACTACCGATGAGATATCCGATGAGTGAATATCCGAGAATCATCGTGAAAATGGTGTAGAGGCGTTCTGCGTCGGTGTTCGGGGTAATGTCTCCGTAGCCTACGGTTGTTAACGTAGCTACCGTCCAATACATGGCCGTTACATACGCGCTGAACACGGCTCCATCAATTCCTCGTAGCAATAACCAGCCGCAACTCAGCCAGTGTGCGATGGAGGCCGTCCAATACACGAATTGTACGAGTATGATCGTATTTCTCAGATGGATATAAACCCGGGTAATAATGCGGGCGAGATAAACCACCTTGACGAGCTTGAGCAGCCTCAGAAGGCTCAAGAACGAGTAGGGAAAGAAAAGCCCGAAGGGAATGGCTGCCAGAATGTCAAACCAGAGCCAGGACGCATAATAGGAGCGCAAGGTGCTGTATTCAGCAAGCTGGATCGATTGATGGGCCTTGATCCGTTGCCGGCTGATCAGGGTGTCTGCGGCAAACAACAAAGAGATGAGCGACTCATGCACAACCATCCAGCCGTAGGATTCCGGTACGACGAGTCGATAGGGGACGACGAACGAGCCGTAACTCGCCACCAGAACGATGAGCAGGTTCCACCCGCCAAAAAGACGCTGGGATACGTGCCGGTGTTCGATATCTACCTGGGATTCGCGCATCATGATACGCTGGCCGAACCTGTCACAGTCTCTGCAGGGTGAGCCCCCCGTCTAGAGTGAGTACCTGACCGGTCGCATAGGGGAGGTCTCCACGAGCGAGCATAGCGACGGCCGTACCGATGTCCTCCGGAGTACCCCACCGGGGCTGAAGCAGCAGGCCATCGGCGATGAGTCGGTCGTAGTGCGCTTTGACGCCTGCCGTCATGTCGGTTGCCGTTATTCCCGGGCGGATTTCGTAGACGGGGATGTCATACTCGGCCAGGGCTACCGCCCACAGGTGCGTCGCCATGCTCAGACCGGCCTTCGAGATGCAATACTCGCCCCGATTCACCGAGGCTACCGTCGAAGAAATGGAATTGATGTTGACGATGCACCCCTGGAAGGTGGGATCGGCCGACCGCGACCGGATCATCCACTGTGCGCACTGCTGGGTCAAGAAATAGGGGCCTTGAAGGTTGACCCGCATCACTTCTTCGAAACTCGCTTCGGACGCCTCGAGGATCGAGGTGCGTTCGCGGGGGGCCATACCGGCGTTATTGACGAGAACGTGCAAGCTGTCGAACAGGTCCATGCTTTCCTGGAGAAGCCCTTCGCGGTCCGCGCGTATCCCCAGGTCGGCAGGGATGTATTCGACGCGGCCCCCGTGGCCCCGCAGCTTGTTGATAGCCGCCAGGACCTCCTCTTCGGGCCGTCGTCCACATAGGATCAGGTCGCTTCCCTCGCCGGCGAGTGCATCTGCAATTCCCAGACCGATGCCTCGTGTACCACCTGTTACGAGCGCAGTGCGTCTCATCCGAACTCCTCCGACAAGTCAGTGATGGGCACCCATTTCCGCTGTTTCCAGGAATCGGTCGCTTTCTCCGCCAGTTGAACACCCTTTGCCCCTTCGAGCAGATCGTAGGTATAGGGATCACCGGCGACGACATATCGGAGGAAGAGCTCCCACTGCGCCTTGAAGGCGTTTTCGTAGCTGCCGTGGTCAGGAACGAGCGTCCAGGCGCGGAAAAATTCCTCGGTGTTCGGGACGTCCGGATTCCAGATGTATCGCGGCGCCGCGCCGTAGGGCTGGACCCAGCATTTTTGGAGGCCGGCCACAGCGGAGCCCTTTGTGCCGTCGATTTGAACGGTCAGTAAGTCGTCACGCCGGGGCCGTACGCACCAGGACGAGTTGAAATGGGCGATAATACCGCCGTCGAGCTCGAGGGTGGCATACGCGGCATCGTCGGCTGTGCATGCGTACGGCCGGCCCTGTTCATCCCACCGTTTCGGGATGTGTGTCTTTGCTATGCAGGAGACCGATCGTACACCGGCAATCAGATTGTCGAGTACGTAGCGCCAGTGGCACAACATGTCGATGAGGATGCCGCCGCCGTCTTCAGACCGGTAGTTCCAGGAAGGGCGCTGCGGCTCGATGACGTCTCCCTCGAAAACCCAGTAACCGAATTCGCCGCGCACCGAAAGGACGTCGCCGAAGAATTCGCTTTCAGTGAGCATCTTCAGCTTGCGCAGACCCGGCAGCCACAACTTGTCCTGCACGACGCCGTGTTTGACGCCCGCCTGCTCGGCGTGCCGGTACAACTGGTACGCGTCTCGGGTTGTGAGCGCCGTCGGCTTCTCGCAGTATACGTGTTTGCCGGCGTCGATAGCTTTCGTTACCGCCTCGACGCGCCGATCCGTCGTCTGTGCATCGAAATAAATGCTATACGCCTTGTCGTCGAGGACCTCGTCGACGTCCGTCGTCCATTTGTCGACGCCCGAGCGGAGGGCCAGCTTTTCCAGTTTCAAGGAATTACGGCCGACCAGTACCGGATCGGGCATGATGATCTCCCGCTCGTTGAGCTGGATGCCGCCCTGTTTAATGATCGCAACGATGGAGCGCATGAGGTGCTGGTTGGCGCCCATTCGACCGGTCACGCCGTTCATGATGATGCCGACTTTGTGTATGGTCGCTGTATTCATGGGTTCTGGGCTTATGTATCCGTTTTGTACGCCTGAATGATATCCCTGAGAAACCGGCCCTGATCCTCTTGCCAGTAGGCCTGCGAAAAGATCTCTACTTCGATGAAACCGTCGAATCCATGGCTTTCGACCGTCGCACGGATGGATGGCACGTCGATACAACCGCGCCCCATGAGCTCCCGGTCGTTGAGGAAATCCCGGGTCGGATTCCGCCAGTCACACACATGAAACGCGAAGAGGTTGCCACGGCTGGCGCATCGCTCGATTTCTTTCGGTAGATGTGGGTCCCACCAGACGTGATACACGTCGACAGCCACCCCGACGAGCGGGGAGTCGATCCGTTCCGCCATTCGGTTGGCCTGTTCGAGCGTGTTGATCGCCGATCGGGTATCGGCATACATGGGATGCAGCGGCTCTATCGACAGCTTCATGAGAGCAGCATCGGCGTGCGGCAGAATGGCTTCGATCCCGCTCTCGATCTGTGCCCGGGAGGCGTCAAGGGACTGACCGGGATGCGCCCCGCACACGAGGACGAGCTGGCCGGCACCCAGGCTGTGAGCTTCGTCGATCAGCGTTTTATTGGCATCGATCGCTCGGGTGCGTTCTGCACCGGACGTATGCGGGAAAAATCCCCCGCGTACATATGCGACAACCTCCAGGCCTGCCTCGCGAGCAAGCCGCCCTACGGCTTCCGCCGAGCGGCCTTCGATAGCATCGCTCCATACTGAAATCCCGCTGACACCGGCTCCGGCATAGTGCTCGACCGCTGCTTCGATGGGCCATGGTTTCGTCGTGATGGTGTGTATGCAGAGACGGGACAAATCCGTTAGCGGAGCTGGAGCCATGGAGTCTATATAATGGACTGAGTAAGTGATGGTACGCGAACTGTGCACAGCAGCCTGGTTTACGCGGCTTTGCACGGTTGCAAAGCCGCTCTGGCAGCACATTGGCGCATCCGGCGCGTAACATCTGTGAGTAATAGCCCTGAAGGTTGGATGAACATCAACCCGATCAGAGCACGGTGGGAAGATAAAACCTATAGTAGGGTTCATCCCGGGCTATGCGCTGCACGTACAGCGCCAGTTCGCGCAGATGATAATCGCCCCACATGCACGATTCGTTGCACGGCACGTTCTGCCCTTCGGGGATATGATCCCAGCCATTCGGTCTGTGGTAGACCGCATGGAGCAGGAGTCCCTGGTGATCGGGGGCGGTGCTCAAATAAGGAGCACCCAGGAGTGTTTCGAGGACTTTGAGGCCGGCTTTGATATAACGGGTTCCGCTACTCGGTTCTCTCGCATCGAGAAATCGCCCGAAGCGAATCAGGCCTTGAGCCGTGATAGCTGCAGCGGAGCTGTCCACCGGTTCGTATGGGTTGTAGGGATCGGCATCCCGGTCCAGATAGTCGCCCAGGCGGCTGAGGCCAGGGGCGCCGGTATCCCAGTAAGGAACACCGCACACAGGCGTGTTTTCGATATAATAATCGGCCGTCACCCTTGCCGTGCGTTCGAGCATGTTCATAAACTCTTCGTGCTGGATGTCGCGATTGAATTCACTGTGGTATATACCGGCGGGGACGTGTTTGAAGTACTCGAGCTGCTCCGCAAACCCGAGTACAATCCAGGCCAGCCCCCGCGTCCAGGTAGAAAAAGGAGCGTAGCCCTGTTGTGTGCTGGGGCATCGGTAGCGCGCGTCGTTGATGTTGAAGATGCTCTCGTGCACGACGCGCCCGGGCACGTCGTATCTGTCCCTGCCCTGGCCGAAGTAGACGTTGTACTTCGACGTACTGTGAAGGTGGTGCACGGTGCGTTCGAGCAGGGAAATTTTCCGGTCATTTTCTCCCATCAGTACATGCCCCAGCTGGTCAGCAATGACGAGGGCTCGGGCCGAGCGCACGGTATCCGAAAACAGGGAATGGGGACCATTAAAAGAATACATGAAGCCCCCTGTGTCGTCCAGAGGCGTCCACCGGGCAGCCTGGACAGCGCCGGAACACTTGAGCGCCATCTCGTAATAATACCGCTCCCAGGTCGATTCCGGAATACGCCCTTCATTCATCAGACGGAGCAGGTTGCCGTACGTACTGACATTATTGAAACCGTGATCGTGCACACCGGTGTGCGTCACGTGCGAAGCCATATGAAGAAGGGTCATTTCGCGCCCCAGCTCGAGGAAGTCTTCGCTGTCCGTCGCATCGTATTGCAAAATGGCGGAGCCAAACTGAAAGCCTTGCGTCCACTCTGTCCACCCCCGCGTCATGTACCGCCCTTCTACCGTAAACACGGGCGCCCCTCGCGACACGTCGAAGTGGCGTTCTATGGCTTTGATCTTAGCCGCGGAAAGATGCCACATCTGCTCGATAGCGGGCAGTAGCGCCCGGGGGGCTGGAGCGTCATCGAAGTGTATCACGGGTATAACATTTTGAATGGAGAAGGGGGAGAAAATATAGCTGATTAAGGGCAGAGGGGCAATGCAGGGGCTGTAGGTGACCGAAAACGCGCCACGGCGTCAAACGCGTTCCTTGATCCAGTTCGTTATGAAGTCCAATGCATCTCGATTGAAAGTTTCCTCGATACGTCCGTATTCGGAAGGTAAACCGGTCTGGCTGGATTGAAACAAATGATTCAACCCGGGCAGGGTCTCGACAGTATAGTCCGGATTTTCGCCCAGCTCGAGCGCCTTTCTTATGGCGCTCGCATTTTCGAGGGCAGCGACCTGTCTGTCGTTGGATCCCATGAGTGCAAGCACTGGAACGGGTACTCGTTGTAAGGTAGGACGTGGGTCGTACATCAGAAACTCCCGCATCCAGGGACTGGCCAGTTGCCGTACGACGTCGTCGTCGCGCTCCGATCCGACATTGAGGCGCTGAATTTCTTCCGTTGATAGATTGGAACGGATATCTGTCAGTTCCTGCCGCAACTCTACCGATAACATGTCCGGATCAGGCATGTCGATCACCTGGCGGTAAAGGCGGGCATTGATCTCCGTTGCTTTGTTGGCAAAGGATCTGTCTGCCCCTCCTAATATGAGGAGGGTCTCCGCCTGTTTTAGGATAATATCCCGGCCGGGAAAACCGGGAGCCGCGAGGAGCACGATAAAAGCCGCATCGCTCGAAGAAGCAGCCACTTTTGGGGCGATGAGACCGCCTTCGCTGTGGCCGATGAGCCCGATGGCGCCGGCATCGACGTCGCCCCGGGTTTTCAAGAAATGGAGCGCGGCTTCGGCGTCCGTAGCAAAATCAGACGTAGTTGCCGTGACGAAGTCGCCTTGCGATTCACCGAAGCCTCGATCGTCGTACCGCAAGACGGCGATCCCATTGCGCGAGAAGTGATCCGCCAGGACGAGAAAAGGTTTATGGCCCAGAACCGTTCCGTCCCGGTCCTGGGGCCCGGACCCCGAAATCAGGATGACAGCAGGATGAGGGCCGTCGGAGTCCGGCACAGTAAGGGTGCCTGCCAGCTCGATACCAGCCTCCCGGTTTTCGAAAAACACATCCTGTATTGCGTAAGGGAAAGGCGGTTTGGGCTCCTGGGGGCGATTCAGGCCTGTTTCTTCAGTCTGTGGGGCTAAAACAAGCGGGAACGACATGCCCCGTTGTTCGAAAGTGCCCTCGATGACCCCTTCTTCGGGGTTCAGCCGGCCTTTGTACGAGGCTTGCAGATTAGACAGATCCAGGCGGAGCTCGTCGTTTTCAACCGTTGTACGTACGACGGGTATGCCGGCAGCCCCCTGATCGGGGCTGTCCATGGTGGCACTCAGGGTTCCGTCGTCCTCTGCCTGGATGTGAAATACTATCCTCAAACTGCTCTCGCCGAGGTCGAGCGAACCCTGCCAATCTCCTGCGTACGCTCCAGGAGAGAGGTCTTGCCCGTGGGCTTCGTGAAAGGAAGTGAAGGTCATAAAGCAAAAAACGCTGAATAGGATGGCTCTCATGAAAATTGTCTCTTTTGCGCATCCCGGTGTTGAACGGTGGGTGCGTAGTGCATCGATATATGATTTAGATACAGATGTTACGCGCCGGATGCGCATACGTGCTGCCAGAGCGGCTTTGCAACCGTGCAAAGCCGCGTAAACCAGGCTGCTGTGCACAGTTCGCGTACCATCACTTAGATAGTTAGGAGAACGTCTAACTGGTACGGGCTGACTATCAGCGGGTTGCGTTCACTGCGTCAGGTGTGCCGGAGTGTTTCCGCGGGATTGGCTCGGGCCGCCCTGAAGGACTGATACCCCACGGAAAAGGCCGTAAGGATGGCTACCAGAAAACTGGCCACCAGGAAGCTCGATAGGCCTATTTCCGTCCGGTATGCAAAATTGGATAGCCAGCAAAATTGGATAGCCAGGAGTCCATCTGAAGGTAGGCCAGCGGCCAGGCCAGTAGATGGGGGCATAAAAAGACGAGCAGCGTATCTCTGGTCGAAAACGCAAGTATTCTGGAAGTGCTGGCTCCCAGGATTTTGCGGATCGCGATCTCTTTCTTTCGAATATCGAGAGTGCATGTCGTCAAACCAAGCACCCCCAGGCAGGTAATGAACATTGCCAGTAGGGCAAATATCGAGAGCATTGATTGCAAAGTTCTCTCCGGTGCATAGAAGGTGTGCCGGTAAAAATACCGCAATAGAACGGTCAGGTAATGGCGAAACATCTTGTACCTTGTGCTAGGGCACCACGTTGCTCGTACCCTCCAGTGCATTGAGGGCATGATTCACGACGCGCACGACGTACTTATTCGGGTCGTTCATTGCTTCTCGCATCGAAGGGATGGCCGGCCGCATAGGTTCACCGAGCTCGTCGAGGACCTGGGCTGCGTAGAGACGGACCCATTCGTCTTCATACCCGAGAGCCCCGGTTAATACCGGCAGCGCCTCTGCGGGCCGTTGCATGAGTCCGGCCGCCCGAGCGGCCGCGATGCGCACCGCTGGCACCGGATCTTCGAGTGCATTTTCCACCTCCGCGAACGAAGAGACGCGGCCGGCCTGATTACCCAGCGAAACCGCAGCCCAGTACCGGACTACTTCATTGTCGTGGGAGATCAGTTCGAGCAGTTCACTGACCGGCTTGTTACCCACCGCGGTTTCCCGAATCAGGGTGATGTCCACGTTTTTCTGCCGGAGGATGGTGTAAATCGATTGCTGTTCCTCAGCTTCCCATTGCCTCAGGATGGTCTCCGGGATCAATCCGGCGTCTTTGGTCTGGTCCGACCAGCCGGCATGGGCTTCCCGCAGTTCTTCGAGGGCTTCCCGGTAGGCGTCGTCATCCACCAGATTGCTGAGCTCATGAGGATCCGTCTCGAGGTCGTACAGCGCCTCTTCCGGTTTCGTGTTTGCAAGGATATGTTGTCCTGCCAGGGGCAATCCCTGGTACCCGGCGCCACGAATTGCCATCATGATGGCTCCCTTTTCAGGGGTGTTCATGTACTGCGTGTAGGGCTTGAAGGGTTCGTAATATCGGATGTACTTATATCGTTTGTTGCGGACGGCCCGCTGGATGTCGTATCGCTCGTCCATGCGGTCACGGGCGGCGTAGACATACGATCGCATCGGGGCGAGACCTTCTCCTAGAAAAGGACGGCCCTGGTAGTTTTTAGGGAGGGGTACGCCCGCGAGGTGAAGGGCGGTCGCCGGCAGGTCGATGAAGCTGACCAGTTCATCGGTCTGACTTCCGGGAGAGTAGGGGTTCAGGTGGGCGTACCTCTCGGGCGTGTAGACGATCAATGGAATCCGTAGTCCGCTGTCGAACAGCCAGCGTTTGTGCCGGGGGATGCCGGCGCCGTGATCGCTGTAGAAGAAGATGATCGTATTTTCGCGGAGGCCGTCTTCTTCGAGCTGGGCAAGGAGGTCGGCGACCTGGAGATCCATAGCCGTTATAATATTATAATATCGTGCCCAGAGCGCCTGCACGTCTTCCGTGTCGGGATAATAGGGAGGCAGCGGAACGTCGCCGGGTTCTTTCAGGAGTTCATCGGGCACGTGGGCGATCGCATTCAGATACGTATTTTCGTTATTTACACGGCTCTCGTGGGTCGTCGTGAAGTTGAAGATGGCGAAGAAGGGCTGCGTGGAGTCGGGGCGATTTCTCCAGTGGGCTTCCTGGCTCGACTCGTCCCAGATCGACGTATGGTCCATCGCCAGGTTATAGTCCGTCTTCGCGTTATTCGTGGCGTAGTAGCCGGCCTCTCTGAGGTAGGTCGGATATAGCTCAGTGCCTTCAGGCAACTGCCCGTCGCAGCGCATATGATGCGTCCCGATCGACGTGGCGTACATGCCCGAGATGATCGTCGACCGCGCTACGGCACATACCGGAGCGGTAGCGATTGCGTTGGTATATATCACACCCTGATCGGCGAGTGCATCCAGCGTAGGTGTATGCGCGAAAGGATCCCCATAACTTCCAAGGTTGGGGCTCATGTCTTCAACCGTGATCCAGAGGATATTAGGCGGTGGAAGTTCTCGAACACACCCCGAAAGAAACAGGAACAGCAGTGCTAGCGAAAGGAAAAATTTCATGGGTGGAGTCGCATTGTTGGAGGGGGCGAATCGTCCTAAGATAAGGGTTGTGGATGCCATGGTACAGGGCGGTCCTGAATTCTGACTTCTGACTTCTGTCACCAGACTACTCCTTCTCGCAGAACGGATCGGGGCCCTCGTCGCTCGCCAGCATAGAGGCCAGGAAATCGACGAAGGCATCGAGCCCGCCAACCCGGACGATGCCAAATAGCATACCGGCCATGGCGCCTGTTGAGAAGCCTGGCTCGGTCTTCATCGGGTCTCGGCATGGATACTGCGTCGGGATGACGTCTGCGCCTTTACCGTCCGCCTCGAGGAGCTCGTTGAGCCGTGCCGCTGTGCGAGCAGGGTCGTTCCAGAACGCGTAGTGAGCCACGATGCCGTCGGTGCCGATGATATAGATGGAATTCGGGCCGCCCCCTATGCGCTGGTGCAACGGTCCTCGGAGGCCGTCGGCAAAGACCTGGTAGCGCACGTCGTTTTCCAGACGACGCGTTTTTTTGAGCTTATCGCCCATCGTTGTATGGGGCCGTGCAAACAAGCCCGGGTGTGCTTCGCGCGTATACAAAACGGCGATTTTTGCCTGGTCCGCGTGTGAGGCAGCAAGCATGGTCATGGACGTTTCGTTCTGCCGGTAGATGGGGCAACTCCAGCTGCCCGTTTCAAGTACGAGGGGGCGGTCCTGCCAGAGGGTTCTTATGGCCACCGGCTCCCCCGACGAGGTGTATACTTGCGTGTCTCCGGGAAAAGGCGCTCCAGCGGGAATATAGCGATCTGAGCGCTCCAGTTGGCGGAAGCTGACATAGTTGTACCCATCGTAGTCGGGGGCCGTCACATTCCACCAGATTAACGGGAATGCGACGAACAGAATAAAAATGAGGGCGATCCCGATACCCAGCCAACGTAGAAGCGTGGCCCAGACGCTCTCTCGTTTTTTCAGATGGAATGGAATCGTTGAGCCACGAATTGCATTCATGCCTTGAGGACGCTGTATGAACCGTTTGACGAGCGAATAAGCAACCTTCTAAATTACGCGATTCGCTTCAATGCAGCAAGGTTTACTCCGGCAAAGCAAAAGCGATCACGTCGTCGCCGATTTCAAGCCCTGCCTTCCCGTGCCCGCCTGCAGCGATCACCACATATTGTTTGCCGTCGACCTCATAGGTCATAGGCGTAGCAATGCCGGCGTGAGGCAGGGTATGCTCCCAGAGCAATTCGCCCTGTTCGATGTCGAACGCTCGTATCATCTGATCCAGGGTAGCGGCGATGAAAACGAGACCGCTTCCTGTGACGATGGGGCCGCCGCTGTTCCAGGCGCCTTCTACAGGCCCCCACATACCGAGCGGCCGGCTCCAGGTCACCTCGCCCGTGTCGAGATCGACGGCGAAGAGTTCACCCCAGGGGGGCGGGTTGCACGGCATGCCGGCCTCCGAAATCAGCGTTCGCCGCTTAAACGCGTAAGGCGCTCCACGCTGCCGGCCGAATTCGTACTCGACGCCTTCCCGGCGCGCCTTCTCCCGCTCGGCATCCCAGGCTTCGGCCGGAAAAAGCTGGACCAGTGTCACCAGGCGCGACGTATTCAGCACCAGCGTATTTCGCTCAGGGTCGAATGCTGTGCTGCCCCAATTCGTGCCGGAGGAGTTCCCCGGATACATCAGCGTGCCCTCGATGCCCGGGGGCGTAAATATCCCGTTAGATCGGTGTTTTTCGAACAATGCCCGGCATTCAGCGCGCGCCGCTTCGGTAGGGCCCCAGGCATCTTCGGCGTTGAGGGCTTCGTGGGGCATCAGTGAAACGGGCGTTGAAACGAACGGCTGAGTGGCCGAGCTGGCTTCACCGGGGAGGTCGCTCTGCAACACCGGCCGCTCCTCCACGGGAAACAGCGGTCGGCCCGTTTCCCGGTGCAACACGAAGAGCATCCCTGTTTTGGTGGCCTGAGCAACAGCAGGAACACGCTCTCCATCACGTTCGATTTCGACGAGGGCCGGCTGTGCAGCAAGGTCGTAATCCCATAAATCGTGGTGGATCGTCTGATACGCCCATTCCAGTTCACCCGTAGATCCCCGCAGGGCAACGACGGCATTGGCATGGGCGTTGGCGCCGGGTCGCTTGCCGCCGTAGAAGTCCGGACTCGGGCTCGAAGTAGGAATAAAAAGCAGGTCTCGTTCTTCGTCGACCGCCATGGCCGACCAGGCATTGGCGGCGCCGACTTCGTCCAATGCGTGGGGTATGGGATCCCACTGCCAGCGCAATTCACCCGTCCGTGCATCGAAGGCGCGGACCGCGCCCCGGCCGGTATCGACGTTCCAGTTGTCCCCAATCGACGAACCGACAACCACGAGATCGTGGATGACGGCCGGTGGGGAGGTCACCTGATAGTCCGACGAGGAGCTGCTCGGCTCCCGGTTGAAGCCCGGATTGAGGTCGATCGCCCCGCCTTTACCGAATGACGTGCAGGGATGTCCAGTCCGGGCATCGACCGCGATCAGCCGGGCATCGATCGTGCCTGCCACAATACGAGCCTGACAGGGCGCTTCCAACCCCACCGCGTCATCGATCCAGAGCGATACACCCCTGGACGTAACCTCTGAATAGGAGCGGGTGCGGTTCACTTCGGGGTCGTACGTCCACCGTTCCGCGCCGGTCGTTGCGTCGAGGGCTATGATCTTGCCAAAAGCGGTAGGCACATACAGGGCGCCTTCGAAAAAAATAGGGGTCGCCTCGAAGGTCAGTTTTTCACCACTGCGAGCATCCTGAGCCAGTTCACCTGTCTCATAGGTCCACGCAACCTGAAGGCGATGTACGTTCGACCGGTCGATCTGGTCGTACGGCATATAACGCGTTCCGCCGGGTGTGCCTCCATACGTAGACCACGAAGATTGTGCGTGTACGGGAGTGGATAACATCCAGAGGACGAGAGAAAAAAGGATCCAGCGCATGGCGGTAATTGAAAAATGGGAGGGATTATTGATGGTTACACAGGTTCTTCTATCTTGATGGACGTATTACGTATGGCAAGCAATAATTGTTAAGAATCGCTGACAAGAGGCTCTTTCTTCTGCGTTTCTTCCCAATCTGTTGATGCCTATATTGATTTATGCGTTCATTCCTGTCTCGAATTCCAACGTACATGCACCGGTTAAACAGACGTTCATCATGACCGCTCGCCTTCTATCGATATGTTGTTTCGCAATGAGCCTGACCTCTTCCTGCGAGGACGGTCCGCCTGGCGCCGTTCCCTCTGCTGAATCCGAAGAGGAGGAGTTTGTCTCGCTGTTCAATGGCCGGAATCTGGCGGGCTGGGTCGGCGATGTAGAGGGTTATGCGGTCGAAAACGGCGTGCTCGTTTGTCTAGAAGAGGGGGGCGGTAACCTTTATATCGATCGCGAGTACAGCGACTTCGAGTTGCGGTTTGACTTCAAGCTGCAGGCGGGGAGTAACAACGGCCTGGGCATACGCGCCGAGAAAGGGAAAGACGCTGCGTATTACGGCATGGAAATCCAGATCCTCGATAACAAGGCGTCCGAATATGACAGCTTGAAGCCCTGGCAGTACCATGGATCCATCTATGGCGTCGCTGCAGCGCAGCGAGGATACCTCAAACCCGCCGGTGTATGGAACGAACAGGTGGTCATCGCGCGCGGGAGCCAGATCACCGTGCAGCTGAACGGGGAAACGATCGTAGATACGGACATCGAGCGAGTGGGCCTCCCGCAAACCGTCGACGGAGAAGAACATCCTGGTCTTTTCAATCCGTCGGGTTATATTGGTTTCCTCGGGCACGGGCACCGCGTCGAATTCCGGGATATTCGCATCAAGGATCTGAGTGGTTCCTGACCTGCTCCTTGTTCCATCCGATTTCGCCTTCTTAACCCTCCCACAGGCAGATGAAAACACCGAGTATTTCCTACCTATCCACCGTCACGGCTGTTTTGTGCCTCAGCGCATGGAGTATCAGTGCATGCAACGAAACGAGCAATAACGAGGTCAGCGATGAAGGGCTGGTCGTCAACACCAGCGGCGTATCGCTGTCGGAGGAGAAGAAACGGCTCAACGAACACGCGCTGGACGGCCTCGAAGTCGCCCCCGGCCTGAAGGCATCGCTTTTCGCTGCCGAACCTATGGTGATCAATCCGACCAATATCGCCATCGATGCCCGGGGGCGCGTCTGGGTTAGCGAAGGCATCAACTATCGCCCGGAGCTGAACCCACAGCATCCTGAGCGCGAGGAGAAGGAGCGGATCATCATTCTCGAAGACACGGACGGGGATGCAAAGGCCGATAAAAGGACCGTCTTTTACGAAGGCATGGACATCAACTCGGCGCTCGGGATCTGGGTCATGGGCAATCAGGCTATCGTCTCTGTCAGCCCGAACATATTCTTGTTCACGGACGACGACGGCGACGACAGGGCCGATCGCAAAGAAGTGCTCTTCTCGGGCATCGGGGGAGAGCAGCACGACCACGGCGTACACGCATTCGTGTTCGGGCCCGATGGACGATTTTACTTCAACTTCGGCAATTCCGGAGGGCAACTCCTGGATGCGGAGGGTAACGTCGTCATCGATGAAGCCGGCCGGCCTGTCGTCGCCGACGGCAACCCGTATCGCCAGGGGATGGTCTTCCGCATGAATCCGGATGGCTCCGAACTGGAAGTGCTCGGCCACAACTTCCGCAACAACTACGAGGTGGCGGTGGATTCGTACGGCGCCCTGTGGCAATCGGACAACGACGACGACGGCAACCGCGCCACGCGCATCAACTTCGTCATGGAGTACGGGAATTACGGTTTCAGAGACGAGATGACGGGCGAGCACTGGCGAACGCGCCGGACGGGGATGCACGAAGAAATCCCATTACGGCACTGGCACTTGAACGATCCGGGCGTCGTGCCGAATCTATTGCAAACCGGCGCCGGATCCCCGACGGGCATGGTCGTCTACGAAGGCGATCTTTTACCAGAGATCTTTCATGGGCAGATGATCCATACCGATGCGGGGCCCAACGTCGTTCGCGCCTATCCCGTCGAACCGGACGGAGCCGGCTACCAGGCCGACATCGTCAACATCATGAAAGGCACGCATGATCAGTGGTTTCGTCCCTCCGACGTCGCCGTCGCCCCCGACGGGTCGTTGATCGTGGCGGACTGGTACGACCCCGGCGTAGGCGGCCACCACGTCGGCGACCTGCAGCGCGGCCGGCTCTTCCGTATCGCCCCGCCGGGGGTAGACTACGAAACGCCGGCGTTGTCGTTCGATACACCCGAAGCGGCCGCTGAGGCGTTGAATAATCCGAACCTCACCGTTAGATATCATGCCTGGAATGCACTGCACGACATGGGCCAGGACGCCGAAAACGCGCTCTTAGCTCTGTGGGAATCGGATGAACCCCGTATGCGCGCGCGGGCCCTATGGCTCCTGGGCCGCCTGGAAGACAAGCACGATTTTTACGTGGCACAGGCGCTGGCAGACGACAACCCGGACATTCGAATGACCGGCCTTCGCCTCGCCCGACAGCTCGGGATGGACGTCATCCCTATCGTGGATAACCTCGCCGGCGATCCTTCTCCGCAAGTGCGCCGCGAAGCCGCCCTGGCACTCCGGCACAACCCGTCCCCGGAAGCCGCCGCCATCTGGGCGCGGCTGGCCCGGCAGTACGACGGCCAAGACCGCTGGTATCTCGAAGCGCTGGGCATCGCAGCAGATGAACAATGGGACGCGTTTTTTGCCGAATGGTTAAAACAAAATGCCGAGGTCTGGGATACCCCCGCCGGCCGCGATATTGTATGGCGGGCCCGGTCGCCGGAGGCCATCCCGATGTTGGCCGCACTGATCGAAGATCCTGAAACGACCGCAGCAGAACGACTGCGGTATTTCAGGGCGTTCGATTTTCACCGGGACCTTGAGGCTAAAGCAGCTGTACTGCCCGAATTGCTGGCTCAGGGGCTGCAAAACGATACCGAAATGGCCGTGCTGGCGCTGCAGCACCTGGCGCCTGATGATCTCCCCGGCAGCTCTGTACTGAGAGATCAGACCTATGAAGTATTGAGTAAAGTACAGGGTTCGCAGTCGTTTATCGATCTGGTGGAACGCTTTCAGCTGGCGGATCAGGGCGACGAGCTGTTCCATATGGTGCAGACGAGCGATGACGCATCGCTCCAGGCCGCCGCAGCAGGCTTATTGATCGAAATGGAAGGCGTCGATCGTTTTATCCAGGTTGTCGAGGAAGGCGGCTACATAGAGGGGGAGCGTATGCTGGCGCTCCTGAGTGATGTCGGCTCCGGGCCGGCGCGAACCGCCCTGGAAACTATTTTTATGGACGAGGAGATGCCGCTTGCGCTGAGGAAATATGCCCTGCAGGAGTTCGGACCCGGATGGCAGGGTGAAAATCGCATCAATGCAATGCTCGAAGCTGGCACGTTTCCCGAAGAGCTCGAAGAAACAGCAGCCAGCATCCTGTTCAGCTCCCACGATGACCGCCGGCGCGTCGTGGCGGCCCGGTACCTCGAGCCGCCGGCAGGCGCTACCGGCGAACCGCTGCCACCCATCGCAGAGATGATTGAATCCGAGGGCAACCCCCGGCCCGGCGAAGAGACCTTCAGCCAGCTATGCAGCTCGTGCCACGTCGTGCACGGGGAAGGTATCGACTATGGACCCGGCCTTTCGGAGATCGGGAGCAAGTTGTCACGAGAAGCACTGTACAATGCGATCCTCTTCCCGAATGCCGGCATTGCCTTCGGGTATGAAGGGCTCATGGTGAATCTAAACGACGGGAGCCAGGCAGTGGGGTACGAACTCAACCGGACGGATGAAGAGATCGAGCTCCGGGAAGCCGGCGGGCAAACACGGTCCTATCCGATGGAGGATGTGCTCTCTATTTCCCCGCTCGAACAGTCCCTGATGCCTCCACTCGGGCGGTCGTTATCGGAGGAACAGCTAACCGACCTCGTGGCCTACCTGGAAACGCTGGTTAGTCTGTAAACCCTTCCTGTTTCAAGTGTATCATCAACGTATGCAAAACGCCTACAGGATTCTTGTCGTCGTCCTTCTTTCCGTATCGGGGGCTTCTTGCCAGTCTCCTGAATCCGACGAACCACAACGCCCCAACCTCATCTTAATCCTGGCCGACGACCTCTCCTGGGATGACCTGGGGGCGTACGGACATCCCTATATCCGAACGCCGAACCTGGACCGTCTGGCGGAGGAGGGCATGCGTTTCGATCGCGCATTCCTGACAACGAGCTCGTGCAGCCCGAGCCGGTCGAGCATCATCACGGGCCGATACCCTCACAATACCGGCGCCGAACAGCTTCACTGGCCGTTGCCCGCCGAGCAGATTACCTTCGTCGAATTGCTCAGGAATGACGGGTACTGGACGGCTCAGGCCGGCAAGTGGCACCTCGGTCCGGCTGTGCGCGATCGGTTCGACCTCATCCGGGACGTCGGAACGATCGGCCTCGACGTTTCCGGCGATGAGCCTGCTCCCGAAGCGGACGGGAGCGGGAGCGAATACTGGGTCTCGTTGCTGCGCGACCGCCCCCGGGATCGCCCCTTTTTCCTCTGGCTGGCCGCCGTCGACCCACACCGGCCGTACACCGAAGGCATCATCGATCAACCCCACACGCCGGACGAAGTCATCCTACCTCCCTATCTGCCGGACACCGAGGCCGTCCGCAAAGACCTCGCCCTGTATTACGACGAAGTAGGCCGCCTCGATGAGTACGTCGGACAGGTAATGGACGAAATAGACCGCCAGGGCATCGCCGAGAATACCCTGATCCTGTTCATCAGCGACAATGGCCGGCCTTTTCCTCGCGATAAAACGACGTTGCTCGACGGCGGCATCAAAACGCCCTGGATCGTTCGGTGGCCGGCTCGTATTGGGGCCGGATCCTCGTCAAGCAGCCTCGTCAGTTCGATCGACATTGCGCCGACCTTCCTCAGCATAGCGGGAGTCACCCGCGCCGACTCCCTGAATCGCCCCTTCGAAGGCGTGGATGCCAGCGTGTTGTTCACAAACTCGGGATTCGACGTGCGAGACGCCATTTACGCCGAAGATCACTGGCACGACCACGACGACTTCACGCGGGCTGTACGAACCAAAGAATTCAAATACATCCGGAATTTTTTCCCCGAGCTTCCCAACACGCCGCCTGCCGATGCGCTCACGAGCCCCACGTTCGCTTCCATCCTCGAACGCAGAGAAGCAGGCGATCTAACCGAAGCGCAGTCTTACATCTTTGAAACGCCTCGCCCCGAAGAGGAGTTATACGACGTCGAAAACGATCCCCACGAGTTGAATAATCTGGCCGAGGATCCGGCATACGCCGGCACGCTCCAGCGGCTGCGCGAACGAATGACGGCCTTTCGGGAAGCTACGGGAGACACCGACCCCGCGTTCAGGACTCCGGACGAATTCGACCGCATCACGGGAGAACCCAATGCATTCATGGTACGCCCACGACCTTCGAAAGAGGAGATTATAGAAAACTATCAGGATTAAGGTAATCAGGAGCATAGCGATATAGGACCTCATCCGTTGGATTGAGCACGGCCGGCCCGCATCCCTATGCCCCTCAATACCTCATCACTTATTAACATCAAAACACATGAAATCCACAACATTACTCTTTACCCTCACCGTAATCGCTATCGCACTCACTGCTTGCTCGCCCGAGGAGGCGGCCGATACAGAAACGACGGACACTGAAATGACAGGCATGGAGGTCGCGGAGGAGGCGCCGGCCTCGACGGCCGAGTCCATGATGAACGTTGGTGTAGGCGCGGAGGCGCCGGCCAGCGCCGACGTGTATTTTGACGGAACGAGAGAGATGCTCGACGAAAAATGGACCTACTGGGAAGGGCCGCGCTTCGCCGCAGAGCTACCCATCAAATGGGAGATCGTGGAAGACCCCGTCGATGAGGGGACGGCGATGAGCAGCAACGACCCGACAGCCGAAGGCGGCCTCTATGGGGCGGCCGACATTGTCACCAAGGATAAGTTCAGAGACTTTCGCCTCCACGTCGAATTCAACATCATGGAAGAAGGTGGTAACAGCGGCGTATACCTGCAGAATCGGTACGAGATCCAGGTGCTCGACGGCGACTCGACCGACCACGGTATGGCCGCTGTGATCAACGAAAAGGCGGCTCCGTATTATCCCTATAACGGCGCCGGCCAGTGGAATGCTTACGACGCCGTATTCCGTGCCGCTCGATTCGACGACGCAGGCAACCGGACCGAGCCGGCTATGGTCACCCTCTATTTCAACGGCGTCAAGGTGCACGAGAATCAACCCATCCAACAGGTATGGGGCGGAGAGAACTCGGGCATCGATGGGGGCAACGACGAAGGTAGAGGCATCACGGACCGGCCCGGCGGCCTCAAGCTGCAAGCCGAAGGCTACGACGTACGGTACCGCAACATCTGGATCCAGGAAATGGATCTCCCGGAGCCCGAAACCGATTTCTAGGACCACCTACGACCCGTTGATGACAGCCTCCAGCTGTTCTCGGGTCTCCCGGTTCAGCACACCGGTCACGTCCTCCTCGGACGTGGCAAACGTGCGCTGGAATTCTTTCAAAGCCTCCTCCGTCTTGGGGCCAAAGTCGCCGTCGGACGTTCCAGGATCCTGACCGACGAGTTTCAAGGCATCCTGGAGCTTCCTGACGAGCGACCCCTTGTCGCCCCGCTCCAGGTTGCGGTCGGCCAGCTTGAATTCCGCGTCGGGCTTGAGACGCCGGAAGCCGAGCAGGCGATTCGCTCCGTAGGCCGATATCGACACCCGGTTGTTTTGATTGCCGCCCAGTGTGTAAATCCGGGTCATGCTTTTCGAATAACCCAGGAAGATGCCGACGTGACCCTTCCAGCTTGCCGGAGATTCCCGCCAGTAGATGACCAGATCGCCGGGTTCGGGTTTTTCGTCGACGATGAGCCCGATGTCCGTATGGAGCCACGACCGGGCCAGCAGTTTGCCTGTCCGTTGGCGTTCGCCTTTCAGCGCGACCCAGTTCAGAAACAGGCTGCACCAGGCGATTTCATCACCCGTGTAGTTCGGGAATCCCGCCTCTTCGGCGTATTGGAGGATGCGTGGGTTGCTGGCTGTGCCGTCGAACTCGGCGGTGCCCAGCTCTTGCATGGCGATGGTAATTAAATGTTGGCTCATGGGGGGAGTTTAAAAATGGGGTTTACTTCGCGGTGGTGGCGGTTGGCGTTTCATCCTGCCAGGTCGATCGCGATTAACTGGTAACCCTCGGCCGTCTCACCGAAGACGTACATCACGGTCGACTCATAGTCGTCTTCCTGGTAGTCGACCCGCAGCACGCGGCCCGTTGCCTGGACGGTCTGGACGTCGTAGTCACGCTCGCTCAAGTCTACGGTTTCCAGGCCTTCAGCGGTGGTGGCCGCTATCTTTTGTCGCGCGGCTTCGTCAAAGATCAATCGGATCTGGTCGATGAACGCCTGCCGGCTGATGCCGTCAGCGTCATCAGGCTGTCCTATCAAATATTGCGCATCCTTCAACGGGAAGACGACATAAGCGGCCAGCGCTTCTCCATCCATCGCTTCTGCGTCTAAGGCCGCCACGTCCGTTTTGAACGCCTGCCAGAAGGCATCAAACTCGGAATAATTCGGGACTTCAAGTGGGGGTTGAGCGAACTGCATGGTGTCAGTTACAGCGCCGGCTATAGGGGAGGGTTGTTGTTCGCCACCGTCTGAACAACCCGATCCGAGCGACAGGCCGTACAATAAGAAAATAACGAAATATGTAACTGAAGGTACGACACGCACAGAGTGAAACGACATAAAGCAAGACAAACGAATTACGGAACGCGATAAAGGTAGGACTTTTCGGCTCCTATTCCTACAAATTGAGCCAGATTATATATCCTATACGGTGTCCGCCTGCGAACAGTTCGTGTGCCGCTACCGAACAGGACGGGCCCGCATACTCCATCCGAATCGCCTCTTTCACGCAGAAAAATTGCTTTTTCGATACTGGCACACATATTGTCATTCCACCATCATCCAGCATCCAGTAACTAGCACCTGGCCACCAGTATCCAGCCACCAGTTCCATGCTCAAAAACTACCTGAAGATCGCCCTGCGGACGCTGCGCAGCAATCCCGTCTACGCGACCATCAATATCCTGGGGTTGGCCGTTGGGCTGGCCTGCAGCTTCTTTATTCTGTTATGGGTGCAGGGAGAACTCTCCTTCGATCGATTTCACGCTCACGGGCCCGACCTCTACACCGGGAAACGCCACGCCTTCTTTCCAGACGGCCAGATTTTTACGTGGAACGGCGCTCCCAAGCCGACGGCGGCCGCCCTCGAGGAGCAATTCCCTGAAGTGGTCCACGCAGAGATGGTATCTTACCAGAACGAGGTGGTCGTTACGCTGGGTGACGTCGCGTACCGGGAAGAAGGATACTGGGCGGACGACGCCTTTTTCGAGATCTTTTCTTTCCCGCTCTTGATCGGCGATCCGGAAACGGTGATCGACGACCCGAACAGCATCGTCATTTCGGAAGCTCTGGCGGAGCGGTTATTCGGCGCCGACTGGGGGCGACAAAATATCATCGGCCGTTCGATTCGCATCGATAACCGAACTGATTTTCAAATTTCAGGTGTTGCAGCTCCCGTACCCGATCACTCGACCCTGCAGTTCGACTTCGTAATCCCTTCGGCCGATTTCTACCAGCGAAACACCTGGGTCGAACACTGGGGCAACAGCGGGATGCAGCTGTTCGTGCAGCTCCAGGCCGGCGCCGATCGCGCTGCAATCAATGAAAAGGTACTGAACGTAATTCGCGACAACCACGAATCCGCTCTTACCGATCTCTTTTTGCAACCCTACGAGGATATGCACCTGCACAACCGGTACGAATCAGGGCAGCTCGTGGGGGGGCGGATCGAGTACGTGCGTATTTTCATTATCGTCGCCGGCTTCGTCCTGCTGATGGCCTGCATCAACTTTATGAACCTGGCTACGGCCCGCTCGACGAAGCGCACCCGGGAAATCGGGGTCCGCAAGTCGGTCGGCGCCACGCAGCAAACGCTCATTGGACAGTTTCTCGGTGAGTCGATGCTCCTGGCGCTGGGGGCTTTCGTACTCGCCCTGGCGCTCGTCGCTGCAGCGCTGCCAGCCTTTAATGCGATCACGGAGCAGACGTTTTCGTTGAACGATCTCGGCGGCTCGATGCTGTTGCTGTTTTTGGGCATCGCCGTGCTGACGGGCCTCGTTGCCGGCAGCTACCCGGCGCTGTATCTTTCGTCCTTCAGCGTCATCGGTATCTTTCGGGGAGGTAGTACCCAGGGAGGTGGTCATGCCGTACTTCGAAAGGGGCTGGTTGTTTTCCAGTTTGCCCTGTCTGTGATCTTCATCATTGGTACGCTTACTGTAGCCCGGCAGGTCGACTATATACGGACGAAGAATCTGGGCCTTGACAAGTCGAACCTGATCATCACGAATCTCGAAGGGCCGGCTCGCAATCAGTACGATGCCCTCAAAAACGAACTGCTGCGCCGTCCCGGAATCGAATCCGTCACGGCGTCGAGCCAGAACCCGCTCAGTGTGGGCAGCTCTACGACCGATCCGACCTGGGAGGGTAAAGATCCAGACTCAGAGATGCTCTTCCATATCATCAACAGCCGGTACGATTTTGTCGAGACGATGGATATGGACGTCGTGGAGGGCCGCACGCACTCGCCCGCATTTGGGGCCGACTCGTTGAGCTACGTCATCAACGAGACCGCAGCCCTGGCGATGGGGATGGACCAGCCCATTGGTCAGCGGCTCAGCTTCTGGGGGGATGAGGGGGTTATCATCGGCGTCGTCAGAGACTTCCACATGGCGTCGTTGTATTCCGAAATCGAACCCACCATCATTCGCTTCGACCCCGAGCAGACCTGGATGTTGTTTGTCCGATCGGTGCCAGGGCAGACGGAAGAAGCCGTCGCGAGCGTTGAAGAAGCCATGAAGCAGTTCAACCCGGATTATCCTTTCGAGTACCGATTCCTGGATCAGCAGTACGATCAGATGTACCGGACCGAGATGACGGTTGGCACACTGGCCTCTTCGTTTGCCGTTCTGGCAATTTTCATCGCCTGCCTGGGCCTATTCGGCCTGGCCTCGTTCATGACCGAGCAGCGGACGAAAGAGATCGGGATCCGCAAAGTGCTCGGCGCCGACCTGTCTGGGCTCGTGCTCTTGCTCACGGGCGACTTCGTCAAGCTGGTGTTGATCGCGATCGTAATAGGGATACCGCTGGCCTATTTCGGGATGAATCAATGGCTCAGCAATTTCGCGTACCGGATCGATATCGGGCCGGGCACCTTCATCGCGGCGGGCCTGTCGGCGCTCGTGATCGCCTGGATGACCGTGAGTTACCAGTCCATACGCGCCGCACTCAGCAACCCGGTCGACGCGCTAAGGCCGGAGTGACGCTATGCTCACCACTGAAACGGGGGAGGTAGTGGAATGGATCGAGGCCGGTGGGGAGTACGCCTTCAGTTTCGACG